>NZ_JBRIIR020000012.1:0-134878 GCF_052976925.2 Halpernia sp. GG3
CACGAGAGTTGCGCTGGAACTTTTTAAAAAATTGTACACGCGCCGAATGAGATTAAGATTAATCGGTGTAAAATTTACCGGATTAGTTCATGGAAATCATCAGATGAACCTTTTTGAAGACACAGAAGAACTCATGAATCTGTACCAAACGATGGATAAAATTAAAGATAGATTTGGCGAAAATGCGGTCGGAAAAGCCTTGGGTTTTAAATATAATATTTCCGTTTAACATTTTTAAATATTTTTTTGGGCGCCTGTTTCCGTCTTCCGTTCCCGCTCTTTTGTTCGGCGTTCCGCCGTACAAAAGGAGCTTCACTCAAGCCGGGGCGCAGTGATTGCCAGTAATTAAGTTTTAAATAATTTAGAAAATAATTTTAAGAATGAAAAAAATGAAAAATAAACAGCGCTAAAATTCATTTTATTAAACCGCTTCAAAAATGACCTTGGAAAAGGAGCCGTTAAGAAAATTAAATTTTTGACCGTTCAAAAATTTTCGGTGTTTGAGTGGCGGTAAAAAATATACAACTCAGAAACTAATAAAACTTTCCGCCTGAGTTTGGAAATTTTAGGTCAAAAGTTTAATTTTTAGGTGAGTTTCCAGTCTTGATTTTTTGATTCTTTTTTATCATGAAAAAAGAATAATAATGAAATAGTAATATTTTTCTTTTAAATAGCCAACAAAAAAGTGTTTGCTTTTAATAATTTTTTCCAGAATAGAACCATGTACCTCAATTGTCACACGTTTCACAGTCTCAGATATGGCACTATTTCTATTGAAAATTTGGTGCAGCAAGCTGTAGAAAATAATATTAAAACTTTAGCATTAACGGATATCAATACAATCACGGGAATTTATGATTTTACCAAACTTTGTCATCAAAATGAAATAAAACCAGTTGTTGGCGTAGAAATTCGATCAGAAAATGAATTGTATTACATCACTTTAGCGAAAAATGCAAAAGGAATTGCGGAAATCAACAGAATGCTGACGGCGCATAATTGTAAGGGTAAAATTTTACCTAAAACCAATCCGGATTTTAAAGAAGTTTTCGTTGTTTATCCTTTAGAAAATATCCCCGAAACACTTTTAGATAATGAATTTATCGGCGTAAAAGCCGAACAGCTAAATCTGATTTTTAATTCGATGTTAAAAAGACTGGTGCATAAAATGGTTATTTTGCAACCGGTTACTTTTAAAACCAAACAGGAATTTAATCTGCACAAAATTTTGCGTGCTATAGATTTAAACACGTTGATCAGTAAATTAAATAAAGAAGATTATTGTAAAGAAACCGAGATTTTAAAACCTGAAAATGAAATTTTAGCCGCTTTTAAAAACTATCCGCAGATCATAAAAAATACTAAGAATCTTTTAGAAAACTGCAATTTTGACTATGAATTTGGCATAGCCAGAAATAAAAAACATTTTACAGAATCTAAAGATGAAGATGAAAAACTTCTGCGAAAACTAGCTTATGAAGGTTTTAAAATAAAATATCCCGCGCAGGAAGAAAATGCACTTTTAAGAATAGAAAAGGAACTGAAAGTAATTGACCAACTCAATTTTAGCGGCTATTTCTTGATCACTTGGGATATTGTAAGATACAGTAATAGTCAAGGTTTTATGCATGTTGGGAGAGGAAGCGGCGCAAACAGTATTGTGAGTTTTTGTCTTGGGATCACAGATATTTGTCCCATAGAACTAGATCTTTATTTTGAGCGTTTTTTAAATTTAAATAGAAAAAGTCCGCCAGATTTTGATATTGACTGGAGTTGGCAAAACCGCGATGCTATTTTAGACTATATTTTTAAAAAATATGGCAAAGACCATGTGGCTTTTTGTGGTACAAATGTCGAGTTTAAATACCGTTCTATTTTTCGGGAATTGGGGAAAGTTTTTGGTTTGCCAAAAGAAGAATTGGATGCTTTGGCAACTAAACCGCAAAATGAACACGAGGAAAATTCGGTCGTAAAGCTTGTTCATAAATACGGTAAATTATTAGAAAAATTTCCGAACCAAAGAAGTATGCATTCCTGTGGAATTATTATTTCTGAAGAACCAATCACCAATTACACTGCTTTAGAAATGCCGCCAAAAGGTTTCCCAATCGTGCAGTTTGATATGCATGTAGCGGAATATATTGGTTTTGAAAAGTTTGATATTCTTTCCCAGCGCGGTTTGGGAAGTATAAAAGATGCACAGGATTTAATTAAAAAGAATCGGAATATTTCCGTAGATATTAAAGACACTTCGATTTCAAAAGATGAAAAGATCTGTAATGAATTTTTAGCAAAAGGAAAAACCATCGGCTGTTTTTATATTGAAAGTCCCGCGATGAGAGGATTGTTACGACGATTAAGTTGCGATAACTTTAAAGTTTTAGTAGCCGCATCTTCAATTATTCGTCCCGGCGTGGCAAAAAGCGGAATGATGCGCGAGTACATTTTCCGGCACAATAATCCCGATAAATTTGAATATTTTCATCCTGTTTTTGAAAAACATTTAGGCGAAACTTACGGTATTATGGTTTATCAGGAAGACGTGATAAAAATTGCACTTCATTTTGGTGGACTTTCCGCAGCGAATGGCGATGTTTTGCGCCGTGCAATGAGTGGAAAAGGTCGTTCTTTAGACGCTTTACAAAAAGTAAAAAGTGATTTTTTTGAATCCTGTAAAAAACTAGGTCATTCCGAACAGTTGTCGCAGGAAGTGTATCGGCAGATAGAATCTTTCGCGGGATATTCTTTCTGCAAAGCCCATTCCGCGTCTTATGCGGTGGAAAGTTACCAGAGTTTATATCTAAAAGTTTATTACCCGATTGAGTTTATGGTTGCTGTAATTAATAATCAAGGTGGTTTTTACAGAACTGAAGTTTATGTGCACGAAGCCAAAATGTCGGGTGGAAAAATCAATAATCCGTGTGTGAATAAAAGTGAATTTAAGACGACAGTTTATGACGACGATGTTTTTTTAGGTTTAATGCACATTGAAAAGATTGAAGGCAGAATCGCGCAGTTTATTCCTGAAGAAAGAGAAAATAACGGCGATTACTTATCATTAGAGAATTTTATAAAACGCGTTCCTTTAGGAATTGAAAGTTTACAGATCTTAATTTTTATTGGGGCTTTCAGATTTACTAGAAAACAGAAAAATGAACTTTTAATCGAAGCACGTTTCATAATGTCGACTTATAAACCGGATTGCAAAATGCTTTCTCTTTTAGAAGAACCTGCGCAGGAATATCAACTTCCACAATTAAAAAGAAATTTTCTTGAAGATGCTTTTGATGAAATTGAGATTTTAGGATTCACCGTTTCCTGCAGTCCGTTTGATTTATTACAAACCAAATTTCGAGGTAAAGTGATGGCGAAAGATTTACTTAAATTTCATAAAAAAGAGGTGAAAATGATGGCTTATCTTATTTCCAGAAAGCACGTTCCAACCAAAAAAGGCACTATGTTTTTCGGCACCTGGATAGATTTTGAAGGCAACTTTTTTGATACGGCACATTTTCCTGATAATTTGCATCAATATCCGTTTCAAGGTGGCGGCTGTTATTTGCTTTTAGGTTTGGTAGAAGTTGATTTTCACTTTCCGACGATCACGGTTTTAAAAATGGCAAAAATGCCGTTCATTTCAGATCCGCGGTATTCCAGTGGTGATAAAAAATCTTTTGAAACCCAAAATAAATTAAAAGAAGATGTAAGTATGACCTCACGAAAACCTTATCCGCAGGAACATGAGATTGGTTTGCCTAGACAGAAAATGAGTTGATTAAATTAAAAAACTACTTTGATTTTTTTATTAATAAAACGAAGCGAAACGAAAATTAAATTCATAAAACATTTTTATGTAAACAATTGTGTTTCATTAGAAAGCATTTTAAATTCTAAAGGATTTCCGCTAAAGTCAAAAACGAACATGGTGGTTTGTTCGCCAACTTTTCCTGCGTATCTGATCTTTGGTTTAATTAAAAAATCAACACCAGTATTTTCTAATTTTTCCTGAATATCTTTAAAAGTGATCTCATCTAAAACGCAGCCGAAATGCGGAATTGGAACTAATATTCCATCAACTTTTCCGCAGAAATCTAAAGCGGGGAATTCGCTGCTAATATGCGCAGAAAGTTGATGACTAAAGAAATTAAAATCTACCCAGGTTTCTGTAGAACGGCCTTCTTCACAGCCCAAAATTTCGATGTAAAATTTACGGGTGGATTCTAAATCTTTTACTTTGAAAGCGAAATGGAAGGGAAATTTCATGATAATCGTTGTTAAAATAAACTTTCTTCAATTTAGGAAATATTAATTAAAAAAAGCACAACCAAAAAGTTATGCTTTAATATTTTAAATCGAAATATTTTTAATTAGAATACCTATAATCCAAATTGCACCGCAAATAAATCGGGATAAACGCCTAAACCGATAATTGCTGCGATGATGAAAATCGCCACGATATTATAAGTTAAACTTACTTTTTCTGTGGTATTGAACGTGCTTTCTTCGTAGAAAAACATGGCAATAATTAATCTTAAATAATAGGCAATTGATAAGGCTGAACCAATTACCGCAATAATTACTAAAATTGGTGCGGCTTGCATCGCCTGAGCAAATAAACTAAACTTCCCGACGAAACCTGCTGTTAAGGGAATTCCTGCCATTGAAAGTAATGATATTGAAGCAGTAACTGCTAAAATTGGTTCAGTCTTTCCCAAACCATTAAAGGCTTTAAATGAAGATTCTCTTTTTATTTTTTCAACATATATTAAACACATCATCACGCCAACTGACGCCAAAGAATAAGCGAAAAGGTAAAATGCTAAATTATAAGTGGAGAGATTGTTAATTCCGAAAAATATTAGAGCAATATATCCGGCGTGGGAAACGGAAGAGTAAGCCAACATTCTTTTCGCGTTGTTTTGAGCTAAACCCATAAAGTTAGCAAGAAGCAAAGTGATAATTACAAGAACGGCTAAAATATTAATCCATTCGCCGAAAACGCCGTAGAAACCAATTGTCATTAATCTGAAAAGTGCGACAAAACCAGAAATTTTTACAACCGTCATCATAAACGTCGTAATTAGCGAAGGCGATCCCTGGTAAACGTCTGGACTCCACATATGGAAAGGTGCGAGTGACACTTTAAATGCTAAAGCAGTCAACATTAAAACGCAACCCATTATGAACATTAAGTTTTTTGGGTGTTCAATTCCGAACGCATGAATGGCGTAGAGATCAAAACTTCCGGAACTTCCATAAATTAAAGCAACTCCAAAAAGTAAAAATCCTGTAGCAAAAGCGCCCATTAAGAAGTATTTTATAGAGGCTTCCGTAGATTTCAAATCGGTCTTTCTTGCGCCTGCCATTACATAAAGGGGGATAGATAAAATTTCAATCCCTAAAAATAAGGTGACTAAATTTTGAAAAGAAAATAAGATGATACCACCGATTAAGGAAAATAAAATCAAAGTATAAAGCTCTGACTGGTGGCTTCTGTGATTGCTGAGAGCGAAACCTCCCAGAAAAAATAAAAGCAACGTAATTACGATTGAAATTTTTGTGAAAAGCGCTTCATTATGACCAAATACAAACATGGAATTGTATTGTGCAAAGAAGTGATTTTCAGGTAAAAATGAAACGTAAAAAGCCACTACTAAACCAGCAATTCCAATATATCTCGCCCATTTCCCTTGCTCAAAAACGCCAGAAAATAAGGCTATCACTGCGGTAAGGAAAATAATAATTATAACACTCATACTTAATATTTGAAAATTTTATGCGCAGGTTTAAAAAAAATGCCTGACTTTTTTATCAATTTTATTTTAGAAAACTAAAGATCCGTAAATTAGTTTTAAAGAACTATTTGCCATATCTAATAGCGGCTGTGGAAAAATGCCTAGTAAAATTACAAATACTGCTAAACTGGCTAAAACTGTAAATTCTACACCAGAAATATCTTTTACAGAAGACAAAATCACTTTATCTCCCTCACCAAACATGGTTTTTCCATAAAATCTTAAAAGATAACCCGCAGCTAAAATCATGGTCAATCCTGACAAAATCCCGAGAATACTGTTGTAATCATACACTGATTTTATTAAAATAAATTCTCCAATAAAACCATTAGTTAAAGGCACACCAAGAGAACCAAATAAAATTACCATAAATAATACCGCAAATTTTGGCGCAACACTTGCCAGACCGCCCATTTGTCTAATATCTCTAGTTTTAAATTTTTTAAATAAAATATCGGCGCAATAAAATAAACCAACGACATTAATACCGTGCGCAAAAGCCTGAATAACTGCACCTTCGCCACCTTCAATAGTAAAGTTTCCTTTTAAAGTTAATAGAGCCGAAGCGAAAATACCAGCGGCAATTAAACCAATATGTGAAAGAGAAGAATAGGCGATAATTCGTTTTGAATCGTTTTGAATAAGCGCTACCAAACCACCAAAAACTACGGTAAAAACACATAACATCAAAACAATTCCACCAGAAGTTCCGGCGATAGCGTGTGGTGTAATTGGTAATAAATATCTTAATAAACCGAAAACGGCCATTTTTGCCATGATCCCGGACAGTAACATTGAGCCTTGTGTTGGCGAATAAGTATAAGTGTCTGCTTGCCAATTGTGGAAAGGAAATATTGGAAATTTCACTGCAAATGCTGCAAAAATGAACCAGAATACAAAAACTTCTTCTGTACCACTAAGACTTGCGTTATATAAATCTACTAAAGCAAAAGAGTTAGAATGAACATAAACAAAGATTAATCCGGCCAACATAAAGAGTGAACCAACAAAAGTGAAGATGAAAAATTTAGTGGTGAATTTTAATTTTTGATCTTCCTGACCCCAAAGGCCGCAAATGAACCAGATCGGAATTAAAGTGATTTCCCAGAAACCGTAAAAAACCAAACCGTCTAATGAAGTAAAAACTCCTAGTAAACCGAACTGCATTAATAAGATTAAGCCGTAAAATTTGTTACTGTAGCAGCGTTTTTCATTAAATGAAGACAAAATAATCAACGGTACTAAAATATTGGTCAAAATAACCATGATCATACTCAATCCGTCGATACCGAAATGCAATCTACTGTCTATTATTTGCGAAAAAGGAAAGTTAATTTCATATTGCATCGGCAGATCAATCCGTGCATCAAAATTGAAATAAGCCAATGCATAAAATGCCAATAACATTGAGATGATGGAAAAACCGAGTGCAACATCATTGCTAAACTTGTTATTCTTCCAGAAAAAAGTAAAAATTGAACCTATTAAAGGTAATAGCAATAACGCTAATAAAACTACAGACATTTATTGTAATATAAAGTTAACAATTAAAATTATTCCTATCGCTAAAGACATTATTAGCACATAATTTTCTACATTTCCATTTTGGAAACGCTTCATTGCGCGACCAGAATCTTCCGCACCAATACCAATAAAATCAGTAAATGGACCTAAGATTTCACGGTCAAACATTTTACCTGCTTTGCCTAAACCTTCGATTGGTTTTATAACGGTTGCTTGGTAAATTTCATCGATAAATAATTTTTTATTAGAAAGCCTTTCCCAACCAACATATTCTTTTTCTGGCAGGGCTTGTTTTCCTTTATTGACATACCTATTATAAACAATATACATGATTATTAGAACCATTGCAATGGTAATTCCCATTAAAGAAAGTTCTTTCCATAATGGCATTTCTGCGGCTAGAACGTCAAATAAATAAATGTTGTGTAGCCATTTATCTAATTTCTGAGAATAATCATGTCCTACAAAATGGGGTAAATTTAAAAATCCACCAACTAAAGATAGAACTGCTAAAACGACCAAAGGAATCGTCATTGTCGCCGGACTTTCATGAATGTGTTTTTCCTGTTCTTTGGTTCCTCTAAACTCGCCGTAAAAGGTCAAGAATAAAAGTCTGAACATATAAACAGCCGTTAATGCAGCACTGAATAAAGTTAAAAACCAAATGATTGGGCTTTTATTCCAAGTTGCGGCAAGAATTTCGTCTTTTGAAATCATCCCGGAAAAGAAAGGAATTCCTGAAATTGCTAAAGTTCCTATCAAAAATGTGATAAAAGTGAGTGGAATTTTTTTCCGTAAACCACCCATTTTGCGCATATCCTGTTCGTCGCTCATCGCGTGAATTACTGAACCTGCACCTAAAAATAATAATGCTTTGAAAAATGCGTGTGTCATTAAATGAAACATTGCAACGGTATAAGCGCCTGCGCCTAATGCAATAAACATAAATCCTAATTGAGAAACAGTAGAATACGCTAACACTTTTTTAATATCATTTTGACGTAAACCAATGAATGCGGCAACTAAAGAGGTTGCTAAACCAATAAATAAAATGATATCTAAAGTTGTAGGTGCTAGAGAAAACAAGAAATTACTTCTTACAACTAAATAAATACCAGCAGTTACCATTGTCGCGGCATGAATTAAAGCAGAAACTGGTGTTGGACCCGCCATCGCATCTGGAAGCCAGGTAAATAATGGAATTTGTGCAGATTTACCAATAGCACCGATAAATAGACTTAAAGTAATGAAAACAACAACAGGTGAATTCAATTCAAATTTTGTAGCGTTTTGAGCAACAGTCATATAATCGATGGCATTCATTTGCTGTGCAATCACAAAAATACCGATCAATAATCCTAAATCGCCGATTCTATTCATGATAAATGCTTTACGTGCAGCTTTACCATAATCTTCATTTTTATACCAAAATCCGATTAATAAATAAGAACAGACACCAACGCCTTCCCAACCAATGAATAATATTAAATAATTACTTCCCATTACTAAAAGTAACATTGAGAAAATAAATAAATTTAAATAAGTAAAAAATTTATAGAATCCTTTGTCATGGCTCATATAGCCAATAGAGTAGAGGTGAATTAATGAGCCAATTCCCGTGATAATCATAATCATCATCAAGGATAGCTGATCAATTTGAAAAGCAAAATTAATTTGCATGCCGTTCACCTTAAACCATTCGAAGGCTTTTACTACGACAGGCGAAGAGTTTTCATCAAAGCCTAAAAATATTTTAACAGCGATACAAAAAGAGGCGAAAACCACTAATGTCGCTAAAGAACCAACGAAGATTTTAGGTAATCTTTTACCAAAAAAACCATTAAATAAGAAACCCACGAGAGGCAAAAGTATGATTGCGTAAACTAAATTTTCCATCCTTTTCTTAACCTCTTAATTTATTAAAAATACTGATATCGACTGATTTTGAATTCCGGTACATCATCGCGATAATTGCTAAACCAACGGCAACTTCCGCCGCGGCAACTACCATGATAAAAAAAACTAAAATCTGTCCATTTCCATCGCCTTTGTAACTGGAAAATGCTGCTAATAAAAGGTTTACAGAATTTAACATTAATTCTACGCAACCTAAAATCACAATCGCATTTCTCCGAACTAAAACGCCTAAAACGCCTAAACAAAACAAAAATGTACTGAGCATAATAAAATACTCTAAAGGCACACTTTGTATAAAAGTATTGGTTTCTCCCATAATTTATAACTCTCTTTTACCGATTAAAACCGCACCTACAATTCCTGCTAAAATGAGAACAGAAGCAAATTCAAACGGTAAAACATATTCATTAAATAATAATCTGCCTAAGTCTTTTGTTAAACCTGCGGACTGATTTATCGTAGATCCCGCCACAGAATCCATGGACATTCCTTTGTAAGCACCGAGCATTGCAATAAATAAAAGTCCCGCAGAAAAAATTGCTATAAATTTTCCATAAGTTGGTTTTTTACTTTCGTCGGCTTCATTTAAATTTAACATCATCAGGATGTAAAGGAATAATACCATTATGGCGCCGGCGTAAACAATGATTTGAACTATGCCTAAAAACTGTGCATTTAATAAAACGTAAAGCCCGGCAATTGAGAAAAAGGTGACAATCAGTGATAAAATACTATAGAGTGGATTTTTCGCAAATACGAAATAGAGGGCACTAATAATGGTAATAAAAGCAACGATAAAGAAAAGTATTTGCGCCATTTTTAAACTAATTTTTTTTGTTCTTCAGATTGTCTTGCAGAAACATCAATTCTAGTTTCCATTGTTTCCACTAATTTATCTTTGCCATAAATGAAAGAACCGCGGTTGGTTTCTACATCTACTAATCTGTCTGTCAAATAAATAGCAGATTTTGGACAAGCTTCTTCACACATACCACAAAAGATGCAACGTAACATATCTATTTCATAAATTTCGGCATATTTTTCTTCTCTGTAAAGATCTTTTTGTTCTTTTGTTCTTTCTCCCGAAGTCATTGTTATTGCTTCTGCGGGGCAAGCGACTGCGCATAATCCGCAAGCGGTACAACGCTCTCGGCCTTCTTCGTCTATTTTTAAAACGTGAAGTCCACGCCAAATTTTTGCACGCGGTTTTACTTCTTCAGGGTATTGAATTGTTTGGGAACCATTCACCACGGTGTTTATACCGTGTTTCATAGAAATCGCCATCCCTTTCAAAATCGCCGGTAAATATAGTTTTTCGCTAAGAGTCATCTTTTTATTAGAAACGACCTTAGACCTGTTTGTTAATTTCATTCTTCTTAATGTAACAATTTAATAGTGTAACAATTTAACAATATTAAAATTAATTTAATTCTATTTTTTTAATTTGGGTACCACTGAAGTTCGTCCGTCAATTTCGATAAAGCATTTGCTTTTACTCATTTATGCCTTCCGTTCCCATCTTTTTACCCGAAATTCCTCGTCGAAAAAAGGTTTTACACTCAAAGCGGGCTGCAAATATATTGCGTTTTATATGATATTCCCTTTTTAATTATTTAAAAAAGTGTTCGTACGTTAAAATAATTGCACCGGTTAAAACTAAATTTACCAAAGCAATTGGGATTAATTTTTTCCAGCCAAGGTGCATTAGTTGGTCATATCTAAATCTTGGTAAAGTCCATCTTACCCACATAAATATTAAAATACCAATAAAGGTTTTTAGTAAAAATGATAAGATTGATAAAATCCCCACAGTATTTTCACTCCAATGTTCCATGGCCCAATGAATCCCTGGGAAATTATAACCGCCTAAAAATAAAGTCACAATTAACGCATTAGAAATAAACATATTCACGTATTCGCCGAACATGTAAAGTCCCAGTTTCATTGAAGAATATTCCGTGTGATATCCATTAATTAACTCAGATTCACATTCCGCTAAATCAAATGGATGTCTATTGCATTCTGCTAAAGCCGCAACAAAAAATATAATAAATGCGACCGGTTGATAAAAAATATTCCAGTTCATACCAGAAACCCAAGGGATAAATCCCCACAATTTACCAGAGGCTTGATTTTCAGTGATCACTTTTAAGTCTAAACTTCCTGTCATCATAATAATGGCAATTAAAGCCAACCCCATCGCGAGTTCGTAAGAAATCATTTGGGAAGAGGCGCGAATTGCACCAATCAAAGAATATTTATTATTTGAAGCCCAACCTCCGATCATAATTCCGTAAACACCAATGGAAACCATTCCAATTAAATATAAAACGCCAACGTCAATGTTCGCTACTTGTAATGAATAACTTTGCCCGCCAAAACTTAGAGATTTCCCCCAGGGAATCACGGCGCCCGTAATTAAGGAAATAAACATGACCAAAGAAGGCCCGATGACGAAGAGAAATTTTTCAGCATTTGCCGGTGTAAAATCTTCTTTAAAGAAAAATTTTCCTCCATCTGCTAAAGGTTGAAATAAACCAAAAGGTCCCGCGCGGCTTGGTCCCATTCTGTCCTGCATAACCGCGGCTAATTTTCTTTCAGCCCAAGTAGAATAGGCTGCGACGGTTAATGCCAATATGAAAAGGCCAACCACCAGTATTAATTTAAAAGTTAATAATCCCATGACTTATATTTCGTCTTTTTTACTAATTTCGTTTGCATCTGGATTTCCCAATATGCGACTTTCATCATTTGTTGCCACAAATATTTCATCTTTTTTGCTAATTTCTTTTGCGTCTGGGTTGTCCAGTAAACGAAGTTCATTTAGTGGTGTTTGATAATGATTTAAAGAAATAACCGAGTGTCTGTCGATGTGTCTTGGGCCTTCAATTACCCAATCTTTCGCTTCTTTTCTGCCAAATCTACAAGTATTGCAGATGTAATCTTCACTGGCAACTTCGTCGTACTGGTCTTTTCTGGCAGTGACTCTAATTACTTCGTCTCCTTTTAACCAAACTGTGGCTTTCCCAGAACATTTATCACAATCGCAATGAGCGTTCATTGGTTTTGTAAACCAAACACGACTCATAAAACGGGAAGTTCGATCAGTTAAGGCGCCAACTGGACAAACATCAACAACATTTCCAATAAAATCGTTATCTAAGGCTTTGTTTAAATAAGTAGAAATTTCAGCATGTTCACCGCGAAATAAAATGCCGTGTTCTCTGGTTTCCGTTAATTGATTGGCTAATAAAACACATCTCGCGCATAAAATGCAACGGTTCATGTTCAATTTTATATAAGGGCCAATATCTTCCGGCTCGAAAGTTCTACGTTCAAACTCTGTTCTCGTACTTTCTGCACCGTTTTCATAACTAAGATCTTGCAAATGACATTCGCCAGCTTGGTCACAAATTGGGCAATCCAGCGGATGGTTAATTAACAAAAATTCTGTAACTGCGTGTCTTGCTTCTTGGGTTTTTGGGGAAGTCAAGTTTTTCACTTCCATGCCATCCATTACGGCAGTTCTGCAGCTTGCCACTAATTTTGGCATTGGTCTTGGATCTTTTTCTGAACCTGCGCTCACTTCTACCAAACAAGTTCTGCAACGTCCGCCACTTGTTTCCAGGGAAGAATAATAACACATTGCTGGTGGAACCGAGCGACCGCCAATTTGACGTGCCGCATTTAAAATAGTGGTTCCAGGCTCAACTTCCGTAGTTTGCCCATCAATAGTTACTTTAAATTTTTTAATTTCTTCGCTCATATTTTTTAATTTGCTTTTCAGCAATATGATTTATAATTTTTTCTTTGTCTTAAAAGTATATCCAATTCCTGCCAAAACTTGTCCGAAAACAAAATCTTGCTGTGCATAATCTGGTTTATTATTTAACGTTGTTTTAATATCCCACATATTGATATATCCTGCTTTTGCTTCAACTCTCAACAGCCAATGTTTATTATAAATAAAATTAAGACTGGTTCTTAAGTCACTTCCCATTCCTGCAACATGAAAACGGTCACTTCTTTCGTTACCAAATAATTTTACATTACTTTTTGGAAACATTACTCCAATTCCGCCGCCATAAGACCAAACCAGATCAATTTTATCTTTATTAATTAAATTTTGATATTTTTCAATACCTAAGTTTTCATAATTAAGTCCGTCTGTGTGTTCAAAAGTAAGGAAATTAGCGTCAGCCAAATTAACTTGTCCATTTTGCACATACGCCGCATATTTTGGATCACTTATTTTTCCAGAGAAATTTACAGTTTGATTTTGATCCATTACGTATTTCATATGATCTATTCCCAACACTAATGCTAAATTATCTTTAATAAAGTAGGCTGCCCGAAAGTCATATTGCACGACCGTGAACCACTTGGGATTGATGTAATCAAAACTTAATGGCGAAGGTCGATCATGCGCAACGACATTATTTAATTGAAAATCATAACCATTTCCTACGAAATGGATATCAGAATTGCTGAAAGCACCTCTGTTCCACCCAAACATAAAAAACATGCTTCCTTTTTGGAAGGGTTGCGTCTGCGCTTTCAAACTAAATGTTGAAAATAATATAAGCGCAATTAGGATTACTTTATTTTTCAACTATTGATATTTTGAATTTCCGGCGTCGGTATTGGTTCTGCATAATTTGATAAACCGTAATTTCTGGTTTGAGATTCAGGGTTTTCGATATACCATTCAAATTCATCTCTAAAATGTCTGATTGCTGCGGCGACTGGCCAAGCGGCTGCATCACCTAACGGACAAATTGTATTACCTTCAATTTTTCTCTGGATATCCCAAAGTAGATCAATATCTTTCATTTCGCCTTTTCCAGAATGAATTTTTTGCAAAATTCTGTACATCCAGCCTGTTCCTTCGCGACAAGGAGTACATTGTCCACAACTCTCGTGGTTATAAAACCTTGCCAAAGTCATGGTATGTTCTACTACAGATTGGTCTTCATCTAAAACAATAAATCCACCGGAACCCATCATCGTTCCAGTTGCAAAACCACCGTCTGCAAGAGATTCATAATTCATTATTCTATTTTTTCCGTTAATAGTTTTTAATAATAAATTAGCGGGAACAATTGGCACTGAACTTCCTCCTGGAATACAGGCCTTTAGTTTTTTACCATTTGGAATACCACCACAATATTCCTCAGAATAAATGAATTCTTCGACGGAAATTGTCATATCAATTTCATAAACGCCTGGTTTATTTATATTTCCACAAGCAGAAATTAATTTTGTCCCTGTTGATTTCCCTACGCCAATTTTTGCATATTGTGCACCGGTGATACTTATGATCGGTACAACTGCTGCAATTGTTTCTACATTATTGACAACTGTTGGTCTTTCCCAAGCACCTTTCACAGCGGGGAATGGTGGTTTTAATCTTGGATTTCCACGTTTTCCTTCAAGCGATTCTAAAAGTGCAGTTTCTTCTCCACAAATATAAGCGCCAGCGCCTCGGTGAACGTAAATTTCTAAATCGTAACCAGAATTTAAAATATTTTTACCTAAAAATCCTGCTTTTTTAGCTTCGTCAATGGCTTCTTCTAAAATATCTGTGATCCACGCATATTCGCCGCGGATATAAATATACGAGTCATGAGCGCCTAGAGCGAAAGATGAAATTATCATTCCTTCAATTAGCAGGTGTGGCAAAAACTCCATTAGATACCGGTCTTTAAAAGTTCCGGGTTCAGATTCATCGGCATTTACAACCAAATGTCTGGGAACGCCTTCTGGTTTTGCCAGAAAACTCCATTTCAAACCCGTTGGAAATCCTGCGCCACCGCGACCTCGCAATCCAGAAGTTTTCACTTCTTCAGTTATTTCTTCGGGTGTCATTTTGAAGGCTTTTTCCATTGCTTCGTAACCACCGTGTTTCCGGTACGTTTCAAAGTAGCGAATGCCTTCTATATGTGCGTCTTTAAGTAAAAGCTTTTTACTCATTTTTTTTAAATTAATTTAAGGCCAACTGTCCTTCTCTGCAAAGTTGAAGGATTTCGTCGACTTTTTCTGTTGTTAAATTTTCGTGGTAAAATTTTCCCAACTGCATCATTGGGGCGTAACCACAAGCGCCCAGACATTCTGCAGGTTTTAAGGTAAATACTCCGTCGGCCGAAGTTTCACCGTCTTTAATATTTAATGTTGTTCGGATATGATTTAAGATTTTTTCACTACCGTTCAACATACAGGGTCCCGTTCTGCAAACTTCTAACACAAATTTGCCGACTGGTTTCATATTAAACATGCTGTAAAAAGTAGCCACTTCGTAAACTTCAATGGGCAATAAATTTAAAACTTCTGCCACATAATCCATTACGGGAATACTTAACCAGCCACCTAATTCTTTCTGTGCTAGAAGCAACACTGGAATTAAAGCCGATTTGCTTTTTCCTTGCGGATATCTTTTTATCATTTCCTGAACTTTATCTAAAGTCTCGGAACTAAAACTTATTTCACTCACTATTTAATCTTTTTGTAAAATGTAGATTGTACGATGTACAAAGTACTTTTTAATTTTTTAATTTTTACACATTTTACTTTGTACAGTGTACAAAATTACGCGTCCAACTCTCCAGCAATTACATTCATTGAACTTAATGTTACAACTGCATCAGAGATCATTGCCCCTTGTATCATTTCAGGATAAGCCTGATAATAAATAAAACATGGTCTTCTGAAATGCAATCTGTAAGGCGTTCTTCCGCCATCGCTTACCAAATAAAATCCTAGTTCTCCGTTTCCACCCTCTACACAATGGTAAACTTCACCTTTCGGAATTTCAGTTTCTGCCATTACAATTTTAAAGTGGTAAATTAAGGCTTCCATTTTAGTGTAAACATCTGCTTTTTCCGGTAAATAAAAGTCGGGAACGTCTGCATGAAATGGACCTTGAGGTAAATTTTCGTAAGCGTTTTTAATTAATTTTAAACTCTCCCAAACTTCAGTTTGTCTTACCATGAATCGATCGTAAGTGTCTCCTGCAGTTCCAATTGGAATGGTAAAATCAAAATCTCCGTAAGAAGAATAAGGTTGCGCCACGCGAACATCATAATCAACACCTGCGGCGCGAAGATTTGGTCCTGTAAAACCATAACTCAAAGCGCGTTCGGCTGATATTGAACCAGCGCCAATCGTGCGGTCCATAAATATTCTGTTTCTTTCTAAAAGCGTAACAAATTCGCCAAATCTTTTCGGAAAATTCTTAATAAAATCTTGAAGTAATTCATGAAATCTTGGTGTGAAGTCTCTTTCAAAACCGCCAACTCTTCCCATGTTTGTAGTCATTCTTGCACCACAAATTTCCTCATACATTTCGTAAATTCTTTCGCGGTCTTGGAATACGTACGTAAAACCCGTCAATGCACCGCAATCAACTCCAATTACACCATTACAAACCAAATGGTCAGCGATTCTAGCGAGTTCCATCATAATGATCCGCATATAATCTACACGCTTTCCAACTTCACAGCCAATCAGTTTTTCAACTGTCATATGCCATCCGATGTTGTTAATTGGTGATGAACAATAGTTCATTCTATCAGTAAGCGTAGTGATCTGTGCAAAATTACGTCTTTCAGAAATTTTTTCAAAAGCGCGGTGAATGTAACCAACGGTCTGCTCAGAATGCAAGATTCTTTCACCATCCATTGTGAGAATATTTTGAAAAATGCCGTGCGTTGCAGGATGCGTCGGACCAAGATTCAGGGTATATAATTGACCGTCAATCTGCTCTTTCGTTTCGTATTGGCTGAGTATATTAGATAATTCGTTGTCTTTCATAATTATAATTGATAATTAATTAGTGTAAATTGACATCATTAATCAATTAATATTCACCATTAAATGCTACCTACCGAACATTTTATCATCTTTATCCGTTCTTGTTCCGTCTTCTAATTTATATTCTTTCAACATGGGATGATAACCTAACTCGGGGTCATTTAAAATGACTCTAAGATCTGGATGTCCTTTAAATTTAATTCCATAAAAATCAAAAGTTTCCCTTTCCATCCAGTTTGCACCAGCGTAAAGTTTTGTTAAACTATCAACTTCTGCGTTCTCTCTCTTCATAAATACTTTTAGACGAATTCTAAAATTGGTCTGCATATTATGAAGATGATAAATCACACCCAATTCTTTGTCTGGAAATTCCGGATAATGAATGCCGCAAACGTCAGTTAAGAAATTAATTCCTAATGAAGAATCTTTTAGATAATGAACAATTTTTTTTAAATCTTCTTTTTTTAATTCAAGAGTTAAAAATCCATATGGTTCAGAGTTTTCGATTACAGAATCTGGAAATTCTCGGGTGATGGCTTCCAACACAAATTCATTCGTCATATCCATTAATTTATATCGTAAGACTCTAGTAAATGTTTGTATTCATCAGAATCACGTCTTCGTAAGCTTTCACTTTTTGCTAAAGCCTGTACCTGCATAAAACCTTCTAAAATTTGCTCTGGTCTTGGTGGGCAACCTGGAACATAAACATCCACTGGAATTACCTTATCAACGCCCTGTAGCACAGAATAAGTATCAAAAATACCACCAGAGCTCGCACATGCGCCAACAGCAATAACCCATTTGGGTTCTGCCATTTGTGTGTAAACTTCTTTTAAAATAGGACCTAGTTTCTTTGCAATCGTTCCACAGATCAAAAGTACATCTGCTTGGCGTGGTGAGAATGACATTCTTTCCCCTCCGAAACGAGCTAAATCATAAGTCGGCATCATCATCGCCATAAACTCTATTCCACAGCAAGAAGTGGCAAATGGTAAAGGCCAAAGTGAATTAGAGCGCGCCATGCCAATTAAACTATCTAATTTTGTGGCGAAAAAACCTTCACCGGAATGTCCAGGAGGCGCTGTTGCGTCTGTTTTTATAATATCTTTATTATCTGACATTTTCTTTTTTTTTAAAATTATTTATCCCAATCCAAAGCCCCTCTTTTTAGGACGTAGAAAAATCCTAAAAAGAATACACCTACAAACATGAGAACGGCAACAAATCCACCTAATCCAAATTCTCTGAAATTAACAGCGTAAGGATAGAAAAATACAATTTCGATATCAAAAAGAACAAATAAAATAGCTGTTAAAAAATATTTTACAGAAAAGGGAGTTCTTGCATTTCCTTCATTTTCTATACCACACTCAAAATTTTTATCCTTATTAACGCCTTTTAACTTTGGTCCCAAAAAATGTGCGCCTAAAATTGAAATTAAAACGAATCCAATTGCAACGGCAGCTTGAAATAAAATTGGAATGTAACTTTCCGGTGTACTCATTATAGTAGGTTATTTTGCAAATTTACTGAATAAAGTAGAGAGGATAAAATATCCTGACGTAAAATATCAATTTAAGTAATAGAAAAAAAATAATTTAGAACGATTAAAAATTACTGCTTATTTTTCATCTTTTTTAATACCGTATAGGCAAGAAAAGAAATATAACCAAATATAAGACTTGCGAAAAGTATATTTATGGCGGTGTTTATTTTTTCATCTGTAATTTTAAAAAAGAAATTGTAAACCAGATAAATGAGAATTAAGAAACCGTAAACTATTAATTGTTTTTTCACTTTAAATATCTTTAGAATATGTTCTTCTACGCTTATGATTAGTAGGATTATAATCCTGCCACAATACCTGCACGTTTACATTTTCTTCCAATTCCGGATTTGTTTCTGCATAATTAATGCCCATTTTTGTAAAACGGTCATAGATTTCTTTAAAAATAATTGCCGTCACACCGCGCCTTTGATATTCAGGTTGAATGCCTATTAAATAAAAGTTGGCACTATCATTCTTCCGCGTGGCTTGCCATAGATAATACCAACCAAAAGGCCACAGTTTTCCTTTTGCTTTCTGCAAAGCTTTACTGTAAGACGGCATTGTTACTGCAAATGCAACCAATTCATCTTTTTCATCTACTATACAAACGATAAAATTCTTATCAATAAAGGGAAAATATTTTTCTTTATAAGTGGTAATTTGCTCTTTGGTGATAGGCGTATAACTTGAAAGGGTATTATAAGTTTGATCCAAAAGTTTAAACATGGGGTCGATAAAAGGTTTTATCTCATCTTTACTTTTAAATTCAAGCGTTCTCAGTTTGTATTTTTGCTTAATTAATTCGTTAAATTTCTTTACTTTTTCAGATAAAATTTTAGGAAACACCATTTCAAATTCTACCCATTCTTTTTCTTTTTTTAAACCCAATTTTTCTAAATGTTCTGAGTAATATGGAAAATTATACAGACCGATCATGGTTGCTAATTTATCAAAACCCATTGTAAGCATTCCAGATTTATCAAGATTTGTAAATCCCATCGGTCCTTCTATCTTTGTAATTTGTTTTTGTTTAGCATATTCTATCACTTTGTTTATCAAAGATTTAGATACTTCAAAATCATCTATAAAATCTAACCATCCGAAACGAACTTTAGAAATACCAAGTTCTTCTGCCTCTTTGTAGTTGACTATTATTGCAATTCTCCCTACCACTTTACCTTCCTTTAAGGCTAGATATTTAACCGATTCACAATAAAGAAAAGCTGCGTTATTTTTCTCATCCCAAATCTTAATTTCATCACTAATTAAAGGTGGAACATAACATGAATTATTTTTATAAAGTTCCATAGGAAATTTCACGAATTTTCTTAACAATTCTGGGGAGTTTACTTCGATTAGAGTAGGTAAAGCCATTTAATTTTTTTAATAAAAACAAAGATAAAATTAAAAATTTAATTATGAGATTTGGCATAATTTTTACTTCTGTTTAGGTAGAGTTATTAAATAAGAAGAGAGTAAGATGGGTGGATATTACATCGTTTTGGGCGTAATTTTTTTGGTGAGTTTCATTGTCCAAAATCGTTTAAAATCTAAATTCACTTACTATTCCCAAATGCACCTGCAAAACGGAATGTCAGGGAAAGAAATCGCCGAAAAAATGCTTTCTGATAACGACATCGACGATGTTCAAGTAACTTCAGTCTCTGGCCAATTAACCGATCATTACAACCCTGGCGACAAAACAGTCAATTTATCTGAAGAAGTTTATATGCAAAGAAATGCTGCTTCTGCCGCAGTGGCAGCGCACGAATGTGGCCACGCAATTCAGCATAAAGTCGGTTATGCTGCCCTAAACCTGCGCTCAAAAATGGTTCCGCTCGTAAATTTGAGCTCGAGATTTTTGAATTTTATTTTAATCGGAGGAGTTTTGGTGATGGCTTCAAGCGGTAATAAAACGCTCTTAACTATTGGAATTTTACTTTTTGCTGTTACCACATTATTTGCATTTATTACTTTGCCTGTAGAATATGATGCAAGCAATCGGGCATTACTTTGGTTGGAAAAATCTGGAAAAGTAACTATGCAAGAGCAAACTGCTGCGAAAGACGCTTTAAAATGGGCTGCATTAACTTATGTTGTGGTAGTAATCGGATCATTAGGCCAACTTATTTATTTTGCCTCAATGCTTAATGGCGGCGGTGCTAGACGTAATTAGATTTCTAGTCTTTTAAAATTTCAAAACTGACATCATGTAATTCTGAAAGTTTTAATTTAAAACTTACTTTTTCTGAAGCTTTAATTTCAGTCTCTATACTGCAGTTTCCGGCTGAATCAAATTTTATGATTTTTCCATCAAATTTATTAATTAAAGAGAAAATGACATTTTGAAGTTCAAATTTAAATTGAATTCTAAAATTTACTTTTAAATCTTCAGTTATCACTTCTGCGATTTCTAAAGTTTCTTGCGCACAGTTTTTATAAGCTTTTACCAAACCCGAAACTCCCAGTTTTGTCCCGCCATAATATCTTACGACAATCAGGCATATATTTGTAATCTCTCGTCCTAAAATTTGATTATAGATAGGTAAACCAGCGCTCCCATTTGGTTCACCATCATCATTTGCACGAAAATTTTCACCATGCAAACCTAATCTAAATGCATAGCAATAATGAGTCGCTTTTGGATGAAGCTTTTTTATTTCTGCTAAAAAGTCCCTAAAATCTACTTCATTTGAAATGGGTGAAACAAAGCCGATGAATTTGCTTCCCTTCTCTTTTAAAAGAATATCAAAGACTGGTTCCTTTAGTGTTTTAAATGAAAATTGAGACATTTAAATGACGTGAGCGAAAATTAATAGTTTTTATAAAAAGATATAGAGTTATCTCTCAGATTTTCAATCTTAAAAGGTAATTTAGAAAAATTAGGGACAGGAGTTCCACTTTTTAAATTAAGATTTTCATTTTTAATAATAATGCATTCATCCCAAATATTTTCCTTGATAAATTGCTGCAAAGTGAAACTTCCACCTTCGATAATCACAGACTGTATTTGCATATCATATAATTTTGAAAGCATATTTTTAATAAAATTTTCTTTCTCAATTATTATAAAATTCAAATTTCCGTCCTGCGCATCATGAATAGAATTAAAAATAATCGTTTCAGCTTCTAAATTAAAAATTTTAAAATTTCTTGGAACTTTCAAATCAAAATCAATTAAAATACGCACAGGATTTCTGCCCGCAATTTCTCTCGTCGTCAAACTTGGATTATCAATCAAAGCAGTGTTTGTACCGACCAAAATAGAATGTTCTCCAGAACGTAGCTGATGCACAAATTGTTTACTTAATGAATTTCCAATTTGTGTAGGCTTAAAATTTTTATCTAAAAAACCATCTGCTGACTCTGCCCATTTAAGAATGATGAACGGTCTTTTTTTTCGATGATATCTAAAAAATCTTTTATTTAAATCTTCACATTCCTTTTCTAAAAATCCGGATTCCACAAAGATTCCAGCATCTTCTAAAATTTTTTTTCCTTTTCCATCCACCTTGTCGTGAGAATCCATTGCACCAATAATTACTTTTTTAAAACCGATTTCTTTTAATTTTAATGCACAAGGTGGCGTTTTCCCGAAATGAGCGCAAGGTTCTAAAGAAACGTAAATGGTAGAATCGGGGAGAAGTGCTTTATTTTCTACTGAATTTATAGCATTAATTTCAGCGTGATTTTCCCCCGCTTTATGATGATAGCCCTCGCCGATAATTTTATCTTTGTAGACGATCACTGCGCCTACTAAAGGATTTGGATATGTTTGTCCAAAAGCTTTTTGTGCTAGTTCAATGCAACGTTGCATGTAAAATTCGTCAGTCATATTTTTAAATAAAAGCACTTAGGTTAATAAGTGCTTTTTTAATTTATTTTTTTTCACTACTTCCTGTTCCCAGTGAAATTGGTGGAATAATAAAATTAATGGCGGCACCCATTAATTTATTCCTTTCCTTATCTAAAAATTTGGCGCTGGTTTTTAAATCTCCATAATTTCTTTTGATAAATGAGAAAATTAAAAATGACTTCTTACTTCCGTTTGTAATTGTTTTGAATCTGTAAATTCCATATTCTGCGTAAGGTGAGCCAGTTTTTGGAGTTTCTGTTAAAAGACCATCCACAATATATTCTGTTCCATCCGGACTTTCTGTTACCTGAACTTTAGAAAACCGATCTGTGTCTTTTCGTTTTTGAAAACTCTCTACTTTTTGCTTTACCGCATCGTCGATGTTGATTTCTTTTAGAAAATATGAAACATTTATCATCTTAGTAAAATCTGTAATTTTTTCCTCTTTTAACAAATATTGCTGTAAAAAAAGCGTGGCAGAGGCCTGTTTGCTCCACTCTAAAAAATATTCCGTGTCGTCTATCACTAATGGGTCTGGAATATTAAGATAGTTTGCAGTAGTTTGAGATTTTAAAGCAAAACTAAAAAGACATAAAAATAGAATTACAATATTTTTCATATTTTTAAATTATTCCCCGGTAATAATCTGATGTAAAGTGATTTTTAAGCTTTCAAGCTGTGTTTTTTTATCATCAATTTTAACGTAAGTTTCTTTTAAGAGCGGATTATTTCTAGAAGAATCTGCAAAAAAACCAAGGTTATTTCCAAGTTTGACAATCTCAGTTTCTAAATCAGAAATCTGGTTTTTAATTTTTCTGGCTTTATCGGAAAGCTGCGCCTCAGATAGACCTTCTTCTTTCAGATCAAACTCGTTTATTTTATTTAACTTTAATTTTTCCCGAAGCGTTTTATTGAATTCAGTATTGATAGAAAGGTTTTCACGTGGCACCTTTCCGACTTTATTCCACGTGTTTTTTAATTCCTCAATTTTTTCTACGCTTCCAGCCTCATCCGTAACATTCTTTAGCTGGCCAATAATTTCATTTTTTTGCTTTAAATTTTCTTTCCAATTATCTTCAGAAACATTGTTTTTTTCACGGAAATTATTAAAAAATGTATTGCATGATGCACGAAATTCTGTCCAAATTTTATCTGCCTGACTTCTAGGTACATGTCCAATTTTTTTCCATTCCTCTTGTAAGTTTTTGAAAAGTGGAACAATTGTTTCCCAGTCTTCACTATTCATATTGTCTGTTGCAGTTTGAATTAAGCTCAGTTTCTTGTCTAAGTTATCTTGCTGCGCATTTTTTAACCCCTTGTAGAAATCATTTTTTTTTGCATTAAACTGACGAAGCACTTCCTTAAAATCACCCCAGTTTTTAGTAGACATTTTTTTTGGAACACTTCCTAATTTTAAAAATTCCGTGCGCAGATCTTCAATTTTTTTTATTGACTGCTGCCAGTAATTATGATTTACTTCCTTGTCCGGCGTAGAAATAACTTTCATTTTAGAAATAATTTCTGTTTTCTTCACCAGATTTTCTGCCTGTTCAGCATCTATCTGCGTAAATAATTCTGCTTTACGATCATGGATTTTATTAGAAATTTCTTTAAATTCTAACCATGTTGATTCTCTAAATTCTTCCGCTACAGGTTCTGATTCTTCTTTCCAAAGTTTGTGTAAATATTGCAGTTCATTCAGTGCTTTTTGAACAGAAGGTTCTTCAATCAATTCTTTAGAACGGGCAATAATATGTTGTCTCTTTTCTAAATTGTGCGCATATTCTTGTCCAAGAAACTCTTTATTCATATCCAACATTTCATAAAACTGCTGAAGGTGGAAAAAATAATTATTGTTTAGAAGTTTGAATTCATTTTTAGCAACTTGACCCGCATTTCCCCAATCTTCTTTTACTTCGCGTATGGCTTTAAAAAGATTTGTTCCGGCTTCAGAATTGGTGTACAGATTTTTTAAACGATCTATAATTGCCTGGCGGTTATTTAAATTTTCAACTTGCTGCAGTTCTAAATTTTTGTGATAAGCATCTTGCTTTTCGCGGTATAAATGTAGTATTGTATTTAGTTTGGCAGTGGAATGATGAACATAATGTATAGCATCTTCTTCTGAAAGTTTGCTTTTAGAATCTGTAATTTCTTGTTGAATAATATTTTGAAGTTGGTCTCTTAAGTTGTTAAATTCTTTGTAGTGCGCACCTGAATCTTTTAAATTAACAATGCTTTCTAATTTACCTAAAATTTCAGTTTGTGAAAAATTTTCTGCGCCAGCTGGCACCTTTACTTCTGCTTTATCATCTTCAAGTTTTGATGCTGCAATTGTCGCATTTATTTCAGAATTATTTTCTACAGCTGAAGCATCTTCTTTTTTGCTTTCTTCGCTACTCTCTTTTTTAATTTCAGGTTTTGCAACTTCAGATTGTTCATGAAGTTTTTCTTCTTTTTCAGAAATATCTATCTGATCAACGGATGGCATATTTTGAGAAAGTTCAGCGTGTGGTGGCAAAGATTCTTCATTTTCAGAAGTTTCTGCGTTTAAATCGTGTTCTGCAATAACAGCGGTTTCCAGCAGGTTTTCATCCGTGTTTTCTTTTTCAGTGGATTCTTTTGAAGTTTGACCTTCTGAATTTTCTTTGTCTTCAATTTTATCCACCTGTATTTTTGTGGTTTCTGGATTAGAATTTGAATCTTTTTCTTCGTTGTCAGAAATATTATTTTCTGTAGTCATAGCAAATCTTTTTGGTTATAATAACGCCTGTTTTTTAAAAAAAATAAATTTATTAAAATTATTCCATTAAATAAGGGTTTTTTACTTAGAGTTCCAAATATCCCACGCTTTCTCCGCTTGCTGCTCGAGCATGTAATATCCATTTAAGGTTTTTGCATGATTTTCGGCGGCATTTTTTAAAAATTGAGTGTAACTTGGATTGTAAATTAAATCAATTACCAAATGCTTTTCCGTCAAGGCTTCGAACGGAAATCTCACACAGTCGGTTTCATTTGGAAAGGTTCCCACGGGAGTACATTGAATAATTAAATTGGAGTCAGAAACTAAATCCCTGGGGAGATTTTCAAAATTTAGATCTGCATTTCTGGCAACGGTTTTAAAGGAAATTTTATGTTTATTCAAAACAAACTTTACGGCTTTTGCAGCACCGCCATTTCCTAAAACAAGTGCATTTTTGTGATAATTCTTTAGATGAAGTAGAAGCGTTTTTTCGAAACCATAAGCATCGGTGTTGTGACCAGTTTTTTTTCCGTTTTTAATTGAGATGCAATTTACTGCGCCGATTTCTTCTGCTTCAGCACTCAAATTATCTAAAAAAGGAATAATTTTTTCTTTAAACGGAATGGTAACGTTAAAACCTTTAATATCAGTATTCTTAAATAAATCTTTGCTTTGGTCAATTTCCGTAAAATCAAAAATTTCATAATGATAATTTTGCAAATGCAACTTTTTAAACTTATCAGTAAAATATTTTTTTGAAAATGAATACGAGATATTTTTCCCAATCAACCCGAATACGTGTTTCTCAATCATAGTTCAAAAATAAAAAAAAGACCGGTAAAAACCGGTCTTTTATCTGTTAAAATTAATTTTAATATTACTTAACGATAAATTTTGCAGAACCTGTTCCCGCTTTTAGGATATACATCCCTTTTGTTAAATTATTTAATTTAATTTTTCTTGAAATTTTAAACGGTTGTGTAATTGTCTGAACTAATTTCCCAGTAAAATCAAAAATTTGAACCGTATTAATTTCGAATAAATTATTACCAGTAACATTTAATTCACCGTTGTTAACAGGATTTGGATAAATCCTCAAAATATCTTTTATCTTGCTTGTTTCGGTTGTTCCTGCGGTTGCATAGCACGTCCAAATCATATCATCAATTGCAACTCTATTTGTTGTTGAACTATTAATTAAACTGATATTAACAGGACCAGAAATATTTATTCCTGTGATTTTTGTTGTAGTATTAATACCTGTAGCGCCATAAGGAATAGTTTTTCCAGTGTCATTATCATTAACAAATATTTTTAATGTTCCGGCAGTACCGGTAAATTTTAATTGAGTAGTTACCGTTAAATCGCCAATTCCATTCGGTGCAGACAGAGCTGTAAGAGAACCGTTTCTAATGGTAATTGCTCTTCCATTAAGAGTTTGGTCTGTTCTAGAATCTACTGAGGTCCAAGAAATTCCGTTACTTGTCCAGTTATATGTAGAATATGAAGAGGTACTGGCGGGGATAGTTTCAAAATTTTCATTACCACAATTGGTTCCAACGGCTAAAGTTGTTGCATTTACAGAATTACTTTGAGGTGACACATTTTCTGCAGCATCTTTTGCAATAACGTAAATGGTGTAAGAAGTGCTCGGATTTAAATTAGCAATATTAGTATCACTAGATGAAGTGGAACCCATTAACGTGCCATTTGCATAAACATCATATGACGCAACACCAACATTATCTGTCGCTGCAGTCCATTGAACTGAAATATTATTAGATCCAACATTCACAATAGATAAACTAGTTGCAGCTGTTGGAGGTGTAGTATCTATCAATGTTGTACCAGAAGCGGTATTACTTTGGGGCGAAACATTTCCGGAAGCATCAACCGCTATTACGTAAAAGTTATAAGTCGTACCTTGGTGCAAACCAGAAACTGTTGCAGTATTGGTGGATGAATTAGTTTTGAATGTTCCATCCACAAAAATTTTGTAATAAGAAACCGCAACATTATCTGTAGAAGCTGTCCATGTTAAATTTGCAGAAGCCGTATTTGTTGAAGCTATTGCAAGATTGGTTGGCGTCGTTGGCGATTGCGTATCAGCTACTTGAGTTCCCCAAATTTGCTGCACCCATTCTGGATGATCTATATAAGGATTTCTATTTTTCTGAAAGACATAAACTGCATTATTTCTTTCGATTTCACTTGGTGAAACTGGATCTTGTGATGCCCATGTTAAAAGAATATCTCTTTCCCAAGTGGTCAATCCTGGGTAAGCTGTATTCCCCAACATTCCGCCGCTAGAAAATCCTGATAGTTTATCCTCATATCTCGTTACAAAATAAAAAATCATTCTTGCGATGTCTCCTTTAAATTCATCGATAGGTTCACAAACAGATCCACTGTATCCAGAAGTAGTATTAGGACCTACTTTTGTTCCGTTTTTAGATAAAAATGAAGGTGCTGAAACAATTCCGTATGGATAATTACTTCTCATACCATTTACTTTTCCATCTGTGGGACGGATAAAATTAATATCAGAAACCATCGGCGAAGCAGAATTAAAAAAACTCTGTGGCACCACGTGTTCGCGATTGTAGCAATCCCCTTCATTACTGTAAGAACCACATTTTTTTTGTCCGTGCTGATAATTATATGGATCTGGCCCAGTAGGATTTTCAGAATACATATCTAATACAGAACCGTCATTTTCGTAATAATGATCTGTGTCCGTTGTGGGATATCCATTGTAAAGTCCGGAATATCCGTTATCTATTGCGCCCGCACTAATGATCTGCATTAACTTTGTTTTTAAAGCTGCACCATTTAAGCCTGCCGTGCCATCATAATAATTTGCAGGAGCTTGCGCTGAAGCAAAACTTAACAGCAATGTTATAGTGAATAAAGTAAAGAGTTTTTTCATTTTAATTTTTTTTGGGCGATAAAGGTAAATAATTATTATTATAATCAATAAATAATTATTAAATTTAACATTGCAGCAACTTTTGAATAATAAATGAATGTTATTCAGAATAAATAACCAGAATTTTATAGAAATTTAATTAAGAATGAAAATGCTTTTTATTTATTTTTGAAAATACTAAGGAAACTAGAATTCCAAAAAAAGCTGCAATTGCTAAAACAATTAGATAATTGTCACCGACAATTTTCACGGGAAAAGGCAAAGTTGCGCTGGCTTTAAACAGGCCGGTCTCTATCTGCAAATAGGAGATTGCAGTTCCCAATAATAAACCCGCAATAATGCCGAATGTTACAATTAGTAAACCAGTATAAAAATAAACCATTCGAAGACTTTTCAAAGGAAAACCTAGTGATATTAATGATTTTGACTGTTCTTTTTTATCTAACTGAAGAATGATAATTGCACCAGCCAGATTAAAAGTGGTGATAAAAATAACGAGTGCAAAAATTAAATAAATGAAAAATTTCTCGGTATTAATCATTTTCCAGAAAGCCGCATTCTCTTCTTTTTGCGTTTTAATGACGACTTTATTTCCCAGAGATTTTTGTAAATCACTTTTGACCAAGTCAGGATTAGCTGAATCTTTTAACTTAATGACAATGCTGTAAGCGGCATCCTTTGGTAAATTTAAAAGCTGCTGTGATAATTCTAAAGGCGCAATAATATAATTATTCAGCAAATCATTTCCGGGGAAAACACCAGTTACATAAACATCTTTTTTATTGAAAATGTCTGCTTCTTTGCTGATCATGCCAACGCCGGGTTTTGGCATCATCAAAGTTGCAGTCGCGTTGTTTGAACCTACCGGAATTGCCAGACGATCGTTCAGCTGATTTTCCATCAGCACTTCATTTACATACTTAAAACTTGGATAAGTTCCGTAAAAAATTTTTTTGTTAATGGGATTTACAGACGTGTAAGCAGAATCGACACCACGCAAATAGCCAATTTCGCCGACATCATTATAATCAATATAAACTTTTTCCTCAATCAGATGTGATAAATGTGTAACCTTCTTATTCTCTTTAATTTTCTTTGTAAGATTTTTTACATCAGGAAGCGTCTTACCTACTTTGCTGGTGATTGTAAGATCGGCATGAAGATTAGAAATTAAATCCTGATTTAAAACTTCCAGACCAGAAAATACGGAAACAATAATAAACATAGACGCCACCGCCACCATCATTGCACAGGCAGAAAGCCAGGTAATGAAAGTTACTGCAGTACTTCCTTTTTTGGAAAGCAAATATCTGGATGCTATGTAGAACGCCGTATTTTTCAAACTATTTTACAAAACCGGGTTGTCGCCTTCGCCTTTCAGTTCTCGCTCGATGGCTTCTACATCGTCCATAGAAGTGTCTAAGAAAAAGGAAAGTTGCGGAATAATACGCACCTGTTTTCCCATTTTTTGTCCGACAAAATTTCTGTAGGTCGCTTTATTTTCATCAATTTCTTTCATGATGGCTTTTCTATTTTCCGCGGGAAAAATGCTGAGGTAGATTTTTGCCACGCCAAGATCGGCTGAGATTTTCACGTCAGAAACACTTACTAAAATCGTGTGTTTGCTTTCAGAAGCTTGTTTTCTAAAAAGTTCAGCAAAATCTTCCTGTAAAATCTGTGCTATTTTTCTTTGTCGGTTACTTTCCATAATGCTGCAAATTTACTAAATTAGTTGGACTATTTTGGGCGTGGCCCCAAGTTTCTAAAAAGGGGGCGCCGCGCCGCGGCGCCCCCTTTTTAGAAACTTGGGAACCGGTCTTCGGTTCCCACTTTTTTTCACAAATTTTTCGAACGAAAAATTTGTGAAAAAAGAGTTTCACCTACACCCTCACGCGGGCTTACGCATGAAACAATTGTTACCCAATCTATTTACGTTTGCCAATTTTCTTTATTTCTTTTATTACTTTTGTAATTCAATATTTTTGTATAATTATGAAATTAGAACATATCGGTATCGCTGTAAAATCTTTAGAAACTTCCGACGATTTATTTGCCAGACTTTTGGGAAATGACAATTACAAACAGGAATCTGTGGAAAGAGAAGGAGTGAAAACCAGTTTCTATGAAGTGGGCGAGAGTAAGATAGAATTGTTAGAAGCCACCAATTCTGAAAGTGCCATTGCAAAATATTTAGATAAAAATAGGGAAGGTGTTCATCATTTGGCTTTTAGTGTGGATAATATTTTAGTAGAGATTGAACGATTAGAATTAGCGGGATTTCAGTTTATTTCCACTGAACCAAAAGAAGGCGCAGATAATAAATTAGTTGTTTTTCTTCATCCAAAATCTACAAATGGCGTCTTGGTGGAAATTTGCCAGGAAAAAAATTAAAAACTGTTTGGGAATTTCTAAAAAAATATTACATTTGCACCTCAATAAAATACTTGGTTTTTCGCCAATATTTTAGGTCCTATAGCTCATTCGGTTAGAGCAACTGACTCATAATCAGTAGGTGCTTGGTTCGATTCCAAGTGGGACCACGTTATTTTGTCAAACACTTACAGAGATGTAAGTGTTTTTGTTTTTGTTAAAATTTGAAATAAAATTTTTCAATTTCTAAAAATAATTTTTTTACCAGTTGTAAAAAATAAGATAAATGTCTGATTCTTCCAATTTTAATATTGTTCAAAGAACTGTAATTCAAAAAATGATCAAATAATTTGGTTTATATTTTACTAAATATTTTGGAGACTTTGCTAGTTGGCGCTTTGTAAATCAAAGAATTGATTATAAAAAAATAACTTTTCTTCCTTTAAATTTTTTGAGTTTCATTTATTTAAATTGGCGATTTAATTTCGATAATCAACTATTACTATGATGATAGATAAAAACTTCTACCTGGAAAATCTTTCCGCTTTTTGATATTCTCATAAAAGATGAGCTGAGGAAGTAATTTTTAGAGTTTACTGTATTTTACAGCGTGATAAGATTTGACTTAATGAAGTCGCAACTGATGAAGAAATCACCGAGGAAGATTCTGAGCTTTTAACTGAAGTAGAAGAAGAACTCAATAGTTTCGATAATGAGTATGGATTTCGTTTTGCGGATTTTTATAATTTGATTCAGGAAAAATTTAAACAAAGTCAATCAATTTCAGATGAAAATCTTGAAAAATCTCCTATTAATTTTTCGGAAGAAGGTGGATTATTCCTACAATATCCGTGGTTGGATGACGGCTATTAATGATCCTAGCAATCTCGGCACCGACTTGTTTGCTTACAGAATTAATTATCAAAATCCACTACCAATATCTTCTACTAATCCTGTAAAGCCTACGGCAAAATATAATGGAAATATCTCACAGATAGATTGGGTTACTAGTGCTGAAGGTATACTTAAAAGATACAATTATGACTACGATAAACTTAACAGATTATTATCTGGTAAATACTTAGAGCCAAATACAGTTGTACCTGAGAAAAATTATTTTAATGAAAGTCTTACTTATGATCCAAATGGAAATATTATGTCGCTGGATCGTTTTTCTTTACCCGTACCAGGAGGTGGTACTTTGCCAGAGCATATTGACCAACTTTCCTATAACTATACTGGAAACCAATTGACGCTAGTTACTGATGCAAAGAATAATCCTAGTGGTTTTCCAGCGAGGTCTACGAGCAATAACGTTTATGATTCCAATGGAAATATGACCCAAAATCCGAGCGAAAATATATATGGGATAGTTTACAATTATTTGAATTTGCCAAATAAAGTAAGTATACAAGCCCCACAGATATTATATACTTACAGAGCAGATGGAACAAAAGTTAAAAAATTTAATGGCTACGTTACCACAGATTATTTAGATGGATTTCAATATACAACAGCAGTAAATACTAGTGTAGCAAATCTGCAATTTATCCCCACTGCAGAAGGCTATTATGATTTTACAAAAAATGCTTACATTTACAATTATATAGATCATTTGGGAAATGTAAGATTGAGTTATACCAAAAACTCTAGCACAGGTGTTCCTCTAACCGTTGATCAAAGTGATTATTATCCGTTTGGGTTAAAGCAGGCAAGCTCTGCTACTTCTTCTGCAAATACAGAGTACAACTACAAGTACAACGGCAAGGAACTGCAGGAGACCGGGATGTACGACTACGGGGCAAGGATCTATATGCCCGACATCGGGAGGTGGGGTGTCGTGGATCCACTGGCGGAACAATATCGAAGATGGTCGCCTTATAGCTACGCCGTAAATAATCCGATTAGATTTACGGATCCTGATGGTCGGGGAGTCCTGACTGATTTTTACAATTTAAAGGGTCAACTCACAAAACACGTTGAAGATGGTAAAACTGATAAAAAGATAGTTTTAACTACGAGTAAAAAAGAGGTTGATACGGATGCCGCAATAAGTAACGGTAATGTCGTTAATCAGATAAGCAATGATCAAGTAAAACAAATTGACGATATCTATACTTTTGGTAAAACAGATAAAACTGGTACTGAAAAAGGATTTTCGTTTGGACAAAATGGAAATTCCTCAAAAACTGTGACTGGAGCAAAGGCTGGAGAAGTAGGTTCTAAAGAATGGGCAGAATCTAGAAAGGATTTAAGAGAAAAAGGTGATAAAACGGCTTCTGATGCTCATTTACATCCTTTACAATATGATAGCGATGGTAATGTAACGAGTTACGGATTACCCACTCCTTCAGATACAGACAAAGACCCCAAGAATATGTCCAATAACACACAACCTTCTATGGTTTTAGGTTGGACTGAAAATACGGGATCCGTACCTTCTGGTCAAATAGGAGGAACTCCTCCTCCAAGCACATATTCTCCTACAGTAGGTTTTTATAATACGAGTGGTTCTATCATTACAGTTGATTATTCTGCATTTAAGAAAGCAATGGAAAAAGTAAACAAATAATTATGAAAAATCTAATCATTGTTTTATTAGTTCTAATGATGAACTCCTGTGCTTGTTATATAGATACACCAAAGAATAGCATAAATAATGATAATATGGTATTTGAATATGGCAGCAATGAAAATAAATTAAAATACATTAATAACGTTAATTCTTCAGCGGATCACGATATATATTATACAACACACTTTTCAATAATTTTACCGAAAGGAATTGTGAATTGGAGTAGAAATAGTAATAATTTTTTCTTTGAATATGATGATAAACAAATTTTTTTTATTTACTCTTCTTATAAAAATAAAGAACAAGAATCAGAAAATTGGGAATTACAAGATGTTGATTATAATGAAGTTTTAAAATATATCGAAGAGTACTGGGATACAAGAAATTATAACGAAAATTATTTGTACAAAACACATAATAAACGAATATCAAAAATTTATACAAATGGGAAATACAAAATTTTGCTCTATAATATAAAAATTGAAAATTTGCAAACATTTATTCAGAGTGCTACAACATTTAATATAAATGATACTAATGTTTCTAATTTCCACACACATCCAAAAACGCCCTGATAGTGAGGATTTGCAATCCGTGCCCAAAGAATAAAAACCAGCCTTCGGGTTGGTTTTTGATTTTATTACTTTTCAAACTGTTTATCCACGATGTCAAGAAAATCCTGATGACGCGGATATTGATCTCGCGGATTTGTAATCCGTGAGCAGTAAAACAAAAACCAACTTTTAGGAGTTGGTTTTTGTTTTACAGCACCGCTACATTTTATTAAAGAAATCTTTAGATTTTATTTTTCAACTGAAAAAATTTTTATCTTTGACAAGCGGGCAAGCGCAGAAGTTCACAGTGAAAAGCCCCGCACGAGAAAAATCCCAAAGTATACAAATCCTGAAAAGTAGAGCGGGGATATACAACTACAAGTACAACGGCAAGGAACTGCAGGAGGACGGGATTTACGACTACGGCGCAAGGATGTACATGCCCGACATAGGACGGTGGGGAGTCGTAGATCCACTGGCGGAATTCCAGAGAAAAATAAATCCTTACGCATACTGTTATAACAATCCTGTCAATTTCTACGACCCAACGGGAATGATCGGTGAAGGTGGGCCGGATGATCCAAGACCTGGAACAACCGGAACAAAAACCCTTGCAAACGGTGAGAAAGAAACGCAGATACAGGAAGTTGTTATTCAAGGGAAAGGAAAAAGTTCTGCAGTAAGTACCGTTTTAGATATTGCAGAATGGATTCCTGTTGCAGGAAATTTTGTAACGATTGGCAGAGGATTATATGACGGAAATTATACGCAGGTTGCCTTAGGTGTTGCATTTTTAGCAGTTGATATAGTTACTGCAGGAGAAGGAAGCACCGCAATTAAATTAGCGGAAAAAGCAGGAGAAGAAGCGGTAGAAATGTCTGCGAAAGAAGCGCTTAAAATAGGTGCTGAAGATGAAGTTAAGAATGCGTCTGAAAAGGCTTTAGAGAAAGCTACAAAAAAGACTATTACTAGTCAAAGAAAAAAAGCAGTAAGGGTAGCTTGGAAACAAGAAAGAGAATTAGCTAGACAAGGTAAAAGCACAAGAAACTGGACAAAAGCAGAATTAAAAGAATTAGAGGAAACAGGAAAAGTGAAAGGATACCAAGGTCATCATATCAATAATGTAAATCACTATCCTGAGCAAGCAGGTAATCCAAACAATATTGAATTTTTAACTCCATCTGAACATCTTGATGCACATGGTGGAAACTTTAGAAATGAAACTTCCGGAACGTTAATAAATAGATAATAATTGAAAAATTTTGAAAAAATAAAAAACCTAATTTACAAATTTGAAAGTTTAGGTATTAAAGAATCTAAATATGGTGCAGTTTTAATTGGTAAAGCTCCTCACATAGGAACTGATGCTTGGTTAAATGAAATTTATCCAATTTTAGACACAAATGATATCGTTGATATGGAAAATATGTTAAAAACAAATATTCCACTTGAATATAAAGATTTTCTTTTAAGTTTTTCTAACGGTTTAGGTATTTTAGTTTCGACATTTTCTTTGTATGGTTTAAGAAAATTATTAGGCAGGGATATTGAAACAAGTAGACAACCCTATTCGATAAAAACCCCAAATATCCCTGAGAGGCCAAAAAATGCCAATGAAAATTATTTTTTTATAGGAGGTTATAATTGGGATGGCTCTCATTTATTTATTGACAAACAAACAAACTTGGTACATTGTTGTGAAAGATGGGATGCAAACCCTAAATTCACATGGCAATCATTAGAAGATATGATAATATCTGAACTTGAAAGAATCTATAATTTATTTGATGAAAAAGGCGTAGAATTAGATGAAAATATACCTACAATACCATATTAATATTTTATGAATTTTTTTAAAGTATTGTTTTTCTTCTTTCCGTTTTTGATTTTCGGCCAAAGTCCTGTAACTCTCAAAAAAGATGCAGAAATAATGGGCAGAGCATTCATAGCAGGAGATTATGTAACGTTTGCGAAATACAACCATCCCAAGATTATAAAAATGATGGGCGGAGAAGTAAAAATGCAACAAACTTTACAGCAAATGTTGGCACAGTTTAAAGCACAAGGTATTAGTTTTTCGGGGATTAATTTCGGAGAAGCAGGAAAAATAACGAAACTAAAAAATGAATTGGTAGGAACGATTCCCCAAACGATGATAATGCAAACAGCACAAGGCAAAAAAACAAAGACATCAAAATTGTTAGCCTTTTCTTATGATGGAGGAAAACATTGGTATTTTTCAGACACATCCAATAAGGATTTAGCAACTATAAGAAAACTATTTCCAGAAATAACATCAAATATTCTAAAGAACTAAAATAAAAACCCCCGATATCTCGGATATCGATCTCGCGGATTTGCAATCCGTGGGCAGCAAATAAGAAACCCTGATGCAGATAGCCAAACAAGATTAATTGAAAATTCAACTATTAATAATCTTCCTTTGATTAACAGAAGCCCTCTTATTAAATCAAACAGCCCTTCGAATACTCAATTTAACCTTAATACTAGAGTTTTTACAATGCCAAATAGTGTTCAAATAATTTATAACCAAATAATGAATAGCAAAAAGTAATATTATGAAACAATATTTATTATTTACAATGATAATTTTATTTAGTTGTAACGCAAATTATAAACAATATCAGCATTTAAATAAAAATGCTCTTCATAACAAGTTATATTCTGAGCAACTAAAACTTGTTAAGGCTCTCTTATCTAAAGAAAAAGAACCAGTTATTTTAATAATTTCTTGGAAACAGGATATATTGTCAGACGAAAGCAATATTTATTACGAAAGTTTAATTTACAATCCTCAAAATAAAAAAATAAAAATTTTAAAAACGACTAAAAACAATCAGAACTATATTGTTGTAACTACTGATTTGGCTACTCAAAATTTTAAAGAATTGACTTATATATTGGACAACTACTTAAATGGTTATGAAGAACACCTTTTGTCTTTGCACGATTCTTTTAGTAACTCTGAAATGAACAGCCCGTTTTATATTTATGATTTTGTTAAAAATAAAAAAATAAAATTAAAATCTTTCTTTTTTGATAAAAACGGTATAATAATACAATAATGAAAACCCGATGTCGCGGATTTGCAATCCGTGAGCAGTAAATAAGAAAACCAACTTTTAGGAGTTGGTTTTTGTTTTACAGCACCGCTACATTTTATTAAAGAAATCTTTAAGTTTTATTTTTCAACTGAAAAATTTTTATCTTTGACAAGCGGGCAAGCGCAGAAGTTCACAGTGAAAAGCCCCGCACGAGAAAAATCCCAAAGTATACAAATCCTGAAAAAGTAGAGTGGGGATATACAACTACAAGTACAACGGCAAGGAACTGCAGGAGACCGGGATGTACGACTACGGCGCAAGGATGTACATGCCCGATATCGGGGTGTGGGGAGTCGTTGAACCGAGCCGGAAAATTACTATTTTAGTAGCGCAAGAAATTATGCAGATTTAGAAAGCGCGCTCAATGTGGAAGTTGTTTTTATGGAATGGGAAAACGATCATATTTAATGGAATAATGTTGGTCACGGATTGCAAATCCGCGCCATCGGGATCAAGGAAAAAATAAATTACATCCATCAAAACCCAGTTAAAGAAAAAATAGTAACCGAGCCGGAAAATTACTATTTTAGTAGCGCAAGAAATTATGCAGATTTAGAAAGCGCGCTCAATGTGGAAGTTGTTTTTATGGGATGGGAAAACGATCATATTTAATGGAATAATGTTGGTCACGGATTGCAAATCCGCGCCATCGGGGTATTAAAACTAATCAAGTAACAAATAGTGATGTTGCTCCATGGTCTACTATAGAAGAATCATCTTACACTTTATTAAAACCATATGGACAAGACAATCGAGTAACCGCAGAGTTTTATGATAATAAGATATCAGTAGAAAAACATGAGAATATTCTTGAATCTGCAAAAATATTTTTTGAATGGGCGGCTGATACTTTCTTAGAAAAACACTAGAAATTATTATTAAAATATAAATAAATTCAAAACATGAATATTACTAGCATATTTATAATTTCGCTATTTTTACTAAATAGTTGTACACAAAATAATTTTAATGACCCTAATTATAATAAAGATAAACAAAATTTTGATACGTTTTTAATTAGTCAATTTCCCAAAAATATCGAAACAGAAGAACATACGTTAACTTGTAAGTTAGATGTTGAAAAAAGCAATGTTGGTTTGCTTTTAAGAGAGTATAAGTTGCCTGATGAAAGATTATCACAACTAAATAAATTTCTAAATAAAAATCATATAGCAAAATACAATAGTTTAGACTCTTGTTTATTAAAGGTTAACATGTATGAAACATCTAAAACATTTGATAATTTTGAAGTTACGCCTATAAAAGATAGTTTGTTAATGCATAAAAGTTGTTACAGTAATAAATTCCCGATTCCAAATTTTGTTGAATATGATAATTCAGAGAATAACTTAAAACCAAGTAATATCTGGAAAGAAAATTTTGATATTTATGTTATTGATGCTAAATCAGGAAAACATTTTAAAAAATTTGATTTGCAACCCAATCCACAAATGCCTCAAAATTGGAAAAATGGTTATTCAAAAGGAGTCGCAATTGATAAAAAAAGAGGTACAGTAATATACTGGACGGTTATTTGGTGAAAAACGAAGTAGCATTCGATGGCTCGGATATTTATAGATTACCGATGTCGCCCCCGCTGGCGCGAGCGTCCCGCTCGTGCCAAAGTAAATAAGCAAAACCAACTTTTAGGAGTTGGTTTTTTTGTGTTTATAATGTTGCCAAATTTTTAATAAAGAAATCCTTAAATTTATTTTTCAACTGAAAAAATTTTTATCTTTGACAGGCTGGCAAGCGCAGAAGTTCACAGTGAAAAGCCTCGCACGAGAAAAACCTTGAGTAGGCAGATCTGAAAAAGTTGAGCGGGGATATTACAACGGCAAGGAATTACAGGAAACAGGAATGTACGACTACGGCGCAAGAATGTATATGCCCGACATCGGGAGGTGGGGAGTCGTTGAACCGAGCCGGAAAATTACTATTTTAGTAGCGCAAGAAATTATGCAGATTTAGAAAGCGCGCTCAATGTGGAAGTTGTTTTTATGGGATGGGAAAACTAATATATTTAATGGAATAATGTTGGTCACGGATTGCAAATCCGCGCCATCGGGTTTTTAACGGTGCAGTTGTCTTGGGAAGTCTGAATGGTGCGGTTTCAAGTGGCGTAGAGGCAATCTTTAATGGAGAAAACTTTTTTAAAGGATTATATAGCGGTGCGATAATGGGTGGTGCGATGGCTGGGATTGGTTGGGGTATAAGTTCTGTAATTACAATGTTAACAACACCTCACTATAGTTATTTAAATACTTCAGTGGAGGATTTAGAAAATTCAGACTTTTCAGGTAATTCTTCTCCTTTAGACCCATCAGCAAGCACAATGAGGGAAACTATGAAGAAAAAAGGGTGGGATAAATTAAATACAGGCGTTAAGCAATTTTATGCTGATCATCCCACTAAGAGATTTATTACCAGTGGTGAATGGTATTATGACACTGTTGAAAAGGAACAAGTAGCGGGATTTACAAGATTTAATAACTGGAATCATACCACATCAATTAATTTATCAAAGGGTGCTTTTGCTTCAAACTCAAGATTACAGTTTGTTATGATGCATGAACTTGCTCACTCAACAATTTTGATGAACCCGGCTCTGGCAAGTGCTATGTTATATAAAATCGAGATAGATGGTAAAGAATCTTATAAATCAGAAATGTTAAGTCCAATGTATTTACCAAATGGTACATATGCGCCTACAATTAGCATTGAGCATGGTGCAATATGGGGAATAGAGAGAGATTTTATAAATAAAAACGGTTCAAGTGGTTTATCTGGTGTGCTACATAATTCTTGGGGTGCATATTGGGACACCTATTTTAGTCCTGGTAAAGCATATAACTATGTATATGAAGCTATTAAGAATTTAGCAAAATAGAAAATTATGAAAAGAATCATACTAATCGTTTTATCTTTATTTTTTGTTCAGTCATGTAATAGAAAAGAAGAGGCAGAGGTACAAATTTCTGTTGCAAATAGACAGCAGCTTAATAATCATTGCCTGCAGATTAAGTTAATTATTAAAAACAATACCAAAGAAAATTATTTAATACCTATAGGTCCTAAATTTTATTTAGATAATGAAAAAATATTATATTCAGTTCCTTCGCAAATTATAACTTCAGATATTTCAAAAACTAATGATAAAAGGGATTTTGTATTACAAGAATTTACTGAAAAAAATATTTACAAATATTTAGCTCGAAATGTTTATAAAATGATGATATCTCAAAATTATGAAGAATATTCAAATTATCTCTTTTTTATTCCCAAAAACTCTAATAAAGAACTATACTTAGTTTTTAATAATTATCAGTATTGTAACGAAATGGATAATTGTAATGAAATTTTTAGTCATAAGTCAACAAAAATTAGGGTTGATAGTTATACAAAAAAAGATATTGATTATATAGATTCTTTGATTAAAATTAATAAATTAGATTTTACAATATATAAAAAACAACCTTATTTAGAAGATTCTTTATTCGTGAATAGATAAAATATTTTTAAATAAGAATGTATTTATAAAATCTGTGGTTACCGGAAGTTGGTCTTGGAACGGCTTTGCTAAAAGTTTATTAGTAGGGGCCATAACAGGCGGTCTCGGTGGCGTTTTTCTCGGGATCTATTCTGCTACAGGTTTTAATGGTGCAGTAGTTTTGGGAAGTATGTACGGAGCAATTGGTGGTGGCGTGGAAGCCATCTTTAGCGGACAAAATTTCTTTAAAGGACTTTACAGCGGTGCTGTCGTTGGTGCTGCTTTTGGAGGTATTGGTTTTGCTATAAATTATCTAGCATGTGGAGGCTACAAATCATATTATAGTATGGATAATAATGCAAATAGTGATTATAAATATGACCCTTCAATAAGTGATACAACAATGAATAAAAATATAAATACAACACGAACAGATAATTTTAATGGAGATGAGATAAATAAATTCGGAGTTGGAAATGAATATGTAGGACAACCAACTCTTGATGGACATTTACAAATAGGGAATGAAAAATCGGTGTTGGGTTGGACAAAACCAATGAACATTATTACTGGTAAATCAGACATCGTATATGCACCTTTGACGGCACAAAATAATGTTTTATTAGGAAAAGTAATGGTGCACGAAACTGCTCACGCATTTTCTCAAAAATCATTTTTATTTAGTGTTATCTTAAAATCTCAATATGATAATCGATTAAATTCCACAGATCACTTGGCTATCTATAATCTTGAGAATTTATATGGGGCGAAACAAGGATATTTTAAAAATGGTGTTGTAGATATTTTGAAAATAAAAGGTGTTTTTTTAGATGATATTAATGACACTTACGGAGTGTTAAATTCATTTCAAAAATTTTTCTACAAAAAAGCGTATGAAAAATTTTATCCCATATTTAATAGATTTATGATCCTCAAATAAATATAATTATGAAAATTTCTAGTTTAATTTTGATATTCTTTTTAATATCTTGTAAATCTCAAGAAAAACCATCAAATATTGAAATGAATTATCAAAGAGTAATATATAGTAATAATAGTTCCTATATTAAATTTAAGTTTAATAGTAAAGCAAATTATTTACTGGTAAGTAGCCCGTCTGCAAGTTTTAAAAAGGAAATTTATATTAAATTATCCCAAGTAGAAATAAAAAATATTTACAAAGACTATCAAAAATTTAATTTATCAAAAGGTTTTAATTGTATTTATAATGATGATGGTAATATTCAAAGTAAAGCATTTTTTAATTTTAATAGAACCGATGGAGAACCTATAGATGTTTGTTTAAAAACAAGTCAAGATAAGGAAAATTTTTTGATTATTGAAATGAAATTTTTAAAACTTATTAAATCGAAATCAGAATATAAAATTGCTTTTCCAGAGGAATTTGAAAAACTATAAATTTATTATGAAAAATAGTTTAAAAATATAAAAAAGATTGAGTTAAAAAAAAGACAAGAATGGCTTTTAATCGCAGTTGGTAATGCTATTCAGGTAAGCTTGTAGGAGTTGGAGTTGCAGCAGGTACATATTTAGTGAAATCTCTGATTACCGGCAGTTGGTCTTGGAACGGCTTTGCGAGGAGTTTATTGATCGGGGCTATCACAGGAGGTATTGGCGGTAGCTTTTTAGGGATTTATTCTGCAACAAGTTTTAACGGTGCTGTCGTTTTAGGAAGTTTGAATGGAGCAATCGGTGGTGGGGTTGATGCCATTTTTAGTGGTCAGAATTTCTTTAAGAGTCTTTACGATGGTGCTGTGGCGGGTGCCGCTTTTGGCGGGATTAGTTTTGCTATCAAGTATTTATTTACTGGTCAAGGCACGTTGACTGAAAAAAGACGTCAAAATTCTCCATATCAAGTGCAAGAAATGGTTGCGACAGATAGAAATACAATACAAGGCAATACCCGTGCAGATTTTAATATAAATACTGTAAAAAATTTAGATGGAACAGATCCATACAAAGGACAATTTATAAGAGGCTCATATCATATTGTAGATGAAACTAGCGATTTAAGCGAATTTTTACAAGGCGAAGGATATACATCAGACGGAAATTTTATAAGAAATGGTGACCGGAAAATTTTTGGATTAACCGAGCCTGTAACTCATAATGGTAAACTTGTTTATCAAAGAATTTATTTATCAAAAGCATCATTTTCTAGTTTACAACAACTAGACCTAACTATGGGTCATGAAATTCTTCATTCAATATATAATAATGCGAGATTAACATATTCGAGTACAGATGCGATGCAACAAAGTCATAATATTCAAGAGCACTTTAAAGCAAGATGGGAAGATGCATACATTAAATCACGAGGTTGGGGGAAATTGGATTTAAGTGTCGAGCTATATGATAATTATTTATTAGATCATATTCAGGTTAAAAATATGCTCCCTAGAATGAATCTGATTCTGAATAACTATATAAAAAGTACTACAAAATGAAAAGGTTATATTTTCTTTATTTTCTGATGCTCTTATTTATTTCATGTGAAAATAAATCTAGGGAAAATTGTGTTATTTTAACTTATAATAAAAGTGGAAACAATATAGAATTAAACTTTAAAAACAATTTCAATCAGGATGTAATTATGCTAGTTCCAAACCAATTAGAATTTGGTGATAGAAATTTTAAAGAACTTTCTACAATTGGCGGGAGTGAAGGTTTTTATCCGATAACAGTTTTTGCTAAAATAAAATCCAATATAAATTCTTTATTTTATCAAAATAAAATTGATAGTGTTCGTAATAAATATTTGTGTGAATATGGTTTTGATCCTAAATATACTAATTTTAAAGAAAAAGACAATACGGTTATTTTTATTAAAGCAAATAATAATTTACAAATCAACTTTAATTTAGTAATTAAACAAAGAATACCTGAAAAATATTCTTCAAGATTCAAACAAAATTATTATCCCTATAATGAAATTTTAAAAGGAAATTTTTCTAATTCAGAATATCTAAGAAGATTTTCAAAACTCAATTTTGGCGATGCCAAATTTGTAGTACAGCCTATAATTGAAGATAGTTTAATTTTAAAAATTTCTGATAAAGATGTTAATAATTAAAAATATTATTTTGAAATAGCTCTGCAAGAAGCCTATTGATTTGCTCCTCAAGTTTTAATGGTGCAATTTTTAGGTAGTCTCAATGGTGAGATTTGTGCGGTGTAGAAGCAATTTTTAGCGGACAAATTTCTTTAAAGGATTATATAGTGGTGGTGTCATGGGTGCTGCTTTTGGCGGTGTTGGTTTTGCTATAAATTATTTAGTTACTGGTGAAGGCACGTTTATTAATCATGAAAACCAAAATACTTCGTATGGAACTGAAAGTTCTAAATATGAATCATATGACGACACAAATGGAGGAACCCCACTATCTCAAAAAGAAATTAAAAACGAATTTAAAAACTGGAAAAAACCTTACGCAGCATATAAATTCAAGCAAAATGTTTATTTGGCTGGTAGAGGAGAAATTCCACCCACATATAATTTGAGTGAAGATGGTGCATCTTTTCAAGGCGCAGACCATGCGTGTGCTGTAACATTAACGAAATATCAAGGTGATACGGCAATAAGATCCACTATTTATGTTCCTAAAAATATATATTCCAAAGACCAATTGAATTATTGGTTTAATCATGAATTTGGTCATGCTGTAGTTAATCATAAATATGGATATAATAATGAGTATAATATTTTGGTAAAAGGCAATGATGTATTAATGGATAGTCCTGCCCATATCGCCATAGAGTTTACTGGTGCTGAATTCTTAAGAATAAATAATATTAGTTCCTCAATCATTAGGGGTGCATATCCAGGTGATTTTATTGGTAACTATTCTCCAGATTATGGATTGCTTTTATTTTTAAAAAAACTTATAATTAAAATTAAATGAAAATAATAATTTTTGCGGTTTTCGCTAACTTTTTACTTTTAATTATATCTTGTAAGGAGAATTCGACTATTTTTATTCAAAAAATTTGTCGGGTAGAAAACAATAATGAGATTGACATTTATCTAAGGAATAATACGGCAAAAAATTATTATATTCTTGGCTCTCAATGTATAATAAATGATGGCTCGTATTATCGGGCAGGTATTTTAAATTCTTCTAATTATAAAAATTTTGCCATAATAGACACAATTGCAAAAAATGTATACAATTTTATAGATAAAACACCATCTGGAAAGGAAAAGGCTATCCCGATTATCTTCTTAAAATCTAGAAAAACTGTAAGGTTAACATTTAAATTCAATCAAGAAATAAAAAAGTATCCTAATGTCAGTATAAGTTTTCCATTTAATGATCCGCCCGGTAAATTAAGTTTTCCAAAAAAAAGGAAATTAGAAATTAAACTACAGAATATTAAGTTGGAATCAGATTATAACTTTTATTCAAAAGAAATTAATAAACTCTAACATCCTTAAAACATGATTATTTATTTTTTTATAATTATGTTGTCGAAAACAGACTTTTAATAAACAGTAGACATAAAAATCAAAACAGCGTTATACAGCATTTTTGTTTGGTGGCAATAATCAGCTTTTTAGTCCAGGCTTTTGGGGAACCGTTCTACAGGGTGCAGCTATCGGTGCAGCAGGAGGGGCTATAGATGCTATTGTGAATGGCAATAATATTTTGCATGGTATTATAAGAGGCGCTGTGATTGGTGGTGCTGTAGCGGGGGTGACTTACACAGTACGTTACTTTGTAACGACAGCAAACATAAAGACACAAAATTATGTTTTAGATGATGGTCAAAATGTAAATGGAAATAATTTACCTTCTGATCCTAATGCAACATTAAAAGATTTAAGAAATGCAAATTATGGAACAGATTATGGAAATCCAAACGATTATTTAGATTTGGGGAAACCACTAAATCCTGATGGAACTTTTGCAGATACAAACGGTGACCACATTTTAGCGATAACAACAAAAATTGGTTTTTGGAGTGGAAGATCGAGCATAGCTTATTCTCCGGCAGCATTTAGCAATAAATATTTAGTAGGTGATGTAATGGCACATGAGACCGCACATGCTTACGGAAATTATTTATCCTATATTTCGTGGGGTACTTACAGAGATAAAATTATTTCTATAGATCCTAGATTGGATACTGTGGAACACGTCGTAATTAAAAAACTCGATACTGAATGGGTAAATTTAAATAATGTTCCTATCAATTCTTTAAGACAACCCAATACTATATATGTATATTTAAAAACTATCCAAGAAATCACAAGTAATTTTAGTCAACAACAAGTAAATCTATATAATAGTATATATGAAAAATACAAATCAATTTTTATTAGACAATTTATTTTTAAGTAACTATTTTTTAATATTTTTTTTAATATCGTGCGTAGGAAAAAATGAAGAATATTCAAAAAAAGAATTTAATTTCAATATTCAATACAATAATTTTGAGTATGATTCTAAAAGTGATATTTATAAAAAATTAATTGTTTTGCCAGCAAAAGACAGTATTCTAGAATACAAAGTTAATTTAAGAACAGAAGAAAAGTTAAAAATTCTCGAAACAATAAAGAAAAATAATTTTCTTTCACTTCCATCTGATTGCAAATGCAATACGATATTATCAGAACCTCGATTTTTTTGTACCATAAAATTTAAAAATGATTTTACTAGTAAAGAGGTAATATTTATATATAGTTCTAATTCTAAAGAAAATAATTGTAAAGAAGTAAAATCATTCAATAATATTCGTGACTATATTGTGTCCATATTAAAAAAAAGAAAAGAAATTGAACAAGTGCAGAATAATAAATTTATTTTAACTTATTAACATCTTATTATTGACATATGCTTGTCGCTTGTTTGCATTTGTAATGCAAACTGTAAGAAATAACGTAGCTCGTGCCAGTTACGAATAACTGACGGCGCGGATTGCAATCCGTGCCTGCATATAAAGTATTCTTATTTCCACATTTTTGTAGATTTACTTTATATACAAAATATAAAGCGACAGAAATAGAGCAAGCCAACAATAAGTAGATGAAGCAATATTCTAATGGATTGATATTTCAATCGACTGTTAGTTTTGTATGAGATAGCTGTTGCCTCTCTAATGAGCGGTAATTTCGTTAATTACTTCTTCCTCGAGTGCTTTTGTAATCAGTATTTTGGAAAGTTTTGTCTAACGCGACATTTAAATTACATTTGTAGTTATATTACAAAATTTATTATAAATCATATATTGATAACAATTTTAGATAGAATTTTGAAGAGAGTAGGATAGTAATTACCCAATTAAATTAATATAAATTTGCTTTTAAATTTATGAGTTAGAATGGATTATATACTGCTAAATAATTAGGGAAATAATTGCAAACTCTATACTTTAACAAAATGTCTCCTTAGGAATCATTTGGGAAAGTTAAAATTAATATGGAATTTTAATGTTTTATGGATAAACTTTTAAAAAATGCGTTTAAAATGCAAATTCAATCTAAAGAAGGATTTGAATTCGAACAGTTTATTGATGAACTATTTCTTCTGAAATATGGTGTTGATAATTATACTCCAAAGGTAGGTTATTAAATTATGTACAATCTTTCTGCTGGAATGACAAAGATTTAAATAGAAGCACAATTTTACAAAATTACAATAATGCGCTAAATTAAGCCCGTAAAATTGGAGATCAAGTGTTTTGCTCAGAAACAATGTATGATCCAGAAAATACAGATATAATTTTCCAATATATGTGGATTAATGGTTATCAATCTTACGAAGAATTAAAAGAACATTTTGAATGGCTAAGAGTTGATGATTTTCAGTTGTTGCAAACTATTTCTTATAGCCTAGGACAACCAACACCTAATTTTTCAAATGCTTGGGAAGATTTCGCAGAAGAATTTAATGAGGAAAATAAATCTTTAATAGGACTTAGGGATGATGATTGTTTAAATCCCTTCGTTTACGATAAAGACACATATGGAGAATTTCATTCAAGTTATGTGGCTACTTTTAATTTTGAAAGACAAAAAGCGCAATATAAATATTTTAAAAAATATTATAAACCTAGTTTAAAATTAGAAGGAGGACAAATAAAAAATTTAATTGATAAGAAGCTAGTAAATAAACAATTCGTTCGACTTGATCCTCCTCGAACCTCTACAGATGGCTTTCCTATTCATAGACAACAAATACATATCCACTTCAAAATAAAGAAAAATGTATGTGCATTAAATTTAGATGGAACATGGAAACATCCTCCTTCAAACCTAGAAAAAAATAGAATTCCGACTGAGATATGCTTAATCCTTTCTCAGTGAGGGTTTTTATTGCCAGAAGATTACTACTTATGATATTTCCTTCGCTGAATAAATCAATAATCTGGCACACAAGTGTATAGAAAACAGCCACCTTTTCAGCCACCCTTTAAAAAATAAAACGCTGCTAATCAAAAGATTAACAGCGTTTAAAGTACCCGGTGCCGGAATCGAACCGGCAAATCGTTGAGATTATAGAGTTTCAAACAAATAATTTTCCTTACTTGATCTCAAATACAATAAATTTCAATTTACTAAGAGATGTCTATTTCAAAAAAAAACACCCACTTTACATTTTTGGGTGTAAAACTGGGTGTAAAAAGTTTAAATTGCTGATTTTCAGCACTATTTGCGGAGAGCTAGGGATTCGAACCCCAGGACCTGTTACAGTCAATAGTTTTCAAGACTATCGCAATCGACCACTCTGCCAGCTCTCCTTCTGATTGATCTCTCATTTTCAGTGGTGCAAATATAAAAATATTTTGTGTTCCCACAAAATTATTTTTTGTAAAATTTTAAGGTGATTATTAGCTAGTTTTTAAACACCTGAAACCCAGCAAATACCGCAAATAATCCGATAGTTACACTTGCCAGAACATAGAAGATTAAAGTGAAATAACTTCCATTTTGCCAAAGCGAAAAATTCTCCGCAGAAAATGTCGAAAATGTGGTAAAACCGCCGCAAAATCCCGTAATTAAAAGAAATTTTAAATAATTATCAACTTTTAAAAAATATGCAGAAAGCAACCCAATCAGAAAGCATCCGATGATATTTACCGTAAAAGTTCCAAATGGAAATTCTCTAATATTCATTAATTTTTCGGTGTAATTAGAAACTAGAAAACGAAGAACGCTTCCCAATCCGCCACCTAAAAAAATATAAATAATCGCCCGAAATTCCATATATTCTCAATTTTATTTCAGCTCACCCAAATATTTCTCAGCATCCATCGCTGCCATACAACCACTTCCGGCGGCTGTAATCGCTTGTCTATAAAGATGATCTTGCACATCGCCCGCTGCAAAAACTCCATGAAGATTCGTTTTGGTTGATTTTGCATCTGTAATGATATAACCATTTGCATCTAAATTAATTTGGTCTTTAAAGATCTTAGTATTCGGCGTGTGACCAATCGCAATAAAAATACCATGAACATCAATAGTATATTGTTCATTGGATTGGTTATTAATCACTACAGCTCTCTCGACTAAACCATTTTCACCTTCAATTCCCACTAATTCATGGAAATATTTCACTTCAATATTAGGCGTATTTGCTACCCGATTTTCCATTGCTTTTGAGGCACGAAAATGATCTTTTCTTACCAACATTGTTACTTTACTACAAATATTAGACAGGTAAGTCGCTTCTTCTGCCGCTGTATCGCCGCCACCAACTACAATTACTTCTTGTCCTTTGTAGAAAAATCCGTCACAGGTTGCGCACGCGGAAACGCCGCCGCCCGCATATTTTTTCTCATCGTCTAAACCCAAATATCTTGCTGTTGCGCCCGTTGAAATAATTACTGTTTTTGCAGCTAATTCTTTATTTCCTGCCCACAGTTTGTGAATACCGCCCATTTCCGTAGAAAATTCAGTTTTGGTAATCATTTCGTAATGCACTTTGGTTTCAAATCTTTCGGCTTGTTTTTGTAAGTCCATCATCATTTCAGGGCCGGTAATTCCTGCAGGATAACCGGGAAAATTGTCAACTTCTGTTGTTGTTGTTAATTGTCCGCCTGGTTCTAAACCCGTGTAGAGTTCAGGTTTTAAGTCCGCTCTTGCTGCATAAATGGCGGCTGTAAATCCAGATGGGCCGGATCCTACAATGATACAATCTAAAATATTTTCCATAATTAATTTTTAATATTTAATTCCCAAAATTCGTGATAATATTTTTGTTTTGGGTCAAAAGTCAATATGATTTTTAAATAACAATAATTTGAGTGATTTTACTATAAAACTTTAATAGCATTTATATTTAAAATTTTAAAAACCAACTCATTTAAAAGCGCATCCTCACTCACATTTACAGCACCCAAACCTTTGCTTTTCAAGTCTGTCTCTCTTAAAAGTGAAATTATTCGGGTAGAACTTCTTAAATTATAATGTTTTGCAGCCGTCGTAAATTCTCCTAAAAAATAAGGACTAATTCCTAATTCTGCGGCAATTGCCTGTGGATTTTGTCCCGCCATGGCCTGATAAATGATTAAATTTGAGTAAAATTTATAAAGCATTCCAAGTGTTAAAACAATTGAATTCGCTTTACTTTTTCCCATAAAATGAGAAATTTTTGAGGCTTGATCGGCGTTGTTTTGTCCTAATGCTTTTATCAATTCAAACACATTATAATCCTTGGAAATCCCAATATGAAGTTCAACTAATTTTTCATCTAAAACTTCGTTTTCCTTTAAAACAATTTGAATTTTTTTCAATTCATTGGCAATTCTGGAAAGATCATCACCGAGATATTCTGCTAACAAATTTGGAATATTGGGAGTCGTTTTTATGTTTAATTCTTTGCATTCATCAGAGATCCATCTCACTAAATTGCCATCTTTCAGTTTTTCACTTAAAAAAGCATATTTTTTCTGATTTAGAACTTTACCAAATAATTTCCGACCGTCTAATTTTTTATTTTTATGTCCAAAAACCAGAATCGTACTTTCAACTGGATTTTCTAAATAAGCGAGAATTGATTTTACATCATCTTCACCACTTTTTAAATCCTGCGCTTCTTTTACAATAATAACTTGCTTATCGCCCATCATTGGAAACTGACGCGCTAACGAACAAATTTCTGCGTAAGAAGTGTCTTTACCGTATAGAATAATTTGATTAAAGGCTTTCTCATCTTCCGAAAGCACCTCATTTTCCAAGACTTTTACCGCGACATCAATAAAATAAGATTCTTCCCCGTGAAAAAAATAAACCGGTAAAAACGCTTTATTTTTAATACTTTTGAGAATTACATTTAAATCTTTCATAGACGATGGAACTTCTAAAACTCAACTTTCCGGCTGATTTTAACTTTGAATTTAAGCAGGACAAAGATAAGTTTTTTATTTATGATGAGGTCCGGAAATCCTGGCTTCTACTAACGCCCGAAGAGTGGGTGCGTCAACATTGGATTCAGTATTTTATCACAGAAAAATCAATTTCAACTTCCGCAATTATTTTAGAAAAAAAATTAGTAATTAATGGTTTAACCAAAAGAATAGATCTTTTAATTACTGAAAAAACAATATCAAAAATTTTAATAGAATGTAAAGCACCATCAATAAAATTGACAGAAAAAACATTTGAACAAACCGCACGTTACAATTCCATTTTAAAAGCCGAAAAAATTATTTTGAGTAATGGTTTGCAACATATTTCTGCGAAGTTTAGTGATAATGAATATAGTTTTGAGGAATTTTCTTTTTAGATAAGACAGATGAAAACAAAAATTGATACGCTACTTTTCTATGTAAAAAACATCAAATTATTAAGAGATTTTTATGAAGAAAATTTTGATCTAAAAGTTATTGAAGAAGATGAAATCTGGGTTTTAATGACAGATGGAACAATGAAAATTGCATTTCATAAAATAGGCGACCACTATTTAGAAAAAATTTCAGAAAATCATCAGTTTGATAATAATGTGAAAATTGTTTTTGAGATTGAAGAAGATTCAGAAGACGTTAGAAGTAAATTTTTAGCAAAAAAAATCCAAATGCGGGAACTAAAAACTTTTGACGATTATGATTTTTGGCTGTGTGACGGAATTGATCCGGAAGGAAATGTTTTTCAATTAAAGTGTCGAAAAACTAACCTAAATTTTTAATTTTATAATTATTCAAATACCACCATGAAGTTTAAAGCAATACTTTTTTTAATTATTATCTCCAATTTTTCATTCGCGCAGAAAGGAAAAATTATTAACAATGAAGCCACAAATTTTCAAATAAAAGATAAAGTTGACAATATTGATTTCATAGTTTTAGATACTAAATTAGATACCAAGAAGCCAATTTTTCTTTTTTGTCAAGGTTCGTTACCGTATCCACTTTTTGTGAATTCTAAAAAAGATGGAATTTGGATGATTGGTGGTGGAATTACCAATTTTGACGTGGAAAAAATTAAAAAATATTACCATCTGGTTGTGATTTCAGATCCTAAAACACCTTTGATTGCAGATGAAAATCAAATCAATGAGTCGTATTGGTATTTCGGGAATTCTAAAGATAAAAATACACCGACCGATGATTTTCAAAAAGCGGATTATCTTGAAAATTATGTTAACCGCGCTCTCAAAGTTTTAAAATTTTTAAGAAAACAAAAATGGGTTGATAACAAAAAATTAATTGTCGCGGGACATTCACAAGGTTCAAAAGTTGCCATAAAAATTGCAATAGAAGATAAATATGTTTCAAAATTGGGATTATTTGGTGCAAATCCGTTTGGGAGAATTGACCAAAATATTAGGGATGATCGCAAACAGGCGGAGCAAAAACAAATAACTTGGGAAGAAGCCGATAAGGATATTGAGGCGCAATATCAATTGTATCGGGATGCAAATAATCCAGAAAAACTGAAGAAAAATATTGGATTATTGGCTTGGAAGTCATTTTCTGTCCCTTTGATTCAAGATTGGCTTTCTTTTAATAAACCGATTTATTTGGCTTATGGCACAGGTGATATTGCAGCAGATTTGTGTGATTTAGTGCCCTTATATTTTATCCGAGAACATAAAAATAATTTAACGTATAAGAGATATTTAAACTTAGAACACAACTTTTTTGAAGTTGATAAAGACGGAAAAGTGAATCAGGAAAAACCACATTGGATTGAAGTGATGAATAATTTTGTGGATTGGACACTTAAATGAAAAATAGTTTCACTTTTCAGCCAAACTATTTTTAAAAAAACTTAACAAACTTTAATTCTAAGCGGCAAAACCTTCCATTTCGCGTAATGAAACCAGAGCTTTATCTACTGAAGCTTTTTGTTTTAATACAACATTTGCTACGTCTTCCGGCAAATTATGGTTTTTTAACATATCACCATATTCTTTTGAGAAGGCTTCTTCACCACGGATGCATTCTTCATAAATAGCTTTATCGCCGCTTGTAAAAGCATTTCTAATTGCAATCCAGGTTCTGTGTAGATCGCCAACAATACTTGTCCCTTTGATCACTTCACCGTCATATTTTGTAATTAATGGCTTTATTTGATGGCCGAAATCGTACCGATTTTGTGCTTGATTTTGAAAATAACCTTTCAGAGAAGTATTCTCAATTTTTTCAGCGGCTTCTTTATAGCCATTTTCAGCGTCGTAATTTTTTGTAATTAAATCGTTTAATAAACTTACTACTTTGTCATTTTCCATAATAATATATTTTTAATGTATTTTATAATTTTGTACATAAAACATTCCATTTAAATGAATATATTATGGTTTAACACAAATTAACTTTTTAGTTAAGCTAAGAACCTCCTTTTCTTAAATTTTTTAATCGTAATAAAACAGAGGTGCCATTTATTTATAAAAATTATTATCTTTAAAAAAATATTAACCTATGAATTTGCGAAGTGGTTTAATGATGATAAGTTTCGTAGCAATACTTTCAAGTTGTGCCGCGATCAATTATTCCTACGAGGGAAAACCTTTTAAAAATGCCTATTCTTCAATAAGAAGCGAAGATCTGAAGAAAAATCTCTACGTTATTGCAGCTGACGATATGGAGGGCAGAGATACGGGAAGTCCTGGGCAAAAACGCGCTGCAGATTATATTATTAATTACTATAAAAATTTAAGTATAGGACATCCGACGGGAATGACTTCTTATCTTCAAACAGTTCCAGCAGACTATATGAACAAGAAAAGCAGTCGAGAAACTTTTAATGATTCTGCTAATATTCTGGCTTTTATTAAAGGTTCAGAAAAACCTGAAGAAGTAGTTGTAGTTTCCGCGCATTACGATCACGTAGGGATGAAAGGCGGCGTGGTTTATAATGGTGCGGATGATGATGGAAGTGGAACAGTTGCGGTAATGCAAATTGCAGAAGCTTTTAACAGAGCTGTAAAAGAAGGATACGGACCAAAACGTTCAATCTTATTTTTACACGTAACGGGTGAAGAACATGGTTTATTTGGTTCGTCCTTTTACGCAGACAATCCAGTATTTTCGTTGGCGAATACAGTTGCAGATTTAAATATTGATATGATCGGGCGTGATGATATTGAGAATCGTGGTCAAAATTATGTTTATGTGATTGGATCAGAAATGCTTTCAAAGGAATTAAAAACTATAAATGAGGTGGCAAATGCAAGTACAAATCAGCTAAAATTAAATTACAAATACGATGATCCAAAAGATCCACAACGTTTATATTACCGGAGTGACCACTATAATTTTGCAAAAAAAGGAATTCCGGTCGCATTTTTCTTTGATGGTATTCACGAAGACTACCACAAACCAACCGATGATCCTGAAAAAATAAACTATATTTTGCTGGCGAAAAGAGCGCAACTTATTTTCGCAACCGCCTGGGAACTTGCAAACAGGAATGATAGAATTGTTGTTGATAAAAAATAAGTAAATAATTGAAAAGGATTTACTTTAATTTTCTTAGTCAGAAATGACAAAAAAAAACCTGCACTTTTACGATAAAAGTGCAGGTACACAAACAAAAATTAACACATATAAAAAACTAATTTATTTTATTGTTGAAAAACCACCATCAACGTGGATTATTTGGCCGGTGATCCAGGAGGATTTTTCTGATAGAAGAAAGGCTGCTATTTCTGCTATATCTTCCGGACTTCCAACTTTTTTCAAAGGATTATGTTCTGATTGAGCCGCTTTTTTTTCTGGTGTACTTAAAATTTTTCCCGCTAAAGGCGTATCAGTAAGAGATGGTGCAATTGCATTTACCCTAATTTTTGGTGCAAATTCTGCTGCCAGAGATTTTGTTAATCCTTCTATCGCACCTTTTGACATGGCAACTTGGGAATGAAAATTAAATCCCATCTGAACTGCGACAGTTGAAAATAAAACAATTGATGCGGTTCCACTTGATTTTAGGTTTGGTAATATCTCACGAATAATTTTCGTAGCTCCTAATACCTGAAGTTTAAAATCATTTAAAAAATCTTCTTCGGAAAAACGGTGAAAAGGTTTCAAATTTATAGTTCCTGGACAGTAAGCCAACCCGTGAATTTCTTCTGGTAAGCTTGCCAAATCTAAGCTGTTTTGCAAAACATCCAAATGGATATAGTTCACATTATTAAAATTTTCAGTTGGTTCAGTCTGGTTAAAAGTCGAGGTGGTTTTGCTATCCTCTTTTTGAAGAATATTTACCAGCGCTTTACCAATACCAGAAGAACCACCAATTATCAAATAATTTCTCATTATTGCCATTTATTTACTCAGCTAAATTAGTAAATATATTTTATAAAATCTAATATTTAGTATTATTTTTTACTTTATTTTTCTAAACCAAATTTTATGTTAAACTTTTAGATTTTCGTCTGCTTTACTTATTTATCTAAAGCTTTTTTCATAACTTTTTAAATTAAGTAAAATCAAAGAAAATTGATATGAATGATATTTTAGAATTAAGAAAGTACCTTCACAAAAATCCAGAACTTTCTGGGATTGAATTTGAAACTGTAAAAACTATTACAGCTTTTTTGAAGAATTACAATCCGGACGAATTATTAGAAAATTTAGGAAATGGAACTGGACTTATTGCGGTTTATAATCCGACAAATGACATAAAAAAAACGATTATGTTTCGCTGCGAATTAGACGCGTTGCCCATTCAGGAAATTAATGAATTTGAACATAAATCAATGGTTAAAAACGTTTCCCATAAATGTGGACATGATGGACATATGAGTGTGATGTGCCTTTTAGCGAAGAAATTATCATTAAACAAATTAAAAAACACGAAAGTGATTTTAATGTTTCAACCCTCAGAAGAAAATGGGAAAGGAGCTGTTGAGATTTGTAACGATGAGCGCTTTAGAAATCTAAATCCTGACAAAGTCTTTGCACTGCACAATCTTCCAGGGTATAAACTTCACGATATCGTGGTGAAAAATAACACTTTTACGTGCGCTGTAAATTCAATTATAATAAAACTTTACGGCAAAACCTCTCACGCTGCGGAGCCGCAAAATGGACTTAATCCAGCTTCGGCGATTGCAGAAATTATACAGGAATATGATGAAAAAAACCAAACCGATCGAGAAAAAGAAAAGTTTACGATTTTAACACCCATTTTTATAGAAATGGGAACAGCAGATTACGGAATTTCCGCAGGTTTTGGCGAAGTGCACTACACTTTTCGCCGTTTTAATAATAAAGAAATGAAAGAGTTGGAAATGGAATTAGAAAATATCGCTTTAAAAGTTGCTGAAAAATTTAATTTGAAAACAGATATTTCATGGACTCAAAAATTCACTGCTAATGAAAATAATCCTGCAGCAGTTGATTTTGTGAGAAAAGCGGTGGAAGATTGTAAATTTAATTTAGTCGAAAGAAAAACTCCGTTTGAGTTTGGTGAAGATTTTGGACTTTTTACAGAGCACTATGAAGGCGCCATGTTTGGATTGGGAAGTGGTGAAAATCAACCAAGTTTGCATAATCCAGATTATGATTGGCCTGATGAAATCACAGAGACGGGCGCGACAATATTTTATAAAATAAGTGAATTAGTAGATGCACAATAATTCTTATTTGGAACTTGATTCCCAAGCTTTTAAAACTAATATTAATTTTTTGCGGCAACATTTAAAGAAAAATGTAATTATTTCATCTGTTATAAAGGGCAATGCGTATGGTCATTCTATTGAAAAATTTGTGGAAATTGCTTTAAAGGAAAATATAAATCATTTTTCCGTTTTTGATTCCCATGAAGCCAGAAGGGTAAAATCTGTCGCACAAGAAAAAGCAACTGTTTTAATAATGGGTTGGCTTAATAATGAAGAAGATTTAGAATGGATCATTGAAAATAGAGTGGAATTTTTTGTCTTTGAAAAGCAACGGTTAATTTCTGCAGCCAAAACTGCTAAAAGACTCTCGAAAAAAGCCGTTGTTCATATTGAAATAGAAACTGGAATGAACCGGACTGGTTTTAATAATACCGAATTAAAATGGGTACATGATTTTCTGAAAAAAAATGCGGCTTCTATTGAATTTAAGGGACTTTGTACCCACTTTGCCGGCGCAGAAAGCATTGCCAATTTTTTTCGTGTTAAAAAGCAGATTGTTTCTTTTAATGAAATCTATGAGAAATTTTGTGAAGCCGGTTTAAAACCTTTGCAAAAACACGCTGCTTGTTCCGCTGCCGCAATGATGTATCCAGAAACGCAGATGGATCTGGTAAGAATCGGAATTATGCAATATGGGTTCTGGCCAAGTTCAGAAGTTTTGGTGAATTATTATAATACAAAAAAGAAAAATGTAGATCCTCTAAAACGCATTATTTCCTGGAAAAGTCAAGTAATGAGCGTAAAAAAAGTGAAACGTGGGGAATTTGTTGGTTATGGAACGAGTTTTATGGCAGACGCTAATATGAAAATCGCAACCGTTCCTGTTGGTTATGCGCACGGTTACAGCAGAAATTTAAGTAATGTCGGAAGGGTTTTGATCAATGGCGAGAGATGCGTGGTAATTGGCACCATTAACATGAATATGATGGTAGTAGAAGTGACTTTTTTAGAAAACATAAAAATATGCGATGAAGTTATTTTAATAGGGTGTCAGTCTGATAAAGTACTTTCCGTAGCGTCTTTTAGCGATTACAGCAATATGTTGAACTATGAATTATTAACGCGGATTTCAGCAGATATTCCCAGGGTCATAAAATAGTAGTTTACTGACAAAACATAATTTACAACATGATTTTTTACGGTTTTAAACAATTGAAATCTAAAATTTTGAAAATCCCGTATATTATAGCATACAAAACAAATTAAAAAACAAATATTATGTTTAATAAAACCAGTCATTATCTACTTTTAATTCTAACTTTTTTTACATTGAGTTGTAATAAAGCGCAAAGTAAAAATGGAAAAACCGTTGCAAAAAATACGCAAATTGCACAAGCTAAATATCCTATGAATCTCACTGATTCTGAATGGAAAAATAGATTAACAAAGGATCAATATACAATTCTTCGCAAACAAGGGACGGAAATGGCCTTCACAGGAAAATACGATCATTTTTATAAAAAAGGGACTTATTATTCTGCAGCGTCTTTGCAGCCAGTTTTCAGTTCTGATACAAAATTTGACTCTGGAACAGGATGGCCAAGCTTTTATCAACCAATCTCCAGCAATGCTGTAAAATTAGTAACTGATAATAGTGGTGGATATAGCCGCACTGAAGTTGTGGACAGTAAAAGTGGGTCTCACCTTGGCCATATTTTTGATGATGGACCAAATCCGACAGGTAAAAGATATTGCATGAATTCTGCAGCACTTATTTTTGTGCCGGAGGGTGGAAAAGCGCCGACTGCTTCCAAATAAATAAATTAAATTTTTCATTAGAAGTTGAGTAAACTAGTTTTGCTCAGCTTTTTTGTTTTAATTATTTTCATCTAAATTTATTTTAATTTCAGAACTTATATTAATCTTTAAATCATTAATTTTTGCAGTTGCGGTAAAGATTTTTATCTCCGCAATATTTTTTTGAAGAATCGGAATTCTTAGTTCGGCTGTCTCATTAAACATTCTCCCGTTTCTGAGGGACTTTTAGACTATTTAAAAATACACAAAGAACAAATCATTAATGATAAATTTGGATGGTGCGCTGAAAAATAAAATTAAATATTTTTAAAAAGTGAGATAGTAACCAATCGAGCAAAACTGTGGTTATCTTTGTAAAAAATTAAATATGTCCAGACTTATCTCAGATTTAGGAATTATTAAACAACTTCAAAACGCATTAAAAGATTTAGAAATAACTTTTGCGACAGATATTCAGGAAGAAGTGATCCCGATAATTTTAGATCAAAAGGAAGATGTCGTTGTACTTGCAAAAACTGGAACTGGTAAAACGGTCGCTTTTGGCTTGCCCCTTCTTCAACTAATAAATGTAGAAAATAAAAATATTCAGACCTTAATTTTAGCGCCAACCAGAGAATTAAGTCAGCAGATTTATAATAATCTTAAAGATTTCGCTAAATATATTCCAGAAATTTCAATTGTTCTACTAACTGGTGGAAAAACTGTAAAATCGCAAGTTGAAGAGTTAAAATTGGGTGCACAAATAATCGTCGCAACTCCAGGTCGATTTTTAGATTTATTAGAGAAAGAGGCTTTTGACATTAAATCTTTAAATAACTTAGTTTTAGACGAAGCTGATGAAATGTTTCAGGCTTTGAAAGATGATCTAATGCCAATTTTGAAAGCATTACCAAAAAGCCGTCGTACTTATCTATTTAGTGCAACGATGCCTGGCGAACTTAAAGATATCGTACATAATTCCATGTCTAAAACTGCAATTTCTGTGAATTCTGACATGGAAATCATTGGGAATGAAAGCATTGATCATGAATATATTGTAGTAGAACCGATTGAAAAACTAGATGTTCTTTTACATTTTTTAAATTCTCAGGATGGTGGAAGAGGGATTATTTTCTGCAAAACTAAAGCGGCAGTTAATAAATTAGCAAAAAACCTGGCAATCCGAAAAATTTCTTCTGGCGCTTTGCATGGAAGTTTAACACAGGGAATTCGGGACCGTATCATGGAACAGTTTCGCGAAGGTTATATTGATATTTTGGTTGCCACAGATTTAGTGGCGAGAGGAATTGACGTAAAAGAACTGGCTTATGTTGTCAATTATCATCTACCAGATACCCCTGAAGCCTATGTTCACCGAAGCGGAAGAACGGGTAGAGCAGGAGCGAAAGGACTTTCTATGACCATAATTCAGCAGGAAGAAGTCCCAGAAATTATTAATTTTGAAAAAGAATTAGGAATTCATTTTAAGGCAGTAAAAAAAGTTGACGCAGAATCTATCGAATGGAACAACACTTTGGTTTGGGCTAAAAAAGTATTTAAAACAAAACCTAACCGTGAAATCCCGGAAGAAATTAAACAACATATAAAAACTATTTTTCACCATTTAACGAAAGAGGAATTAGTTGATAAAGTGCTGGCAAATTATTTGGCTGAGCACGCCAAGTAATTTCAATAAGGTGTACAAAAAAAGCTGTTTCTGTGAGTTTTCCAGTAAATTTTATTTCTTTCCAAAATTATTTTTCGCCAACCATTCTACATATTTTTACTTAAGAAAATGATTACCATCTTTCATAAACTCTGGTGTCGCCAATGTAAAATGATCTCCGGGATAATAAGCAAACTGAAAATTTGAGTTTAATTCCTTCATTTGCTTATCCAGTAATTTTACGGCATAATTTAAAAGAAAATTATCCTGATTACCCACGGTAATTCGTCCTTTACCATCTAAATCGGCTTTTAAAGAATTCCAATTATTTTTTAAATTTGAGGCGACATCATATTTTTTCCAGTGTTCAAATGTGGAGCGATTAATTTCGCCAGTTTGTGCATTACAAATTCTTTCAGGATTGCCGTCACTTCCTTTTTTACTGAAAACAGCGTCAAAGGAATGCATCTGTTCCCCACGATAAATCACATTTTCCATTTGATAAGCCGTTTTCATCGTGTTCCAGGGGAAAAAACCAGCAACTGTTGCTACTAAATTTTGATGATCGTTTTTATCATAGAACATATTTTTAGCTTCATATAAATTTATTTTTTGGAAGCTAATAAAATCAACTGGATCTGGTGAACTGGACCAGCAGCCGTCAAATATTTTTGGATATTGCGTTTGAAGCCAAAGACTTGACCACCCATCGCTATTGTGACCAGTTATTAAACGTGCGCCATTGCACCTGTATTTTTTTTCAAGCTCAGGTATAAATTCTTTTGTTAAAGCATCTCCCCACAAACCGTTATTATCGCTATTTGCATAAACCGAATGACCTAAAGCACAATTGCCATCCAGGTAAACTTTAATTACTGGTATGTCCTCTAAATTATCGCTTGCAGAATTTGCGCCTGACCATCTGTGATAATCTCCGCCATAACCAAAAACATTGAATAAGACCAGGAATTTTCTATTTGGTTCCGTAAAATATTCTTTCGGTAAAACCGCCGCCGCATCTACGGTCATTGGTTTACCCGTGAAGTTAGTAAGTAATAAAGAAGGTGCTTTTAACTCTTTTATAAATTAACTTTCTTTAAAAGCAGCAACTGGAGGAACTATCTGTGTTGTAGAAATGGTAAAAAATTTATTATAATCTTTAGTAATAGTAATTTTCTCAGTTGGATTATAGAGATTGCCTAGACTTGAAGATATAGAGCGACCCCCAAGATTTCTGTCCCAAACAATCTGCACGAAATAGTCGCCACGTTCAATGTTTGAAAGTGTCGTAGGATAGGAAACCGCTTTGTAATCAATGACAATTTCCTGTCCGTGCTGTATATTATTTACAAAAACTGAAAAGCAGGGAAAGCTTTCTAAGCCAATAGCTCCATCTCTCGGCTCCTTATTTTCCTTTGACATAAAAACAATCACATTTCCGGTAAAAGGCTCTGCAAGTAAGGATTTTGGATAACTGACTTTAAATTGTTGCCCAAAAATTGTGGCAAAACTCATTAAGATAATGAATAGGCTGAAGCTAATTTTTTTCATTTATGAATTTTAATGTAATGTTTAGGATGACATGCTAGAAAATAATTTTAGTACTAAATTCTCAAAAAGCGAAGGTAAAAATTTAAAAAGGGTATTTTTCAGTTTCAAATTTATGATCTTTTCAAAACGGATTAATTTGTTTAAAATAAGGCTATCCTTGTAATCATAATTCAATTCATTTTCGAATAAATTAGCCAAATTATTTATTAGACCTGATTTTTAGAAAAATATATCTTTCCGTTGAATATAGTCTTATGAATCTAGCCTTTATTGTCATTTTGGATAATGTTTGTCTGATTTTCATTCCTTCACCATTTTATCCAACTATAAATATAAGCAACTTTAGAAAATTTTAAAATATAAAATTTACGTAAAATGATTTAAAGTTTACTCAAAAAATCCCCTGCATTTTTATGATGCAATTTCTTTTTTTCTGCATCCATTTTTTGGTAAGAATAATACATCATAGAAACGCGTTGGTTTCCTTTAAAAAAATCCTGATGTTCACCTACAAAACGCCAGAAAAGTCCGTCCCAAATTGCTTCCCAATCGCCTTTCGGATAGTCACTCATTTTTTTAATATAATTAGAACCGCTCAAATAGGGTTTCGTCGCGAAAGTTCCACCATCAGCAAACTGACTCATGCCGTAAACATTCGGAACCATTACCCAATCGTAAGCATCAATGAATAATTCCATGAACCATTGATAAACTGCATCAGGATGAATTTCACAGAGCAACATGAAATTCCCTAAAATCATTAATCTTTCAATGTGATTACAATAACCCGTTTTTAAAACTTTTTTAATCGTTTCATCTACCGCTGGAATTCCCGTTGTGCCATCGTAAAAACTTTTTGGTATTTCTCGGCTAAATCCAAAGAAATTTTTATTACGGGAATAAACGCCTTTAAATAAATACATACCATGCATAAACTCACGCCAACCGATGATCTGCCGGATAAAACCTTCCGTAGAATTTAGCGGAATTTCATGTTTATTAGCGAAATCCAGTGTTATTTCTACGACTTCAATGGGTGTCAATAAACCGGAATTAAGTAAAGGCGAGAGCACACTGTGATTTAAAATAATTTCTTTCTCAACTATGGCATCTTCATAAATACCAAAATCCTGAAAGCGATACTTCAAAAATTGTTCGAGCCAATCTTCTGCTTCCTTATGAGAAGTCGGATAAAAAACATTTTCTGAAACTTCCCCAAGATTATTCTGGAATTTTTCTTCAGTATATTTTACGGCTTCTTTCCAAAATTTAGATTTAACAGGAAAAAAAACCTCAGGCGGTATTTTTTCTTTGGGATATTTCTTTCTATTATCCACGTCATAAGTCCAGTTTCCACCCTCTGGATTTTTATTTTCATCCATTAGAATATTCAAGCGAAGACGTTCCTGTTTATAAAAAGTCGTCTGGAAATAGGATTTTTTATCAGGATTAAAAAATTGTGCTAAATCTTCTTTGTTATTAATGAATTGTGGCGAATCAAATATATTGAGTTTAATATCTTTTGCCACTTCTTTCAATCTTTTTTCCAGATAAAAATCCGATGGGTTTACCACGTTTATTTCTGTAATTTCTTGTGCTTTTATTTCTTCACCAAAATTTCGAATATCTGAAATAGGATGGTTGCTTTCAATATAATTTACAATTTTTCCATTTTCTTCCAAATACTTTTGAAAGTATTTCATGGATGCCCGGTGAAACGCAATTTTTTGCTTGTGAAATTTAAAATGTTTAAAATAGAGATATTCTTCAATTAAATAAAAATCACCTTCCAATTCTAGCAATGGGTGGTTTTTAAATAATTGATGCGGAAAAATTAGGTTGATAACTTTAGACATTTCGCTTATTTCTTTTACATTTTTCACTGCAATATATTACCTCGTCCCAATTCTTTTCCCATTTTTTTCGCCAGGAAAAAGGCCGCTTGCACACGGGACAAATTTTAAAGGGAAGATTTTCTTTCTTCATATACAGATATTTAAATTTTCAATGATCATATGTTATCGCCTATCTTCAATTGTATTTATTTCGCAAATTTATTTCTGGCGATTTCATCTAAAATCAGGGATTTCATTTTCGCGAACGTAGGGAAAAGTTTCCAGCTTTTCTAAAGAATAATAAGTATTTAGCCCAGAAATTCCGGTAGAATTACAAACTTCTAAATCAATTTGACCTAAATCATTTACCGCTTCATCAGACAAAATTAATTGCTGAACTATACCAATAATAAACTTACAATTATTTGGCAACTCAATAATATGATCCAATTTCATTCCCATTTTCACTGGGCTTTCCTTCACAAAAGGCGCGAAGAAATCGTTAAAATATTCTTGTTCAATTGCCATTTTTTCAAATTCTGATACTTCTGTCGGCAATTTCGCGGATGTATAATGTGCCTTTTCAATCAAACTTTTAGGAACGTGATTGATGGTATAAACTTCAGTTTCTGTGATATTTCTAAAAGTATCGGTTTCACGCTCTTCTTGTGGACGCAGCACAAAAGCCAATTGCGCGGGATTCGATCCCAAATGAACAACCGAGGAGAAAATAGCTAAATTTTCTTGTCCGCTTTTTGATTTCGTACCAATTAAATTTGCAGGTTTCACGCCGCTTATGGAATTAATGAGGTTTAACCGGTATGTTTTCTCCAGATTCTCTATTTCTGTTTTATTTAGATTCATAGTTTTAGTTTTTAAATTTTGTCTCACAAAATTCTCTTAAAATATTACTTTTAAAAACGTAATGCATGGATTTCGCAGATTTACACCGTTTTTTTTAAAGTAATTAATAATCTGCATCATCTGTAAAATATGTGAGAAAATAATTAGATTAATTTCAATTTTTTAGATTTAATTAGTAACATTAATCAATAGTTTCAAAATCCTTTTGTAAGCCTTTTTTAACTTTTTTCCAGTAGGAAAAAAAAGACGAACATTCAAATTCAATTTTAAATAAATTGGACGTTTTTTCTGAAGTTCCCTGGTAATATAAGTTTAATGGATGTTCTTTAAAAGTAATATTTTCAACGGAAATTTCTGAAATCAATTCTGAAAATTCGCCCACAAATAATTTAATATTGGGTATGTTTTCTGATAATTTTAGGGCAAAGTTCAAGCACTTTTCGGAAACTGGAAACTTTTCAAATTGCGACGGCTCGATTAAAAATATCTTTTGATAATCTTCGTTTTCGTGCCACTTATAATCCAGATTGTAATAATTAAAAATCAAAGTTTTGGTATTTTTAAACTCTGGTTTTGGAAGTTCAGGCAATTTAGTTTTTAAAGTTAATTGTTGACTTTCCTTTAAAACTTCGGGTACTTTCAACGTTTCAAATTCTGAATAGTCGATGTCTAAAAAGGTGTCTTTTTGATTACTTTTAAAATATTTATTTAAATTATCCTGGTTTGCAAAATATTTCTTACCCGAAAACGTGGCGGCAATCCATTGCCAGCTTAAATGATTGCTTGCCAAGTCGCCGTCTAATAAATTATAATACAGCCATTTTGCTGGTTCAGACCAATAATAATGCCCGATATTGCAGCAAACGGACGCCAAATACATTCGCAAATGATTATGAATGTAGCCTGAATTATACAATTCTTTTGCGGCATCATCTAAAACGTCAATTCCTGTATTCGCGTTAAAAACGGACGAAGGCATTCCAGAGTTTTCAGCATTAATTTGCGGATTTTTTAGGTCTGAAAATATTTTTTCGTTTTTATGAGTCCAAACATTTTGAAAAAATTCTCGCCACGCCAATTCTTGAACCAATCTTTCTACCTCAAACCATTTTAAATTTAAGGTTTTTACTTGCTTAAAAACGTCAAACGCCGAAATTACGCCGCGTGAAATGTATGGGCTTAATTTTGTGACAGCGCCGTTCTTAAAGTTACGCGTGGAAGAATATTTTACCGGATTTATCGCAGAAATTCTCGCCTCAATTTTTGATATGGAAGTTGGGAAGTCTATCGCTTTGAGATTTTATTGTGAGAAATAGTTTTTTGTCTCGAACATTTAAACCGTGAGATTTCATCACTTCTTTTCTTTAAATGTTTTTTGCTCACGCCAGAATTGACGCGTTTTCGCCATAGTTTAAAGGAACTTTCCTTTAATTCTGTGCGCATTAAAGTGATCACTTCCGCTTCGGAAAACCCGAATTGAAAAGTGATGGCTTCAAATGGCGTTCGGTCTTCCCAAGCCATTTCTATTATTCTGTCGGTGTCTCTTAATGTTAATTCTTTCATTAAATTTTTATTTAAAGTTCAAAAAATTAAAAGTTAAATGACTTCTAATTTTGTTTAATTTTCTATCAACTATCAACTAAATTTTTTCCGTTAAATATTTCCAGTATCTTTTTGGCACATGTTGATAATGCAGTTTCAAATTCTTTCTTTCCGGAATATTGGTTTTAAAAAAGTAGCGTTGCCATAACTTCTGATAACGGATTTCTTCCTCGTGCAAAAGATTTTCCATTTTTTTAAAGTTATAAAGTTGGTCAGTTTCCGGATAAAAAAAATCTACAGTTTGCAGATCATAAGTCACGCCATAATGCCTTTTTAAATCAAAGATCATCCATTTTTGGTCTTGGTAACGGTCTTTAAAATGTTTTACAATTAAAGGCAACACATTAAAATCTGGTTCTATTTTAGAAAAATAAACCTCGTCTTTTAGTTTTTCAAACCTTACAAAAGCGTGCATTCTGTGGATTTCGCGGTTAATTGATTTATTTATTTTAGCAATTTCCAGAATATTTTCATCGGCATAATTTTGTAAGATATTATTAACCAAGGAATTTTTTATTGATTTCTGAATCGCGTTTAAAATTAAAAATTCCAGATCTTCTCTTTCGGACAAGTAAACTTTAAGCAACTGCGAAATTCCTGATTTACATATATTCAATTCCAATTTATTTAAAACGCGCTCTGATTTTTCCTTTGAAGTAAAAACCTCATGAATTTCAGCAAACATATTTTCACTGGAATAATTTTCTTTTGATATAATTTTTGGTGACGACAATTTATATTCAAAAACCTCGAAAACTGCTGTTAATAAACCTTCAAAACTGCCATCGTAAATTAAAGTCGTCATTTAAAATAAACTTAACTGTTCTGAAAATGGATTTTGAAATTTCGATTTCATTCCTGTTAAAATAATTTTTCGGAAATTCTGTTCCTCAATATATTTGTTAAAAACATTATGTGAATCAAATTCTACAAAATATTTTGCACGGTTTAAAGCAACGCCCATTTTCTTTAAATTATCTAAATTTAATTTTTGAAAATGCCTCGCACTCAAAATTTTATTCACCGATTTTCCGCCAACTCCCGGAATTCTTAACAGCATTTCTTTGGTCGCAGAATTCACATTCACAGGAAATTTTTCACGATTTCGCAACGCCCACGCTAATTTTGGATCGACTTCTAAATCAAGAAAAGGATTGTCTTTTTCTAAAATTTCATCTGCTTTAAAACCATAAAACCGCATCAACCAATCGGCTTGATACAATCTGTTTTCGCGCAACATCGGGACTTGAGAATGAATGGAAGGCAATCTTGCATCTTCCAACATCGGGACGTAACCAGAATAATAAACCCGTTTTAGATTAAAATGTTGATAAAAATGATCCGCGACTTTTATAATTTTTAGATCTGTTTCGTCTGTCGCGCCGACGATCATTTGAGTGGATTGTCCGGCAGGCGCGAACTTCGGTACTTTTTTAAATAATTTCTTTTCTTCTTTATATAATATCAATTCGTTTTTCACAAAACCCATCGGTTTTATCATTTCGGAATGCGATTTATCGGGCGCTAATAATTTTAAACCTTTTTCGGTAGGAATTTCAATATTGATGGAAAGTCGGTCGGCGTAAAGTCCGGCTTCTTTCATCATTTCATCGCTTGCGCCGGGAATTGATTTTAAGTGAATATAACCGTTAAATTTATGTTCGGTGCGCAATTTTTTCGCCACACGAACAAGGCGTTCCATTGTTGTATCCGCGTCTTTAAAAATCCCGGAACTTAAAAATAAACCTTCAATATAATTTCTGCGGTAGAAATTCATGGTCAGATCCACGACTTCTTCCACGGTAAAAGCGGCGCGTTTAATATCGTTGGTTTTGCGGGAAACGCAATAGGCGCAATCGTAAATGCAGTGGTTTGTAAGAAGAATTTTTAAAAGCGAAACGCATCGGCCGTCTTCGGTGTAAGTATGGCAAATTCCCATACCGTGACTATCGCCCAAACTGCCGTTTTTATTTTTGCGGTTTCCGCCGCTGGAAGAGCAGGAAACATCGTACTTTGCAGCATCTGCAAGTATTTCCAGTTTCTCTTTTATACGCTCTAAATTCATTACTTAATTGTGATTTATAAAGAAGTAAAAATACGAAAAATTAGTAAAAGTATTTACTAATTTTTTAGGAATTGTGGAATATTGCTATGAATTTTAGCAAGAATAATATAAAGTTTAAAAAAGACTAAAAATAATTTAGGAATTTATACACTAAATATTGTGAGGAAGTTAAAATTTTTATAACGTCGCGCGGATTTGCGAAGTTTCATTTTTGTTTTAACGAAGTTAAATAAGAAAATGAAACTTCGCAAATCCGCAGATGTGTTGAAGGTTTTTGCGTAAGCGAAAACGCTTTGATACAGCTGCGGGATGTAATCCGCGCTCCGATGTGCAAAAGTTGTAGCGGAGCGGAAACTTTTGCACATCTCACAAATATACGCAAGTTTTTAAAAGTTTTATATAGTGTTATTATTTGTAAAGTACTAATAATCAATTTATTATATTTTAATACTGTGGATTTTTTTCTTTTCTTAAAAATTGGCTCTTCAAATTTTCTTATTTGATATCTCTAATCTTCATAGATCTAACTTTTCCACTTCTAGCGTCAATTCGAAAAATTTTGAATTTTCTTAGTTGGGACATAAGCCAATTTTTATTAGCAACAACATTATCATTATCATTACTTTCATAACTTAAAGTAATATTCCAATATAAGTCGTCATCAGTTATTTCAATTTCTTCCAATTGAATTTTATCAGCATCTGGAAAAAAACTTTTCAAATATTCAGCAGCAGTATCAGCGAGTTCTTTAATTGTCATATTTTTCTTACAAAATTATGGAATAAAATTAATTTTTGAGTAATTAATTTGTTAACTTCTTGAAAATTGAAAGTTATTTTTATATTAACTATAGAAGAAAATAATTTATCTTTTTTTATAAATTGTTAAATTATGGACTTAATGAATAAATTTTAATTTTAAAAATAATACGAATTTAATTTTAAATCTCCACCAAAACCGGGCAATGATCAGAATGAACGACCTGTGTTAAAATTTCTGCGGTTTTTAATCTTTCAATTAAAGGTGTTGTTAAAAAATGATAATCCAAACGCCAACCTAAATTTTTCCCTCGCGAACCGGCGCGATAACTCCACCAGGAAAATTTTTGCTGATCCGGATGCATGTGGCGAAAACTGTCTGTGAGATTGCATTCGGCTAAGAATTTGGTCATCCATTCTCTTTCCATCGGTAGAAAGCCGGACGTATTTTTTAATCCTTTGGGATTATGGATATCAATTTCTTCGTGGCAAATATTAAAGTCGCCGCAAATAATAAGATTCGGAATTTTAGTTTGCAGTTCTTTGATATAGTCCAAAAAATCGTGGCAAAACTGCATTTTAAATTCTAATCTGTCGATATTTGAAGCAGAGGGAACGTAAACGGAAATGACGGAAAAATCTTCAAAATCGGCGCGCATTATTCGGCCTTCGTTGTCGTAACTTTCTATGCCACAACCAATCTCAATGTGTTTGGGGGCGGTTTTAGAAGCAATCCCAACGCCACTGTAACCTTTCTTTTGCGCGGAATGCCAAGTGCTGAAATAGCCGGCTTTTTCTAAACTCTCCATATCGATCTGGTCGGTTCCAGCTTTGCTCTCCTGGATGCAAATGACATCGGGATTTTCTACATTCAGCCAGCCTAAAAAGTCTTTTGTAAAAGCAGCACGGATTCCGTTGACGTTATAAGAAATTATTTTCATTTTTGTTATTTCATTTTAATTGAAATCAAATTTACAAATATCTTTTATACCTATTTCTCACATTACTTGTTCTTTTTTCTTGATAAAAAAGTCAAAAAATAAATAAACGTCTTAATAGCCGCGGGTGAAACGACATCCTTTTTTCGGCGCGAGCGAAGCGAGCGCCGAAAAAGATAGAGTGGAAGACGGGAAGTATTTTCGGATAATATAAAATTGTCTTGCTCCACATTTTAAAAAATTATAGAACTATTAGAGTTTTTTAAAAAAATTATAACAATCTTTTTTTGCTGGTTTCCGTATATATATTATATTTAATTTATATTTATTCTAAAATTAGTTTATACCCAATGAAAGTCTTTCATTTCCTTTTTTTCTGCTTAATATTCTCGGCAACTTCTGCGCAAAAATCTAATCTTAATTTTAAAGAAATTAAAACTTCTTTGCAGGATCCCAACTCGAAATATTTCTATGAGAGATTGGTTTTTAGATTTCGGTATGACCCCACAATGCTGGATTCTCTCGAAATGAAACATCTTTATTACGGTAAATTTTATTCAAAATACAAAAGCGGTTCTCTAAATATGGACAAAATTAATTTTGTGAAAAATTTTAAAAGTAAAGAGGCTGCTGAAAATATAAAAATTGCAAATAATCTTTTATTTAAGGACCCAACAGATCTGGAAGTTTTGGCTATTTTGCTACAGGTTTATACGAATCAGAATGAAGATACTGTAGACTTTGGTTTACGTGCAATGCAGTTGCGAAAGCTGATTGAAACGATTTTAAAATCCGGATCTACTGAAGATCAAACGTTGGCTTTTACAGTGATGTCAATTTCAGATGAATATGTTTTAGCAGGTTTTTTAAAGATCGATCTAAACAGTTATAAACGGGCCTCCGAAATGTCAGATGATGCTAATTTTGACCAATGGAGGGATGGGAAAAAATATTTGATTTTTAAAGTAATGAACGATTTGGATCCAGTTAATTGAGTTATTTTTTGACTTTAAAACTCCACTTAAAACTTCACTTCGAAACTGTTTCACTGTTTTCATTGATTCCAATGGAAAATAAATTTAATTCTACACCTTCACTATTCTCAATCGCCTTCTGTAACACTTCATTTATATTAGTTCCGTGTTTTCTGTCACCAAATTGATTGGCAGACATTCTTTCTCCATTTGAAAGCGTTTTGCGATCATTTTTTAAATAGTATCCATAAATTATCCCAAGAAATCATACTAAAAATGCACTGAAGTAACCCAATACAATTTTCCAGCTTTTAATTTTCTTTTGCTGTATTTCTTGCTTAAATTTTTTTTAGTTTTTCCTTTTCAATATTATTATAATTAATCGAGACATTTCTTTGTTTTAGAATCTTATCTGCAAGGGCAACATCAAACTCGTTCCACTCATAATCTTTGTGAATAATTTCTAATAGTTCTTCATCGGAATAGGAAAAAATATAATAATCTTCTGATAGGTCCTCAATTAATTTTTCGTAAAAATCTTTTAAAATAACCTCCGCTTTACAAAATTCATTTGCTGGAATTTTCACCCGGTATTCCTTTAAAATTTCATTGTTAGCAAAACTTGGATCAAACTGTGTAGAGTTATTTTTCAAGTAACTTTTAATCTTATTTTCGGTTAAAGTTTTCGCGAAGTTGGTAGCTAAATATTCATCATTAAATTTATGATATGTCAAAAATTCTTCGTGATTAGGCATATTTTATTTTAATATTAAATCAAAAATACAAAAAAACCGCTCTGCAAATTTGCAGAGCGGTTTATATTTAAAGTTCAAAATTATTTTGTAAATCCCTTGTCTTTAAGCAAAGGCGTAATGCTTGGGTCTCTTTCAGCAAAGTCATGATAAGCGACATTTAAATCTTTAGAATTACCGACAGATAAAATATATTTTCTAAACCGATCTCCATTTGCACGCGTCATTCCACCATGTTTTGTGATGTAATCCCACGCGTCAGATTTTAATAGATCGCTCCACATATATGCATAATATCCTGCGGCATAACCTCCGCCCCAAATGTGTGCAAAATATGGTGTGTGGTATCTTGGGGGAACAGATTTTAAAGTAAAACCATATTTATCCAACACATTTTTTTCAAATTCCAGAGCCGGCTTAAATTGAGATTTATCTGTTACTGAATGCCACGCCATATCTAAAGTAGCCGCAGAAACTAATTCTGTGCTTGCATAACCTTCATTAAAAGTGGCTGCCTTTTTAATTTTATCAATTAAAGCTTGTGGAATTGGCTGTTTAGTTTGGTACTGCAAGGCGTAATTTTTTAAAATAGAAGGTTCTAAAGCAAAAAATTCATTGATCTGTGAAGGAAATTCAACAAAATCACGAGGCACAGAAGTCCCGGAAATCGTCTCGTATTTTTGACTTGCAAACATGCCGTGTAAACTGTGTCCAAACTCGTGAAACATAGTCGTTACATCATCAAAAGAAATTAATGAAGGTTTCCCGGGCGCTGGTTTTTGGAAATTAAAAACATTCACAATCACGGGTTTTGTGCCATTAGAATATGATTGATTCACAAAATTATTCATCCACGCGCCGCCACCTTTATTATTTCTGGTAAAGAAGTCTAAGTAATAGATCGCAATCGATTTTCCATCGTTATCAAAAACTTCATAGGCTTTTACATCCGGTTGGTAAACGGGAAGATCTTTTCTTTCTTTAAAAGTAATACCATAAAATTGTTTCGCCGCATAAAAAACACCTTTTTCTAAAACGGTATTAATCTCAAAATAAGGTTTAATTTCGCTGTTATCCAAGTCATATTTTGCTTTTCGGACCTGCTCTGCATAAAAATTCCAGTCCCAAGGTTCTACTTTAAAACCACCATTTTGAGAATCAATTAATTTTTGAATATCCGCTTCTTCTACTTTTGCCTGAGCAACAGCGGGCTTTCCTAGCTGTGACAAAAGACTTAATGCGTTTTCTGGTTTTTTAGCCATTTGATCTAAAAGGTTCAGTTCAGCAAATGATTTTTTACCCATCAGATGGGCTTTTTCCATTCTGAGTAGGGCAATTTTTTCTAAAGTGGTGCGTGTATCGTTTGCATCATCTTTTTGTGCTCTTGTCACAGAAGCCTTAAATAATTTTTCACGAGTCGCTCTAACTTTTAAACTTTGCAATAAGGGTTGTTGCGTCGTGTTTAATAAAGTTAACTGGTATTGACCTTCGTGTCCTGCATCAGTGGCATCTTTTTTAGCGGCTGCCAGTTCATCAGGCGATAACCCGTCCAGCTCTTTTACATCTGTAATTAAAACAGCACCATTTTTTCTTGCCTCTAATAATTTACTGGTAAAAGTGGTTGAAAGCGTTGCCAATTCAGCATTGATTTTTTTCATTTCCACTTTTTGAGCATCGGTCAAATTTGCACCAGCCAATTCAAAACGTTCTTTATAAACTTCCACTAAACGTAGGTCTTCTGCCTCTAATCCGCTCATTTTAATGGCTTTGATTCGATTAAAAATGGCAGAATTTAAATAAATTTTATCGTTATGTGCAGCGAAAATTGGTGCATAATCAGCTTCAATTTTTTGAAGCGTAGGATTTGTATTGGAACCCGATAAATTATAGAAAACGATCATCGCACGTTTCAATACCTTGCCGCTGTTTTCTAAGGCAATTATAGTATTTTCGAAAGTTGGAGTTGTTTTGTTATTTGCAATCGCATCAATTTCCTTTTCATTAACTCTTAAGCCGTAATCAAAAGCAGGTTTAAAATCTGAATCTTTTATCTTGTCAAATTCTGGCGCTTGATATTGGAGCGAACTTTCTTTAGCAAACGGATTGACAAAAACTGAATCTGCTCGCATTGCTGTAGGATCTTTCATAACGGGTTTCGGTGGAATTGGTTTCATTGTAGAACAAGAGATACTGAGTCCTAAAGATGAAATTAAAACAACTGATGTAATATTTTTCATTGTTAAATTGTTATATTTTTAATAGGTCTAAATATACTATTTTTATCTAAATTTAATAATGTAAAAAAACAGCTATGAAAACCAACTCAATTATTCTTTTACTTCCTTTAGCTTTAATTACTTCCTGCAGTAAAACGGTGAATGATAAAGGGCAAGACAGCGATGGCATCGGAAATCTATTTTCTACCTCCAAATCTATTAGCGGAAATGGTTCTATGCAGGACAAAACCTATAATTTAAGTTTTGATGCTATAAAAGTTTCCAGCGGCATTAGTGCAGAAATTGTAAAATCTGATGTAGAAAAGATCGTTATTTCCGCACCTTCGGATTTACTGAAAGAAGTTTGGGTAGAGCAAAAAGGTGATGAAGTACATATTCACTTTAAACCTAATTTAAATATTAGAAATTCTGACCGTATAAAAGCCACTATTTACGCTAAAGATTTTAGCAAATTGTCCGCAAGTTCAAGTGGTAAAATTGTGGTAAAAGATAAATTTACGCAAGATAAAATGGATGTCGATGTTTCCAGCTCCGGTAGTGTTGCGGGAAATTTAGAAGCAAATAATTTTCATTTACAGGTGACGAGTAGTGGGAATTTTACGGGAAAAGTTTGGGCTGTAGATTTTGCGGGGGATATTTCATCTTCGGGCGATGCTACAATTTCTGGTTCTTCTACCAATACTAATTTTGATGTTTCGTCTTCGGGCAAATTGGATGCAAGAAATTTCACGACTAAAAACGCGGATTTACAGGCCTCAAGTTCGGGCGATGTTTCAATAAAAGTTTCCAGCAGACTAAGTGCGTCGGCAAGTTCTAGCGGAGATGTCGAAGTGCAAAAAGTGGGATCTTTAGACATTCAAAATAGAAAAGAAAGCAGCGGAGGTTCTGTTACAATAAGATAATTTTGTAGAAATAGGACAAAAAATTTAAATTATCTATCAATTAGAACAGATTGATTATGAAATTTACTTTTGAGCTAATTTTTTTTTATTTAATGCGTAACATATTATATATACTTTCGACTATTTTAGTAAAATATACTCTTTCTATGAAAAATCTTAACATTGGTGTGCTTGCTTTCGTGGGTGTACTTTCATTTAGTAATTGCATGGCGCAAAAAACTAAGGTGATAAAAAAAACTTCACCAAAATCTGTTAATATGATGATGCAAACTTCAGAAGTTGGCTTAACGCTCGCTGATATGGATAAATCTGTACGGCCACAGGATGATTTTTACGATTATGTTAATGGTAACTGGATGAAAACTGCTACAATTCCTTCAGATAAAACAAGTTGGGGAAGTTTTAATAAACTGGCAGAAGACACCGATAATCATTCTATGTCGATTTTAAACTCTTTACTTACTGAAAAATTTGCAGCAAAAAGCGAAGGTCAGAAAATTCAGGATTTATATGCGTCCTACATGGACACTGCAAAAAGAAATGCAGACGGAATAAATCCCATTAAAGCAGATCTAACAAAAATTGATGCAATCCAAAACCTTGCAGATTTTCAGAAATATATCGACGAAGCCACAGCAAAAGGAGATAATCCTTTTTATGGTTGGGCTGTAGAAGCGGATTTGAAGGATTCTAAAATGAACGCAGTTTATTTAGGTGATGCAAGTTTGGGTCTTGGTAGAGACTATTACCAAAAAACCAGCCCAAGAAATACTGAAGTTATTGCAGAATACACTAAATATGTAGCAAACATGTTGGGTAAATTGGGTTACGCAAATGCTACAGAAACGGCAACAAAAATTGTCGCTTTTGAAAACAAAATGGCGCAGTCACTATTAACGAATGAAAAACTTCGGGATTCAAATTTACAGTACAACCCGAAAACTTTACCAGAACTTACTTCATTGGTTAAAAACGTAAATCTCCCATCTTATTTAAAAAGTGTTGGTGTAGATACTAATAGAGTTATCATTGGTGAATTGAAATATTACCAGGATTTGGATGGTTTTATCACTGCAGAAAATTTGCCGCTCCTAAAAGATTATATGAAATTTCATTTAGTTTCCGGCAGTGCACAATTTCTAAGTACTAATTTAGATGATGCTAAATTTGATTTTTACAATAAATATTTAAATGGTCAAAAAGAGCAGAGACCTTTAAATAAAAGAGGTTATCAATTAATCAATGGTGTTTTAGGCGAAGCATTCGGTAAATTGTATGTTGACAAATATTTTCCTGCCGCCGCGAAATCTCAAATGGTTGAATTAATTGGCTACTTGAAAAAAAGTTTTACCATGCACATCGACAATCTTAAATGGATGTCTTCTACCACAAAAGCAAAAGCTTTAGAAAAACTAAATAAATTTACTGTGAAAGTGGCTTATCCTGATAAGTGGAAAGATTATTCTAAATTAGATATCAAATCTGAAGCAAACGGAGGTTCACTTTACAGCAATTTAGCAAATGTTGCAGCGTGGCAAAACACTAAAAACTTAGCTAAAATTGGGAAACAAGTAGATAAGTCAGAATGGGGAATGACGCCGCAGACTGTAAATGCTTATTATAATCCCGTAAATAACGAAATCGTTTTCCCTGCAGCTATTTTACAGCCGCCATTTTTTAATCCAGAAGCAGATGCTGCAATTAATTTTGGTGGAATTGGCGCCGTTATCGGTCATGAAATGACACATGGTTTTGATGATGCTGGAGCACAATTTGACGGTGATGGTAATTTAAAAGACTGGTGGACGCCAGCCGATAAAACCAATTTTGAAAAAGTAACCAAAGCTTTGGCTGGTCAGTATAATATGTATGAGCCGGTAAAAGGGACTTTCGTAAACGGAACATTTACTAATGGTGAAAATATTGCCGATCTAGGAGGTGTAAACATCGCTTTTGATGCCCTTCAAATGTATCTTAAAGACCATGGAACGCCGGGTAAAATTAGCGGTTACACGCAAGATCAAAGATTTTTCCTTTCTTGGGGGACGGTCTGGAGAACTTTGGCAACTGACCAAAGTAAAATGAATGCAGCGAAAACAGATCCACACTCTCCAGGATATTACAGATCTTTTGGACCATTGGTAAACACCGATGCTTTCTACAAAGCATTTGATTTGAAAACAGGTGATAAACTTTATAAAACGCCACAACAGAGAATTAAGATCTGGTAGATTTACATTAAATTAAATTTTTCAAACCACTTTCATTTATTTGGAGGTGGTTTTCTTTATTTTTTTTGGCAGACATTTGACTACGTCGAAAGCAGTAGTTTGTATTTTTTTTAATGGCAGACATTTCCGCCTTCCGTTCCCGCTTTTTTCCACTTCGCTGCGCTTCGTGCAAAAAGAGCTTCACTCAAGTCGGGCTGCAACTTTCGCTGAAAATAGAATTTATTTTTTTAAATTTGGTAAAATTACTTATTACTAATTACCCACTAGCCATTACCCATTAAAATATGCAAGCAGAGGAAATCCAGGACTATTGTTTACAAAAGAATGGTGTGACGGAATCATTTCCTTTTGACCAAGAAACTTTAGTTTTTAAAGTCGGTGGAAAAATATTTTTGTTAATGTCTTTAGAATCGCAACCTTTGAAATTTTCTTTAAAAAATAATCCTGAGAAAAATATTGAACTTCGAGCAAAATATTACCAAATTGAAGGCGCCTTTCACATGAACAAAACGCATTGGAATTCGGTAATTTGTGAAGGTTTAAAGCAAGATTTAATTAAAAAAATGATTGATGAATCTTACGATTTGGTTTTTAAATCTTTGACCAAGAAAATTAGAGATGAGATTTAAGTAATTAAAACTCAAACTTTTCCGTCAAAATTTTATCTTCATCCAACCTTTCAATTAATTTTTCAAGGTTTTCAAATTTTATTTCTTCGTGCAGAAAATCTCTGAAATTTATGGTTAAAGTTTCACCGTAAATATCTTGATTAAAATCTAAAATATAAACTTCAACTGTTTTAGTTTTTCCTTCTACAGTTGGATTTGTGCCGATACTCAACATGCCTTTGTAAAATTTATTATCTAAAAAAACTTCTACAATGTAAGCGCCGTTTTTTGGCAATAATTTTATAGCGTCAACTTCTAAATTTGCTGTCGGATAACCAATTGTTCGGCCAATTTTTTTTCCGTGAACCACTTTTCCGGAAAGTGAATAACTGTAACTCAACATTTCATTAGCTTCAAATATATTTCCGTCGGATAATGCATTTCTAATTTGTGTAGAACTGATGTGTTTATGGTGAAAATCTACTGCAGGAAGTTGTGAAACTTCAAAATCTAATTCGGGTGCTAATTTTTGCAAAAGTTGAAAATTTCCAGATTTATCTTTGCCAAAAGTGTGGTCGTAACCGATGATTAAATATTTTACATTTAATTTTTCAACTAATATTTTCCGGACAAATTCTTCACCGGTAAGATTCCGAAAATCGTCATCAAATTTTTGTAAAAATAAATATTGAATGTTGTTTTCCTCTAGTAAATTTTGCTTTTCTTCTAAGATGTTTAATAATTTCAGATCACAATCTGGATCAAAAAAAGTTCTGGGATGCGGCCAGAAAGTAAAGATTGCAGAATCTAAATTTAAACTTTTCGCTACTTTATTGAGATGTGAAATGATGAACTGATGACCTTTATGTACGCCATCAAACATGCCTATAGAAAGCGCAAGCGGTTTTTTAGAGGAATAAAGATCAAGATTTTTGTTAGTATGCAAGACATGTTTTTTCTGTTTGCAAATATGATAAAAATCTTCTTTCAAAGCAATTGCAGATTTCGTAGGTTTTCTTATATTTGCACCAAGAAAAAAATTAGCAATGGCAAACCAAATAGTAGGTAAAATTTCTCAAATTATCGGTCCAGTTTTAGATGTTGTTTTTGCAGATGCACAAGAGCTTCCAAAGATTTATGACGCTTTAGAAATCACCAAGAAAAATGGGGATAAAGTGATTCTTGAGGTAGAGCAGCACATAGGTGAAGATACCGTAAGATGTATCGCAATGGATGCAACTGACGGACTTCAAAGAGGTTACGAAGTTGTAAGCCAAGGCCAGCAAATTACAATGCCAGTTGGTGAAGGTATCAACGGAAGATTGTTCAATGTTGTTGGAGATGCTATTGATGGCTTGCCACAAGTTTCTAAAGAAGGCGGTATGGCTATTCACAGAGACGCGCCAAAATTTGATCAACTTTCTACTTCAGCAGAAATTCTTTATACCGGAATTAAAGTAATTGACCTTGTTGAACCTTATTCAAAAGGGGGAAAAATTGGTTTATTCGGTGGAGCAGGAGTTGGTAAAACAGTCTTGATTCAGGAATTAATTAATAATATCGCGAAAGGACACGGTGGACTTTCGGTTTTCGCCGGAGTTGGTGAAAGAACGAGAGAAGGCAATGACCTTTTGAGAGAAATGTTAGAATCCGGCATTATAAAATATGGCGATGAGTTCATGCATTCTATGGAAAATGGGGGATGGGATCTATCCAAAATTGACATGGAAGTAATGAAAGAATCCAAAGCGGCTTTCGTTTTTGGTCAAATGAATGAGCCTCCTGGAGCAAGAGCAAGAGTAGCACTTTCCGGATTGACTTTAGCAGAATATTACCGTGATGGTGGTGAATCTGGACAAGGTAGAGATATTTTATTTTTCGTAGATAATATTTTTAGATTTACACAAGCAGGTTCCGAAGTTTCTGCACTATTAGGCCGTATGCCTTCTGCAGTAGGTTATCAACCAACTTTAGCCTCAGAAATGGGTGCGATGCAGGAAAGAATTACTTCAACTAAAAATGGTTCAATTACATCTGTGCAAGCGGTTTACGTTCCTGCGGATGATTTAACGGATCCAGCGCCAGCAACAACATTTGCCCATTTAGATGCAACAACAGTTTTAGATAGAAAAATTGCTTCTTTAGGAATTTATCCTGCAGTTGATCCATTGGCTTCAACTTCCAGAATTTTAGCACCGGAAATTATCGGTGAAGAACATTACAAATGTGCACAAGACGTAAAAGAAATTTTACAACGTTATAAAGCTTTGCAAGATATTATTGCGATTCTTGGTATGGAAGAACTGTCTGAGGAAGATAAATTAGTAGTTTACAGAGCGAGAAAAGTTCAGAGATTCTTATCTCAACCTTTCCACGTTGCTGAGCAATTTACCGGTTTGAAAGGATCTTTGGTAGATATTAAAGATACGATCAAAGGATTTAACATGATCATGGATGGTGAATTAGACCACTTGCCAGAGTCTGCTTTTAACTTGAAAGGAACGATCGAAGAAGCCATTGAAGCGGGTGAAAAATTAATCGCTGAAAACGCTTAATCAGGAATTAGGTAAAGGTTTTTAGGTTGTAGTTTTCTAAATCTATCACCTAAAACCTATAAACTATAACCCAAAGAAAATGAATATAAAAATATTAACACCGGAGCACGTAATTTTTGAAGGCGAAATTAACTCAGTTTTAATTCCTGGTAAAAACGGTGATTTCCAAATTATGAACAATCACGTGGCCATTGTCTCTTCCTTAGTTGCTGGTAAAGTAAAACTTTACACTTCTGCAATTGCCGATGAATATTCCAAATTTTTTACTAAAGAAAAGGAAAATGAAAGTGTTTTTTCATTTCGTGTAAAAAGTGGTGTTATAGAATTTAATCATAACAAAGGAATTATTTTAGCAGAATAATTATCTTATTTAAATAAAAAAATCCCGTTGAGTTTTATACTTAGCGGGATTTTTGTTTTAAAAAAAATGAATCTTCGTTTTACTTAATAAACAGGTCTTGTAAATTTTTTATAAACTTAAAATCACACCATTTTCTTTAAGTTGTTGTATTGGTTTTGAAAACCAAAACAATTCAAAATCTTTAAAATTTTCTTCGTAGTCGATTTTCAACTGTTGAAGTGTTATTTTTTTTGGATTTTCAACGGGATTTTCAGAAAGAATTTTTTTTAACCATTCTGTTTTTTCTTTTTCCAGTTCTACCTTTAAAACATTGGTTTTAAGGTGAAAAGTGAGTTGAGAATAGTCGAACGAATTTCCTTTTTTAATCTTAGTGTAATTTTCAATCTGTGGATTTTTAACTAAAAATATTAGTTTAGAATTTCCATTAAAAGCAAAATTGTCACCTTCCAAAAGACAATCGTGAATGTAGTTTGGATCAATCGTGGTTTTTGGAATTTTAAAATCAAACCAGTCTTTTAGCGGTAATTCAAAATTAATTCCGTGCATATAATTTAGCAGAGATTTTTTTAAACCAAAACTAAATTTATCATGTTCAATTCCAGTTTCGTCCGTAAAATCAATATCATTATGAGCAAAATTAATTTCCTTTCTAATTGGTGTCACACCAAATTCCTCTGGATTTTTACCTATTGGTGAATGCGCCGTCATCGCAAATTGATGCCAAAAGCCACTTTGTAAAATTCCCATTTCAAAAAGTTGACGCACCATTTCTAAAGAATCTACCGTTTCCTGAATGGTTTGTGTGGGATAACCGTACATTAAATAAGCGTGAACCATAACGCCCGCTTCAGTGAAATTTCTTGTGACCTGTGCAACTTGTTCTACGGTAACACCTTTTTCGATCAACTTCAATAATCGGTCACTAGCCACTTCCAAGCCGCCAGAAACGGCGATGCAACCTGAAATTTTCAATAAAAAACACAAATCTCTGGTGAAGCTTTTTTCAAATCTAATATTCGCCCACCAGGTTACTATTAAGTTCCGGCGTATAATTTCTAGTGCAACTTCGCGCATTAAAGCCGGTGGTGCGGCTTCATCTACAAAATGAAATCCAGATTCACCAGTTTGTAAAATGAGTTCCTCCATTCTGTCCACTAAAATTTTGGCAGAAATAGGTTCGTAGATTTTTATATAATCTAAAGAAATATCGCAAAATGTACATTTTCCCCAATAGCAACCGTGTGCCATGGTGAGTTTATTCCAACGTCCGTCGCTCCATAAACTATGCATTGGATTTACTATTTCGATGACTGAAATATATTGGTCTAAAATTAAATCCGAATAATCAGGCGTGCCGACAAAGGCCTGTTTATAATCTGCGCGTTTAGAATTATTTTTATAAACAACTTCATTATTTTCTAGTAAAAAAGTTCTTTTAAAATCTGATTGTGAATTGTTTTTGGTAGAATTAACATGGTCGAAAAGTAATTCCAAAGGTAATTCTCCGTCATCTAAAGTAATAAAATCAAAAAACTCAAAAACTCTTTTGTCTTTTAGTTCCCGTAATTCTGTATTTGGAAAACCGCCGCCCATTGCGATTTTTATATTTGGAAAATTTAATTTAATAAATTGCGCACATTTAAAAGCGGCGTAAAGATTTCCCGGAAAAGGAACAGAAAAACAGATTAATTTTGGCTGAATATTTTTTATTTTATCATCTAATATTTTTAAAGTAAAATCATCTATAAAAGACTTTTCACCAGTCAATTTTAGATAAAGTCCATTAAAAGAATTGGCGCTTTGACCAATACGTTCGGCGTATCTGCTAAAGCCGAAATCAGCATCAATATTTTCTACGATGTAATCTGATAAATCTTCTAAATAAAGCGTGGCAAGGTGTTTCGCTTTATCTTGTAAACCCATATTTCCAAAAGAATATTCTAAGTCATCAAGTTGGTTAAACCGCGAAGCTTCGGGCAAAAAATTCATGCTGCAAATTTGCCGTGCTAATGTTGGATTTTTATTTTGTAAAAAAAGAATGACTTGATCAATAGTTGTGATGTAATCTTCTTTTAAAGCGAAAATTCGTTTAGAATTTTCTGAAATAGTTTGTAGATTTTTTGATTCTTTAAAAACTTTCTCGAGACCATTTTTAGAAAATAATTTTAATATTACTTCAATTCCTAAATCCATTTGGAAACTTGAAATCCCTTTAGTGTTGAGAAAGCCTTTAATATAAGCAGTTGCGGGGTACGGCGTATTTAGTTGCGTAAAAGGTGGGGTGATGATTAACAAATCTTTCAAGAGAAAATTTTTACAAATTTATTTTAAAATTATTAATTAAATAAAAAACCGTCTGAAAAGATTCAAACGGTTTTTCTGTTACTTTTTCAAAGTTGATTATGCTTCTTTGAAAGCTAAATTATTTTCAGTTAAAAAAGCTTCTGCTTGTACTTTATATTTACCAGAAACGAGTTTTTCGTGAATGGCATCAAATGCGTCTAGTGTCTCATTAATTTCTGCATCAGTGTGCGAAGCAGTTGGAATTAATCTCAACAAAATCATCCCTTTTGGAATTACGGGATAAACAACTACTGAAGTAAAAATACCGTAATTCTCACGTAGATCTCGCACTAAAATAGTCGCCTCTATTGTGTCACCTTTCATCATAACTGGCGTCACACATGTGTTTGTATCACCAATATTATAACCGCGTTCACGCAGACCGTCTTGTAGTTTCTTCACATTGTACCACAATTTGTCTTTTAGTCCCGGATTAGAACGTAATAGGTCTAACCTTTTCAATCCACCAATGACCATTGGCATCGTTAAAGATTTAGCAAAAATCTGCGAACGCATATTATATTTTAAAAATCTAATAATTTCCTTTTCGCCGGCAATAAATGCTCCAAATCCCGCCATAGATTTTGCGAAAGTAGAGAAATAAATATCAATTTTATTTTGACATTCTTGCTCTTCTCCAACTCCAGCACCAGTTTTACCTAAAGTACCAAATCCATGTGCATCGTCAACCAAAAGTCTGAAATTATATTTTGATTTCAAATCTGTAATTTCTTTCACTTTACCTTGTATTCCGCGCATTCCGAAAACACCTTCGGTAATGACAAGAATACCACCACCTGTCTGGCTGGTCACTTTTTCTGCTCGTTTCAAGTTTTTTTCTAAACTTTCTACATCATTGTGTTTATAAGTAAAGTTTTTACCAATATGTAAACGTACGCCATCAATAATACAGGCGTGAGCATCAGCATCATAAACAATTACGTCATGTCTCGTAACCAATGAGTCAATAGTAGACACCATTCCTTGGTAACCAAAATTCAGTAAATACGCCGCTTCTTCTTTTACGAATGCCGCCAATTCTCTTTCTAATTGTTGGTGCGCATCTGTTTCGCCAGACATTGCTCTTGCTCCCATCGGATAAAAAAGGCCGTATTGAGCAGCGGCTTTAGCATCTGCTTCTAAAACTTCTGGGTGATTACAAAGACCTAAATAATCATTAGCACTCCAGTAAATAACCTCTCTTCCTTGAAATATCATCCTGGGACCAATAGGACCTTCCAATTTTGGAAAGACAAAATAACCTTCTGCATAATCCGCAAATTGACCTAAAGGGCCAGGATTTTGTCTAATACGTTCAAATATATCCATTAAATTTTTTTCTATATAGTTTTCCGAATGCAAAGTTAATGAAATATACGACAAATAAAAAGCCTTTAATTTTCACAAAAGGCTGACTTATATTATCTAATAATTTTTATAATTCTGTCGCAGTCTTGGAAACTGCTTCATAACTACTGTAACCATTTTTGGAAAATCCCTGCTCTGACATCCAGTCGTCACTGTATACTTTAGAAATATATCTTGAGCCATGATCCGGAAAAATTAGAACGATAATATCATCCTGTGATAAAGTGCTATTCTGCGCATACTGAATTAAAGCCTGCACAACTGCGCCCGTAGTATATCCGCCCATTATAGCTTCTTTCAAAGCAATTTCTCTAGTACGGTAAGCGCTGTCTTCGTCATTAACGCGTACAAATTCGTCAATTTTGTCAAATAACAAAGCACCAGGAATTAAATTTTTACCTAATCCTTCAATCTGGTATGAATGTATTTCTGATTCATCTATTTTACCAGTTTCGTGAAAGGTTTTTAAAACTGATCCATCGGCATCAACGCCGATAACTTTTATGTTTGGATTTTTTTCCTTTAAAAATTTTGCAGAGCCTGAAAGCGTTCCGCCGGTTCCGGTACATCCAAAAATGTGCGTAATTTTTCCGTCGGTTTGTTCCCAAATTTCAGGACCTGTACTTTGATAATGCGCATCAATATTTAATTCATTAAAATACTGATTGATATAAATAGAATTTGGTGTTTCTCTTGCAATTCTTTTCGCAACTTCATAATAAGATCTCGGATCGTCAGCGGCAACAGCAGCTGGACAAACATTTACAGTAGCTCCCAAGGCTTTTAGATATGCAATCTTTTCCGGTTTTGTTTTATCGCTTACAGACAATATGCATTTATAACCTTTTATAATACTTACCATCGCCATAGAAAAACCCGTATTTCCCGAAGTGGTTTCAACTATTGTGCAACCTGGATATAATAATCCATTTTTTTCAGCGGCTTCTATAATATGAAGTGCAATTCTATCTTTTGTTGAGTGACCTGGATTTGAAGATTCAAGTTTTGCAAAAACTTTTCCTGGGATATTTTTAGTAACTTGGTTTAGTCTAACCATTGGTGTGTTGCCAATTAATCCTAGAATACTATCGTGTACATTAGTCATTTTTATTCATTTTGTCTCTAAAAAACTGAATGCAAAAATAACAAAAAAAATTCAATCAAAAAAAGTTGACCCCCCCAATTATGATATATAGCATAGTAATTTTAATCGTTATTAACTTAATCTTGCTTTTCAGCCGAAATAGTTTAATAGCTTCTTTAAAATTTGTTAAAATATTTTAGGTATGAACTAAAAACATTAATTTCGCTGCATTAGAAAAAAATTATGAAAAATTGGTCCTTTAAAAAGTGGAATAACCTCCTAGGTTGGCTCGTATTTGCAATTTCTTTTATCACATATTTATCTACGATTGAACCTAATTTTAGTTTTTGGGATTGTGGAGAATACATTTCATCCGCGGTGAAACTGCAAGTAACTCATGCTCCTGGCGCTGCATTATTTCAATTAGTCGGGGCTGTTTTTGCAATGTTTGCTTTAGGAAATCATGATCACTATTCTGTAGTTATCAATGCCATGTCTTCTATGTTCAGTGCTTTCACAATTCTATTTTTATTTTGGACCATCACGCATTTGGTGCGCAGAATGTTTCATAAAGAGTTTACAGAAGTGACTAGAGGCGAAGAAATCACCATTTTATTTGCAGGTTTAGTCGGCGCTTTGTGTTTTGCTTTTTCCGACAGTTTCTGGTTTTCCGCTGTTGAAGGTGAGGTTTACTCGATGGCTTCTCTTTTTATCGCACTTATGTTATGGCTAATTACAAAATGGGAAAATGAATATCAAGCTGCAGATAATGAGCGTTGGATCATTTTAATATTTTTTATACTTGGTTTATCTATAGGCGTTCACATGATGTGTATGCTAGTAATACCTGCAGTTTGTCTTATTTATTATGCAAGAAATTACACCTTCACCTGGAAGGGATTTTTAATAGGAAATTTAGTTACTTTAGTTATATTAATTTTAGTTTTTAAAGGAGTTTTTCCTTTTATCATGGCGATGTTCGGTAAATCCGAAATTTTCTTTGTTAATGGTTTAGGGCTTCCTTTCCATTCGGGAACTATATTTGGATTTATTATTTTGATAGGTCTTTCGTATTTTATTATAAGATTTGCCAGAAAATCTAAAAAAAGAGTTTACCAAACAATTTCGTTATCCTTGGTTTATATGGTTATTGGTTTCTCCTGTTGGATGGTAATTCCGATCAGAGCCACTGCAAATCCACCCATAAATTTAAATAATCCAGATAATGCACTTGGCATGTTAGATTATTATAATCGAGCACAATACGGCGACTGGCCTACCGCTTATGGACAAAATTATACGGCTTATTTAGATGTAAACGGAATTCAAAAAAATGAAGACGGTAGTTTTAAAACAAATAAAACTGGTGATGTCTATGAAAAAGACGAGACGACAGGAACTTATAGAAAAACCAGTGAGCGTTTTGATTATGTTTTTTCTAAAGATCAGGTAAGTTTTATGCCAAGAATGTTTGCGGAAGATAAAGACGTGATGGCAAATTATATCTCAATGTATGGTGCGCCAGATTTTACATTTAATACGGATGATTCTGATATTGCTGATAATCCGCAAGCCAAACAGGCCTTTGATGAAATGCATAAGAAATATGAAAATGGCACTATAAAAGTTTCTGATTATCTGCAGGCGAAATCTCATAATTTAGTTAACGTTCAGCGCCCGTCTTTAGGTCAAAATTTAGATTATTTTTTCACTTTTCAGAATGGTTATTATTTTGCGCGTTACTTAATGTGGAACTTTGTAGGACGTCAAAATGATTTAGAAGGTAACATGGAAAACACCAACGGAAACTGGATTTCCGGGATTCCGTTTATTGATAACGCGATGTGGGGTGATCAGGCAGATATGCCCGCGAAATTTAAAAATGAAAGTACAGTTTACTTTTTCTTTTTACCGTTTTTATTGGGTTTGATCGGTTTCTTTTTTCAGTTAAATAAAGATTTCGGTCGGTTTTATGCCATTCTTGCCTTATTTGTGATCACCAGTGTAGGCATTGTTTTTTATACAGGAATGAAACCTTTTGAGCCGCGTGAAAGAGATTATGCTTTGGTAGGAGCTTTTTATGCTTTTGCAATTTGGATCGGTTTGGGTGCCGCTGCAGTCATCTGGTTTTTAAATAAAAAAGTTAAAAATAATACCATAAATATTTTCGCAGGAGCGGTAATGTTGGGCGTTCCATTTATGATGGGTTTTCAAAATTATAATGTCCACGACAGAAGCAATCGTTATACAGCGTATGATTACGCTTACTCAAGTTTAAAATCTTTGCCAAAAGAAGATATTTTATTTGTTTATGGTGATAACGATACTTATCCAGTCTGGGCACTTCAGGAAACTTCAGAATTCAGATCTGATGTGAAAGTGGTTAATTTTACACTTCTCTCCACTCCTTGGGATATTGATCAGGTAAAACGCCGGACTTATAACTCGATGCCTGTCCCTTCGCAATTAAATCATGATGATTATCGCGACGGTACAAATGATCAGATTTACATCATGTCAAAGAAAGATTGGAAAAACATCTTTGCTAATTTAAAAGATTCTGGTGCGCCAGATACAGCAATGTCTGAATTTAGAAAATATTTAACACAGGATTCTATGACTTTTAAAGAAGCCATGAATTTCATTAAAAGTAAATCAGAAGACAAAAATCAGATTCTGAAAATGATTTTTGGCGATGAAAAGTTTGATAAATTTAATTTTATTCCGGTAAGTAAATTTATTTTACCTGTAAATAAAGTAAACGCTGTAAAATCTGGTATTCTGCTTCCGCAAGATGCCCCGAAAGCGGTTGATCAAATTATGATAAACTACAAAAGCAATAGTATGTTTAAAAATAATCTGATGATGATGGATATTTTGGCAAATTTTGATTGGAAACGACCAATTAATTTCTCATCCGGTGGAATTTACGATGATGAAAATATATTTTACATGCAAGATTTCCTACAGTTTGATGGCTTTAGTTATCGCTTAACACCGATAGAAACTAAGCAAACAGAATCTGGTGATATGGGAAGAGTTGATGGAAATAGCTTGTATAATATTGTGAAAAGTTACCGTTGGGGGAATTTTAAGGATTTAAATGCTCATTTTGATGAAACTTGTACTCAAAATATTATCAGTTACAGAAATTCTGCAAGTCGTGCCGCAGAAGCTCTAGCTCTAAATGGAGAAAAGCAAAAAGCTTTAGAAATTTTAGATTTAGCTGCGAAAGAAATTCCTGTTCAGAAATACAACGATCCGCGTTCTTTGAGCGCAATCGTTTATGGCTACATTGTTTCCGGACAAGAGCAAAAGGGCTTAAAATTAGCCGATCAGCTTAAAAAAGGTATTTTCACAGAATATGATTACTATGCATCATTGAGTCCAAGAGAACAGAAGTTTTTAGGACGTCAAATGCGCACAAAACCGATGGAATATTCTATAGTTGTTGGCGCCGTTGCAGATGCTTACAAAAAAACGGGAAATCCAACAAAAGCGTATGATTATTTAGTTAAATCTATTCAACCCATTGATAAAAGATTTAATACTTTTATAAAAGATTTAAAGGAAATGGGTAAAGTAAAAGCGATGGATAAATCTGAGGAAGTGCAAAAAATTACACCATTTTATCAGTATCTATTTGAAATCATGAAACCGTATGATTCTACTTATACCAATGAGAAACTGGATCAAATAAGTAATGATTTAATCAAAGCGACGCAATAATTTTTTATTTTAAATTTTAATGATTCCATTTTTTAGTAAAGACATATTTCCCTATTTTTGACCAATGGAAAATTTCGTTGTTTCTGCAAGAAAATACCGTCCGCAAGAGTTTGATACTGTTGTTGGGCAATCTCATATTACAGATACTTTGGAACACGCCATTGAAAATAATCAACTTGCGCAGGCTTTGCTTTTTTGTGGTCCGCGAGGCGTTGGTAAAACCACTTGTGCAAGAATTTTAGCCAGAAAAATTAACGAAAAAGACGGTTCAACTTCCGAAGATAATTTTGCTTACAATATTTTTGAATTAGATGCGGCTTCCAATAATTCTGTAGATGATATTCGGAATTTAACGGATCAGGTTCGTTTTGCGCCGCAAGTCGGAAAGTATAAAATTTATATTATTGATGAGGTTCATATGTTGTCTTCCGCGGCTTTTAATGCATTTTTAAAAACTTTAGAAGAACCGCCGGAACACGCTATTTTCATTTTAGCAACCACAGAAAAGCATAAAATAATTCCGACAATTTTGTCGCGTTGTCAGATTTATGATTTTAAAAGAATTCAGATTGAAGATATTCAAAGTCATTTAAAAGAAATTGCTGAAAAAGAAAAAGTAAATTACGAAGAAGATGCTTTATTTTTGATTGCTCAGAAAGCAGACGGCGCTTTGCGTGACGCACTTTCTATTTTTGACAGAATGGTGACTTTTTCTCAGAATAATATTACTTTAGAAAAAACGGCTGAAGTTCTTAATATTTTAGATTACGATCAATATTTAAATATTGCAGATTTAGCGCAGGAAAATAAAATCCCGGAAGTACTTGGTGCGTTCAATGAAATTATAAAAAAAGGGTTTGATCCGCACATTTTTATTGCGGGTCTAGGAAGTCATTTCAGAGATTTGATGATGGCAAAAAATCCATTGACTTTAACTTTAATTGAAGTCGGAGATAAAAGTAAACAAAAGTATAGCGAGCAAAGTAAAAACTGGAGCGCGCAGGATTTAATTGATGCCGTTGAAATTTGTAATCACGCAGATATCAATTATAAAAATTCTAAAAATCCGCGTTTAACGGTAGAAATTGCGTTGATGCAATTGTCCAGTTTAAATCAACATCCGTTAGATTCTAAAAAAAAAAATTCTTAATTCTAGCGCCGTTTCTTAAAGAAGCTGTTGTTTTAAAAGGTCTTCCTGAAGTTTCCAAAACTGTTATTGAGAAAGAAATTAAGCCGATTACTTTGGTGCAAGAACCTGTGAATAAATTAGAATTACCTCAAAAAATTCAAATTCAAATTGCAGAAAAACCTTTAATTCAAAAAAAAGAAAAATCAAAATTTAGTATTTTTGATGCTTTAAAAGTTGAGGAAAAAAAGGAGGTTATAAATGAAATTGTGTTGGAAAAGGATAGACCACAAAACCACTTTTCTGAAACTGATTTGCAACAAGAATGGAATTTATTTTTAGAGGAAATTAAAATCGATAACTCTATGGTTTACAATGCTATAAATGGTTTTAAATTAATAAAAATTAACGAACACGACATAGAAATTTGTTATCCTTCAGAATCAGCGAGAGTGGAATTTAATACAGTAAATGCAAAATTTTTAAATCATTTTAAACACAAGGTTAATAATTTTCACATTACCCTCAATTTTAAAATGGATATTAAACTAAAAAAAGAAATACTGACAAAACGCAAAATTTTTGATAAATTTGCCGAGATTAATCCAGTTTTAAATGATTTAAATGATCTAATGAAATTTGATTTTTCTTAATTAATGATAAAAAATTGGCAAAGCCAAAACGTAAATGGAATTAAAAGAACTGAAAAATGAATGGGTAAATGAATTCCCAACACCTTTAATTATTGCCGGACCTTGCAGCGCAGAAAGTGAATCTCAGATGCTTCAAACGGCTAAAGAAATCAGAGAATCAAATGCAGAAATTCCAGTTTTCCGTGCAGGAATATGGAAACCGAGAACGAAGCCAAATGGTTTTGAAGGAGTTGGAGTAATTGGTTTAAACTGGCTAAAAAAAGTAAAAGAAGAATATGGTTTTAAAACCGCTACAGAAGTTGCAAATGCGCACCACGTTTTTGCCGCTTTAGAAGCTGATGTAGACATATTGTGGATTGGCGCACGTTCCACTGTAAATCCCTTTACTGTGCAGGAAATTGCCGTCGCACTTCGCGGCACCAATAAACCGGTTTTTGTAAAAAATCCTGTAAACCCAGATTTGGCTTTATGGATTGGCGCAATGGAAAGACTTTTAGGTCAAGGCGTAGAAAATTTAGGTGCAATCCACCGCGGTTTTTCAACGTATCAAAAAACGAAATATAGAAATATTCCAAACTGGCAAATCGCTTTAGATTTCCGGCATCAGTTTCCAAATATCCCGATGATCGTTGATCCGTCGCATATTTGTGGTAACAGAACAGGATTAGCTGGGATTACACAAGAAGCGTTAAATGTTGGTTACCAAGGTGCAATGATTGAAACTCATTATTCGCCAGACGAAGCGTGGAGTGATGCTGCACAGCAAATTACGCCAGCTGTTTTGGGTGAATTAATTTCAAATTTAAAAATCAGGAATTCTGATATTTCAAAATGGGATGATGAAATGACGCGTCACAGAACTTTAATCAGCGACATTGATTTTCAATTAATCGATATTTTATCCCAAAGAATGAAAGTTTCTGAGAAAATCGGAACTTTAAAAAAAGAAAATAATATTGCGATTTTTCAGCCAGATCGATGGAGAATTATTACAGAATATGCGTCTCAAAAAGCCGAAGAAACTGGCATGAGCAGTGAATTTATTGAAAAAGTTTTTAAAGCGATTCACGAAGAATCTATTGAAGTGCAAAATAGTATTATGATCAATAAATAATTTTATAATTATCAAGCAAAATTTAATGATTTGAAAGGCCTCGTTATAAAATCTACCGGAAGCTGGTACCAAGTGATGGAAGAAAAAACCGGAACGGTTTTCGAGGCACGAATTCGCGGTAAATTTAAATTAATAAAAAGTCGGTTAACAAATCCTTTGGCGGTTGGAGATAACGTAGAATTCCAACTTGAAATAGATGATGTCGCATGGATTACTAGAATTGAACCCCGAAGAAATTATTTAATCAGAAAAGCCGTTAATCTTTCAAAAGAATCGCATATTATTGCGTCGAATGTTGATGTTGCGTGTTTTATTTTTACTTTAAAACAGCCGGAAACGTCTTTTGGATTTCTTGATCGCTTTTTGGCGTGTTGTGAAGCTTATAATATTTTACCATTAATATTATTTAGCAAAATTGATCTTTTATCTGAACCAGAAATCGAGTTTGTAGAGCAAATTCAAACGATGTATCAAAATATTGGATATCAAGGTTTAATGATTTCTTCTGTTTCAGAATTAAATTTAAACCTATTGACAGAGAATATTAAAAATAAAACCTCAGTTTTCTTTGGACATTCAGGAAGCGGAAAATCAACGTTGGTAAACGCTTTGCAACCTGGTTTGGATATAAAAACAGGTTTAATTTCTGAAATTCATCAAAAGGGAAAACATACAACAACTTTTGCACAGATGCATTTCTGGAAATTTGGTGGGAGCGTTATTGATACTCCCGGAGTACGTGAGTTTGCGATGATAGATGTTGAAAAAGAAGATATTCAACACTATTTTCCAGAAATTTTTAAATTGGGCAGAAGTTGTAAATTTTACAATTGTCTTCATATCAACGAACCAAAATGTGCAGTTTTAGAAGGTTTAGAGAATGATACAATTCAAGATTCTCGCTATATTACGTATTTAAAATTAATGGAAGAAGCGGAACAACTTCAGAAAAACTAGTTTAAAAAAACAAAACCCCAACAGAAGCTGGGGTAAAAACTAATAACCATGAAAACTCAATTAAACATGAGAATCGGATGGGCTATTTCAAATCTTGTGCCAAGTTTTTAGATTTCAATAAAAGTTTTTATATTAATAGAAATTCATTACTTTTGCGGCAAATTAAAACAGAAAAATGTCAGGAGAAATTACATTCACAATGATTAAACCAGATGCAGTTGCAGACGGTCACATCGGTGCAATCTTAGGAAAAATAGCAGGTGCTGGATTCAAAATCAAAGCCTTGAAATTAACGCAACTTACGGTTGCAGATGCTCAAAAATTTTACGAAGTTCACGCGGAAAGACCTTTTTACGGTGAATTAGTAGATTTTATGTCTTCCGGACCAATCGTTGCGGCAGTTTTAGAAAATGAAAACGCGGTAGAAAGTTTCAGAACTTTAATCGGTGCCACAAATCCTGCGGATGCAGCGGAAGGAACAATTAGAAAAATGTTTGCAAAATCAATCGGTGAAAACGCAGTTCATGGATCAGATTCAGATGAAAATGCGCATATAGAAGCGGCATTTCATTTTGCCGGTAAAGAAATTTTCTAATTTTTTTAAAAATTAAAGATAGACTCCGTTTGAAATTAAATTTTGAAGCGGTTTTTTATTTATTGCTACGTAAAATTTTGATTTTAAATAACTATTAAATTATCAGTTATTATTTAAATAAATTGTAATTTCATAGTCTAAATTCTATATTTAAAACTATGCAAAATATAATTACTAAAAATCATTTATTTGATACGTTTTTATCAGTTAATTCCAAAGAGATACCGCAGATTTATCAAGAAGAATACTTGGTAAATGGGGAATTTAAACCTTGGAATGGACCATTTAAAGAAGTAAATGCAGCAATCTGTCGTCAAACCAGTGAGGGCAAATTAGAACGTATTTCCATTGGGAAAATTCCTAAAACGGGATTGTCAGAAGCATTTGAATGTTTAGAAAGTTCAGAAATGGCTTATGATAATGGTTTTGGGGAATGGCCAATGTTTTCTGTTGAGCAAAGAATTTTCCACGTGGAAAAGTTTGTTGGTGAAATGATTAATTTGAGATCCGAAGTGGTCAATTTATTAATGTGGGAAATTGGAAAATCTCAAAATGATTCGGAAAAAGAATTTGACAGAACTATAAAATATATTTATGATACGATTGAATCATTAAAAAAATTAGAACGTAAATCTTCTACATTTGTCATTGAAGAGGGCGTTATTGGGCAAGTTCGTCGCTCATCTTTAGGTATTACTTTGTGTATCGGTCCGTATAATTATCCTTTAAACGAAACTTATACTTTGATGATTCCAGCTTTAATAATGGGCAATGTTGTTCTATTTAAACCACCAAAAAATGGGTGTTTGTTGCATTATTCTTTATCAAAAGCCATAGAAAAAAGTTTCCCAAAAGGTGTCGTGAATTATTTGTACGGCAAGGGAAGCGAGATCATAGAACCTTTGATGCATACGGGGAAAATTAATGTTTTAACTTTAATTGGATCATCCAAAGTTGCGTCAGATATAAAAAAAGCACACCCTAAAGTAAATCGTTTGCGGGCAATTTTAGGTTTAGATGCGAAAAATCCGGCGATTGTTTTAGAAAACGCTAATTTAGAAAATGCAGTTGAAGAGTGTGTTTTAGGAAGTTTGTCTTTTAATGGTCAGCGTTGTACCGCGTTGAAAATTTTGTACGTTCATGAAAATATAAAAGATGAATTTATAAAAAAATTCTGTGAAAAAGTGGATGCCTTAAAATTCGGAATGCCGTGGGACGAAAAAGTTCAAATTACACCGTTGCCGGAAGAAGAAAAATTTAAATATTTAAATGATTGCATTTCAGATGCAAAAGCAAAAGGCGCTTCGATCATGAATGAAAATGGCGGTGTTCAAAATGGAACATTGTTTTTCCCTGCGGTAATATATCCCGTAAAAGAGGGAATGAAATTGTACCGCGAGGAACAATTTGGACCCATCGTTCCGATTGTTTCATTTACAGATATGCAGGAACCAATTGATTATATGATCACTTCAAACTACGGACAACAGGTGAGTATCTTTGGGACTGATACCAAAGAAATTTCACATTTAATTGATGGTTTGGTAAATCAGGTTTCCCGCGTAAACATTAATGTTCAATGCCAAAGAGGGCCTGATACATTTCCTTTTACCGGTAGAAAAGATTCTGCGGAAGGAACGCTTTCTGTTTATGATGCACTGCGTTCGTTTTCGATCAGAACGGTTGTTGCAACGAAAGAAACGAAAGAGAATAAAGCAATTATCAATAAAATTGTTACCGAAGACGAATCGAGTTTTCTCTCGACAAAATTTATATTTTAATTTAAAAGTTTCAGTTTCAGTTGCAGTTTGATTTTTTTGAACTGCGACTGAACTTTAATTAATTTTCTCTTTGTACTTTAAATTTTCAAAAGTTCAATTGTTTTTGCTGGATCTTCTGAGGAGAAAACCGCGTTCCCAGCAACTAAAACATCTGCACCTGCGTCGAATAGTTTTGTGGCATTTTCAAGATTTACCCCGCCATCAACTTCTATCAAGGCTCTGGAATTATTACTCAAAATTAAATCTTTCGTTTCAGCGATTTTTTTATAGGTATTTTTAATGAATTTTTGTCCGCCAAAACCTGGATTTACGCTCATTAATAAAACCAGATCTACATCTTCAATAATATCTTCCAACATCAAAACTGGTGTAGAAGGATTTAAAACAACACCTGCTTTTGCGCCCAAACTTTGAATTAAATTAATAGTTCTATTTAAGTGAACGCAGGCTTCATAATGCACAGAAACGAGATCTGCACCTAGATTGATGAATTCTTCCACATATTTTTCTGGTTCTAAGATCATTAAATGAACATCTACAAATTTTTTAGAATGTTGCTGCACGGTTTTCATCACCGGAAAGCCGAAAGAAATATTAGGAACGAATCTTCCGTCCATCACATCGACGTGAAGCCAGTCTGCCTGGGAATCATTGAGCATATTGATGTCGCGTTCCAAATTACCGAAATCTGCGGAAAGTAGGGAAGGTGAGATTAGTTTTGTTTTCATGGTTTTAGGAAAAGTCGATTTTTTATGAATTTTTTTTAATCTTTCTATTTGCCAAATAGCTCGTGTAAGTTATTTTCATATAATGCGCCACCCTCGATTTTGGTGATTTCATTAGTGGATAATATAAGCATTTTTCTGTCAAGCGAAGTGAATGTGCCATATTCCTCTATTATGATATGATCACCGTCGATTTCTTTGATTTCTCCAATAATACAAATTCCAGTATCAATATCTTGAATATAAATTGTCACGTATCCAAATAATTTTTCTACAGAATTTAATATATTGTAAATACTATCGATATTAATATTAAAGATATCTTGGTTTCTTTTTTCTTTGAGTGCAAATTTTGAAGTTGTTTTGATATCGTTTCCTGACCATTTAATTCTGGTAATGTTTTCTCTTTTTATTACTGAAATGCCGTCAGGTTTTCCAACATTTGTGAATTTTTCTAAAAGAATAAATTCTTCATTGAAGTCTAGGATGTAGCAATAGGTCGATTCCTGAAACCTGTCCGTGTAAATATCAGTAAAGGTTTGGTCATTTCGAAGTTTTTGTAAATATTTTGTTTGAATATTCATTTTGTTATAAAATTATGTTTGATACACAAATATAAGTAAGTTTCTAAATTATTTTTCCAATTAAACAAAATACTTACGCAGCCCGACTTGAGTGGAAATCCTTTTTTTTTGCATTTGAAAAAAAAGATTGAGAACGGAAGGCGGAAATTGCTGCCCAAAAAAATTTTTAAAGTCTATCATCTTTAATCTTTTCGTCTTTAATCTAATTTTAATGGTATTTCAAATTCATTTCTGGTGTAATTTTCAGTAAAGTTTCATAAATTAATTTGATCACATTTCCGACATCTTCTTTGGAAACCATTTCTACCGTTGTGTGCATATATCTTAAAGGCAAAGAAATTAAAGCACTCGGAACGCCGCCGTTTGAATGTGCAAAAGCGTCGGTGTCAGTTCCTGTAACGCGGCTTGAAGCGGCTCTTTGAATGGGAATTTTCTTAGTTTTTGCCGTTTCAACAATCAATTCACGAATTTTGTGGTGAACAGTTGGCGCAAAAAATACAACCGGTCCATCGCCACATTTTTGGTCGCCTTCTTTTTTCTTTTCAATCATTGGTGTAGTTGTGTCGTGGGTGACATCCGTAATAATCGCAATATTTGGTTTAATAGAATCTGCAATCATATCTGCGCCGTAAAGTCCAACCTCTTCCTGCACAGAATTTACGATGTATAAGCCAAAAGGTAATTTCTTTTTATTTTCTTTTAAAAGTCGGGCAACTTCTGCAATCATAAAACCGCCCATTCTATTATCTAAAGCACGGCAAACGAAATAACGGTCATTTAAATCAAAAAAAGTATCGGGATAAGTAATCATACAACCGACAAAAATGCCTAGATCTTCAACTTCTTTTTTAGTGATGGCGCCGCAATCAATAAAAATATTTTCAATTTTTGGCGTCACTTCTTTTTCCACGCCCATTCTGGTATGAATGGCTGGCCAGCCGAAAACGCCTTTTATAACGCCTTTTTCACCGTGGATATTGACTATTTTTGAAGGTGCAATTAACTGATCAGAACCACCGTTTCTAATGACATAGATTAAACCGTCATCTGTAATATAATTGACGTACCAAGATATTTCGTCTGCGTGCGCTTCTATCACTACTTTGAACGCAGCTTCTGGATTGATGACGCCGTAAACTGTGCCATAATTATCAATCTCAACTTTGTCCACATAATGTTTAATATAATTCTTCCAAATTTTCTGTCCTTCGTGCTCGTAGCCGGTGGGTGAGGCCACATTTAAATAACTTTCTAAAAACTTTAATGATTCTTTTTGAAACTTCATCTTGAGGAATGATTTTTGCTAAATTAATTCGTTTTAATAGTGGTAAAAGTAATGAAATTATATAGATTTTTTTTAATAATTTTCTTTTTTGGAGGGCTAAACGTGATTTTTTCGCAAGATACTTTAGCAACTAAATCACTTAGCCAATATCCTCCGGAAATGATAAAAGTAGACGAGTTTGGTGACAAATATGTCTATGATGAAGCACAGAAAGCCAAAATTTATTTTATAAATGGCGAAACAGTTGTGGTTATGGATGAGCTAATTTTAGCAGGAAAGCCACATTTTAATAATCAATTAGATCAAAATTATTACTATTTCCTTAATAAAAAATTGAATAGAGTTTACCCACTTTTTGTAACAGCATTAGATCAGTATCAAGATATTCAACAGGAAGTCAGAACCATTGATGTTAATAAGAGGCGGGATTATATAAAGGACCGTCAAAATAAATTGGCGGATGAATATGAGTCCAAATTAAAAGATCTAACTACTTCTGAAGGACAGATATTTACTAAATTAATGTATCGCGCGACTGGGAAAACCGTTTTTGAAATTATCAAAGAGCTTCGTGGAGGCTGGAGTTCCTTCTGGTGGAGTGTAAAAGGAAATATTGCCGACGTCGATATTAAAGAACCATATGATCCTCATAAAAATAGGGTTGATGAATTTGTTGAAAGTCTTTTGCAGTCTAATTGGAATGCAGGACTTTTGCAGCCTTATCCAGGATCTCAAAATTTTAAAATAAAGAAATAATTAGAATTTTTTTTTGTAATTAATTTTTTATTTTAAAAATTGATACATTTGACCTCTTATAAAAAACAATTTTACTTATGAAACACTTTAAACTCTTATTAGTTTTATCATTTATCTTGGTCTATAATTTTGGATATTCTTGGGGAACGACGGGTCACAGGGTAGTTGCAGAAATTGCGCAACACCACTTAACAAATAAAGCGAAACGTAATTTAAAGAAAATTTTAGGCGATGAGCCAATGGCTTATTGGGCAAACTGGCCAGATTTTATAAAATCTGACACAACTGAAGTTTGGAAGTCTTCTTCAGCATGGCATTATATTAATATTGATAAGCAGGACAATATGAAGGATTTTGATTCTGCTATTAAGGCTCAAAAAGCGCCAAATTTATACACTCAAATACAGATTTTATCCGCTCAACTTAAAGATCCAAAAACTTCTTTAAAGGATAAAAGAATAGCGCTTTATTTTATAATTCATTTGGTTGGAGACTTGTCGCAGCCAATGCACACAGGTCGTTTAGGGGATTTGGGCGGCAATAAAATTAAACTGCAGTTTTTTGGACAGGATACTAACTTACACAGTCTTTGGGATTCAAAATTAATAGATTTCACGCAGTATAGCTATACGGAATTTGCCCGCGTTTTAGATATTAAAACTCCGGAGGAGGTAAAAGAGATACAATCCGGAACTTTGGAAGACTGGCTGTATGACAGTCATCAAAAAGCAAATTATATCTATGCCAACACTGTTGCCGGAAAAAATTACAGTTATGATTATGACTATAAATTTGAGGCGATTTTAGAACGTCAGCTGCTTTATGGCGGTCTAAGATTAGCAAAAATTTTAAACGATATTTTATAAAAATTTTTTCTGAAGTTTTTTAAAAACTATTTTGTCTACAGGCAGATTTAATGGCTCTCCTTCGGTTTGAAGTGTGAGCCATTCTGCTTTTTCAATACAGTTATCCATAATTAAAAACTCACTTTCATCCAGAATTTCTGCTAAATAGTATAAGGTCAAGAGTTGCTCATCAGGTCTAAATTTTGAAATTACAAAGTCTTCCTGCGTGTAAAAATGTGAGATATTTTCTATTTTAACATTTAGTTCTTCCAAAAACTCACGGTGCAAACAGTCAATTACACTCTCTCCGTATTCCAAACCGCCTCCTGGGAATTTCACTAGAAAATCGCCGGCATATTCTTCATGTAAAACTAAAACCTTACCGTCTTTAATGACACAAGCATAAACTCTGATATTAAAATTATTAATCATAATCTATTTCTTAAAATTCTTAAAATTATTTTGTTTGTAAAACTGCATTGATCATTTCTCGTTTTCCTGGCGGACCCTGTAGTTTTTCGACTTCGAAATCAAGTTCCTTCAATGCGCGCCTAAAACTGCCTTTGGATGAATAAGTTGTTAATAATCCACCGGAAGTCATCTTATTTTTTATTTTTTTTAAAAGATCAATTTCCCATAGATCGGGTTGCACTCTGGAACCAAAGCAATCGAAATAAACGAGATTAATTGGTGGTAATTTTATCCTTTCTAAATTATGAAAATCATCTTTTATTTTTTTAAAGAAAAAATTTGGAATTAATTCTATTTTTTCGTTCCACTCGCAACTGTGAATTCTATTAAAAATAGATTCCAGTTTAACTTCAAAAAGATTGAAATACGCTAATTCTAATATTTCATTAGTATTCACGGGATATTTTTCTAAAGTATGATAATTTATCCTATGATTTTTGTCAGTTTTCAAAAAATCATTAATCGTTGCTAAAAGATTGAGACCTGTACCAAAACCTAGTTCTAAAATATTAATATCATAACTATTTATCTTCTTTAATCCATTTTCAATAAAGACATGTTTAGCTTCCTGAAGTGCACCATGTGTAGAATGATAACTTTCATTTAGTTCTCTGATATATAACGTTTTAGCGCCGTCATTTGTAACAATAATTTCTCTTTCCATCGTCTTTTTTTCAAATTTAAACTTAAATTTTGAATTAAAAAAAATTATATTATATTTGTATGACAACGAAAAAATAATTAAAATGATAATTCAAAAATCTACTAATCCAAGAATAGCTTCGTTCGATCCGAATAATTTTTCTTTTGGAGATACATTTATTGATCACATGCTAATCTGTGAATATGAGGAGGGGAAATGGGGCGAACCAAAGATTGTTCCATATGGTCCGATAGGTTTTTCACCAGCAATGATGGGAGTTAATTATGGGCAGGCATGCTTTGAAGGCATGAAAGCATACAAAGATGAAAATGACAATGTTTTCTTATTTCGTCCCGAGAAAAATGCAGCGAGAATTAATAAATCTGCTAGGAGATTGGCTATGCCGGAAGTTCCAGAGGATGTTTTTTTAAATGGTTTGAAAACATTAATTGACTTAGACAGAGCATGGATCCCCAAAGGAGAAGGAATGTCCTTATACATTAGACCGTTGATTTTTGCTACTGAAGAAGTATTAAAAGCCAGAATTTCTAACAAATACATGTTTGCAATTGTTGCAACACCTGCGAAAAGTTATTATTCTGCGCCAGTTTCTGTTAAAATTTCCGATCATTATTCCCGTGCCGCAAATGGTGGTGTTGGTTCTGCTAAGGCTGCAGGAAATTACGCTGCCGCTTTTTATCCTACGAAATTAGCAAATGATGAAGGTTTTGATCAAGTGATTTGGACTGATGATACGTCACACGAGTATTTTGAAGAAAGTGGTACGATGAACGTTTTTGTAAGAATTAATGATATTATTTATACTCCTAAGACTTCAGAAAAGATTTTAGATGGTGTTACACGTGACAGCTTTTTAAAGTTAGCTGAAAAGAGAAATATTAAAGTGGTTGTGGGTGATGTAAAAGTAAAAGATGTTGTAGAAGCTTTTAGCAATGGAACTTTAAAAGAAGTTTGGGGTGTAGGAACTGCTGTTGTAACAAGTGTGTTCAAATCACTTGGATACAAAGACAGACTTTTAACTTTACCAGTTTTATCTGATGAAGAGAGTTTCGCCTTAACATTGAAAAATGATCTTACTGACATTCAGACTAATAAAGCGGAAGATCCTTTTAACTGGAGATTTAAAGTGGAGCAAAATATTATGGAAAATGCATAATATTTAATTTTAAGATTTTATAAACCGGGGACAACTTCTCGGTTTTTTGGTTTTTAAAATTGAACTAAAATGCTTAATTTCGCAGAAGTTTTTATGAAAAATTTGTTTGTTCTTTTGATTTTCTTTCTACTTTCCTGTTCAAAAAACACACAGGTTCATCCGCCCGTAGGTGGACTTTTAAGTCAAAAAGATTTAGAAAACTCTCGTAATAGAAGCAAAGATTTAAATCAAACGGAACGCACTCAGATTCAAGATTGGATTAATAATCAGGACGTAAAATATTATCCGATGGCGATGAATTATTGGGTGGATAAAGAAAATCTAGATTCTGAACTAAAAAAATCAGATGGAAAATTAGTTAGTTATCAATATGATATTTATGACTTTGATGAAGCTAAAATTTACTCAAATCCTATCATAAAAAAAGAGGTTAAATTGGGGAAATATGAAGATTTAAAAGCAGTAGAAAACGTAGTACGTTATTTAAAATCTGGCGAAGAAGCAACGCTTTTGGTACCTTCAGTTTTGGCCTTTGGTAGTTACGGAGACAACAAGAAAATTGCGAATGATGTACCGCTTATCATAAAAATAAAAGTTTTTTAATTATTCAAAATTAAATCGAAGATTCGAAAATACCGAAATAAAGATAATCACAGATGCATAAAAAATTATTAACTTATTCAATCTTATTATTAACTCTTATAAATTGTAAAACATTGAGCATAGACAAAGACACTTACAACGGACTTCAAGATGGTATTTATGCCAATCTCAAAACTTCTAAAGGCGAAATGCTTGTGAAATTAGAAGATAAAAAATCACCTGTGACAGTGGCTAATTTCGTAGGATTAGCAGAAGGTAAAATTGAAAACAAAGCCAAAAAGAAAGGTGAGCCTTTTTATGACGGTACTATTTTTCACCGCGTGATAAAAGATTTTATGATTCAAGGCGGTGATCCGCAGGGAACGGGAATGGGGGATCCAGGTTATAAATTCGATGACGAAAAAAATGATCTTACATTCACAGGAAAAGGAATACTTGCAATGGCGAATTCTGGTCCGAACACAAATGGCTCGCAGTTTTTCATTACTGAAGTTGCAACCCCGCATTTAAACGGCAAACACACTATTTTTGGGCATTTAGTAAAAGGTGAAGAAGTGATTGATACTATTGCGAATGTGCAAAAAGGACCGCAAGATAAACCGGTAGTTCCTGTTGTTTTAGAAAAAGTTTCTATTATTACAAAAGGTGACGGATATAAGCATTATGATGCACAGAAAATTTTTAATGAAGGAAAATCTAAAATTCAGGAAAATAATAAAGCTTATTTAGCCAAAGCTGAGGCAGAAATAAAGAAAAAAGAAGAAGAATTTAAAGTAAATCAAGGAAAAATGGTAGAAGATTTCAAAGCAGGAATGCAAAAAACAGACTCTGGTCTTTATTATAAAATCACAAAGACCACGCAAGGAAAAGCTCCAAAATCTGGTGATAAAATTTCGGTTCATTATGCTGGCAAATTAGTAGACGGGACTGAGTTTGATTCTTCTTTTAAAAGAGGTGAACCAATAGAGTTTAATGTGGGTGTCGGTCAAGTAATTAAAGGTTGGGATGAAGGTATTTTATTATTAAAAGAGGGGGAAACTGCCACTTTATTGATTCCTTCAGATTTGGGTTATGGTGCGAGAGGCGCAGGCGGCGTAATTCCGCCAAACGCGTGGTTGGTTTTTGACGTTGAACTTGTAAAAGTTCCTTAAAAACACTTAAAACATTTATTTTAAAATCACTTTCAAACAATTTTGAAAGTGATTTTTTTATTTAAAAAACAAATTAATACCTTCGTGAAAATTTGTAAAGTAAGATGAACGTAAAAGAAGTTACTGCAGAATTAGGACATTTATTTCCCTTACAAGAGGCGGAAGATTTTGATAATGTGGGCTTATTGTGTGGAAATCCTGAACGCCAAGTTTCGGGGATATTAATCTGTCATGATGCTTTAGAAAGCATTGTGGAGGAAGCCATTTCAAAGAATGTGAATTTCATTGTTTCTTTTCATCCGATTATTTTTTCTGGTTTAAAATCAATTACGGGGAAAAATTATGTTGAAAAAGCGGTCTTAAAAGCGTTAGAAAATAAAATAGCCATTTACGCTATTCACACGAGTTTTGACAACGATTATTTTGGTGTTAATTTTAAAATTTGTGAAAAATTAGGTTTAAAAAACCAACATATTTTGATGCCTAAAAAGAATGCTTTAAAACAACTTCAGGTTTATGTTCCAAAACAATATTCTGAATCTGTAAAAAAATCTCTATTTAAGGCTGGCGCGGGAAATATAGGCTTTTATGATGAATGTAGTTTTAAAATTTCAGGTGAAGGCACTTTCCGGCCAATTGAAGGTTCAAACCCTTTTTCAGGCACCTTAAATAAGAGAGAAAATGCTGAGGAAGATGTAATTTCTGTCATTTTTGAAAGTTATAAATTGAATAAAATTTTAGAGGCCGTGAAATCTGTGCATCCTTATGAAGAAGTCGCGCATCAAATCATTAACCTTGACAATGAAAATCATTATTCTGGTTTAGGTCGTTTTGGCGAATTAGAAGATGATTTAGATATTGAAGATTTTTTAAAATTAGTAAAAGAAAAATTTAATTTAAAAGTAATTAAATACAGCGAAAATTTAAATAAAAAAATAAAAAAAGTCGGCGTTCTCGGCGGAAGTGGCGCTTCAGGAATTTCTGCCGCAATGAAAAATAATTGTGATGCTTACTTAACTGGCGATCTAAAATACCACGATTTTTTCTCAGTTGAAGATAAAATGCTTCTGTGTGATATTGGTCATTTTGAATCTGAGCAATTTATTGTTAGTCAATTATTTGAAAAATTATCACAAATATTCACTACCTTTGCAGTCTTAAAATCTGAGGAGAAAACAAATCCTATTAAATATTTCTTTTAAAACATGGCTAAAAAAATTATTGAAATTTCAGTAGAAGAAAAACTAAGAGCGCTTTATGATTTACAAATTATAGACTCTAGACTTGATGAAATAAGAAATACGAGAGGTGAATTGCCGATTGAAGTTGAAGATTTAGAAATAGAAATAGAAGGTCTCGAAAAAAGATCCGATAAATTTGAAACTGAAATCAAAGAGCAAAATGACGAAGTTAATAACAAAAAGGAATTAATGAGTCATGCTGAATCTTTGATCGGAAAATACAAAACACAGCAAGACAACGTTCGTAACAATAAAGAATTTGAATCTTTATCTAAAGAAATTGAATTTCAAGAGCTTGAGATCCAATTGGCAGAGAAAAAGATGAAAGAATTCGGTGCTAAAATTTCTCACAAAGAAGAGACTTTAGATGAACTGAAAACTAAAATTACCGAACTGAAATCTCATCTTGGACACAAAAAAGAAGAATTAGAAAATTTAGTGTCAGAAACTCAAAAAGAGGAAGACTTCCTTTTAAAAAAATCTGAAGATTTTGCTCAAAAAATTGACGAAAGATTATTAGCATCTTACCACAGAATCCGTAACGGTTCTAAAACTGGTTTAGCTGTTGTAGGTTTAGAAAGAGGTGCGCCAAAAGGTTCTTTTTTTACTTTGCCACCACAAAAGCAAATGGAAATTGCACAGCGTAAAAAAATTATTATTGATGAGCATTCCGGTAAAATTTTAGTGGACGATGAAATGGTTAACGAAGAAAATGAAAAAATGAAAAGTATTATTAAATTTTAATTTACTTCAAAATTTTATAAAAAAAATGTCCCGATTATTTCGGGACATTTTTATTTTCTAAGGAAAATTATTTTAAATACTTTCTCAATTTCCAAGCCATTTTTTCGTGATCTTGGATCAATCCTGTTAAGAAATCTGCCGTTCCTACATCTTTGAATTTATCTTCACATTGATCAATGAAATCACGTAATGATTTAATGATGCTTTCATGATCACCAACTAATTCTTTCAGCATATTTTGGTTATCAGGGATTTTGCCAGGGTTTTCTTTTAATTGAGACATTTCAGAAAATTCTTTGGTAGTGCCAATTGCAATTCCGCCCAAAGTACTTATTCTTTCTGCAACCAAATCTACGGCTTCACCAACTTTTTTATATTGTGCTTCAAAAAGTTCGTGTAATTCCAAGAAGTTGTCCCCAGATAAATTCCAGTGAAATTTTCTCAGTTTGATATAAAGAACATTTCCATCTGCTAAAACTTTATTGAGTAATTTGTTTACGCCATCAAGATTTTTTTGCGTAATTCCTAAGTCGGGTTTTATATTTTTCATAATATTTATTTTTTAGTTTACATTAATTTTACCTTCTACACCATCAGAATTATCGGTTTTTTTACCAGAAATTGCAGCTCCTACAAAACTTAGCATAGTTATCAATTTTCCAGCTTTCGTATCCCAATAATAAGTTTCATCTGGTGTCACTCGGATGATGCTTACATTTGGATCCTCTTTTCCATCAAACCAAGCATTGGCCAGCGGTGACCATTTGTCTTCAATTGTCGATTTGTCTTTATAGATAAATGCTTTTCCAAATACCGATAAATATTCAGAATTACCGTTGTTCATAAAAAAAAGTTGAACTTTATTGTCTTCTTTTATTTCGAAATTTTTATTGCTATTGTCCCCGCTGATGAACCAAAGATTTCCTTCCTTGTCCGTTTCTTGCAAACTCATTGGTCGGGATGCAATTGGTAATTTTTCCAGTTCTGTGCAAAATATACATATTCTTGCGCTTTCTGATAATTCTTTCAATTTTTCTATTGCTTTCTGCTGGTCTAAATTTTCTGTTGACATAATATTTTATTTTTTAATTAATCGTTTTGATTTCCATTCGCACACCAGTAAATTGCATTATCTATATTAGCAACGTCGAAAGTTTCATATTCGCCTGGCATCACCACACTAAAAGCAGCAATTGAATTTTGTACGGCAACACTATTTGTAACTATTGCTACACGATTCCAGTTTGCAAAGTTTTTTAATGCCATTATTGCATCTTCGTACCATGCTCCCAAGGTAAAATTACTAACATCGGTATCCAAAAGTAGAAGGCAGTTCAGTTCTCCGAATTGATTTAATTTCACTTCAATTTGCGGCAAAACACAATTTTCGTAATCTTCTTTTGTAATTTCGCCAGTCGCCTTTAGCGCAACGATGTTGTCAGGAGTTTCTGGAATGGTAATGATCATAATTTAATTTTTTTAAATGTTTTTAGAAGCAAAAGTTTTTCTTTATTATTAAAATTTCGGTTCCGTTTTTCATTGTAATTTTTTTTGCAATTACAGTTTACACGAAGTAATTTGCTGAACAACTCGTTAATCTCCCTAAGTAAATAAGGATTTTTACTGCATTCCGTGCTATGTTGACATTTATTTTCACCTTTTACTATTCAAGAATTAAACCATAGAAGTAATTTTAGCTCGTATTAATGTTAAATTTTTTTTAACACTTATTTTAAGTAAAGAACCATTTTAAAAGGCGCAATAATTGCTAGCGTAGTCTAGTTAATTTTCCGCAAACCACATCTTTCCAATTTATAGATTTTTGTGACTTTATTAGTAAAAATCACTAATAATTATTTCAGCAGAAAGAGTTTAAAGTTTATTAAAGAGAATTTATGAATCTTATTAAATTCACGTCAAAAGGCATTTATTGTATTCCTGGAAAATTTTATCTGGATCCGTGGCGACCGGTTGACCTTGCTGTGATTACTCACGGTCACGGCGATCATGCGAAATGGGGAATGAAAAAATATTTGTGTCATCATTTTACAAAACCTATTTTAAAAATTAGGATCGGTGAAGATATCACTTGCGATAGCGTCGGTTATAATGAACCAATTATGATCAACGGTGTTAAAGTTAGTTTTCATCCCGCCGGTCATATTGTTGGTTCTTCCCAAATACGTATGGAATATAAAGGTTACGTCACCGTTTTCACTGGCGATTATAAAATGCAGGACGACGGAATTTCAACACCTTTTGAGTTGGTTAAATGCAATGAATTTATCACCGAAAGTACTTTTGGATTACCTATTTATAATTGGTTGACGCCGCAACAATACGCAGATCAAATGCAATCTTGGGTGGCATTAAATAAAAGTCAAGACAAAACTTCAGTTTTTATTGGTTACTCTTTAGGCAAAGCGCAGCGGATTTTAAAATCTGTGGAAGGTGCTGGAAAAATTTACGTTCATAGTTCCATTGGTAGATTAAATGAAGCCATTGAAAGTTGCGGCATTAAACTTCCGGAATACGAAGTTTTGGATTTTCATGATGATATTAAAAAGGTAAAAGGCGATATCGTTATTGTTCCGCCAGCTCTGTCAGATTCAAACATGATCCGTAAAATTCCCAATCGTGCTACCGCTGTTTGTTCCGGTTGGATGCAGGTTCGCGGTTCGCGCCGTTGGAAATCTGCCGATGCGGGTTTCGCAATCTCAGATCACGCCGATTGGAATGGTTTAATTGATACCATAAAAGCCACAGGCGCCGAAAAAGTGCATGTAACACATGGACAAATCGCAGTTTTTACCAAATATTTAAATGAAATCGGCATCAATGCTTTTGAAGTTAAAACTCTTTTTGGCGATGAAGAAGAAAGTTCAACAGAAATTACTAAAGCAGAAGAGATATGAAACATTTTGCTGAACTCATCAATGCTGTAGAAAGTAGTAATAAAACGACCGCAAAAGTGGATGCCATTGTTCATTACTTACAAATTGCAGATGAAAAGGACAAACTTTGGTTTCTGGCTTTATTTACCGGAAAACGTCCAAAAAGACCAGTTAATTCAAATTTTTTGAAAGAATGGGCTTACGAAATTACAGGAATTCCGGAATGGCTTTTTATGGAAAGTTATTCCTCTGTTGGCGATTTAGGTGAGACTTTATCTTTAATTTTACCTGCACCACAAGAATTAATTGAAAAACCTTTGCATCAATGGATGTCGGAATTATTAGATTTAAAAACTAAATCTGATGAAGAAAAAAAAGAATATGTTTTAGAAAGTTGGAACGGTTTGGATTATACTGAACGTTTTATTTTTAATAAATTAATTGGCGGCAGTTTCCGGATTGGCGTTTCTAAAAAGTTATTAATAAATGCTTTGGCAAAATATTCTGGAATTGAAAGTAGCACTTTAATGCACAGCATTATGGGGAAATGGGAAGTTGCTACCACTAATTTTTCAGAATTAATTTCCGGTGAAAATATAAATCCCGATAATTCTAAACCTTATCCTTTTTGCCTCGCTTATCCTTTAGAGAAAACAGTTGAAGATTTGGGCGATATAGAAAATTGGCAGGCAGAATATAAATGGGACGGCATTCGTGGACAATTCATCAAAAGAAATGATGAAGTTTTTATCTGGTCGCGTGGCGAAGAACTGGTTAATGATCAGTTTCCAGAATTGATTTCAGCCTTTTTAGAAATGCCCGGCGATTTTGTTCTGGATGGTGAAATTTTAGCAGTTTTGGATGATCAAGTTTTAAACTTCAATGTTTTGCAGCAACGACTTAATCGAAAAACAATTTCTGCTAAAATGATGAGGGAAATCCCGATTCAGACTTTTGTTTATGATATTTTGGAATTGGACGGCAAGGATTTACGCGATTTAGATCTGGTTGAAAGACGGTTAATTCTAGAAAATTTGATTGAAAATACCATTGTTGAAAATATTAAAATTCCAGATTTAGTTATTTGCAAAGATTGGGAAGAATTAGCAAAAGCGCGCGAATCATCTCGCGATAATAATTCTGAAGGTTTGATGCTTAAGCAAAAATCTTCAAAATACCATTCTGGACGTAAAAAAGGTGATTGGTGGAAATGGAAAGTCGATCCATTGACTATTGATGCGGTTTTAATTTATGCCCAAAAAGGAAGTGGACGAAGAAGTGGTTTTTACACAGATTATACTTTTGCGGTAAAAAAAGACGACCAATTAGTGACGATTGCAAAAGCGTACTCTGGTTTAACAGACAAAGAAATTATGGAAGTCAGCCGTTTCGTAACTAAAAATTCTCTAGAAAAATTTGGTCCAGTCCGAACCGTAAAAGCAGAACTCGTTTTTGAAATTGCTTTTGAAGGTATTGGTTTTAGCAAAAGACATAAAAGTGGCGTTGCGCTGCGTTTTCCTCGCATCGTTAGATGGCGGCGGGACAAAAAAGTGGATGAAATTGACGATATAGAAGAAGTAAAAAAACTGATTACTTAATGAGTGATTTTCAAAATTCTGAAGGTTACCAAATTATCAAAAATTGGTTAGAGGAAAAGTCTTTTTCACCTTTTGATTTCCAGTTAAAAACTTGGGAAAAATATAACCGGGGTTTTAGCGGAATGGTCATTGCGCCCACAGGTTTTGGAAAAACGTTTTCTGTTTTTCTAGCAGTTGTAACAGATTTTTTAAATCATCCGGAACAGTATAAAGATGGTTTAAAATTACTTTGGGTTTCACCACTTCGCGCGCTTGCAAAAGATATCGCAAAAGCCATGACAGAAGTGATTGCGGAAATTGGTTTGGATTGGACGGTTGGCGTTAGAAACGGTGACACGAAACTTTCAGAAAAAGCCAGACAAGTCAAAAAGATGCCCGATATTCTTTTAGTGACGCCGGAAACTCTGCACTTACTTTTAGCCCAAAAAAATCACCAGCGTTATTTTAAAAATTTAAAATGTGTCGCCGTTGATGAGTGGCATGAACTTCTTGGAAGCAAACGCGGCGTTCTGGTTGAGTTGGGAATAAGCAGATTATTAAGTTATCAAAAAAAAATAAAAATTTGGGGAATTACAGCAACCATCGGTAATTTAGATGAAGCCCTCGAAGTTTTAATTCCTTATGATTTAAAGAAAACTAAAATTGTCGCTAAAGAAAAAAAGAAAATAGATATTATTCCGGTTTTTCCAGATGAGGTTGAAATTTTGCCGTGGGCGGGACACCTCGGTGGAAAATTGGTGGATAAAGTTGTTCCTATAATTTTACAAAGTAAAACAACAATTGTTTTTACAAATACCCGAAGTCAGGCCGAAATGTGGTATCAATTATTGCTCAGTTATTATCCTGATTTTGCCGGACAGATCGCTATTCACCATAGTTCGATTGATAAAGATTTACGAATTTGGATTGAAGAAAATCTCAGTTCAGGTTATTTAAAAGCCGTCGTTTCAACGTCTTCTTTAGATTTGGGCGTCGATTTTAAACCTGTCGACACCGTGATTCAAGTTGGTTCTGCGAAAGGCGTTGCAAGATTTTTGCAGCGTGCGGGTAGAAGCGGGCATTCCCCGTTTGAAACCTCAAAAGTTTATTTTGTTCCGACGCATTCTCTGGAATTAATAGAGGTCGCTGCTTTAAAAGAGGCTGTTAAACAAAACGTGATTGAACCGAGAATTCCAATGGTAATGACTTTCGATGTCTTAGTGCAATATCTTGTGACTTTGGCTGTCGGTGAAGGTTTTGAACCGTTCGACACTTTTAAACAAATTAAAAAAACCTTTGCTTTCAGTTTAATTACTGAAGAAGAATGGACTTCACTTTTACAGTTTATAACCGTCGGCGGTGGCGCTTTTAAAAATTATGAAGAATTTCATAAAGTGGTTATTGAAGACGGGATTTATAAAGTGACGAGCCGCAGAATCGCAATGTTGCACCGCATGAATATTGGTGTTATTGTAAGTGATGCCATGTTAAAAGTTCGTTTTATTAGCGGCGGTTATATCGGAATGATCGAGGAATATTTTATTACAAAACTGAATAAAGACGATAAATTTATTTTAGCTGGTCGTGTTTTAGAAGTCGTTCAGATTAAAGAAATGACGGTTTACGTGAAAGGTGCGAAAGGAAAAGCGCGCGTTCCAAGTTATTTGGGCGGAAGATTACCGATGAGTTCTTATCTTGGTCAGTTTTTGCGTTTAAAATTATCAGATTCTTTGACGGCAAAAACATCAGAAAAAGAATTAACGTTTTTGCATCCGCTTTTGGCAAGTCAAAGCGAACGTTCCGTGATTCCTAAAAAAGACGAATTTTTGGTGGAATCTATTCACACGCGGGAAGGTTATCACATATTCATGTATCCGTTTGAAGGACGCTTAATTCACGAAGTGATGTCTGCTTTGATGGCGTTTCGCTTAAGTAAATTTGAGCAGTTATCGTTTTCAATGGCGATGAATGATTATGGATTTGAATTATTTTCCGCGAAAGAAATCCCGATTGATGACGGCATTTTAGCCGAAATTTTAAGTAAAGACAATTTAATTCAGAATGTTTTAAGTTCTATTAATGCAACTGAAATGGCGCGTCGGAAATTTCGTGATATTGCTGTGATTTCCGGAATGGTCATTCAAACTTATCCTGGACAACAGAAAAATAACAAGAGTTTGCAGTCTTCTGCGGGTTTGGCTTTCAATGTTTTGGAAGAATATAACCCAGAAAATTTGCTTTATAAACAGGCTTTCACGGAAGTTTTTAATCAACAGATTGATGAGACGAGATTGTATGAGGCTTTTGAAAGAATAGAAAATTCAAAAATTATCCTCAAATTTGCAAACGCTTTTACGCCGTTAAGTTTCCCGATAAAAGTGGATAGTTTGCGACAATCGATGAGCAATGAAGATTTGGGGGACAGAATACGCAGACTACAGGAAGCATCAATGAAAAAGAAATTTAAGAAAGGAAAATGATCGAGGTTTTAGAAAAAGAAATTCACGGCGAAATAGTAACATTTACAAATTTACGGGCACTTTTTTGGAAGCGTAAAAACGCTTTAATAATCAGCGATCTGCACGTCGGAAAAGCAGCGCATTTCAGAAAAAATGGTATCGCAATGCCGACCGATATTTTGCAAAAAGATCTTAAAAATTTAGAACAACTTTTAGAACACTTTGAAGTTCATCATATCATCATTGTCGGCGATCTTTTTCACGCCGGAAAAAACACAGATCTGGATTTGTTTTGCGATTGGCGAAAACAATTTTCAGATTTAAAAATCACTTTAATAAAAGGCAATCACGATAGAATTAAAAAAGAATTTTATTGCGATAACTGCATTGATTTAATTGAAAATAAACTAGAAATTTCACCTTTTACTTTCGTTCACGAACCAGTAATTCAGGAAGATCAATTTACCATTTCTGGACATATTCACCCTGGCGTAATTGTCGGAAACCGTAAAGAAAGTGTAAAATTACCGTGTTTTTCATATTCAAAAAATCAACTGATTTTACCCGCGTTCAGTGAGTTTACAGGTTTGGATACCAAAACTTTAAATAAGAATTTTAAAGCCATCGCCTTTACAAAAGGTCTGATTTTTGAAGTTTAATTTGAAAATAAAAAGTATGAAAAACTTCAATAAAATAGCGCTGGGTTTGGGTTTAAGCGCCGCTGCAGTGTTCTTGTTAAATTCCTGCGCAATTGGTTTGCCGAAAGGCGCAGCGGCAGTTCAAAACTTTAAAGCCGACAAATATTTAGGAAAATGGTACGAAATTGCGCGTTTCGATTACGTTTTTGAAAAAAATATGAATCAGGTGACGGCGACTTATTTCAAAAAAGAAAATGGCAATTTAAAAGTCGAAAACCGTGGCTACGATTACATAAAAAATAAATGGAAAGAATCTGTGGGCGAAGCAAAATTTGTAAAAAACCCAACAATTGGCGAATTAAAAGTGTCTTTCTTTAAACCAATTTGGGAGTCTTATAACGTGATCGATATTGATGAAGATTACAAATACGCTTTGGTCGTTGGTAATAATTTAGATTACCTCTGGATCTTGTCCCGCGAAAAAACTTTGCCGGAATCTTACAAACAGCGGTTTTTAGCGAAAGCAAAATCTTTAGGTTTTAAAACTGATGATTTAATTTGGGTGAAACATACTGAGAAGAAGTAAATAAAAAATGATATCCAATTTTGGAAATCTTTTTTTAAAAGATAATAATTATTTTTATAGACCTAATTGGGAAATCAAATCTTCCTTATCTTGATTTGAAAGCCAAATAATAAATCCTTTATCTACTATATTTAATTTTAAATTGCTACTATCGTAATCAATAATAAGTGGAATTGTATTTTTTTTAACCTGTAGAGATGCTATTGACTTTAATGCTTGCGTTAAGTTTCCTGGGTTTAAATCCTGCTTGCGAGGGTGTTCGGCTTGAAGCAAAGCATTAATTTCACTTCTTTTTAAACCTTTTTCTAATCTCTCAATATCACATTTCAAAATTGCATACATTATCCATTTGTGCATTTCTAATTCTGTACTTTGGAAGCCTTCGGAAATATTAGTTATTAAGTTGTAATACCTTCCGGAGTGCTGATTAATAACTTGAGAAATTATCTCATCTAAACTCGAACAATCTAAAATCTGATTTGTCTCTTGAGTTTCTTCGATATTATTATTTTTACAGACATGATAACATACTTCTTGAACAATATAAACATTATTTAAACTTTTCTCAATCAGTTCATTCTTGGATTCTTCAGGCATTGAAATATTTAATAAATTTTCCCCATCATTAATTAGTGAAAGTAAATTTTCATCAGTCCACACATCTGCATTAACAGATTTTATTCTTCCTGATAAATCACCATTTAATGCAATAAGTCTATTTTCTTCCAACCAAACGCCAACCACGATAAAAGTTAATTTAGAGTTTTCATGAAATGCTTTTAGTTCAATTGCAAAATCAACCTGTGTTTCATCTTTTAAGTAATGAAAATCTTCAATAATTATATATTTATTAAATTCTTGGCTTTTAAGCGCTTTTATAATGTCGTTGACGTCATCAGGGTCAAGTTCTAAAGGTTCATATACTTTTTGATTTGTTTTTTCACCTTCCGCTTCTGCGCCTAAGTTTCCAAATAAATGAAAATTAAAGCCAACCTTTATTTTTGCTCTGCCAGAAAGTGTTTTTGTTTCAGAGACTTGAACTGTAAAACCTGCTTGTTTCAGAATATTTACATTTAAATTGTATAAATCCATCTTATTGTCACAATGAACAACAATGTAATCTTCTATAGCAATATTTCTTTTTCTCAAGCAAGTTTTTCCTTGTTTTGAACTTCCAAAAATCACAACATGATGTTTACGATCTAATGCATCTTTAAAAACTTCATCGGCTTCTCTATTAATATAGTTTAATGGCAAATCTCTTTGGATACCAAAAACATCTTTTGTGTGACTCATAGGAATAATATAAAAATTTGTTAAAGCAATATTTTCAAATTTAGGCAATTTTTTTTAACGTATCAAAACTAATAAATTTAAAACAAAATTGAAGAATATCAATTATTGCACAGATTTGTTTTTTGCAGAATTTGTTCCAATCTCACTACCTTTACACAAACTTTTAAAATAAATGAAAGCAGCGCTCATAACAATAGGTGATGAAATTTTATCCGGAAATACAGTCGATACCAATTCCACTTTTATTGCGGAACAACTGAAAAATATCGGCATCAAAACAGTGCAGATCTTTACTATTTCCGATGAAATTGACACCATTAAAAAAACCTTGAAACTGGCTTTTGAACTGGCAGATTTGGTGATCACAACGGGCGGCTTAGGTCCAACAAAAGATGATAAAACCAAAATTGCTTTTAAAGATTATTTTAATGACAAATTGGTTTTAGATGAAGCCACTTTTGAGCATTTAAAGCAATTATTTATAAAACGAGGCCGCGAGCATTTATTAGAAATCAATAAAGACCAAGCCGTGGTTTTGTCTAAAGCCTTTGTTTTTCAGAATTTTAACGGCACTGCGCCTTGTCAAATGGTGGCAGAGAATGGCAATATCGCGATTTGTCTGCCCGGCGTTCCGTATGAAGTAAAACCTTTTATTAGAAACCAAATTATTCCTTTCCTGCAGCAGAAATTTAAACTTCCTTTTATAGAAAGCCGTTTTATTTCTGTGGTTAATTATCCGGAAAGTTTATTGGCAAATGATATTGAAAGTTGGGAAGACAATTTGCCAGAGCATATGACGCTTTCTTATTTGCCGGTAGGAAACCGCGTGAAACTTCGTTTAACTGCAAATGGCGAAAACTTGAGAGATTTACAGAATGATTTAGAAAAGCAAATTAAAAAGGTCGTGGTAATTATTGGCGACCGCGTCATTGCGACTACTGAAGATAAAATTGAGAAGATCTTGCATGATATTTTAGTTAAACAAAAACTGACGATATCAACGGCAGAAAGTTGTACTGGCGGCGAATTAGCTAGATTAATTACTTCAGTTTCCGGTTCTTCAAATTATTTTATTGGCGGGATGATTCCATATCAAACTGATAAAAAAATAGATATTTTAGGTGTTTCTAAAAATACCATCGAAAAGTTCACGGTTGTAAGTGAAGAAGTCGCCGCAGAAATGGCGGTAAAATGTCAGGATTTATTTAAAAGTGATATTGCAATCTCTACAACTGGCGTTGCCGGACCAAATCAAGACGAAGATGGAAATGAAACGGGAACGGTTTTTTACGCGCTTAGAATTAAGGATAAAACTGAAAATTTTAGATTATTTCTGCCACATTTAGACCGAGGTGATTTTGTGAATTTCGTGTCGCAGAAAATTATTCAGGATCTAGTGACTTTCTTGGTCGCTAACAAATAAGATTTTTTCACCCGCAGATTTAGCAGATGACGCAGATAAATGCATTTAAAAATCTACTTAATTTACTAAAGCTGCGAGATTATTTTTTTTTGATTATATTCAATTATTTAAATCTTCTTCCTCTTTTTCTTGAAATTTAGAATCATCAAAGTTTAAATTATCCATAGCAAGAAGTTCAGATTCTCTTTCCAAAGCATCTCTGGTAGTGAAAGTAAAATCGTCAGAGATTTTAGATTTTGCAAGTTTTCTGGTCACTTCTTTATCGATTAAAGTAAATCTTTTCGCCATTCTTCGCGCAGCATATTTTCGCATCCCAGTTGATTGTAAAATGTCAACTGCCATATTTACAGCAGTTCCCAAAGTTTCACGGTAGATATTATCAATGCCATTATTGATAAATGTAAAGGCATCATTCCTGTTTTTTGAGCGAACAAACATTTTTAAATTAGGAAAATTTTCACGCGCTAATTCTGAAATATAAAGGTTGTCTTCAGGTTTATCTAAGCATAAAACCAAAATATCGGCGTTTTCTGCACCTGCCGTTTTTAGCATTTGTAAACGTCGTGCATCACCATAATATACTTTAAAACCGTAACTTCTCAATATTCTGACTCTATTGGAATCGTGGTCTAAAATGGTTGGTTTTATTTTATTGGCGCGCAGCAATCTTCCGACAGTTGATCCAAAATGGCCGAATCCGACGATGATTATTTTTCTCTGATCAATGTCTTGTGTCAAAGATTCATTTTCTTTGTCTTCAGACAATTTAATGTTAAAATTTGGGGCAATTAAGCGTTCATTTAAAATTAATAAAAAGGGTGTTGCAAACATTGTAATGGCGACAACAGCCAACATTTGAGAATGAAAAACAGGTTCAACTAAATATAAATTTGAGGAATAATTTAATAAAACAAAAGCAAATTCGCCAACTTGTGACAAAGCGAAAGCGTAGAGAAAATTCTGGTCGTTAGACATTTTATGGAATTTCCCAATGCTAAAAAGAACGATAAATTTCACTAGTAAAATCACAGTCGCAGTTCCAAAAATGAAACCTGGATTCTGCATTATGACATTAAAATTTATGGTAGAACCAACGCTGACGAAAAAAACGGCCAAAAGCAATCCTTTAAAGGGATCAATGTGACTTTCTAACTCATGTCTAAACTCACTATTTGCGAGCATGACACCGGCGATAAAAGCGCCTAAAGCGGGACTTAATCCAACTAAGGTCATTAACTCTGAAACGCCTAAAACCAAAAATAAAGAGGAAGCGGTTAAAAGTTCGTTCATCCCCGATTTTGAAACATATCTTAAAAATGGAACAAAAACATACCGGCCTAAAATAATTAAAATTACGACGCCAAATATTACCGAAAAAGACTGCACCCATTCAGGAAATCTCTGCAAAAAAAGAGTGCCCGCCGTTTCTTCTTTGGGTTTATAATTGGCGATAATTGGTAAAAGCGCCAAAATAGGTATTACCGCAATATCTTGCATTAATAAAGTTGAAAATGAAGCTTCGCCCGCAACGGTATTAAAAATATTTTTTTCCTGTAAAGTTTGAAGAACAATTGCTGTAGAAGACAGTGAAAAAGATAACGCGATGGTTATTGCCTGATCTGCGCGCCAATCTAAGAATCGAAAAATAGCAAAAAGTAAAACTGTCGTGAGGACAATTTGAACCAATCCCAAGCCAACTATTTTTTTTCGCATTCCCCAGAATTTCTTGGGCTCTAGTTCTAAACCAACTAAAAATAAAAGCATGACAACGCCAAATTCTGTCGCGTGCATAATATTATCAGCTTCGTTCCCCGTTAGTTTTAAAACAAACGGGCCTATAATGATACCGCCCAAAATATAACCAACTACGGAACTTAAACCCAGTTTTCTAACCAGCGGAACCATAATGATTGCCGCACCGAGAAAAATGAGTGTCGTCATTGCAAAAGAGGATTCCATTTTATTCTTCTAATATTTTTTTAAAATCCTGTTTGTGTACGATTATTTCTTTTTTACTTATTCTGTCGGCGTTGTAGATACATTTTATTTGCTTTAATTTAATGTTGTTGACTTCTAGACAAACCAGTAACCCAGAAAGCAATTCTTCAATTGTAAAATGAAATTTTCCATTTTTAGAATAGCAAGATTCGTCTCCCTCGGCAGTAATTAAAATGACTGCGTCGACTTGTTCTAAAGGATTTTTTTTGTTTTTTTGTTGCCAGTGTTTATCAAAAACTTCGTCGATCCAAAGTTTTAAAAGAGGTGGCATCCCAAACCAGATTAGTGGAAAATGAAAAATAATCCGTTCGTAGTTTGGTAGTCTTTTCCTTTCCCGAAAAGCCGCGATATGAAAATCGTGGTATTCTTCATACAAATCCCGAAAATCCAGATGCTCATATTTGCCATAAAATTTAATAATTTCACGGTTAGACCTAGAATATTCCAGATAAGGATGGGCAAAAAGAACTAATGTATTTTTCAAATAAACATCGGGTTTTTGTAAAAATAATTATTTAAAATTAAAAAAACAAAAAAACAGTTTCAAGAAATTGAAACTGTTTTAAAAGTTATATTTGAAAATTAAACAAATAACTTATTAAATATATTTTTGTTTAAACATTTAAAATGGGATTGCTTTTTTGTTTTAGCTCAGTTCAAACAAAGTAATTTCGGGATCAATTCCGACTCTACCGGGATAACCAATCACTCCAAAACCTCTATTAACGTAAAGATTTTTCCCTTCACTTTCATAAATATCTGCCCATTTTGGATATTTATATTTGACCGGCGACCAACGGAAATTTTTCAAATCAATTCCAAACTGCATTCCGTGTGTATGTCCAGACAACGTGAGTTGCACATTTGAAGGGTGCATTTTTACTTTATAATCAAAATGCGTCGGATCATGACTCATTAAAATTTTTGCAGCTTCAGGCGGAACTCCGGCGGAAGCTTTATCTAAATCTCCGAATTGTGGAAAAGGTTTTATACCCCAATTTTCAACACCTAAAATATAAAGTTTTTCTCCATTTTTTTCAATAAATCGGTGCTCATTTCGAAGCATTTCAAAACCAGCTTCTTTCTCATATTGAATTAATTTTGGAATATTTTGCGCTTTTGCTTCTGGCGAAGGCCAATCTGCATAATCGCCATAATCATGGTTTCCTAAAATAGCGAGTTTTCCGTCTTTAGACTTTATGGTTTTAAATAAAGGAATAAATGGTACAAATTCTTCGGCAAAATTATTAACCATATCTCCGGTGAATAAAACGAGATCAGCATCCTGTTCATTAATTAAATCAATAGCATGCTGTAATTTTTCAGGTGCAAAAAAACTTCCGCTGTGAACATCAGAAATTTGAATAATTTTATAACCTTTAAAACTTGCAGGTAAACCGGCGATCTTAATTTTCACTTTTCGAACATTGTGACGGTATTTACCAAAAATAATTCCGTCGATAAAAGCGTAAGAAAGTAGTGCTGCAGTGCCTATACCAAGGATAGATAAGAATTTCCTTCTTGCGGGATAATGTGTCGGTGTAGTTGATTTTACGGAATTAATGCCATAACCAAAAAGCCGAATGACGTCATCAATTAATAACATGACCACAATTAGCAGTTTCGGAAGAATAAAAATTACAAAAATGGAAGCGAAAATCTGAATTCTGTGCTGATCCCGGTCACTTCTTCTAAAATTTAAAATTTCATAAATGAAAAACGCGTATACCGCAACGGTGACAACCCAATAAGAAATGCGAATCCAAGTGTTGTTTGTGATAGTTTTAAAAGCCTGATAGACGTAAAATTCTAACAGAAAAATAATTCCTGTTATGATTAAAATATTCTTTTGCATTTATTTTTTTAGGGGAAATCTGTACACAATAGCATTAATGTTCATACCTGCGCCAACGGAAGCGAAAACGATGTTTCCACCAGGTTTAAAGGATTGGTCTTTCATTTTTCCTTTAACAATTAAATCAAACATTGTCGGGATAGTGGCCACAGAAGAATTTCCAAATTCCTGAACAGTCATAGGCGATACAGCGTGGTCATATTCTTTTTTACCGTACAATTTAAATAAGCGAGAGATCATCGCATAATCCATTTTTGCGTTGGCCTGATGAATTAGTATTTTATCAATATCGTCGATATCCAAATTGGCGGCGTCTATAGTTTCTTTGATCGCATCCGGCACATTTTTTAGCGCATATTCGTAAATTTTGCGACCGTGCATTCTAATATATAAAGTTTTTTGCTCCGCAGATTTATTTAAAGAAGGTGCATTTTCTAAATACATTAATTCTTCATCATTATCACAAATGGTATTGTCTGAGATCATACCGACATTTTCCTCATCCGTAGCTTTCACAACAACGGCTCCGGCGCCGTCTGAGAAAATCATTCTGTTTCTGTCGTGTGGATCTGTCACACGACTCAAAGTTTCTGCGCCGACAACAAGAATTAATTTTGCTTTACCTGCTTTAATTAAAGTGTCAGCTAAAATCATGGCTTCAACCCAACCTGGGCAACCGAAGATCATATCATAATTGATACATTTCCGGTTTTTTATCTTCAACTTATTTTTAACTCTGGAAGAAATTGACGGCATAAAGTTGCTCATACCATTCTCATCTACGTCCCCAAAATTGCTGGCGTAAATAATATAATCTAAATCTTCCCTGTTTATTTTTGCATCTGCGATAGCAGTTTCTGCTGCTTTTGTACCAATATCCGAATTGACCTCACCTTTATTAATATATCGGCGGTTTTCAATTTCAGTAATTTCTACAAATTTCTGAATGACTTCGGCATTAGGTTTAGTTAAGAGTTCTCCTTCGTCTGAGTAGAATTCTGAATTTAAAAAATGTTCTCTACTGATAATTCTTTCCGGTAAATGGCTCCCAGAGCCTATAATAATGGTGTTTGGCATGCTAAAACGTAGTGTTTAAAAGAGCAAAGTTATGAATTTATATTAAAAGCTGACCTAAACAAATTTATTATTAAATTTGCGAAAGCTTTATTTAGAGATAATATGAAAAACAATGCGGCTGTAAGAGGTTTTGTGATTTCCGTTCTAGCAGTGATTTTTGCGTTTGGGATTTATTTCCTTTTTTTAGCCAAAAAAAATTATTATTTAGTAGATAATCCTTCTCAAAACATTTATTATTTTAAAATAAATAACACTCCTGAAAAAATTATTTCTGGTGGTCAAAGTGTAAAAGTGGATATGAAAACAGGTGAGAATAAAATTGCGGTTTTTGATGAAAACAGAAAACCCATCTTTGATTCTACTTTTCAGGTAAAAAAAATACGGGGTTTACTTAATATTTCACATCAGGATTATTATGTTTACCAGCAATATTATGGCTATAATCTCAATAAAGATTCTCTGGTAAAAACTCAAAAGTCTCTGGTAATTGATGGCAAAAGATATTTAGGAGGCGCAAGATTATTTAATAAGCTTTACACTGATGATTTTTATTATAATGTAGATGAGGATTATGATAAGATCATTAAAAATATCGCAGACGTTGAATCCCGCACTAAGATCTTCCGTAAAGAGGATTTTGTTAATTACTATAAATCGATCTATAAATATTAAATAAATTTCGAAAAGAACTATTTTATTTAAGAAAATAAAATAATATAAATTTGAAATCGCCATTACAACATTTAAAAAAATGACTTTAGATTGGCGATTCCTTATGATTAGGAAAAAAATGAAATGAGCATATGAAACCAGTTACACCTTATAATACAGATGCCGGAAAAAAGCGCGAAGTTGAAGATATGTTTGACAACATTGCGCCGAAATATGATTTACTAAACCGAGTTTTGTCTTTAAAAATAGACATTCTTTGGCGAAATAAATTAGTGAAATGGATGAGCGAAGATCAGCCAGAATTAGTTTTAGACGTTGCAACCGGAACAGGGGATTTAGCCATCACAGTTCAGAAAAAAACTGGTGCAAAAGTAGTTGGGATGGATCTTTCACAACAAATGCTCAATGTTGGAATTACTAAAATTAAAAATATAAATTTAGATTCGCAGATCAGCATGGAGAAAGGTGATGCAGAAAACCTTTCCTATGAAGATAATAAATTCGATGCTGTTTGCGTTGCATTTGGAGTGCGTAATTTTGAAAATTTAAATAAAGGTTTGGAAGAACTGAGAAGAGTAGTGAAAGAAAACAGAAGTGTTTTTATTTTAGAGTTTTCTAAAGTGGAGGGCTTTCTCGGACCATTTTATCAGTTTTATTTTAAAAATATTTTGCCAAAAATTGGCCGTTTAGTTTCTAAAGATACTCGCGCCTACACCTATCTACCAGATTCTGTAAATGCTTTTCCATATGGGGAGAAAATGAAAAGCATTCTGCTTGAAACTGGTTTTAAAACAGTAGAATATAAAAAACTAACTTTAGGAGTCGCCACTATTTATAAAGCCACAAAATAAAGATGAACAAATTATTTCTAAAAATATTTATTGTAACCACATTTACCGCCACCAATTTATTTGAAGCGCAGCTTTTCAGAACAAAAGACAGAATGGATAACCTGGAAGGCGTGGATGATCAAAAATTGAGTTACGGGTTTTTCTTAGATGCCAATCAATATGATTATAAAATAGTTTTAGACCCAAAATATGGAATTGATGGCAATAAAAATTTAGTTCAGAGTAAAACTACTGCAAGTTTTGGCGCCGGTTTAATTGGAAAGGTTCGTTTAAATGAAAATTTTGATCTACGTTTAGAGCCTGGTTTGCAATTTGTGCAGAGAGATCTAACTTTTGATACGCAGGTTAATGATAAATATGCTGCCGGAACTTCAACCAACGCGCCGTTTACACCGATGACTTTAACCGACGCTGATAAAAACCGACAAGTAAAATCTACTTATTTAGATATCCCATTACTATTAGAATTTCATGGTGACCGATGGTTTAATTCCCGTCCTTATGCGGCAGCCGGCGTAAATTATTCCGTTAATTTACAGTCTAATAGCTCCAGTACAGATGATAACCAACAGGGTATTTTCAGAAGTACAACTACTAATTTTGGTTACGTTGCAGAAATTGGAATTCAGTTTTATTTCAGCAGATTTAAATTAACTCCTGCTTTTCGCGGGACTTTTATGACAAACAATGAATTGGTTTCTGATAATGCCGGAACGCCTCCTTATTGGGCAGCCGCAATTTCCACCATGCAAACAAGAGCGTTTATGTTTGTTTTGAAGTTTGAGTAGAAGATAAAAATATTAAATTAACCACAAAGAGATTTTAATTTAAAATCTCTTTTTTATTTTCAAAAATTCAAATAAATTTAACTTTATGCTTATATAAAATTTAAATTATCTATTTTTGTAAATGTTAGAATAAAAACCTGAAATGCTCCAAGACTTAGAAAATAATTTTTTAGTTTTAGAAAAAAAAGTTCTAAATCTTCATAAGAATTATAAAAATTTGAATGAACAGTTTACAGAACTTAGTTTGGAGTATGAGCACATGAAAAAGAAGTATGAAGAGGAGCGTAAGAAGAATCAGGAATTAGCAGAAGAACAGAAAAATATAAAACTTTATTCAGCACTTTCAGGAAATTCAGATCACAACCGGTTGATGAAAAATCATATTAATCGTTTGGTGAAAGAAGTAGATACCTGTATTGCGCATTTACAAAACAGCGGTTTATAATGGATGTAAGAAGAATTACAATCAATATTGCAGGGAGAACCTATCCGCTAAATGTACCTTCCGCAGAAGAAGAAACGCTTCGCCGCGTGGGAAAACAGATTGAAAGTATGATTAAAGAATTTGAAGCCAACTTCGATGTACGGGATAAACAAGATGCGATTGCAATGTGCGCCTTAAAAATGGGCACCAATGCAGAAGTAGCTAAAATATCTCAGGAAAAAAATATTAAAGCTTCTACAGAGCGTGTGATGCAAATCAACCAGTTTTTAGAAGAATTGGAAAAGTAGATTGTTCTTTTCCATAAAAACCTGCCTACAATAGTTCTAACACATTAAGGTAAACTCAACACTATTAAATTAACGAGCAAATGTTCCCGGAATGGCGTGCCGATTTACTTCGGATTACAGACAGGGAAAATGAGCTTAAATCGTGTCGATTAGGAGTTTACTCTACATCTATAAGAATTATTGTAGGCTTTTTTATTTAAAAAAATTAAGAAAAAACATAAAATATATTATAAAAACAGACTTTAACATAAACAAAAACAAATGACAACAACACTAATTATAGTCGGTATCGTTTGCGTGATCTTGGGCGCAATTGCAGGCTTGTTATACGGCAAAAGTATGGTGAATTCAAAAGCGAATTTTATACTTCAGGATGCTCAGAAAAACGCAGAGATTATTTTAGAAAAAAGTAATATTCAGGCCGAAGCCACAAGAAAAGAGAAACACATCCAAGCTAAAGAGAAGTTTTTAGAACTGAAATCTCAACACGATGCAAACATCCAAAATCGTGAAAAGAAAATGCTCGATGGGGAAAGTAGGATAAAAGATAAAGAACAGAAGTTAAATGATGAGCTTAGTAAAACTGGGAAATTAGAAAAAGATCTTGAAAGAAAAGTTTTGGAATTTGATAAAAAAACTGAAATCATTGAACGCAAGCAGCAGGAATTAGATAAAGTGACATCGCAAAAAGTTGAATTGTTAGAAAAAGTGGCTAATTTTTCTGCAGAAGAGGCTAAAAATGAATTAGTTGAAGCTATGAAAGCTGAAGCTAAAACGAAAGCGCAAGCTCACGTTCAGAACATAATGGCAGAAGCGCAGTTAAATGCTAAGACAGAAGCCAAAAAAATCGTTATTCAAACCATTCAAAGAATTGGGACAGAACAAGCTATTGAAAACTCTGTTTCTGTCTTTAATATTGAATCAGACGAAATAAAAGGTAGAATTATCGGTCGTGAAGGTCGAAACATTCGTGCTTTAGAAGCTGCGACTGGTGTAGAAATTATTGTAGACGACACACCGGAAGCAATCTTATTATCTTGTTTTGATCCTGTGAGACGTGAAATTGCGAGATTATCTTTACACCGTTTAGTAACTGACGGAAGAATTCACCCAGCAAGAATTGAAGAAGTGGTGGAAAAAACACAGAAGATGATCGAAGAAGAAATCATCGAAGTTGGGAAAAGAACCGTGATAGATTTAGGAATTCACGGTCTTCATCCGGAATTGGTGAAAGTAGTTGGTAGAATGAAATTTCGTTCTTCTTACGGTCAAAATTTATTGCAACACTCGAGAGAAGTGGCGAACATCGCTGCAACAATGGCTGCTGAATTAGGACTTAATGTGAAATTAGCTAAAAGAGCAGGTTTACTTCACGATATCGGTAAGGTGCCAGAACAAGAATCAGAATTGCCACATGCACTTCTAGGGATGCAATGGGCAGAAAGATTAGGCGAAACAGCAGAAGTTGTAAATGCAATTGGAGCGCATCACGATGAAATTGAAATGACCTCACTATTATCGCCAATTATTCAGGTCGCTGATGCAATTTCCGGCGCAAGACCCGGCGCAAGACGTCAGGTTTTAGAATCTTATATTCAGCGTTTAAAAGACTTAGAATCTACTGCTTTAAGTTTTGAAGGTGTATCAAGCGCTTACGCAATTCAGGCAGGCCGCGAACTTCGCGTTATGGTTGAAAGTGGACGAGTTTCTGATGATGTTGCCGCACAACTTTCTTATGATATTTCAGAAAAGATTCAAAATGAAATGACTTATCCAGGTCAGGTAAAAATTACGGTAATCCGTGAAACCCGAGCAGTAAATATTGCAAGATAAAATTTAATAATGATTAAATTTAATACCAATAATTAGTTTTATTGGTATTTTTTATTATCTAAAATTTACTAAAAAATAGAATAAACACTATTAATTTAATTAATTGTTATTAGTATATTTGTTAAAAGTTAATATGATGAATAAATAATCTATTTTACTCATTTGTGCATTTTTAGTTGTAATAATGTTTATTGTCAATTCTTTTTTAATGTTAAAATTCAAAATGCAATTTATGACTCGCTTAATTCTCATCTTATAACCCTTGAGCAGGGAAAATTTTAATGGCTCAATAAGCAGATCATAATTATAAGAAAATTAACGCGCACAGAAAAAAATCAGACACAAAACAAATTTATTGTGTTATTGATGTTCCTGAAGAATATATTCAATATTGGAAATCTGAACTAAAAAGTAGAGGAACTATAGTTGCTTTTGGATAATATCTAAATGATGATTTTAATAAAAGATTAAATGATGAATATTCAGGCTGTCTTTTCTATGTGATTATTTTTTTTCTGTGTTAAAATTTAGTAAAAAATAAAGTGTTTAATGCCAAAAAATTATTGGTATGAAAAATCTTTCAGAATTGCAATATATTTATTCATTCACTACTATTTTGGTTATTACATTTTTAGTAATAATGGTTGTCGTATATATTTATCTTTATAGAAAAAAATCTGAGTTATTACTTGAAAGACAGTGTAAAGAAAAGCAGTTTCAGCAAGAACTGACTCGCGCAATCATTGAAATGAAAGAAACTACTCTGAGCTATATTGGACAGGAATTACATGATGATCTTGGTCAAAAAATGTCCGTCGCAAAACTAATGATCAATCATGGTTTAGAAAATGCGGAAGGTGAGCAAAAAGAAATATTATTAGAGATAGATGATATTATCGGCGACAGCATCAGAGGTATTAGAAGTTTAAGTAAGAGTTTTATATCGGAACAAATAGAAAATTTAGGCCTCATAGAATCTATTAATAAAGAAGTTGCCAGAATTGATCGACTAAATTTAATGCTAATAAAATTTAGCCACAATGTTGATAAAATAGATTTACAAAATAAAGACAGTTTGATTTTATTTAGAATTGTTCAGGAATGTATAAACAATGTTTTAAAGCATTCACGAGCGAAAAATCTTGAAATAATAGTATTTTCTGTAGACGAATCTGTTGAAATAACGCTTAAAGATGATGGAATTGGTTTTAAAAATGATAGCTATAAAAAAGGAAGTGGACTCATCGGTATGCAAAAAAGAGCAAATCTTATTAATACAGATTTTTCGCTGATCACAGATGAAGGTTTGGGAACAACAATATTTTTGAGGTACAATAAAAATATTAAGTAAATGCAAAGAATAAATATAGGAATTGTTGACGATCACAGAATGCTCTCTGCGGCAATTGAGAAAATGATTTCTATGAATATAAAATATAAGGTTAATTATAATTCCCCCAACGGTGAAGTATTTATAAATTCTTTAGAGCAAAAGAAAATTGTTCCTGACATTGTTTTAATGGATGTAAATATGCCTTTAAAAAATGGCATAGAAACGACTCAGTATCTTAAAAATAATTACCCTGAAATTAAAGTAATTGCTTTAACTATGACGGATGATGAGAAAACAATTATCTCTATGATAAAAGCTGGTGCAAAGGGATATTTACTTAAAGATATGTCGCCCAAAATTTTATTTAAAGCGATTGATGCGGTTTTTGAAAAAGGGGAATTCTTTACAGATATGGTCACACAATGCTTACTAAATCGCCGAATAGAAGAACACGCGGTAAAAGATGCCGTAGAAGATTTAAAGTGTAAAGAAAAGGATTTTATAAAATTAGCTTGTAGCGAAAATACATACAAAGAAATTGCAGATGTAATGAATTTAAGTCCCAAAACTATAGACGGCTATAGAGATTCTGTTTTCGCAAAATTACATGTAAAAAGTAGAGTAGGCTTGGTTCTCTTTGCCTTAAAAAATAATTTAAACTAAAGTATATTACTTTCTAAAATCTAGAGGAATACTAGTTTTAATATCATTCGTTTTTTAAAATAAATTATAAGAACGGCTTCATTTCTTCTTCAATATTTTTACGTAAATCCATTAAGCGAATCGCATATTGTTCCTGTTGTTTTTCCTGTTCAGTTTTAGGAATCCATTTTGGGACGGGTAACGAATTACCATTGTCATCAACCGCGACAAAAACAATGATGCAATGTGTTTTCTTAGTGAAGATCGGTTGCTTAATATTTCTTGAAAAAACATTAATTGAAATATGCATACTTGAATTGCCTGTATGAATTACCTGCGCTTCAACTTTCACTATTTCGCCAATTTTAATGGGATGAAAAAACCGAATTCCACCGACATAAACGGTAACGGAATAATTGCCTGACCAAGTCGTCGCACACGCATAACCTGCCTGGTCGATCCATTTCATCACACTTCCGCCATGTACATTGCCGCCATAATTAACGTCTGAAGGCTCGGAAATAAACTGAAAAGTTATTGGTAAATTGGTCATAAAGTTTTTAAATTTAAATGGATCTTATGTAAAATTACCTTTGTAAATTACAGATCAACCACTTTTTTATTGATTTTATAAACTGTTCCTCTAAAACTAGCGACCAATTCTCCTTTTTGATTCTTAATCATAATGTCATAGATCCCTGTTTTTCGTGTTTCTGTGAGCAAAATACTTTCTGCAAAAAGGGTGTCGCCTAATCGAACTGCGGCGGTAAAATTAATAACACAATTAAGCGCAACTGCAGCTTCACCAGAATTATTAGAGGAAAGAGCAAGAGCAGAATCTGCAAACGCAAAAGTAATTCCGCCATGCACGGTTTTTAAACCGTTAATCATTTGTGCTTTTATGGGCATTTTCAGATAACAATATTTTTCTTTTATCTCTAAAATTTCTATTCCCAGCCATTGTGAGAAAGCGTCTTGGTTATAAAGGTATTTTGCGGTTTCTAAAGGTGTCATAGGTTTAAATTAATATTTTATAAGTATACCAATGTATCAATATAAAAGTTTTCCAATTCTTTACCAAACCAATAAATCAATTTATAATTTTTACTAAATAAGCAGCTAAAAAAAGTTTGCTTCTACAATTGTTGTGTTTTTAAACTGATAAACTGCAACATTGGTAAATTGTTACATTAATTTTAGCAAAGGACTTTGTCGGTATCGTTCTTCCTGATAAGTTTCATAGAGATTTTGTAAAGTTTCAGAGATTTTATCGAAACTAATTTCTTTCCCCCAAGCGAGCAAGCCTTTCGGATAATTAACGCCTTTTTGCATTGCTAATTCTAAATCTTCATCGCTCGCAATTTGCAATCTTTTGGCTTCCACAGCTTCATTCACAAGCATTGAAATTATTCTTAAAAATATTTCCTGAAATAATTTTTCGTCTTTATTATCTTGGCTGTTATTTCTTGGTTCTTGAGTCTTTTCCGAATAATCATAAAATCCTTTTCCGGTTTTTCTGCCGAGAAGTTTAGCTTCACTCATTCTTTGCTGCAACAAACTTGGTTTGTATTTCGGATCGTAAAAATAATCTGCGTAAACGGTTTTTGTAACCGCAAAATTAATATCAATTCCAATTAGATCCATCAGTTCAAACGGTCCCATTTTAAAATTCCCCACCGTTCGCATCGCTTCATCAACCTGCGCTGGCGTGGCAATTTTTTCTTCTACGATTCTTAATGCTTCACCGTAAAATGGTCGTGCAATTCGATTCACAATAAACCCTGGAAGATCTTGTGCGATCACGGGAATTTTACCCCAGGATTTTATTAAATCGTAAATTTTTTGCGGTAAATTTTCTGCTGTTAAAAGTCCGGGAATGATTTCTACCAAAGGCATTAAAGGCGCAGGATTAAAAAAATGAATTCCTAAAAAGCGACTTGAATTTTTTAAATTGGACGAAATAGAAGTGATGGAAATAGAAGATGTGTTTGAAGCCAAAATACATTCCTCGGAAACAATTTCTTCCAGTTCTGAAAAAACTTTTTGTTTAATTTCCTTATTTTCAATAATTGCTTCAATGACTAAGTCGCAGTTTTTTAAATCTTTAAGTTCGGTGCAGAATTTAATTCTGTTGTAAATATTTTCACTTTCTTCAAAACTAATTTTATTTTTTTCGATTAATCTGGCTAAAACTTTTTGAAGACCTTCCAAAGATTTTTCAGTCTGTGAACTGTTTTGATCGTAAAGAAAAACCTTACAATTATGGGTTGCCGCCACTTGAGCAATGCCAATTCCCATCGTTCCAGAGCCTATTATTCCTATATTCATATAGTTTTAAAGTTTATTAATTTATTGAATTTTTTTCCAAGATTTAGTTATTAAATTTAATAAAATTAAGCAGGGGAAATAATAAAATATTCCAATTGTTATAAAATAAATCATAGTTTCAATAATTGTATCTGTAATATTATTCGATTCATATTTATCATTAAAATATGGCAAAAAATTAACTATAAGATATAAAATTAATCCAGATGCAATTTGGATTAAAAACGCTTTATCAAGTATAATAACTAATTTTTTTAATTTTAAACTTTTAGTTGAATAATCTTTAACAGCAATTAAAGTTATAGGAACCAAAAAAAGGAGAATTGTAAGGAGAATTGTGGTAAACATATTTCATTTCAAATTAATTATTTCCCCTTATAATTCGGTTTTCTTTTCTCTAAAAATGCTGCAACACCTTCTTTAAAATCTTCAGTTTCAGCCGCTTCTTGTTGGTAAATTCCTTCGATATCCAATTGCTCATTAAGCGAATTTCCATAAGATTTATTAAAGGCCTTTTTTGTTAAAGCAATTGCGCTTGTTGGTAAATTTGCAAGTTGCGTTAAAACTTCAAGTGCATCATTTTCAAATGTACCATCAGGAAAAACATCAGCGATTAAACCTAAATTTTTTGCTTCAGTTGCTGATAATTTTTTCCCCGTAAATGCTAGATAATTAGCTTGCTGACGGCCTAAAAGTTTTGGCAAAAAATACGTTCCGCCAGTGTCAGGAATTAAACCTATATTCACAAAAGCCTGAGAAAAATAAGCACTTTCTGTAGCTAAAGAAAAATCACAAATTAAAGCCAACATTGCGCCAGCGCCAACTGCAGGACCATTAACCAAAGAAATAATTGGTTTTTTTGCATTTGAAATATCCTTCACCAAAGGATTGTAATGATCAATCACCATTCTCTGAATGAAACGGTCATCTTTCATTTCATTACCAATTGAAAGCGCGTCTTTCAAATTTTGACCAGAACAAAATGCTTTTCCTCTTCCAGAAATTGCAATGCAGCGCACAATTTCACTCTCATTGCATTCACGAATAAAATCTCGCAATTCTGTTAATAATATTTTATTTAAACTATTGTAAGTTTCAGGTTGATTGAGATAAGCAACCTGAAGTTTCCCGTCTAAAAGTGTTTGTGTATCTAATTGTGTGTACATTTTTTACCTTTTAATTAAATTAATGGCATTTGAAATAGTCAAAAGGCTCGAGGCAGTCGTTGCATTGGTAAGTTGATTTACAAAGCGTCGAACCAAATCTGCTCAGTTCACGCGTGTTTTCCGAGCTACAGCGTGGACATTTTTTTGGTAAATTTAAGTGATTTTCTCCCGCGCCTTTTTCGGGCGGCGTAATGCCATAAATTCTCAATTTTTCCCGCGCTTCGTCCGTGATCCAATCGGTTGTCCAAATGGGAAACATTTGCGTCGTTACTTTTGGTTTGAGATGATGTTCTTTTAACAATTTTATAATATCTTCTTCAATATTAAACATCGCCGGACAAGCGGAATATGTTGGTGTGATAATCACTTCAACTTCATCATCAGAAAGCATTTTTGCGTCCCGAACGATTCCTAATTCTACAATATTAATTACTGGAATTTCTGGATCGGGAACTTGAGAAAGTAATTCAATTAAATTTAACAATGTATCAGTTTAACAGTTTAACAATAATAACTTCAAAGTATAATAATTCAATTATATAATTGTTATACTTTTTATATTGGTACATTGGTTTTTACCAAGTACAACCAGGAAAAGTTCTTTGCATATATTGAAGTTCGCAAAGAATAAAACCAAAATATTCCGTGTGAATTCCTTTTCTGGAACCTTTCTGCATAAATTCAGATTCTGGAAATTCTAAATTAAATTCCGCAAAATCTTTCTTAATTAAAGATTTCCATTCTGCGAAAAGCGCTTTAGAAGAAGGAATAATTCCTAATTCAAAAAGATTTTCTTCCGCTTCAGTTTCGTCGAATAAACCGCCCGTATATTCCCAAATATTTTCTAACGCTTTTTCCAATCGCGTTTGACTTTCTTCTGTTCCAGAAGCAAAAACATTCATCCACGTTTTGGTATGTGTGTAATGGTATTTTACTTCTTTCAAGGATTTTTGCGCTAAGGCAGAAAACATCTCGTCAGAACTGTTGCTTAGATTTTCGTATAATAATTTTTGATAAGTACAGAAAAAGTAAACTTTCAAAAGCGTTTGGGCGTAATCTTCATTTGGTAATTCTACAAACTGTGCGTTTAAATACTCTTTTTCTAAGCGAAGAAAAGCCAAATCATCTTCGGTTTTACCGTCGCCAAGAATTTGAGCAGCGTACTTATAAAAATTATTTGATTGACCCAAATAATCGAGCGCAATATTAGTCAAGGCTATATCTTCTTCCAGATACGGACCTTTGCCGCACCATTCCGCCAATCTTTGACCCATAATTAGATTGTCGTCGGCGATTTTTAAAGTATATTGAGTAAGTAAATTCATAAATTTTTGTATAAAGTATTATGTACAAAGTATTCAATACAAAGGAATTGTCGAATTTACATTGTACTTTGTACATCCGACATTTTACATTTTACATATTTTTCACGTCATTTGGAATCTCGTAAAAAGTTGGATGGCGGTACAATTTATCATCTGCCGGATCAAAAAATGCTTCTTTGTCCACGCCTTCTGAAGTAACGATGTATTTACTTGGAACGACCCAAATTGACGTTCCTTCCATTCTTCTGGTGTAAACATCGCGCGCGTTTTGAAGCGCCATTTCAGCGGTTGCCGCCTGCACAATTCCTGCGTGTTTATGAGATAAGCCGGGTTTTGTCTGTATAAAAACTTCCCACACTTCTAAATTTGCCATTTTGTCTAAATTTTATTTCCGTTAATGTAAAGATTTTCAATTTTCAAACTTCCCTGATTATAAAGAATATTTTGAAAATTATCCGTTCTGAAAGTTACGAAATTTGCCTTAAAATTTTCTTCTAATTTTCCAACATCATTTAAACCTAAAGCATACGCTGATCTGAACGTAATTCCTGCAAAAACTTCTGCAGTGGTTAGTTTTTCATAAGTTGCTAAAATTGAGGCTTGTGTAATTAAATTTCCCATCGGTGCAGAACCTGGATTCCAGTCACTTGCAATCGCCAAAATAGCACCTGCATCTAATAATTTTCTTGCAGGAGTCATTTTTTCACCTAAACCCAAACTTGCGCCGGGAAGTGCTGTCGCAACCGTTTCAGATTTTGCAATAAAATCAATATCTGCATCAATTGTGGCTTCTAAATGATCGGCTGATTTTGCGCCAATTTCTGCCGCAAGGCGTCCACTTCCAGACGTAAATTGATCAGCGTGAACGGTAATTTCAAAACCCATTTCTTTGGCTTTTAATATAAATTTTCTACTTTCTTCCGGTTGAAAAGCCGTTTTTTCAATGAAAATATCGACTCGTTTTGCTAAATCTTCTTCTTTTACTTTTGGTAGAATTTCAGTTAAAATATAATTTAAATAGTCTTCATTATTTCCGTCAAAATCTTTAGGTTTTAAATGGGCTGCAAGACAAGTTGCGATTAAAGTCGCAGGTGTTTTTGTTTGTGCTTCTTTAATGATCCGTAATATTTTTAACTCGTTTTCTACATTTAATCCATAACCACTTTTTATCTCAATGGTAGAAATGCCGATATTTACAAGAAATTGAATTCGATCTAATAATTTTTCTAAAAGTTCTTCTTTAGATTCTTCCCGCGTATCTAAAACCGAACTCCAAATTCCACCACCTTGTTCGGCAATTTCTAAGTAAGTTTTTCCCGCATTTCTCATGGCAAAATCATTTGAACGGTTTCCACCAAAGCAAATATGCGTGTGTGAATCTACAAATGATGGCAGGCAAATTTGTTCATTTTCAATTATTTCTGAGTCAAATGTTTCTTTATTATTTTCTAATTCTTCCTTTAAATCTTGAAATTTCCCAACTTTTTTAATTAAATTATTTTCGATTAAAATGCCGCCATTTTCAATGATTTCTAATTGATAATCAGACAATTTTCCCCGTAAAGGAAGATTAGCAAGCGTGATAATTTGTTTAAACGGACCGATTAATTTCATATGTAGAAATTTATTATTTTATTTGTTTTATGGAATCGCCAAATAATAATAAGTATTTGAGTTTGCAATTTGCGACGATTTCATTTTTACTCTTTTATTTAAGACTGAAACTGAATGATGTTTAAAAATACCAATAATTAAACTTAAGTGCCTTAAGTTTTCATTAATATTACGCCGTTTTTTTTAAATGATCAAAAACCATTTTACTCAGCGGAATAAACATAAAACCGCCAATTATAAAGACGATAAATGCTTTTTGTAGACCAAATCCGTGAGCAAGATAACCAATGATTGGCGGTCCTAAAAACATTCCGACGGTGGAATAAGTACTGATAATTGAAATTACAATCGGAAGTGAATATTTTTTTGCTTTTGCAGCTAGAATAAATGTCATCGGATAAAGTCCGGAAACGCCAAATCCAACCATTGAAAAACCAAGAAGAACTGTCCATAATGTCGGGAAAATAATGGCAATTGAGACACCAAACATTATCAATATTGAACCGGCAAAATAAAGTGTTTGCATGCTGAATTTTTCCATCAATCTATCAATTGATAATCGGGAAATCGTCATGCAAACCATAAACAATAAATAGCCGTAAGTGAATACTTCCTGTTTCACGATTTCTTTTAGATAAATACCGTTCCAATCGTACATTCCGCCTTCACAAATTGCGGCAAAAAACACAATTAATCCTAAAAGCGAAATATATTTGCTTGGTTTTTCTAATTTGAAACTGTTGCCTGTTTTTGCTTTATCATTTTTTATAAGAGATGGAAACATGGTGGCGATAATTATGAATCCAAAAATAGAAACCCATAATAAATGCCAAAAAGATTTCGAAATACGAAT
>NZ_JBRIIR020000013.1:0-85562 GCF_052976925.2 Halpernia sp. GG3
AAATATATATTGCTCGGCGAAGAATGACGGGAATAAAGATAGCAACCTTCGGTATTTCCTTCAAAAGTGTCAAACATAGCTTTAGCTGAAAGAAAAGTATAAGTTGAACTATCTGATATAGATGGATTTACACCACCAAATTCGCCAAAATATTGTAAATCCTGAATATTGCTTGCTGCATCAAAAGTTTCCATAGTAGGTTATTTTTTTTTGGTAAAACTAAGGATGTTAAAACTTTTAAACAATCATTATCAAAATATTTAGAATATTAATCTATTAATCTATTAATTAATAGTTTCAAAATTGTTTAACTTTGAAAATACTTTACTATAACAAATTTTTTTTCTGATGAACTTTGATGAAAAAGACAAAAAGCTTCTATTTTTACTGCAAGAAGATGCTGATAAAACCAATAAATTTTTAGCGGGTGAACTCAATCTCTCCGTGACCGCAGTTTTTGAACGAATTAAAAAACTTGAAAAACAAAAAGTTATCAAAAAGTATATTGCTTTGGTTGATAAAAAGCAATTGAAAAGAGATTTTATAGTATTGTGCCAGGTGAAATTAATTCAGCACAAAAAGGAGTATATTTCTCAATTTGAAAAAGAAATCAAGAAGTTTCCAGAAATTTTAGAATGTTTTCACGTGAGTGGCGATTCCGATTACATATTAAAGATTGCGCTTGAAAACATTCAAGAATACAGAGAATTTATGGTATCTAAATTAACGTCAATGGAACATATATCCAGTACAGAGAGCTCTTTCGTAATAGAAGAAGTTAAAAATACAACAACTGTATTTTTAGAATGATTATTATTTATTAAAAAATTCCATTAGATCCATATAATTTTTTTGATTTATACCATGTCCATTCATATACTCGCGAAAACTAAAAAAGCAGCCTTTATGATAAAGGTAATCTGCCGCTTTTCGCCCCCATTCCAAAGGAATCACAGCATCATCTGCACCATGCGAAATGAAAAATCTAAGTTTTTCTAATTGTTTTTTGTCTTTCGAGTTGTTTACTAATAATTTTTCATCAGGATATGAACTTAAAATAGCAATTTTAGAGAAAAATTGTGGCTGATTTAAAGCCAGTGCATAGGTTAAAATGCCACCTTGGCTAAAACCTGCTAGGTGTGTTTCGTTTTCCGTTAAACCGTACTGGTTTGATATAGTTAAAATAGATTCTAAAATTTCTTTTTCGGCATTTTTGGCCTGTGCAACATCTATAGGATTTTCAGCATTCATTAAATCAATATCAAACCAGGAATACCCACCAAAATCCGTATCAAAAGGCGCACGAAAACTGACAATAAGCCAATCCTTTGGAAGTGTTGGAACAAAGCTGAAAAGGTCTTCTTCATTACTTCCATAGCCGTGAAGCAGAACTAAGAGCGTAGTTTTTGAGGAAATATTTTCCGGTTCCCGAATGAGATATTTTAATTCCATAAATTTTATTTGAATTACAACAATGTCAAAACTATAACCAAATTGGTTTTTCTGACAATTAGACATAAAAAGCGAAATAAAATTTATTTGAACATTACTTCAATGAATTTTTCGGAAATTTTTGGGATCATTTTAGGCGGAAATTTAAACGTTTTTTGGTGTTTTTTGAAGTGCCTTTTTCATGCACTATACATGCTTTATCCATGCCTTATCTATGGAGTATCTACGGGTGAACTATTGACCAGAAATTTGGTAGTTGTTTTTATGACCCGTCCTGAAATAACTATACAGATTAATAATTAAATACTAAGATATCGATACAAATATATTTAATAATACTGAATAAACTATAAAATAACTACACCAAACAGAAAAATAATGTTCTTTTTTGACCGCTAGAAAACCAATTAATTTTATTTATTTTTCCCGTTGCGTATTTACTTTTATCCGATTGAGTTTAATGAGTCCCATTTTTTCTAAACCCAACATAATGATGTAAGTAGGATCAATTTCGTGCCATCTGATGCCACCGAAATTTGGTCTTCCGCCGTGTTTGTGGTGGTTATTGTGGTAGGCTTCACCCATCATTAACCAATCAAAACGTAAAAGATTTTTAGAAGTGTCACTCACTTTAAAGTTGGTGTACCCGTAAATATGGGCAAACCAATTGATTATTACGCCATGGATCGGCGCCATTAAATAAGCGACAGGAAGCAACAACCATTCCCACCAATGGTTGGCGAAAATGGCAAAAAATACGGTGTAAAAAACACCCCAACCAATTCTGGAAGCCCACGAACTGGCGAAACGGTCAAAGGCTTTCCATTGCGGAACATTTTTGGTGAATTTTTCTTCAATTTTAATTTTGTAATTGTTGATATCGGCGTAGATATTTTTAGTCCGCCACATCATGGCAAATAAATTGGGATCATATTTTGGCGAGTGTGGATCTTCTTCCGTATCGGCAAAAGCGTGGTGCATTCTGTGCATTACGCCATAGCCGTAGGCAGAAAGATAGTTGGATCCTTGCGTGACCCAAGTTAAAATAAAACAAAGTTTTTCGCCAAATTTTGACATTTTAAAACTTTGATGCGCCGCGTAACGGTGCAGGAAAAATGTCTGGAAAAACAGGCCAGAATACCAGAGAACGATTATAAATATTATGATTGTCATATCGGATTTTTGATTTGAACAAATTTAATCTATTTGGTGCATTTTGTATATGATTTTACTCATAAGTTCAATGTTTTAAATAGGATTTAGGAGTACACGAATTTATTTTAATTTTTTTAACGCCTCTGTTAGCTAAGTCATTAAATGATTTATTTAATAAGTATAATTAGGATTGGATGGCTGGTTATTCCAAATAAAAAGAGAGGCCTTTTTGCAAAAGCTTCTCTCTAAAATTCTGTGTTAAATTTTTGAAGAACGAAATTTTCTTTTTCCCGACGCTAAAGGGTGGAAAATTTCTTGAACATTATTTTAGATTTAGGCTAGAAATTCTAAATCTTTGTCTTTAAGATCGTTTTTGTCAACCAATTTACTCATTGTTTTAAGCATTTTGACGCGCAATTTTGCCATTTTCCGGATGTTAGCATCGGAACTGTAATTGAAAATTGAATCTTTAAAGGTAAAAGTATCACCTTCTTTAAATTCGATATCGTCGTTTTTTAATTCGCCTAAAAGCATCAGATTAGTCATTTGTTCTAAAACCTTGTGCTCCATTTTTAATAAGGTTTTCAAAGATTTTAAAAGTTCTTTTTTATATTTTTTCTTACTCATAATTATATTTTTGCTCCCAGTTGACCGACAAAAGTAAAAATTCCCAGCAATTGTACTTCTTTTTAATTTGCGTCACAAAAATACTATATTTTCATTAAATAAAAAGATCTTTTCTACAATCTAAAATTTAACTAAATTTGAACTTTAAAATTTTAATCTGAAACCTCAATTTTATATAAATGAATAACGATCCCATATTTAGTTTAATCGAGCAGGAACGCGCCAGGCAAACACATGGCATAGAATTAATAGCTTCCGAAAATTTTGTTTCTGAAAACGTAATGAAAGCCGTAGGAAGTGTTTTAACCAATAAATACGCTGAAGGTTATCCGGGAAAACGATACTATGGCGGGTGTGAAGTTGTTGATCAAGTAGAGCAATTAGCCATTGACCGGGCCAAAGAATTATTTAGTGTAGATTACGCCAATGTTCAGCCACATTCAGGTTCGCAAGCAAATGCCGCGATTTATCTGGCTTGTTTAAAACCAGGCGATTCCATTCTGGGCTTAGACTTATCAATGGGCGGACATTTAACACACGGAAGTTTTGTTAATTTTTCTGGTATTCAATATAAAGCACATTTTTACGGTGTAAACCGGGAAAGTGGTTTGATTGATTATGATCAAATGAGACAGGTGGCCTTAGCAACAAAACCTAAAATGTTGATCGCTGGATTTTCTGCATATTCCAGAGATTTAGATTATAAAAAATACCGTGAAATCGCTGATGAAGTTGGCGCTACCTTGTGGGCGGACATTGCACATCCCGCAGGTTTAGTTGCGAAAGGACTGCTTAATTCTCCTTTTGAACATTGTCACGTTGTAACAACGACGACCCATAAAACTTTGCGCGGTCCAAGAGGCGGAATGATCATGATGGGCAAAGATTTCGAAAATACTTACGGACACAAAACACCAAAAGGCGAAACGAAAATAATGAGTCAGGTTTTAGATGGTGCCATATTTCCAGGAATCCAAGGGGGTCCATTGGAACATGTGATTGCTGGAAAAGCGGTGGCTTTTGGTGAAGCCTTGGATGAGAAATTCTTGACGTATCAAAAACAAGTCGTTGCAAATTCAAGAGCATTATCAAAAGCAATGGTAGATAATGGTTTCAACATTGTAAGTGGCGGGACTGATAATCATTTAATGTTAGTTGACCTGCGAAATAAAAATGTAAATGGCAAGGAGACCGAAAAAGCTTTGGTAAAAGCAGATATCACTTGTAATAAAAATATGGTTCCTTTTGATGATAAATCACCTTTCACAACTTCTGGAATTCGCCTGGGAACGTCAGCAATTACAACACGCGGTTTGAAAGAGAATGACATGATAACTATTGCCGGATTAATTTCAGAATGTATTTCTGATTTGACTAATGAAACTGTTTTAAAAAAAGTAAAAAAGGACGTTAATCAATTGATGGAAGGGAAAGCTTTGTTTAATTATTAGGTAAAAACCAAAGACCATCGACCAAAAAAAATCTTATACTTTTGAAGAGATAAAACAAAAAATGGTAAATTATTGCGTTTATCAGGATCGCTGTCACAAAGAAGTAGATCAGAAATTTTGGGATTTTTTATTGATTCAGGAGGCAAAAGATGAGATACTACTTTATCTGCTGAAGGAAAATTACCTCAATGAAGAAAGGTTTACGCGGAGCTATATCCGGGGCAAATTCTATCAGAAAAATTGGGGTCGAAATAAGATCATCAACAGCCTTAAATTTAAAGGTATTTCTCAGAAATTAATTCAAAATTCAATGAATGAGATCAATGAAGAAGATTACGAGAAGAGTGTGCTAAAATTATTCGGTCAGCATTATCAAATTCAAAAAGAAAATAAGGTGTACTTTAAAAGGCAAAAAACAATTAAATTTTTAATGAACAAAGGGTATGAATATGAAATTTTGCTAAGACTTACGCAAGATCTGAGTTAGGATAATTATTTACTACTTTTGGCATCATTGATTATATATACTTTTAAACAGAACATTTATAAACAATTATGTTGAAAAGAATGCTTTTCATTTGTTCATATTGCCTTTTCGGGCAATATTTTAAATATGGCATTTCTGGTTATTTTCATAAAGGTATAGACGTAAATTTAATGATTTTTCAGAAGGAAAGTTTTTTACTGTTTAGTGGTATTAATTGACTTCAGGAAATTTTATTTGTAACGAACCAACACTGCAAAACTTCTTTTTAAAGACTGGCATTTTCATCATTTTAAAAATTGACCTGGATACCACTAATTAGTTTAGATATATCCTAATTCTTCTTAAAAGAAACTATTCCGATAATATATTTAGTCTGAATTTGCATATTTTTGTAGAAACTAATTCACTTAGAATTTACAGTACTTTAATACAAGCAAATGCAAATTTTAAAACGATAACCAACAAAATATACGATGGTGATAATTTTTTAAAATTATCTGATGTGCGCTACCTGCCGCGGTGGATTGTAATTTTAATCGATGTAATTCTCATTACTTTCTCTCTTTTTATAACTTATTTCGTAGTTGGCAAATTAAATGTAAATTTTGCCACATATCTGGGTCTTTACCAAAAATTCTTTATAATATTATCAGTAAATCTAGCTTTTATGTTTTGGTTTCGTACCTACTCTGGGATTATCAGACACTCTACCTTCGTAGATTTATGGAAAATTTTCTTAACCTGCTTCTTTACAGTCGCATTTTTAACATTAGCAAGTTACATTTCGCTGTGGTCTTCCGGACATAAATTATTTTTTATACCTATCCTTTTTATTTATTTCGCACTGTCTTTTACCTCTCTTTTCGTGTTTAGATTAGTGGTAAAAGAATTCTTTCAAATTATTCGGGAGGTTAAAAATGCCAGACAGCGCACTAATGTTTTAATTCTTGAAATTGGAGAAAGTTCGGTAGCAATCGCCCGCGCCATTATTGCAAACCCAAACGTACCATACAATTTAAAAGGTTTTGTAACTTCTCGAAAAGATTGTGTCAGAGCTAGATTGCTTGGTAAAAGAATTTACACAAAACAGATGCTTGAAAAAAGTTCAAAAGAACAACTTGGTCTTGATGGTGTGATCATTATAAAAGAATTAATTTCGCCAGCAGAACTTGAAAGTTGGGTCTCTTTATTTTTAGAAAAAGACCTGAAGATTTTTAAATCACCGTCTTTGCAGAAATTTCGATCCGGTGATTTAGCACAATCCATAAGATCTTTGCAGATTGAAGATCTATTGAACAGAAAACCTATCAAAATCGACAATGGCGAGATAGAGCCAAGACATTCTAATAAAACTATATTAGTAACGGGTGGCGCCGGGTCTATTGGTTCTGAAATTGTGCGGCAGGTTGCAAAATTTAATCCGGATCTGATTGTAGTTTTAGATCAAGCTGAAACGCCGTTGTATGAAATAGAATTAGAAATGAATGCAACATTTCCAAATATTAGATTTGAATTTATATTGGCAGATATTTCTAACAGACACCGCTTGGAGTCAGTTTTTCAGAATTACAATTTTTCAATGGTGTATCACGCTGCCGCTTACAAACACGTTCCATTAGTAGAAAAAAATCCTCACGAGGCCATTTTAGTAAATATTTTAGGCACTAAAAATCTTTCCAATTTATCCAGCAAGTATAAAGTAAATCGGTTTGTGATGATCTCGACTGATAAAGCTGTCAACCCCACAAATGTAATGGGTGCTTCTAAAAGAGCGGCAGAACTTTATGTGCAGTCACTGCAAAATATTGAAGGAAATGTGACAAAATTTATTACGACTCGTTTTGGTAACGTTTTGGGCTCAAATGGCTCTGTTATTCCACATTTTAAAAGGCAGATTGAGGCTGGAGGCCCAATAACCGTCACGCACAAAGATATTGTTAGATATTTTATGACCATCCAGGAAGCATGTGAATTGGTTTTACAGGCTGGAACAATGGGAAGAGGTGGTGAAATCTTTGTTTTCGATATGGGAGAACCTGTAAAAATAGTAGAATTAGCTAAAAAAATGATAAGACTTTCAGGTTTACAACCAGGTGCAGATATTGATATTGTTTATACGGGATTGAGACCTGGAGAGAAGCTTTATGAGGAATTGCTGAGTGATGATACCAAAACAGTTGGAAATACATTCATAAAAGCATTATGATTCTCGGGATCCTGCACCTGATCTCCATGAAATTATAAATCTGACTAACATGGTAACTAAAGCTGCTCCTGCGCAAGATATAAAAGCTTACCTTGGTAATTATTTAAGAAAATTGTTCCGTAATTTATAGTCAGAACTCTGTCTATCAGGAATCTATGCCTACTGTGAAGACTAATTCTTCTAGAATCATATATTATTATTAATAGATCATTCTCAAAAATTATGAGCAGTTTACCAGTAAATAATGATAACATGAATTTCATTGATTGCGATTAAAAAAACTCAAGTCACTGGTGGCGCGTATTATTTGGGTCGAATCTTTGTGGAGCATTTCTCTCCATGGTTCAATTGTAACTGTTCAACATATTTTTTACCGGAAAAAAGAAAACATTCGAGCATTTTTTGAAAATTCGTCGTCAAATTAATTGAAGGTGATATCGAAATTTAGAAACCTGTAAACTTGTGAAAATCAGGATCACGTTTTTGCATGTAGCGGCTCTAGGATCTGTACCAATGCTCTATTAATTGATCGATTATGAGTAATAAGGTAAATGTTGGTGGACTTTAAATATGTTAGTGGCGGCGAAAGATGCCACAGAATAAAACAGTAATTATCTATGCTGCAGTTTCTCACTATGTGTATTCTCAACTTTTGCCAAAAATAAGAAAATAGTATTGGCAAACTACTTTCGCCTTACGCCATTACAAAATATGTTAACTAATGTACGCTACACTTTAAAAATCTATGGTTTAATACCATTGGCTCTGCGACACTCTAACACTCATGGTATAGACAGGATCCTCACGGTTCATGCAGCTGTAATTCCAAAATTCGTGATGCAACTTGATGGCACATGAAATCACTGAATATTAATGGGAGGAGGAGAATATCATGGTATTTCACGCTACATCATAACGTTGCTTTAATGATCTTTTCGCTACTAGCGAAAATGATGAGCTCAATAACATTTAGAAACATATGCATATGGCTGATAATGACTTTCAACGATACTGCATTTTATCTCAAAGATTATTGTTCCGAATTCTAATCGATAAATTTCTGGATGTAGAAGTTAAGTATGGGGATTATCGAAAGGGTGACTGAGACATTCTCTGGCAAGCATAGAGCAAGGAAAAAAATATGATTATATCGTATTTATATTCAAAAGGTTTTAAGAGGCTGTAAAATGGTATTGGGTAAATTAAATAAATCATGAAACATAAAATAGCAGTTGTAGGTCAGGATATGTCGGTCACGATTAGCAAGATTATTCGCGACCAAGTATCCTGTGGTGGGATTCTATAATGAAAAGACGAGTTAATGATCTTAACAGAGGAGTGGACGATAGCACTTGAAGTTGCAGAGAAATTGTTAAATGTTTTGAAGTATAACAATTTTTAGGTGAAGAAATGGTATTACTTTGTAGCTTCAAAATTAGAAGATATCAAAATTTTAATACTCTATATCATTAATATAATCATATGTCATAAAAATAATTGCTGTGCTAAAAGCCTCTCATTAAAGCAAGCGAAACTGTGGGGCCGGGTAATAAAAGGAGATATCGTGATTATCAATCTACAGTTCATCGCGGCGACTGAGGAGGACTGTTCACCGATTGTGGAAAAAATCTTGGCTTAAAATTCAATGTTATCTTTTTGGTATCATTTACTGCGAAAGAATAAACCCGGCGAGAGAACATCAGTCGAGAAATGATAAGGTTGTTAACATCTGGATCAACGCCTGAGATCGGTAAGGTGGTTGATGATTTATATAAATCTGTTATTACCGCGGGAACACATTTAGCCCCTACAATAAAGGTGGCCGAAGCTGCTAAAGTAATCGAAAATTCTCAAAGAGATATTAATATTGCTTTTGTCAATGAGCTCGCAAAAATCTTTAATTTAATGGGTATAAAAACAAGTGATGTTTTAGCTGCCGCCGGAACAAAATGGAATTTCCTTTCTTTTAAACCAGGTCTTGTCGGTGGGCATTGTATTGGTGTTGACCCTTACTATCTTGCTCAGAAAGCGCAAGAGCATGGTTATCACCCAGAAATTATTTTAGCTGGCCGGAGGCTGAATGATTCAATGGGGGATTATATTGCTGCACAAATTGTGAAATCAATGATTAAGAAGGATATTCCAGTTAATCACGCAAAAATTTTGATGCTGGGTATTACTTTTAAGGAAAATTGTCCCGACGTCAGAAATACAAAAATTATAGACGTTATTAGCGCATTAAAAGATTATGGAACAGAAATTACAACATATGATCCTTGGGCAAATCCTATTGAAGTAAAACATGAATATGGAATCGATAGCTTTTCGCAACTACCAAAAGATAAATTTGATGTAATAATTTTAGGTGTTGCACATCGGGAATTTTTAAATTTAGATTTTTTAAATTTAAAGACTGAAAAGGGATTTATCTATGATGTAAATGGGATTTTAAAAAGCGATAAAAATATTTTAAGTCTTTAAATTTTTAAATTTAAAATTAATTATAAAAAAATCAGATTGAAAAAAACCTATAATTGCTATTCTGCGCAATAATGTTATCTTTGCACTTCTAAAAACAAAAAATGAAAAATAATCTTTTATATATATTTTTTATAAGTCTGTTTCTTATATCATGTAAGATAAATCATGTGAGTGAATTGGATTATATGCAGAATGTTGACAAAGCGGCGACGGAGCAGGCATTGAAAGCCCAGAATTCTACAATTCAAAAAGGAGATCAACTTGTAATTTTAATTTCTGCTAAAGATCAGGATGTTGTAAAACCTTTCAATCAAAATTATTCTTCAGCTCAACTTGTTCAGCCAAACTTACCAGGCGGAAACATGCCAAATAATGGATCAACAATTTTCTCTGGACCAACTTACATTGTAGATACGGCAGGCAATATAGACTTCCCTGTAATTGGCAACTTAAATACAGTAGGTAAAACTTTAGTAGAATTTAAGGATGAATTAAGTGATAAAATATCACAATATGTAAAAAAACCAACTGTAAATGTAAAATTAGCTAACTTTCAGGTCACTGTTTTAGGCGAAGTTAACAGACAAGGAGAATATAATATTCCAAATGGTCAAGGTACGATCTTTACCGCATTAGGTTTAGCGGGAGATACCACTATCTATGGAAAAAGAGATGATGTTTTAATTGTTCGTTCAGTTGATGGCGTAGTTACTAAAAATAGGATTAGTCTTTTGGATGATAATTTTATCAGTTCACCCTACTATCATCTAAAGCAGGGCGACGTAATTTATGTCTCTGCTAATAAGACAAAGGAAAAAACTTCGAGACTCGATCCTAATACACCAATATATGTTTCTGTAGCAGGTATTGTTGTTACAATTCTCGCACTTGTATTTAAAAAATAATACTTCATTATAATCCATGGACCAAACTTCAAACTTAGAAAAGCAGGATTCCGAAATAGATCTTCGGGCAATAATTAAACCATACCTACGAAAATGGCTTTGGTTTGTAATTTCTGTCCCTGTATGTCTCATATTTGCATTTTTGTATCTAAAATTTCAAACTAATATCTTCAAAGTACAATCAACTGTTCTTATAAAAGATGCGAAGAAATTACCCTCTGCGGCGGGTGATTTAAGCGTATTGACTGATCTTTCTGGTTTGGGTGGTTTATCCACAAATGGGGTTGATAATGAAATTGAGATTTTCAAATCAAAAAAAATAATGGTTGATGTGGTTAATAAACTTCACCTTCAAACTACTATTTATAGCAAAGAAAGGTTTAAGCAGGATGAACTTTATACAGATACCTCCCCAATAACCATACAAATTATAAATGAAAAACCATTTAGTAAAGAACAAAAAGAGCCGGTAAAAATTAAAATTTCTGGTAATCAAATCACATTATCATCATCAGAGTTTACGAAAGATATTAAAACTGAATTTAATAAAACCATCAGTTTGCCTTATGCAAACTTTATGATATTGCATAATTCTTTGTTTAATAAACTGAAGGTAGAAAAGCAGGAAGAACTATCCTTTTCATATATGCCCATTGCTTTGGCTGTTGATAAATTTCAGGCAGCTCTTACTGTTTCATTGGTAAATAAAGATGCTACCGTAATTGGACTATCAATGAATTATCCGAATGTTGAAAAAGCAAAGGATATTTTAAACAATTTAGTGCGTGTTTATAATGAAGATGCTATTACAGATAAAAATTCTGAGTCCAAAAAAACCAAAGATTTTATTGATAACCGTATAACTCTTATTTCAAAAGAGTTAAGTAATGTTGAGAATCAAAAGGAAAATTTTAAGTCTACTAATAAAATAACAGATATTGAAACTGAGGCTAAAATCAACCTTCAGGCTTCCGCAGAGGCACGTCAAAATCAATTACAATTAGAATCGCAACTAGAACTTTCTAATTATTTGATAAGTTCCATGGAAAAGCAAGGTATTTCAGATGTACTACCTTCTAATGTTGGCCTTAATAACTCGACGGCAGCAGCAAATATTTCTGCATATAATCAGTTGGTTTTGGAAAGAAATAGGCTTTTAGAAAATGCTACTGCAAAAAATCCACTTGTTGTAGATTTGACAAAACAGATATCTTCTATGAAAACTTCTGTAATGGAAAGTTTACAAAAAAACAGAACCGGTTTGCAGCTTGCAAAAAACCAGTACTTAGGTGAGCAGTCAAAAATTTCCGGAAAAATCACCAAAATCCCAGAGCAGGAGAAAATGTTTCGCAGCATTGAAAGACAGCAGCAGATCAAAGAAAATCTTTATTTGCTTTTGCTACAGAAAAGGGAAGAAACCGCGATATCTTTAGCGGTTACTGCAAATAAAGCCCGAATTGTAGATTATGCATATAGTGATGTAAAGCCGGTATCTCCAAAGAAGATTATCGTTTTATTAGCGGCGCTTATTTTAGGTATTCTTATACCGTTCGTTTTAGTATATATTTCTGAATTATTCAATAATACAATTAAAAGTAGACACGATTTAGAAACATTATCACCGTTCCCAGTACTTGCAGAAATTCCTACAGTTTTAAAGGGCCAGGAAGATATTGTTCAAATGAATGATTCTTCACCTTTAGCAGAAGCTTTTAGGATTTTGATAACTAACACTAATTTTATTTTACCTTATAGTTCTCAATGCAGCGTAATCTACGTGACATCTGCCGCCAAAGGAGAGGGTAAAACTTTTGTTTCTGTAAATCTAGTTTTAACCTTAGCTAGCCCCACAAAAAAGGTGATTATTATTGGTGCAGATATAAGAAATCCGCAACTTCAGCGATACAATACTTCGCGAAAGGGTCTCGACGGTCTTACAGAATATTTATATGATTCAAATAGGACTATTGATTCTATTATACATGCCTCTTCAATAAATCCACACTGTGATGTCATTTATTCTGGTGATATTCCGCCAAATCCTACAGATTTACTTTCCAATGGTAGATTTGAAGATCTTATAGAAAAATTAAGGAAAAAATATGATTATATAGTTGTTGATACTGCGCCACTGATGCTCGTGACGGATACATTTTTAATTGGGAATTCAGCAGATTGTACCTTATATGTTACAAGATCACTTTACACTGAGAAATCTCTCATAGAATTCGCTAATAAAATCATAGGAAGTAGTAAAATCAAAAATGTTGGATTTGTTTTAAATGATGTAAATAAAGGAAACTTTGCCTACGGCAATAAGTATGGTTATGGTTATACGCAAGAAGATAAAAGTTTTCTGCAAAAGCTTAAGGATAAATTTTAGCAATTCATAATTTATAAATGTTATACTTTAAAACGTGGAAAATTTAGTAATGATGTTTAAAATTTAATTAAAAATCGACATATTGGTTTTTTTTAAATGTCATGTTGAAGTTGCTTTATTTTGAATTTAATTAAAAATTCTTTTAAAAATTAGTAGATGTTTGAGAAAAGTGCGCATGATGAATATTTATATAATTTATATACAAAAAAGATGAAAATAAAGATTATAAATCTATCCAAGATTTTAGATCCACGTGCAAACCTTTTGTTTTATAACAATTAATACCAACTTACGCTTGAAATAGTACGAACAAACTGGATTTATGGTGTTCCCAACGGTGAGACGAGTTAACCATGCTTTTAAAGAAAAACAAATAAATCTTTTTGTGCTCTTAAATAAAAAATTAATTTTAAATGAAATATGATAAAAAAGCCATGCTAAATGGTTTTTTATGGAGTGCTGTAGATAAAATAGGAGTTATCGTAGTGCAGATAGTTTTAGAGATAATTATTGCAAGAATCTTACTTCCAAAAGATTACGGCGTATTTGGAATTTTATTAGTAGGAATTAGTCTTGCACAAGCTATAGCAGACGGTGGATTTATTAATGCTCTGATTCATAAGCAAAGTAGAGCTAAAATTGTATTCAATACAGTTTTTTACACAAACCTTGTGCTTTCAATTTTTATGTATCTGCTCTTATTTTTCGGAGCACCTTATATCGCAGATTTTTACGACATACCAATTTTAACTGTAACAATCAGAGTGATTGGCATCTCGGTGATCTTGAATGCTTTTATGGTAGTTCAAAAAGCTGTTTTGCAGTTAGATCTTAATTTTAAGACAGTTGCAAAAATCTCAGTAATTTCATTAATTATATCGGGTATAGTTGCAATATATTTAGCTGAAAACGGCTATGGCGTTTGGGCTTTGGTACTTCAATTTTTAATTCAAAATGTAATAAGTGTTATTCTTTATTTCATCGCTGTAAAATGGAAACCTTCTTTTGGATTTGACAAATATATCTTCAAAGAATTTTTTAACTTCGGCTCAAAATTAACCTTAGCAGCAATTGTTCAATCTTTATATATCAATCTATATACTTTGGTTATTGGTAAACAATTACCAATTAAAGATTTAGGTTTATTTTCAAAAGGAAATCAATTTACTTTAATGCCTTCATCAGTAATCACAGGCACTATACAAAGGGTGTTATTTCCTTATATGGCTAGACATAAGGATGATGATGAAAAAATTCACAAGACAAATATTTTGTACAGTGAAATTACAATGCTACTCTTTTTTCCGTTATTTATCTTTATAGCAATTTTTTCAAAAGATATAGTTATACTTTTATTATCCGAAAAATGGATCGAATTGGTTCCTATTTTACGCATATTGGCACTTTCGTATATATCATTTCCTCTGATCAATAATAATATGATGATTTTTCAAGCTAAAGGAAATGGTAATCTGTTTTTATTGGTAGAAGTTTTAACGAAAATTACGGGAGTGATAATCTTGTTTGTTTCAATAATTTATAAAGATCTTAAAATTCTAACATTGGGTTTACTTCTTCAAAGTATATTACAATTTATAATTTCATCTCTCTTCGTAAATATTTTTTTAAAAAAAACATTTATTACCCAAACAAAAATATTATTTAAACATACTATTTTTGTTATATTTTTGTATGCTGTAATGTCTGTTCTACCAAATTTTTCCTCTACAGTATTGATTAACACATTTTTCAAAATAATTATATTTGCGATAATTTATAGCTCATTCTATTTTTTCTTTTTTAGAGATAAATTATTATTAATGAAAAGCTTATTTTTTAAAAACAAAACAAATTGACAAGTTATTTAGTTATAGTTTTCTTCTTAATGTTTGGGGTTTTCAATTATGATTATCTTGGAGATAGGCTTTTTAAAATGGGATATTTTATTTTTTGTCTGGTTTTACGTACTATATTTTTTGGAGCCTACATAGTTTTTTTTATATTTTTTTTCAAAAAGGATTTCTTGCATTTCAAAAATATTTTTATAAGTAAGTAATGACTCAATATTTTACATTTATATTCAATTATTTAAGGTACAAATGGCTTTTTTTAAAAGCACCCAAAATTTTTTATTTAGATAAATTCTGTAAGATAATTGGTGCTCAAAATATAATTCTAGGCGAAAATTTTGGTAGTAATAGATTTTTAAGGATGGAAGCATTTGGTATGGAAAATGAGGAGAAGATTGTTATCGGAAAAAATGTTTCTTTTGGTGAAAATGTTCATATTGGCGCTATAAATAAAATTACAATAGGGGATAATGTTCTTCTTGGGTCTAGAATATTAATTATTGATCATAATCACGGTAAATATTCTGAAGATAATCAATGCAATCCTTTAGGTAATCCTAGTAAAAGACCATTATTTTCTTCTCGTCCGGTTATTATTGAGGAAAATGTTTGGATTGGTGACGGTGTAATTGTTTTACCTAATGTTAAAATTGGAAGAGGTTCTGTGATAGGTGCAAATTCAGTTGTTTTTAGAGACCTAGAAGAATTTACAATTTGTTCGGGAAATCCTCTAAAAATAATTAAACGATATAATTTTACTAATTTCACATGGGAAAGCATTAGAAGATGATTTTTTTAATAATTTTTTTTATTTTTTTAATATTGACTAGTCTACCCTTGTCAAAATTTCCTTTTGGTAGAACTTTTCTTTTTTTTTTAGCATTTGCTATATTATTTGTGTCAAGTGCTTTTGTTACTAAAACTAATGATTGGGATTCCTATCAATACTTCTTTGATAAGGATGTCAAAAAAGATTATATCTTCAATATTCTTGCAGTTTTCTTCAAAACAAATAATTTATCATTTGAAAGTTTCATTATTTTTTACAGTTTTTTGATAACTTTTTTCTTTGTTTATTTTATAAGTCTTTTTAAAAAAAACACTTTGATTATCGCTCTTTTGTATTTCTCAATATTATATATCTTTTATGTTACACAAATTCGCTATTTTTTAGCCTATCCAATAGCAGTTATTGCATTATATCAATATTTCGTAAAAAAGAGAATTTATCTGGCGCTTATTTTTTTTGTAATTGCCTCTCTTGCCCATAGTGGGGTCATACTATTCATTCCGATTTTATTTATAAAATCTATTGACAAGATTCCTTTGAAGAAATTTTTCGTGTATTCAGCCGCTTTTAATGCAATTTTATTTCTAGTGATTTACATTTTTAGTGCTACTATATTAGGTGGTTTTAAAACATACTTCGACTCTGAATTTATTGCCTCATTTTCTGGTGGGATTTTCTACTTCGCGATTTTCATAATTAATATAGTTATTTTTAAATTTTGGATTTCTAAATATAAATATCTTATCGATGAGAAAGACCAAACCCTTTTTAATTTCTTATTGAAAATGTCGATTTTCCCTTTTTGTTATTTATATATTGCGTTTTTTATTCAGGTGATTGGCCACCGGCTTATTGTAACAGGTATTTTATTTCCAATAATTGCCTTCTTTATGTTAATCAACAAATTACCTTCAAATGAGAAAAGAATTTCAATTACGATATTCATATTATTATTTGTGTTTAATTTATTCTATTTTTATTTACTTCCGCAATTAATTAAACCAAATGACTGGTTAGAAGTCATTCATAATATGTTTCTTTCTAATCCTATATTTAAGTATATTTTATGAATAATATAAAAATATCACTAATTATTGTAACTTATAATTCGCGAGATCTTATAATAGACTGCATCAAATCTATTTATAAATATACAGACATCCCTGTAAATGAATTAGAAATAATTGTAGTTGATAACAGTAGTGAAGAGGAGGGTAGAAAAATGCATGTGCTTCTGGAGGAGCATTTCAGAAGTAAAATAATTTTCGTGAAAAGTGTAAATGTAGGTTACGGATCTGGAAATAATATCGGCATTGAAAACTCAAGAGGATCAATTATCGCTATAATGAATCCAGATGTGAGGTTTGAAAGTTCGTTGTTAAAAGATGTTTTTGAAAAATTTAAAAATAAAAATCTCGCTTTATTGGGCTATAAACAAAAAGGTGGTTTTGATTTTTCTTTCTATCTGAAACCTGAATACCGAAATAGTTTCACAGGTTTTATCACAAAAATCACAAATAAAATTGATGTATTTTCACAAAAGTATTTTTATCTCTCAGGTGCTTTTTTCTTTATAGACCGAAACAAATTTATGGAAATTGGTTTTTTTGATGAAAATATTTTTATGTATTTCGAAGAACCCGATATTGCGAAGAGAATTAGAGAAAAAAAATATACGGTTTGTTATGATAATTCAAAAACCTATCTTCATTTAGTGGGAAATAGAACAGATTGGTCTGAAAAAGCTTTTGGTAGTGAAATAAAATCACTGAAATATTACCTACAAAAATTTAATTTTAATGAAAAAAGAATCATTAATAATTACCTTGCAGAATATAAATTTAAAATCTTTGTAGCGAAAATCCTAAAAGACCAAAACAGACTTAATAAATTTAAAAATGAAGTGCTTCAAATTAAAAATATTTTTAAAAAATAATATACAACATTGAAAAAAATAGCAATTATAGGAGGTCATGGTTTCATCGGTAAAAATTTTACTGAATTTTTTCTGAATTTTGACTTTACTATAATTTTAGTCGGTAAAAATTCTGGAAACGATAATTTTCCAAACTCTGTACAATCAATTATTGCAGATATTCAAAATACCAAATCTATTATCGAGGCAGTAAAAGATGCAGAAATCGTAATTTGGTTAGCAAGTTCACTTATTCCGGGTTCTCATGAAGCCTCTTTGCAAGCAGATTTTGAAACGAACATAAAACCGGTAATTGCATTTCTCGAAAAAACGAATAATTCTGTGCTTAAGAAATTTGTTTATTTATCTTCTGGCGGAACCGTATATGGGGATACTTCAGAACTTATACCTTTAGATGAAAACCATTCTAAAAATCCTATTTCAGAATATGGACTTTCTAAATTAGTAACCGAAAATTATATACAGTTTATCACCCAATCTTCAAATTATGAAAGTTATATTTTGAGGCCTTCTAATGTTTATGGCAAGTATCAAAACTTAAATAAGCCACAAGGCATTATCGGTTTTGCTTTCAAATCTTTAATTAATAATACAGCTATAGATCTGTATGATGATGGTAAGGTAATAAGAGATTTTGTATTTGTAACCGACGTTGCAGAAGCCGTTTTAAAATGTATAAATGCACCACAAAAACCTTCCAAAACCCATATTTATAATGTCGGCAACGGAAAACCATTTAGCATTAAAGAAATGATTTTTAAAATAGGAAAAGTTGCAGGTAGGGATGTAGTCACGACTCGAAAATTGTCCCGAAATTTCGATTGTGAGTATAATGTTTTGAGTTTCGAACACATTAAAAATGACCTAAATTGGAAACCAAAAATTGAAGTAGAGGAAGGTCTGAAAGAAGTTTGGGAATGGATAAAAGAAATTAAAAATGATTAAAAAATTGATTTTGGTTGGCTGTACAACGCAGAATAATAAAATGGTGAATGGACAATCTATGATGTTTCAGCTTTTTGTGGATAAACTCAAGGAAAAACAAATTAAAGCTGTTATTGTGGATTTTGGTAAGTCAATAAGACAAGATCCTACTAATAAAAGAGTTTCAGGTGAGTTTAGTTATACAAAATTAATTGATAATTTTCTACTAGTTTTTAGATATGTATTTGTTTTACTTACCAATTTCGGAACACCAATATACATGACAACTTCGCAATCAAAAGTGGGTTTTGTGAGAGATTATATCTTTATTAAAATTGCTAAATTTTTTGGTAGGAAAGTGGTTGCACATCAGTTTGGTTCAAACTATGATAAATTTTTTAATTCACAAACGCCTTCTTTTCAAAAAAAAATAATAAATACTTTTGAGAAATTTGAGAAAATTATTGTGGAAGGCGATTTCACGAAAAATCATTTTAGTTTTTTAAAAGATTATCGAGAAAAAGTAATATCAATACCAAACGGTCTTCCAGAAAAAGTGGATAGCCAAAATATTGTAGCTAAGAAAATAGATCTACTGAAACCATTGAAAATCATTTATCTCAGCAATCTTATAGAATCTAAGGGTTATTGGGATGTTTTAGAAGCATTTAATCTTTTGGTAAATAGGGATAAGAGAAATATTGAAGCCATATTTTCTGGCAAATTTTTGGGTGGTGTAGATGACCAAACTTTCGCCTCACCTGAACTCGCTCGAAAAGAATTTTTTAAGTTTATAGAAGAAAATAAACTTACGAGTAAAATAGAATATTTCGAAGGACTTTTTGGTGAAAATAAAGCGAAAGCATTTCGGGAATCATACTTTTTCCTATTACCAAGTTATTATATTAATGAAGGACAACCTGTTTCCATTATAGAGGCTCTGGCTTACGGTTGTGTCCCAGTCGTTACCAAATACCGACTAATTCCCGATATGGTAAATAATGAAAATGGCTTTTTTGTAAATGCGAAATCTCCCGAAGAAATTGCAGCAGTTATTAATAAAATGATAGATAATCCGCTAGAATATGCCAAGCATTCTGAAGCCGGTATAAATTATTATTTGAATAATTTCACTGCTGATAAGCACATTGATCATATAATAAATTTGTTTTAATTGCAAATTATTTAAGGTAAATCGGGCATTCGTTTTAGATTTTTATTATTTCGCAATTTGCCTTTAATTTCTTCGTTTTTTTCTTTACCAAAATCAATTGTATTTGTAGAGTAATCATTTTTCCCCAAAAAAATCATTTTGGTAACATCTACTTCGGGTTTTGAACCCATTGTACTGTTTCGTGTTATACTGTTATTTTTAGAATTTCCAGCTATCTTCAAAATATTCTGGGCTTTATTATCCAAAATGTTCAATGCAAAAAAGTTAGATGATATTTCGTTATCATTCGCGTTGTTCAGAAAAATATTATTGACTTGTTGCTCAAAGTAATTATTTTGAATAAAATTATTCATAGCATTGTTAATGATGATGCCATTACCTTTTGTTAAAATTGTGGGATCATCATCATTTTCGGAAATTGCTAGCATATTGCCGATATTATTTTCAATCATATTATTATTGATAAAATTGGCGTAAGAATTATTTTGAATCAAAATTCCTATCGCATTCGTTCGAAGTTCATTATTATTAAAATAAGTACTTGTAGAATTCTTATCAATAGTAATCCCAATCCTATTATTTTTAATAAAACTATAGGTGATAAAATTATAATAACTGGAAGAAATCTCAATGCCGCTCCATAGAAAACCTGCAATAGTGCAATTATTAATTCGGTTGCGCAGTCCCAGTATTTTTATTCCCACGCTTCTGGTATTATTTTGCTTCAAATCTTTCCACTCAAATGGATTTTTATTAAAGTCAGGTCCCGTTATTGTTAAATTTCGAATAGTATTATAAGTATTATTGATATCTATTTCATTTTTATTATCTTCTAAAATGATTGCTTCTTGATTAGGATTTTTCACTTGCAAAACGGTGGAATTTTCTGCTTCACCTTCTAAACTAATGTATTTATTCAAAACGATAGGTTCGGATAGTGTATAAGTTCCTGCTGGAATAAAAAGCACCACATGTTTTTTTTGGCTTGAATAATCTCTTTTAATATCTGAAATTGCTTTTTTTAAAGTATTGCTTCCTTCATCCATTATGTAAGTTTTTAAATTAATAACTTGAGATTGAAAAAATAGACCCAGATTAAGGGACACAAAAATTAATGGTTTTTTCATAATAACAGTCATTTATTGGTATAAATATAGCTTAAAAAATTGTATTTTTGCGATGCTTAAAAAATTGTTACTTATTTCGCCACTTAGCTACTATAGATTTACAAATTAAGTGCGACTTCAGTAATTTACTAATGAAAATAAAAAGTTACGTGTAACATGGAAATCAAAGATAAAGTCCTTCTCATTACAGGTGGAACCGGTTCATTCGGAACTGCTGTTCTAAACCGTTTTCTAAAAACAGCTCACTTCAAAGAAATCAGAATTTTCTCCCGCGATGAGAAAAAGCAAGATGATATGCGAACCCTTTACAAAGATGATAAGATTAAATATTACATCGGTGATGTAAGAGATTTTACAAGTGTAGAACCGGCAACCCGCGGCGTTGATTATGTGTTCCATGCAGCAGCTTTAAAGCAAGTGCCATCATGTGAATTTTTTCCCATGCAGGCCGTGAAAACAAATGTCGAGGGTACTCAAAATTTAATTAGAGCTGCAGCACAAAATAAAGTTAAAAAAGTAATTTGTCTTTCGACCGATAAGGCAGCTTATCCGATTAATGCGATGGGAATATCTAAAGCAATGATGGAAAAAGTGGCAGTAGCTGAATCTAGAAATATGAGTGAAACAGTAGTCTGTCTAACGCGTTATGGGAATGTTATGGCTTCGCGAGGTTCTGTAATTCCTTTGTTTTTAAACCAAATTTATAAAGGTGAAGATATCACAATTACAGATCCAAATATGTCGCGTTTTTTTATGTCCTTAGACGACGCCGTAGATCTAGTATTATTTGCTTTTGAAAACGGAAATGCAGGCGATTTATTTGTAAACAAAGCACCAGCAGGCAGTATTGGCGATTTGGCAAAAGCACTGATAGAACTTTCAGGCAAGGAAACAAATGTGAAAGTAATTGGGACAAGACATGGAGAAAAATTGTACGAAACTCTTTGCACAAGAGAAGAGATGATGAAAGCAGAAGATATGGGTGATTTCTATCGAATCCCCGCGGACAATAGAGATTTAAACTACGCGAAATATTTCTCCGAAGGAGAACAGGATATTTCTAAAATCGAAGATTATCATTCTCATAATACAAAACAAGAGGGTATCGAAGGTTTAAAAAAATTAATTTCCACGCTTCCCTTAATTCGTAAAGAAATTTTTGGAGAAGACGTCATGCAATATCCATACTAACTTATCATATGAAACCTAGTCTTATTAAAGGAGGTGAATTTCAGGATGAACGCGGAATTATTAATTTTAATGCACTTGGGATAAAGAGAATCTATACAATTGAAAATAATTCTACAGAGTTTATTCGCGCGTGGCAAGGTCATAAGATTGAGTAAAGGTGGTTTTCTGCGGTTGCAGGTTCTTTTAAAATTATTTTAATAAAAATTGATAATTGGGAAAATCCTTCCAAAAACCTTCCCTCCTTTGAATTTATTTTACAATCTGATGAACTGGATATTTTACACATTCCAGGTGGCTATATAAGTTCAATACAGTCTTTAGAAGTAAATTCGAAATTATTACTGTTTGCAGATTATCAGTTAGGAGAAATTAACGATGAATATAGATTTGCACTTAATTATTTTTTATAGAAAAATAAATCATATATGAAAACAGTAGGAATTACCGGACAAAACGGTTTTGTTGGTTCTAGTTTATATAACACTTTAGGATTAAATCCAGAACAATTTAAACGAATCGATTTCCAAAAAGATTATTTTAAAGATGCCGATAAACTTGATGATTTTGTAAAACAATGCGACGTGATTGTCCATCTTGCTGCAATGAACCGCCATCCAGATCCGGAAGTAATTTATCATAAAAATGTTGAATTGGTTAAAAATCTGGTCGCATCTTTAGAAAGAACCAAGTCCAAAGCGCATATTTTATTTTCTTCTTCTTCTCAGGAAGAAAGAGACAATTTATACGGAAAATCTAAAAAAGAAGGGCGATCACTTTTAGCAAATTGGGCGAAAACCAATGGTGGCGAATTTACGGGGATGATTATTCCAAATGTCTTCGGACCTTTTGGTAAACCAGATTATAATTCCTTCATCGCAACTTTTTGCCACAAGTTAACCCATGGTGAATATCCAATCATCGATGTTGATGGCGAAGTTCGTTTAATTTACGTAGGAGAATTAGTTCAGGAAATCATCAAGAAAATAAATTCGGGAGAAACTATTGAACAGTTTACGGTTCCCTTTACCACTGAAATCAAGGTTTCAGAAGTTTTATCTAAATTGGAAAATTACAAAAAATTGTATTTTGAAGGTGGAGAAATTCCAGAATTGAAATCTAATTTTGACTATCAACTTTTTAATACATTTCGATGTTATTTTGATATAAAAACGTTTTATCCCGTAAAATTCACACAAAATATTGATTCTCGAGGCGCTTTCGTAGAAGTGATCAGATTAGGAATTGGCGGTCAATGTTCTTTTTCAACCACCGTTCCCGGAATTACACGCGGAAACCATTTTCACACGAGAAAAATTGAAAGATTTGCTGTTATTAGAGGAAAAGCCTTAATTCAGTTAAGAAAAATTGATAGTAATGAAATCCTTGATTTTTATCTAGATGGAACAGAACCGGCTTATGTCGATATGCCGATTTGGTACACGCATAATATTAAAAATATCGGAGAAGAAGAATTAGTAACAATTTTTTGGATTAATGAGCCTTACAATGCAGCAAATGCTGACACTTATTTTGTGGAAGTTTAAAACATATGACAGATTACGATTTATATAAAAATTCGCTTTTTAACTTAAAGAAAATGTCTTTTAAAGTGAACGAAAAGTCTTATTTTTGTAAATTATTAAAATAAATGAAGAAACTTAAAGTAATGACGGTCGTAGGAACACGTCCGGAAATCATCAGATTAGCAAGAGTTCTTTCTGCGCTTGATGAATCTGATGCAGTAGAACATATTATTGTTCACACAGGTCAAAACTACGATTACGAATTAAACCAAATATTTTTTGAAGACTTAGGTATTCGTAAACCAGATTATTTCTTAGATGCAGCGGGAATAACTGCCACAGAAACCATTGGAAATATTTTAATTAAAATCGATCCGCTTTTAGAGGAATTAAAACCCGAAGCATTCTTAGTTTTAGGTGATACCAATTCTTGTCTTTGCGCCATTCCAGCGAAAAAAAGACAAATCCCTATTTTTCATATGGAAGCCGGAAACAGATGTTTTGACCAAAGAGTTCCTGAAGAAACCAATCGAAAAATTGTAGATCACACTTCTGATATTAATTTGACTTACAGCGATATTGCGCGAGAATATCTTTTAAGAGAAGGTCTTCCAGCAGATAGAATCATCAAAACTGGTTCACCTATGTTTGAGGTTTTAAATCATTATTTGCCCCAAATAAAAAAATCGGATGTTCTTTCAAGATTAAACTTAGAAGAAAGAAAATATTTTATTGTTTCAGCTCATCGCGAAGAAAACATCAATTCTGAAAAGAATTTTTTAGGTTTAATGGAAAGTTTAAATACCATTGCTGAAGAATATCAATTTCCAGTCATTATTTCTACCCATCCCAGAACTAGGAACATGATGGAGAAAATGAACATTCAATTGCATAAAAACATTCAACTCTTGAAACCTCTAGGTTTTCACGATTACAACGCACTTCAAATGCGGAGTTATGCCGTTTTATCAGATTCTGGTACTATTTCCGAAGAATCATCAATATTAAATTTTCGGGCTTTAAATATTCGGGATGCTCATGAAAGACCCGAAGCAATGGAAGAAGCAAGCGTGATGATGGTTGGCCTTTCACCTGAACGAATATTGCAGGCTTTGGTACAAGTACAAGAGCAGAGGACTTCCGACGAAAGAAATTATAGACCGGTTTCAGATTATTCCATGCCGAATGTTTCGCAAAAAGTTGTACGCATAATTTTAAGCTATACCGACTATGTTAATAGAGTAGTTTGGAGTAAATATTAAATTAAAAAATGAATATATTATTTCTTACTTTACTTAAAATTGACACCTTAAAAACTAGAGGAATTTATCATGATTTAATGCGTGAATTTGCAAATCATGAGCATAAAATTTATATTATAAGTCCTACGGAAAGACGGGAAAAAAAACCTTCCTGTTTAAGTTCTGAAGGAAATGTGTATTTTCTTAATTTGAGGACTTTAAATGTGCAGAAGACAAATATAGTAGAAAAAGGATTTGCAACGCTAAGTATTGAACATATTTTTTTAAGAGGAGTTAAAAAATATTTTAATGATGTTAAATTTGATCTGGTTATTTACTCTACGCCGCCTATTACATTTACGAAAGTTATCAATTATATTAAAAAGAAAGATGGAGCGAAATCCTATCTTTTGCTGAAAGATATTTTCCCCCAGAATGCAGTGGACATGAAAATGATGCTAAAAAACGGATTGATTTACCGTTTTTTTAGAAGTAAAGAAAAAAAATTATACAAAGTTTCAGAAACTATTGGTTGTATGTCTGAAGCAAACAGGCAATACGTTCTTCATCATAATTCTACAATCGATCCAAAAAAAGTAGAAGTAAATCCGAATTCCATCGAACCGGTCCCTTTCGTAGAATTATCGAACGAAGAAAAAGAAAATATTAGGTTAAAAAATAATCTACCAGTGGATAAAAAGATATTTATATATGGGGGGAATTTAGGGATTCCGCAAGGTTTAGATTTTTTATTAGAAACAATTGAAACTTCAAAAGAAAACGCAAAAATTTTTTTCTTGATCGTTGGTTCAGGTACAGAATTTGAAAAAATAAGAAATTGGTTTAACAAAAAGCAACCTCAAAACGCAAAACTAATTTCAGGTCTACCTAAAAAAGAATATGATGATTTAATGAAAGCATGCGATATCGGGATGATTTTTCTTGATAAAAATTTCACTATACCTAACTTCCCTTCACGGCTATTATCTTATCTTGAATTTAAACTTCCTGTTTTAGTGGCTGCAGACCCGAACACAGATATCGGTACTGAAGTTGAAAATTATAATTGTGGACTTTCCGTATTGGCAGGTAATTTAGCTGAAATGAATAATGCTATAAATAATTTCTGTTCGCTTAACGATGAAGAATTTGAAAAATTTCGAAAAAATGCACGAAAATACTTAGATGAAAATTTCTTAGTTTCTGATTCTTATAAAAAAATTATGAATAAGTTTTTTTAAAACTTTTAATAGGAATAAATTGAAATTAATTATAAACAGCTTATTTTATTAAATTTGCAATTATTTTAAAATGAAAATTCACTAATGTATACAAATATTTTTAAGAGGTTTTTAGATTTTACAATCTCTTTTTTAGGATTGTTAATTTTAAGTCCTCTTTTGCTTATATTAACAATTGGCCTTTTCTTTGCCAACCAAAGAAAACCTTTTTTTTTTCAGCGAAGACCTGGTAAGAATGGAAAAATTTTTAGTATTATCAAATTTAAAACTATGAATGATAAGAAAGATAATGACGGAAATCTTCTGCCTGATGCTGAAAGATTAACTATAATAGGTTCATTTGTGAGAAAAACTTCATTAGATGAGTTGCCACAATTATTTAACGTAATGAAGGGGGAGATGTCTTTGATCGGACCAAGACCTCTTCTTCCAGAATACGTGAAATATTATAATGATTTTCAAAAAAGAAGAAACGAAGTAAAACCTGGAATAACTGGATGGGCACAAGTAAATGGTAGAAATGCAATTCCTTGGGAGAAAAAATTTCAACTTGATGTATGGTATGTAGATCATTGCAATTTTTTTTTAGATTTAAAAATTTTTTTTCTTACCATAAAAAAAATTTTAAAAACAGAAAATATTGCATCCGATGGTCATGCAACTATGCCTCGTTTTGATGAACTTTTTAAATAATAACAAGATAAAATTTCATGAAAAAAAATATATTAGTAACAGGAGCAGGAGCGCTTTTAGGACAAGGTATTTTAAGACTATTGCAGATTTCTAATTTCGCTAAGAAAATTTATACTGCAGATCCGGATCCTAGATCAACAGGTCATTGGTTGGGTGATTATGCTGTTACGATACCGAAAGCCACTGATGAAAACTACATCGAAGCAATTAGAAAAATTGTGACAGATTTTAAAATTGATGCGGTATTAGTAGGTACAGATGTAGAGTTGCCGATACTCGCAAAATATAAGGAGGAATTTACATCTAAATATAATTGTAAAATTATAGTGAGTGACGAAACGGTCATAAATATTGCAAACGATAAATTTTTAACCGCTGAATTTCTTGAAAAAAATAATTTTCCCTTTCCGTTTTCCGTGATGGCGAACGATGAACATAAATTGATTGAAATTGAAGACAGATTGGGATTCCCCTTGTTTGCAAAGCCATTCGATGGCGCACGCTCTTTAGGAATCAAAAAAATTTCTAATCATAAGGAATTGATGGAGATTTATGATCCAAATTCCAACTTAGTAGTACAACAATTTTTACCTGAAGACGAAGGTGAATTTACCTGTGGATGTCTAGTTGTAAAAGGTAAATGTGTAGCGATTGTAACATTAAAAAGAGATTTGAGGGACGGTAATACTTACAGGGCTTATAGAGATTCTGAAACTTCAAAATATGATGAGTTCATTATCCCTATCGCAGAAAAACTTAACGCAGATGGTCCTGTAAATTTTCAGTTTAGAATTTTAGATGACAAACCTGTTATATTTGAAATAAATGGCAGATTTAGTGGGACTACCCCGTTGAGACATTTTTTTGGTTTTAATGAAGTGGAAGCTCTGTTGAAATTTTATCTCTATGGTGAAAACATTAAAAAACCTGAACTAAAAAACGGTATCGTAATGAGAGTTTGGTCGGATATATTTGTTGACGAAGACCAATTCAAAAAACTAAATACAAATGGTGTTTTAGAAGATCCTAAAGCACATATTTTTAATTTTAAACTTACCAATAATTGATAGAATGAAAATATTGATTATTGGTGCAACCGGTTTTTTAGGTAAATCTATTACAAGTCTTTTTAGGAGGAAAGGTCTTGAATTTTACACGGTTTCCCGTTCAGACAAAAAATCGAATTGGCAAGTTGATATCAGTTATTATGAGCAATTTTCAAAATTACCTGTTGATTTTTTTGATACTGTTATCAATTGTGCGACTGTTTTGCCTGGTGGAAATTATTTAGACAACGATTATCTTAAAAAAATATTTAATACAAATATTTTGGGCACGCAGAATATATGCAAATGGATCAAGGGGCAATCTAAAATAAAAAAAATTATAAACTGCTCAACTTTAGTGGTCGTTGATAAACCTTGGCCACTAAATTTAACAGAAACTGAAAAAACTTATCCAATTGGTAATCATGTTTTGTACTGCAGTTCAAAATTGACGCAAGAACTCATTTTTAAAACTTTTTCAAATGAAAAAGAAATCAAAATTTGCCAAGTGAGATTTTCTGCACTTTATGGGGAAGAAATGCCAAAAGAAGGTATTATTCATCATTTTATTAATCAAGCAAAAAATGACAAAAGAATTACATTAAAAAATGGTTCAAAGGTTTCTGCAGATTTTATTCATGTTGACGATGCCGCGCAATTAATTTTGGCTTTAATCGGTAGCGATTTTGAGGGAACTTTAAATGCAGCTTCTGGAAATGAATTGTCACTTCTTGAACTTGCGAATATCATTTCGTCAAAAGTTGGAAAAGACATAGAAGTGGTAAACCACGAAGATGAGAACTTTATTGAAAACAGAGCTTTAATTAATGTAGATAAGTTAAATAATATAATTGATACCTCACGATTTATTAATATATCTGCTGGGATTGAAAAATTGATTGATTTATGATTATAACTATTTTTGGTGATGTACACGGGAATATTTTCGCACTCGAAAAACTTTTAAAAATTGAAACGCAAGATACGGACCTTTTTATTTCCCACGGTGATGTTGTAAATTATGGACCTTGGTCAAACGAGTGTGTTCTGCTTTTAGATTCTGTTCAAAATATCAAACTTTTAAAAGGAAATCACGAAAGTTTTTATATTAAAGGTCATTATGAAGGGAAGAATGAAGTCGCAAATGCGTTTTTTAATTTTTGCTATGAGAAATTTAATCCAGATTTACTTAGTAAACTTTCAGATTATGAAGATAAAACTAAAATACCAAATTTTACAATCCAACACACAATCGGGGATCAATACATTTTTGAAGATACGGACATCGAAGATTTAAAAATTGATCAAAATTATATCATTGGACACTCACACCAGCAATTTAGAAAAACAAAAGATTTATTCGAAATTTATAACACAGGCAGCATCGGGCAAAATAGAAGTTTAATTAATTTATCTTGTTACCTTAAAGTTGATACGGATAAAAAAACAGTTGAACTTAAAAATTTCGTTCACGATATTGATAAGGTTATAAACCAAATGGAAATAGAAAGGTATCCGAAAATCTGTATAGATTATTACAGGTCAAAGAAAAGATTATAGAAATGTTAATTAAGCGTTTTTTTGACATAGTATTTTCTTTAGTTGGACTCTTTTTATTAAGTCCCATTATTTTAGTTTTAATTCTTATATCGGCCATAAACACTTCTTCAAAAGGAATTTTTCAACAAATTAGGATTGGGCAGTTTGGTGAACTTTTTACTATTTATAAATTACAAAGCATCGATTCTAAATCTTACAAAGTTTCAAAAATTGGTTCATTTTTAAAGAAATCAAAACTTGATGAACTTCCACAACTTCTAAATATACTAAGTGGTAAGATGAGTTTCGTGGGTCCAAGACCAGATATTTCTGGATATTATGATAAATTAGAAGGTGAGAATCGTAAAATCTTAAATTTAAAACCTGGGCTAACTTCTGAAGCCTCATTAAAATATGCAGAAGAAGAAGAATTCTTGGCAAAGCAGGAAAATCCATTAGTTTATAATGATACTGTGATATTTCCAGATAAGGTGAAAATGAATTTAGATTACTATTATAAGAGGACTTTATGGCTGGATATTAAAATTATCTTCAAAACAATTTTCCGAGAATATTTTTTCTGATTTAAAATCTGTAAACGATCTTTTGCTTAAATTTGCAACAACTAAAATTAAATTATGACTATGTCAAAAATCTGGCTTTCTTCCCCACATATGGGTGGAACTGAATTAAATTATATTCATGAAGCTTTCGCCGAAAATTGGGTAGCACCACTTGGTCCCAACGTTAATAATTTTGAAGAAGATTTAAAAAAATATTTAAATCAAAATGTTGAAGTTGGTGCATTATCTTCTGGTACTGCCGCTTTACATTTAGCTTTAATAATTTTAGGTGTAAAAATTGACGATGAAGTTATTTGCCAAACATTCACTTTTTCTGCCTCAGCAAATCCGATTGCTTATCTAGGCGCAAAACCGGTTTTTATAGACAGTGAACCGGAAACCTGGAATATGTGTCCAATTGCACTTGAAGAAGCCATCAAAGATAGAATTGCGAAAGGTAAAAAGCCAAAGGCAATTATTGTTGTTCATCTTTATGGAATGCCTGCAAAAATGAACGAAATCGTGGAAATTGCTAATCGCTATGAAATTCCACTTATAGAAGATGCGGCCGAAGCTCTAGGTTCAACATATAAAGGGCAAAATTGTGGCACTTTTGGTGAAATGTCAATCCTGAGTTTTAATGGAAATAAAATAATTACCACCTCCGGAGGTGGCGCGTTGGTTTGTAAAACAAAACACGAAAAAGATAAAGCGGTTTTTCTTTCCACACAAGCAAGAGATGATGCACCACATTACCAACATTCTGAAATAGGGTACAATTATAGAATGAGTAATATTTCTGCAGGAATTGGTCGTGGACAGATGGAAGTTTTAGATGATCGTATTGCGGCGCGCAGAGAAAATAATCGCTTTTATGAGGAACTTTTCAAAAACGTTGAAGGTGTAGAAGTTTTTACAGAACCTTCTGAAGACTATTTTTCAAATCATTGGCTTTCTGCTATTACAATTGATAGCGATGTTGCCGGTTTCAGCAGAGAAGATTTACGTTTGAAATTAGAAAAAGAAAATATAGAATCCCGTCCACTTTGGAAACCTATGCACTTACAGCCTGTTTTTGCAGATTGCGAATATTATGGAAATAAGGTAGCAGAAAATCTATTTATTAATGGACTTTGTCTTCCCTCAGGCTCCAATCTTACAGATGAAGACAGAAATAGAATAAAAGAAGTTGTAGAAAGTTTACTGGTAGAGGTGAAAATTAAATAAAAATTAATATCTTTAACTTTTAAAATCCAAATGTCTATTTTCTTCTCAAATTTTCTATCTATTATTTCTTAAGGTTTTTGATGGAAAATAAAATAAAAATTGCGGTATTAGGTTACGGACATATTGGTAGAAAACATGCCGAGATAATCATTCAAAATAAAGAATGTGAACTCGTTGCATTAATCGATACGAAATTTTCATCCGCTGATTTTAATGATGACAGATCGGTCCCTCTTTTTTCCTCTTTGCAAATTTTTTTAGATAATGGTTTGTCGGCAGACATTATTGCAGTTTGTACCCCAAACGGTTTACATTTTGAGCAAGCAAAAATCATCATAGAAAATGGTATCAATGTTATCATTGAGAAACCTATTGCTTTAAATTCAGATGATGCGGCATTGTTAGAAAAACTCGCCTTGGAAAAAAAATTAATGATTTTCCCAGTTATGCAAAACCGCTTTTCGCCCCCTTCTATATGGCTGAAAAACATAATAGACTCTGCTGTTTTAGGTAAAATTTTTATGGTTCAGATTTCTTGCTATTGGAACCGTAGTGAGCAGTATTATATTAAAGATTCTTGGCGCGGTACTAAAAAACTTGACGGAGGCACTTTATTCACGCAGTTCTCTCATTACTTAGATATTATGTTCTGGCTTTTTGGTGACATTACCAACATTAAATCTAAATTTGCGGATTTTAACCATAAAGATTTAACGGAATTTGAAGACAGCGGGATCGTTACTTTCGATTTTGTTTCAGGAGGTATAGGAAGTTTCAATTTTTCTACTTCTGTATGGAATGAAAATTTAGAAAGCTCACTTACTATTATTGCTGAAAATGGCTCTATCAAAATTGGCGGTCAATATATGAACGAAGTTGAAAAATGTATCATAAAAGATTATCAATTACCAATTTTACCCGCAACAAATAGTGCGAACGATTATGGAGGTTTTAAAGGCTCCGCGCAAAACCACCATTATTTATATGAAAACATCGTGGATGTGATGCATTATGGAAAAACTGCTCAAATTACACCATATGAAAGTATTGAGGTTATAAAAATGATCGAGAATATTTATGATAATTAAGATAAATTAAAAATGAAAATAAAAGAAACACCTTTAAAAGACTGCTATATCTTAGAACCGACGATTTTTGAAGACGACCGCGGCTATTTTTTTGAAAAATATAATGAAAAAACTTTTGAAGACTCAACTGGAATGAATGGACACTTTGTACAGGATAATATTTCTAAATCCAGTTACGGCGTTTTACGCGGCCTTCATTTGCAAAAGGGACATGATGCGCAGGCAAAATTAGTTTCCTGTTTAGAAGGAAAGGTTTGGGATGTGGCCGTAGATTTGCGAAAAACTTCGACTACTTTTGGTCAATGGTTTGGAGTAGAACTTTCTGCTGAAAATAAATTACAGTTTTATGTTCCGCGTGGATTTGGTCACGGCTTTTCCGTTTTAAGTGAAACTGCAGTTTTTTCTTACAAATGTGATAATTTTTATTTTAAAGAGTCAGAAGGTGGCGTTTTATATAATGATGAAGGTTTAGCAATCGACTGGAAATTGCCATTACAAGATATTATTCTATCTGAAAAAGATAAGCTGCAAATGCCATTCTCAAGTGAAAATTTTTAAAAATTCCGGTATAATTAAAAGGTTCTTTTTGTTTATATTTGCGCTATGGCAGAAACAGTAATCATCTCTATTTGCGTACTTTTATTGATATCTTATTTTTTTGATATCACGTCTAAATTCACAAAAATTCCGTCCGTAATTTTACTCTTAGCCATTGGCTGGTTGTTAAACCAGATCAGCGGACTTTCTGGTTTCAATATCCCCGACTTAAATGCTATTTTACCTATTTTAGGAACAGTTGGTTTGATATTGATCGTGCTTGAAGGTTCGCTTGAACTTGAGCTAAACCGATCGAAGAAAAGTCTTGTAATCAGAACTTTACTTATTTCTACTGCCTCAGTTTTGATTATGACTTTCGCTTCTGCGGCGTGGCTAAATTATGAGTGGGGAATCAGTTTTCGTGAAGGCTTGATAAATGTTACACCCTTTTGCATAATCAGCAGTTCAATAGCTATTCCGAGCGCAATAAATTTAACAAGTGCCAAGCGAGAATTTATAATTTATGAAAGCAGTATTTCCGATATTATCGGTGTAATATTTTTCAATTTCGTTACTTTTGGGACAGCAATTACAATTTCTGGCGGAGTTCATTTTATAGGCCAGTTCGCATTAATGATTGTTATCTCGGTAGTTGCATCTTTAGTTTTAGCTATTTTACTAGGAAAAATTGACCACCATATTAAATACGGCCCAATCATTATTTCAATTATTCTAATCTACGAAATTTCAAAAATTTATCATCTTCCCGCATTGATTTTTATCTTGTTTTTCGGATTGGTTTTAGGAAATATAGATGAGTTGCGGGGTGTGAAATTTTTAAAAAATGTCCGTTTCACGAAGTTAAATAAGGAAGTAAGTTTATTTAAAGATGTTGTGATAGAAGCTACTTTTGTGGTTCGGTCGCTTTTCTTTTTAGTTTTAGGATTTGTCTTAGAGACTGATGATATCATTAATGTGAATTCTCTTCAATGGTCTCTGGCAATCGTGGGATTAATTTTTGTTGTGCGTTTTATTTTACTTAAAATTACAAAAATGGAAATTACACCCTTGGTTTTTATTGCGCCTCGTGGTTTGATTACCATTTTACTTTTTCTAGCAATTATCCCTGAGGATAAAATTCCCTTTATCAATCAGTCGATTATCATCCAGGTGATTTTAATGACAACTGTAATTATGATGATCGGTTTAATGTTTAGCAACAAAAAGGATGAAAAAAGCAAACCGATTGATTCAATTGAAGAAGTGACGGTGTAAAGGTTTTAAAATTTAAAAAAGCATCTCATTGAGATGCTTTTTTTATGCTGAACAAAATCTGATTTTTATTTTAATTTTTTCATTTCTGATTTAATTTTATCTTGTAATCCTTCAGAAGCTTTTACCAATGGTAATCTTAAATAATTTTTGATAATTCCTTTTTCTGCTAAAATAGTTTTCACGCCGCAAGGATTTCCTTCTGCAAAAATTAAACGGGTAATTTCTACCAAAGAATTATGGATTTTATAAGCTTCATCCACTTTTCTTTCAAATGCCAACTGAACCATTGATGAAAATTCTTTTGGATAAGCCTGGCCAATTACTGAGATTACACCATTTCCGCCAGCTAAAGTGACAGGAAGTGTGTATTCATCATCACCAGAAACTAAATTAAATTTAGAATCTTTTTGTCTTAAAATATCAAAATACTGCAAGATATTTGGCGCCGCTTCTTTTATCATAATCAAATTTTTGAATTCTTTTGCCAATCTTAAAGTAGTTGAAGCTTCCACATTTTGACCTGTTCTACCGGGAACATTATAAATAATTATATTTTTTCCTGTACTCGCAAGCATTTTATAATGCTGATAAAGCCCTTCCTGATTGGGTTTGTTATAATAAGGTGAAACAGAAAGAACGGCATCAAAATGAGATAGATCAGCAGTCTCAATTTGGTGTTTTACTTCCATCGTGTTATTACCGCCAATTCCTAAAACTAAAGGAATTCTCTTGTCGTTAATTTTAATGATATGGGTAATTACTGCGGTTTTTTCTTCAGGATTTAAAGTTGCGGCTTCTGCTGTTGTGCCTAAAACTACCAGATAATTTGTGCCGTTTTCTATATTAAAGTTGATTAATTTTGTCAATGAATTAAAATCAACGGATAAATCCTCATTGAATGGTGTTATAAGCGCTACACCCAAACCTTTTAAAGTATTCATTTTATTTAAAAATTTTCTCAAAATTAGTCAATTTTTATAATTCACCATTATTCTTCAATTTTTATTTTTAAATAATTACTTTTAATCAAAAGATTCGGATTACATTTATTTGTTCAACTTATTTTATATTTGCTTTTAAATTAATTTTAAAAAATGAAGTCCAAAATTTTTATAATTTTTTTCTCAGCTTTACTTTTTAGCGCTTGTACTTCAAGATTGAAAGTTGCAAAAGTGCACTCAGAAACAAATCAGGTGATTTCTTCTGAATTAAAAGATGATCCCGCATTCGACAAAGTTATAAAGCCCTACAAAGAAAAATTAGCAGAAACAATGAATTCTGTAATTTCACACACAAACGTAGATCTCACAAAAAATGGTGATAATAGCAATCTCGGGAATTTATTGGCAGATTACACATTTGAAGGTGCTTCGGAATGGGCGAAAAAAAATAATAAATCTGTAGTTGATGCAGCAGTAATAAATATTGGTGGAATTCGTTCTACAATTGGAAAAGGAAATGTTTTGTTGCGACATGTTTATGAAGTGATGCCTTTTGAAAATGAGGTGATGATCGTAAAATTGAAAGGTTCAGATTTACAGGGATTATTTAATTATTATGCAACAACTCAAAAAAATAATCCGGTTTCTCATCTTTATGTAGAAACAGATGGTGGAAAATTAACTAAGGAAACTATTAACAGTGAAAAAATAGATCTTACGAGAGATTATTATATTGCGACTTCAGATTATCTGGCTTTAGGTGGCGACAATATGAATTTTTTTAAAAAAGGAGAAATGATTTCCACGGGAATAAAATTAAGGGATTTATTTATAGAAAAATTTAAAGCAAAACCAGAAGTTTCTGCGCCAGATGATGTGAGAATTTTGTTTAAAAATAAAAAAGCAGTAGGAAATGAATAGAAAAACTTTTTTAAAAGCACTTTCTGGCGGAACCTTAGCAGCCGCTCTCACACCGAATATTTTATTTGCTGAAAGTTATAAAACTGCCGCAGTGAAATCTGCTAAAAAATTAACTATTCTGCACACCAACGATCAACATAGCAGAATAGAACCGTTTGATGCTTCTTACACGAAAAATCCTAACCAAGGCGGTTTTGCGAGACGTGCCAGTTTAATACAAAGTATCAGAAATAAAGAAAGCAATGTTCTTTTAGTAGATTCTGGAGATACATTTCAGGGAACGCCTTATTTTAATTTCTTTGGGGGAGAAATAGAGTTTCGTTTAATGACGATGATGGGTTATGAAGCTTCTACTTTGGGAAATCACGATTTTGACAATGGTTTAGAAGGGTTTTTAAAAGTGCAGCCTAACGCAAAATTTCCGTTTATCTGCTCTAATTATGATTTTAAAAATACCATTTTAGATGGACAAACAATGCCGTACAAAATTTTAGATAAAAACGGAGTTAAAGTAGGTCTTTTCGGTTTGGGGGTAGAACTGGAAGGTTTGGTTGGTAAAAAAAATTATGGCGAAACCAAATATTTAGATCCCGTAGAAATTTCTAATCATTACGCGGATTTTTTAAAGAAGGAAAAAAAATGCGATTTGGTAATTTGTCTTTCGCACATTGGTTATGAATATGAAAATGATGCAGATAAAATTTGTGATAAAAAATTAGTGGGACAAACTGAAAACATAGATTTAATATTAGGCGGTCACACGCACACTTTTTTTAAAGAACCAGAAATTTTTAAAAACAAAAATGGTAAAAATGTGCTTGTCAACCAAGTTGGTTGGGCGGGTTTGCTTTTGGGAAGATTAGATTATTTTTTTGATGAAAACAGTAAAATACAGAATATCGCTTGGAATAACCAAGTTATAGATGAACGGATTTTGGTATAAAATTTATGAATAAAAAATTAATCCTTTTTTTCTTGATCTTCGGATTTAGTTCTTTTAAAAGTCAAAATATTGCTTCCGGAAAATGGAGTGATTTATTTTCCTACAATAATGTTTTGGTTTTACGTGCGGATACGGATAGGATTATTGCGGCTACGGAAAATGGTATCTTCTATTATACGCCCTCAACGGGAGAGATTACTAAATTGTCTAAAGCTAACGGTTTACATGATGTGAAAATTTCCGCATTCGATTATGATCCAGTTACAAAGGTCGGTTTAATCGGGTATATTTCAGGTGCGTTAGATGTCATTACTCCGGATGGAATAATCTTAGTTGTAGATATTCCGATTGCTACAGGTTATACTGGAAGTAAAAAGATTAATCATATCTCTATTTCTGGTAACAATGCGGTAATTTCTGTAGGATATGGCGTTTCAATATTTAAATTAGATAAAAAAGAATTTGGTGATACAGCTTTTTTTAAAACAGATGGAGCTTACACCGCGGCAAATGAATCTGTCATAAAAGATAACATTGTTTATACCGCAACAGCTGATGGTGTAAGATCTCATGAGATGAATGTTTCATTTCCCATCTATAGTAGTTGGGCGAAGTCAGTTGAAGGTAATTTCACACAAATTTCTTCTAATGATTTTATCTACGCAGGAACGTCTACGGAAGTATTCAAAGGAAGTGGTGCGGCATTCTCTTCTTTTAAAACTGGATTCACTGGCATAAAAGATATTATCACAAAAATAATTCTTACCGGTTTTAGTCGCGGATACCCAAAACGTCTCTCGTTTCGATCCTAGTGGAACGCTCCAAAAAAATATAAATATTGGCCAGAATATTAATACGGCTTTACAATTTAAAAATCAAATTTACACAGGTACAAATTTATCGGGAATTTTTGATGAAAGTTTACAAACCTTACAAGACCAGAAATGGACCCTATTCTAACGTCTCTTCTAAAATTGACATATCAGGAAAACAAATTTTAATTTCTACTGGGGGCAGAACATCTTACAATAATCCAATAATTCGAAATCTGGGATATTATCATTTTGATGGAACACAGTGGAAATATCCTGAATTTTTTAAAACATTTGTTGGAGAGTTAAATGTGATGGATGCGGTTATAAATCCTTCAAAACCAGATGAAATATTTTTTAATAATTTTACCTACACAGATGGTAATATGGGAATCTATAGGATGGAATCCAATGTGTTTGCAAAACAGTACGCCAGTACAGGAACCTATTACAATCGAATCGCTGGTTTAACTTTTGACGAAAATAATCAGCTTTTTGCTTCTGCAACTGATGTCAGCAAATTTGGATTTTATTATTTTAATTCCGCAAATGATACTTTTACTCAAGTTTTAGTGGTTAATGGATTTCATGTTCAGAAACCATTTGCAAATTCTGGAATTTTGTATGTTTTTTCACCACGAACCGGTGGGGGAATTTTGCTTTATAATTATAATAACACCCCAAGTTCATTGAGCGATGATAGCTATAATGTTTTACACAAAAAATAATATCCCTTCACAAGCAGGTAATTTCTCAGGCATTCAATAAGGATGATTTTTTATGGATGGGTTCTGAAAAAGGACTCAGAACTATTCAAGAATCCTGAGATAGATGTAATCTCTGCAACATCACCACAGACTAAAAATATTGTAATTGTTCAAAATGGATTGCCTGAAGAACTTTTCAGAGATCGTGCGAATTTACAGAATTCCTATCGATCTGGAAACCAAAAATGGGTTTCTGTTGAATGATGATACAGCTTATTATTTAAGTACAGACGAGCAAGAACGATTGAGCATTTACAAAAGCCAATTCACCAATTCCAACCAATAATATTCCCGATATCAAAGTTGATGAGAAAAACCGGTAAAGTTTATTCGTACTTCGGATGAAGTTAGTCTATCTCGGGAGATGTCAGCCAACGTAACTTCAAATTTTGGAGATGTTTTGGTTTATCCGAATCCCGTGGTATATGCTAATTATAAGGGCAATGTAAAAATAAAAGGTTTAGCACAAAAAACAAATATTAGAATTACAGATGCAGCCGGTAACTTAGTACATCAAGATATTGCAAGAGGTGGATTTTATGAATGGGATCTAAGCAACCAACGCGGTCGAAGAGTGGCTTCTGGTATTTATTTTGTTTTAATGACGAATGAGGACGGAACTGATACTGCTACAGCAAAGATTGCAGTGGTGAATTAATCGCGTATGACAAAAAAGAAAGGTTTTCTTTTATCTTATTTAAAATATGGCGATAACGATGCAATTCTGCATTGTTTCACAAATGATGAAGGTTTTGAGAGTTTTTATATTCGCGGTATTTATGCTGCGAAAAATAAAAAAAAAGCCTTACTAACCCCCTTGTCTGAGATTCTTTTGGATGTAAATTTAAAAAGAAGATCATCGGCACTTCCGCTGCTCAATAATATAGAAAGCGCTGATGTAGAAAATCACAATTTTGATGTAAAAACAAGTTCGGTCCTATTTTTTATTGCAGACTTTCTTCATCAGGTTTTGAAAAGTGAAAATACTCAAAGTAAAATTTATTCGGAAATAGAGTTTTTTATTATCCAGTTGAAAGCTGGAAATCTACAGGCACATCTTGTTTTTATATTTAAAATTATAGAACTCTTAGGTTTTGCTCCCCTCACGGGCAATGGAAAATTTTTAGATTTAGAAAAAGGTGATTTTTCAGATCAGATTTCCCATCAGCTTTTTACAGAAGATATCTCTCAAATTTGGAAAAATATTTTGGAAAACAATGATAACTATAATTTTAAATTTCCTAAAAATAAAAACAGAGAATTGTTAAATTCTCTGCTTGTTTATTTTCAATACCACTTCGAAAATTTCAAAATTCCTATTTCTTTAGAAATCGTAAAAGAAATTTTCCAATAATTTTAAGGTGTTGGTCTTACACTTGTTTTATAAACTTGGAAATTAAATACAAAACATTTATCGTTTAAGCTGAAGCCAGTATAATTAAAATGAGGATCTTTTCCAAATGCGGCTCTAGATGGTACAATTATAATCCCTTGAAGATTATAATTATCAGAATCTGGAATATTAAAAGCTTTAAAATATTGTAATCCTTCTGCAAAACCTTCTATCTGATAATAACTTCGGGTTTTAGTAAGATCTGCATCAATAACAGACTGTTTCGTGTAATAATAACCAGGATCTATTTCTGGCACACCTGTTCCTGAGACACCATTTCTAAATGACTGCGGAGTAGTAAATGAAACTAAATTATTAGTGTTTGTAGCATGGTAATACATTGTATTAGACATTAATCTAATGACATCGGTGCTTCCTATAGTATTTCCTGGACTCGGTTGGGCACCAGTTCTTGTAATATAAATTACGCCGGAAGGTAATGTTACAGGATTTAAACTTGCTAGTTTAACATTAGTCGCGCTAGGGACATCAGTTGCTGTAAATGGTTTTATATTGCCACGGGCATCCAAAAAATTATCGTTTAAAAATTGCACGGCAGCTTGGTCATCATACTTATTCTGAGTAGCTGCGTCATAGACTATTGCGACAGGTACGGTATCTGTTGAATTATTTTTGCAGGATGACAGTGCTAAACTAAGAATTGCAAAACCGAATATTATTTTTTTCATTTTAATTTAATACTTAAATTGCTTAATTATTTTAATTCAGCAAAAGTAAAAAAAAGATATGAGAATAGATAAATTTTTATGGAGCATTAGATTTTACAAAACCCGCACTTTAGCGTCGGAAGAAATAAAGAAAAATCGTGTTTCTATAGGTGAACAGAAGGTGAAAACTTCTAAAGAAGTAAAAATTGGTGACGAAATCACAATTCGAAAGAACCAGATTGACTATAAAATTAAGGTTTTGGAAATCCCGAAAAGTAGGATGGGGGCAAAATTAGTTTCACTTCACATTAAAGATATTACAGCGAAAGAGCAACTTGAGTTATTAACGGTAAGACAAGAAACTCAAAATTATTATCGAAATAAGGGGGAAGGACGTCCAACTAAAAGAGACCGCCGTGATATGGAAGACTATTTAGAAACTGATGATGTACCAGAGGATGATTGGGATCAGTTTTTCAAAATTAAGGGTTCAGAAGAAAATTAATTTTTTAATTTCAAGTGTAATTTCAGCGGCAGATTTATTATCCGTGCTGATGGTAAACTCTGCTTGATTGTAAAAATAATTTCTTTCAAATAAATGTTTTGCAATATATTCTGGTAAATCATTTTCGGGAATTTTTGCAATTAATGGCCGGCTACCTTTTTCCGAAAGTAATCTTTTGGTTAAAGTTGAGATGTTTGTGCGCAGAAAAATACTTCTGGATTTTTGATTGATCATTTCGATATTATTGTAATAAGCAGGCGTGCCGCCACCCAGACCTAAAATAATATTATCGGGTAAGGCCAAAATTTGTGTTAAAATTTCTTTTTCTTGCTTCCGAAAGTAGATTTCACCCTTTTTTGAGAAGATTTCTGCAATACTTTTTTGATTTTTTTGCACAATTTCGCTGTCTAAATCAATAAATTTATAATTGATTTTTTGACTTAAATTTTTGGCAATGTGCGTTTTACCAGAGCCCATGTAACCAAGTAGGGAAATAATCATATTTTTATTTTGCACAAATTACTTAAAAAATTTTGAGATTTTAAAAAAACTCTTATCTTTGCACCACTTTATTAAGGGCATCTAATGCCAGACGATAAAGACTCGGTAGCTCAGCTGGTAGAGCAATACACTTTTAATGTATGGGTCCTGGGTTCGAATCCCAGCCGGGTCACAATTACAAAAAAGTTCCGTAGACAATACGGTTTTTTTTTGCCTGTGTGGTGAAATTGGTAGACACGCCATCTTGAGGGGGTGGTTTCCTAAAGGATGTGCTGGTTCGAGTCCAGTCGCAGGCACGCAGAACATTAGCAACGAGTAATTGATTTATGAGTGATAACGGTATTAATTATTACAAATTTGACATTATTTTTTTTTAGACCGACTCGGTAGCTCAGCTGGTAGAGCAATACACTTTTAATGTATGGGTCCTGGGTTCGAATCCCAGCCGGGTCACAAATTTACCATAGGTGAATTTTCATATTAATATTTAGTGATTTGGTTATTAAAAGCTTTCCCCAATAAGGAAAGCTTTTGAATTTTATAAATATAAATTAATACAAATGAATATTATCAATCAATCTTACTTCGCCTAGATTGACCACCAAAAATGCCCGGTAAGAATTATCTTTATAAAAAAAATCAGTTTCTTTCAATGTTTCTTCATTCGCAATGATAAAATATTCCAGCTCCATACCGCCCGCTTCTTTAAATATTTCTTCAACTCTTTTATAAATTTCTTGCACATCTACTATTCTAAACCAATTATTCACTTTCACCAAAGTATCGTGCAAAAGGGTTGCTTCTAATTTTTGATGGGAAGTTAACCTTTCATTGCGGGAACTTAATGCTAGACCTTTATCATTTCTAAAAATAGGAACACCGTGAATTTTTATAGGTGATTTCAATTTTTCTACCAATTTTTTAATGATAGCCAGTTGCTGAAAATCTTTTTCCCCAAAATAAGCTTGGTCCGGTCTTACTTGCTTAAAAAGTTCTTCTACAACGGTTGCAACTCCATCAAAATGCCCAGCGCGAAATTTCCCTTCCATTTCAACCTCAAGACCATCAAAGTCATAATGTTTGCTTTCAGTTTGTTCAGGATAAATATCTTTGATCTGCGGTATGTAAAGCGCATCGACGTTGCCACAATCTTCAAGTTTTTTAATATCAAAATCTAATGTTCGGGGATATTTTGCCAAATCATTAGAGTTATTAAACTGCGTGGGGTTTACAAAGATGGATGAAACTACTAAGTCATTCTCGTCTTTCGCAACTTTATAAATAGATAAGTGACCTTCGTGTAATGCGCCCATTGTTGGTGCGAAGCCAATTTTTTTACCCATTTCTTTCTGCCTTTCAATATAATTCTGAAGCGTGCTTTTGTTTTTTAAAATCTCCATGAATTTTTGTTTTTTGTAAATTTAAAAAAAATTAATAAATAAAAATAGGATAATTTGTGTGATATTTTAAGTGTTTATAATTGGTAAAAAGCCGCTAAACCCCTTATGTATTAAATAAATGTTAAATAAAATTTATTATTCTAAATTTTCGTAATTTTGCAAACTAAAGCAGGAGGACTCTCTAGCTATGAAGTAACTATAAAATTAATATGCAGAATAAGAAGATACTATACGTCACCACGGAGTTGCACCCTTATCAGGAAGACAGCAATATGGGCACTATGGTAAATAAAATGGCGTTAAAAATGCACCAGAGTGGAAATGACGTGCGTGTTTTTATGCCACGCTTTGGAAGTATCAGTGAGAGAAAATTTCAACTTCATGAAGTTATTAGGCTTTCTGGGATGAATATTATCATTAACGATTTAGATCAACCCCTCATTATTAAAGTAGCATCTTTGCCTGGCGAGAGATTGCAAGTATACTTCATCGATAATGATGAGTATTTTAAAAGGAAACATTACTACGGTGATGAGGAAACACAGTTTTTTGATGACAATGATGAACGGGCAATATTTTTTGCTAGAGGAGTAATTGAAACTATTAAGAAATTAAATTGGGTGCCAGACGTTATCCACCTAAATGGCTGGATGTCTGCTTTTATACCAATTTATTTAAAAACTTTTTACAAAAAAGATTCTTATTTTAATGACACAAAAATTGTAATGTCTATTTATAATGAGGAAAAAGTTCCTTTTGCTAACAATATAGAAGAAAAATTAAAATTTGATAATATTTCTAATTTTACGTCACTGCAAGATCCCAGTTCGGAAGCCTTTCTGCTGGAAAGTGTTGACTTTGTTGACTTTGTTTTAAAAGGTGATGAATTTCTGGAAGGAGATTTAGACAAAAAATTTAACTCTACAACTATTCAAAAATCAGAATATTTAGATTCTGAATCTTTCAATAAAATTTACTACTAGAATTTATATAAATGACAAAAAAAATTCAAAGACTGTTGCAAATTATGTTTTTTGCGACCATGGGCAGTCTATTGCTAATAAATTGTGAATCTAATGCAGATAATCTGGGATCACAATTTTTTCAGGCTAATGCAGCGCAAGACGGTTTAGTTTTAAAAGATTTAGTTGCTTATAACATTTCACACAGTGATACGATCAGAACAGATGGTGCGAAGCTTGACTCTGCTGCGATCGGGGCATTTAATGTGCCACAGTTTGGTTTGCAAAAAGCTTCCTATTTTACACAGATCAGACTTAATTCTTATGCGCCGGATTTCGGTATAAATGCTGTTGCAGATTCTGCCGTAATCGTCATTAAACCAAGATTTGCTACCGACTCTATACAAACAACTACCAATAGCAATTTTATCTATCCTGATGGAAATATAGCTTCAACAAAAGTTGTAAATTCCTATCCAATTATTTATAAATATGGCAGAACAAAAATAGGAAGCAAGACAAGTTTGACCATAAATGTGAATGAAGTGAATGACTTCATGGGTTCTACAGTTACCAAATTATATTCTAATCAAGATTTTGCTCAAGGTGCTTTACTGGGATCAAAGACATTTAATGGCAATATCACTTCGGTGAATATCAAAAAAAATGGCGATAATAGCGAACTATTTAATAGAGATGCGAATATTAGAATTCCTTTAGACGGGGCATTTTTTCAAAGTAAAATAATTGCAAAAGCAGGAATGCCTGAGTTAAGTGATGTTTCTACGTTTATACGTTATTTTAAAGGATTAAAAATTTCAGTAGCAGAAAATGATGGTTACATATTTAAGTTCAAACCAAATGATGTCTCGCTACTTTTATATTATAAAAATGATGTTGTAGCAAGTGGAGTTACCACAAGACCACAAACTATTTTGATGTTTGACTTGGGAACAAACAATGTTCACTATCAAAAAATTGATTATAATAGAGCGGGAACAACTGCTGAATCTGGTTTAGCAATTTCTAATTCTGTAATAGGTGATATGAAATTATATCCTCAGGGAATGGGTGGTCCCGGCGTAGGTTTAAAAATTTCCGGAGTAACCTTGGCTACATTAAGAGATCTATATAAAAACCAAAAAGCTGGTATATTATCTGCTAAAATTAGATTATACACTGATGCGTCATGGATGAATAATTTTAAAAAACCAGGTTCTTTTTTAGTACAGCAAAAAGATGTTGGTACTTTTTTAAAAGAATTTAGTTCTTATAATACTAATCCGAGTTATAACTTAATAACAATTAATAATCTTTATACAAATCCCTCGTATTATGACATAGATCTCACGAAAACAGTGAAGGATATGATTGAAACAGAGGCAGCAAATAAAGATATCGTGATAAATGTGGGAAATTATACCATAGATCCGACTGGTGCTTATTTAGGATTATCTCCCATAATTGCAAACTTTGGTCAAAATTTTAACGGCCGCTCTTATACGCCAAACGCAGTAGTTTTGGTAGGAACCGATCCTTCATCAGATAAACGTGCGCAGTTAAGAATAATTTACGCAAAAAAACAATAAAAACAGAATAATATGTGTGGAATTGTAGGATACACAGGATTTCAGGATTCTTATAATATAGTAATTAATGGTTTGCGCCGACTAGAATATAGAGGATACGACAGTGCTGGAATAGTTGTGGAAGATGATCAACACAAACTTCACACATCTAAAACTAAAGGAAAAGTAGAAGATTTAGTTAAAATTTCTGGTAATTTAAAAGGAGTTTCACATACAGGTATGGGACATACCAGATGGGCCACACATGGTGTGCCGAGTGATAGAAATTCTCATCCACACAATTCCAACAATAATAAAATAGCCCTAGTTCATAATGGTATTATTGAGAATTATGATACTATAAAAACAATGCTATCGGGAAAAGGCTTTACTTTTAAATCTGAAACTGATACTGAAATTTTGGTTAATTTAATTGAGTATTTCATGAATAATGATAGCTCTTTAGATTTTCCTACAGCGGTAAGATATGCTCTCAACGAAGTTTACGGGGCTTATGCAATTACTGTAATGCATGAAGATTATCCAGGTGTTTTAGTTGTCGGAAGACTTGGTTCTCCTTTAGCTATTGGTTTAGGTGATGGTGAATATTTTATAGCATCTGATGCCTCCCCATTTGTTGAATTTACAAAAGAAGCTGTTTATTTAGAAGAGGGTCATATGGCCATTATTTCTTTAGAAAACGGTGTTGACATTAGAAATATTAAAGACAACGTTAAGATCACACCGGCAATTCAGGAATTAAAATTAAGTTTAGAGCAAATCGAAAAAGGAGGCTATGAACATTTCATGCTAAAAGAAATTTTTGAACAACCAAAATCAATTCATGATACTTTACGTGGTAGATTGCTTGTTGATGAAGGTATTATAAAAATGGCTGGAATATGGGATAATTTAGAAAGATTAAATAAAGCAGAAAGAATTATTATTATTGCCTGCGGCACTTCTTGGCATGCCGGTTTAATTGGTGAATATTTAATTGAAGAATTCGCAAGAATCCCTGTTGAGGTAGAGTATGCGTCAGAATTTAGATATAGAAACCCGATCATAACTAGTAAAGATGTGGTTATTGCCATCTCACAATCAGGTGAGACTGCTGATACGATGGCCGCAATAAAATTGGCAAAAGAAAAAGGCGCTTTCGTTTTTGGAATTTGCAACGTTGTGGATTCTTCTATCTCGAGATTTACGGATGCCGGTGCTTATACGCACGCAGGTCCAGAAATTGGTGTAGCTTCCACAAAAGCCTTCACTTCCCAGCTTACTATTCTTTCCTTAATTGCTTTAAAATTAGGCAAGCATAATGGCAATTTGAGCAATGTTGAATTTATGCGACTAATTACTGAGCTTGATGCGCTACCTAAAAAAGTAGAAGAAGTGCTAAGCACAACGAATGATTTAGTAAAAGAAATTGCGAAAGATTTCGTAAAAGCTCAAAATTTCTTGTATCTTGGAAGAGGGTATAATTTTCCTGCAGCATTAGAGGGCGCATTAAAATTAAAGGAAATCTCATACATTCATGCAGAGGGCTATCCCGCAGCAGAAATGAAACATGGGCCCATCGCTTTGATTGATGAAAACATGCCGATTGTGATTATTGCACCTAAACCGGGTCATTATGACAAGGTGGTTAGCAATGTACAAGAAATAAAAGCAAGAAAAGGCAAAGTAATTGCTTTAGTAAATAAAGGTGATGTGCAGGTAGCACGAATGGCAGATTATGTAATAGAGTTTCCAGAAACATCAGAATGTTTTTCGCCAATTATTGCTTCGGTTCCGTTACAATTGCTCGCGTATTATATTGCAGTTTATCGTGGTGCAAATGTTGATCAACCAAGAAATTTAGCAAAATCTGTCACAGTTGAATAAAAAACAAGCGAATTACAAAATATTAATTTGTTTTTTTCGTTCCTTTTAAAAATTCTAAATTGTTTTTAAAAAAATTATATATTTACCGCTTAATTTCAAAGAATAGCATGAAAAGAATATTTCTTTTACTATTAACTACAACGATAATAATTTCGTGCGGCAAAGGCGGAAACTCCCGTGCCGGCAAACCTGGTTCCAAAACTAAGGGTGAACTTGTATCGCGTGAAAAATCTAAAAGTTTCGTTGCAGAAAGACCCTATGGAATGGTCGCAATTCCAGCAGGTTCATTCGTGATGGGTATGGCTGATCAAGATTTTACCAACTCACCAGAAAAAGCCCCTTTAAAAACCGTAACAGTATCTTCCTTTTTTATGGATGAGACGGAGATCACAAATTCTGAATACCGGGTGTTTATAAACTATGTGAAGGATTCTATTGCACGCAGTTTACTAGCTGAAGCTGCTGGTGATGGTGGTGGAACCGGAAATGGAACGGGTATTGGTGATTATGCTTATTTAGCAAAGAAAGTTGGTAATACAGCTACACCTTATCAAGAATTTTTGGAATCTCAAGGTGGTAGAGATGGTTATAATGAATCTAAGAGACTAGATTGGAGCGTGCCTCTAACTTACAATACATCAAGTTACCCGGATGCTAAATATGCCGAGGTAATGGAGTCAATGTATTTGCCACTGGCAAAAAGAGTAAATAACGAAAGAGTTATTGATGCCAGTAAACTTAAATATGCTTATCAGTGGGAAGATGTAGAAGCTGCCATTAAAGATAAGGGCCGTGGGACCAAATATTTAAAGAAAGAAAGTATTGCAATTTACCCAGATACAACTGTGTGGGTGAAAGACTTCAACTACGCTTATAATGAACCGCTTTATGATGGTTATTTTTGGCACAATGCTTATAAAAATTATCCGGTAGTTGGTATTACTTGGGATCAGGCAAGAGCTTTCTGTAATTTTAAATCTAAATTGAAATCTGATTATAACGAAAGTTTAAAAAAGAAAAAACAAAAAGCAATGGCTTTTCGATTACCAACAGAAGCTGAATGGGAATATGCCGCAAAAGGAGGTATAGAAAATGCAACTTATCCGTGGGGTGGTCCTTATCTGCAGGATGATCGAGGTTGTTATTTAGCTAATTTTAAACCGAAACGTGGTGATTATTTAGAGTCGACAGATGGCAAAACAAAAGGTTATACCTACACTGCGCCAGTAAAATCGTTTGCAAAAAATAACTTCGGCTTGTTCGATATGGCTGGAAACGTTTCCGAGTGGACAGAGTCACCTTACAGCAATTCTACCTACCAGTTTTCTTCAACTCTAAATCCTTATTTATCCAATCAAGCGTATAGAGATGTTAAAAAATCAGTAAGAGGTGGATCGTGGAAGGATGTTTCTTATCTATTAATGACAGGATACAGAGATTGGGAAAGAAAAGATTCTGCAAGAAGTTATATAGGATTTAGAACGGTACAAGATATCCCCGAGGGAACTGCTAAATATAGAAAGAAAACCAAATAATTAAAATAACTAAATAAACTTTTTAGAATATGTTCAAAACAAAGGAAGCTTTATATAACTTTATCTACTCTATTGGGGCTGCAATCGTTATTGTTGGTGCATTATTTAAGATGACTCACTGGCATTTAGGTCCTCTTTCCGGTAATGTGACTTTAGCAATTGGTTTGATAACTGAGGCCATTATTTTCGTTGTATTTGCATTTGATACTCCACGCTCTGAAGAGTCATATGCTTGGGAAAATGTTTATCCAGAATTATTGGACGCTGACGCAGCTGCCGCCCCTCGTAAAAATGTTGCCTATTCTGATAATGATTTGAATGTTTCACTTTCTGATAAATTAGATAAAATGTTAGCCGACGCTAATTTAGATGTTTCATTATTTGAAAGATTAAAATCCGGTTTAGATAAATTTTCAGATTCTGTTCAGAAAATTAATGAAACTGTAGATGTTTCTGCATCCACTCAAAAATACAATGACCAACTAGTTTTAGCTTCTTCTCATTTGGAAAGTATGAATGCCCTTTATGCACTACAATTAGAACACGGAAGAACGCAGTCTGAATATAGCAAAAAATACATTGAAGATATGGAAAAGTCTGCGCAGCATTCTGATAACTTCAATACTGAATTACAAGGCCTTACTTCTAATCTAAACAATCTTAATAGAGTTTACGGCGGTATGTTAAACGCAATGAAAGCTTAGTTTTCCCTTATTTTTAATTAGTAACGTATAATCTTTATTTAAATGGCTCAAGGAAAACAAACCCCTCGTCAGAAGATGATCAACCTGATGTATTTGGTTTTCATTGCAATGTTAGCAATGACAATCGATCAGGAAATCATCAGATCCTATCAGGATACGAATCAGTCTTTACAAGATACAAGAACTTTAACTCAGAATAATAATAAAATTTTTGAGACAACTTTAAAAGCAAAAGCTCAAAATTCTCCTGAAAATTTTCAGATTCCTCAGGAAAATTATCTTAAATTGAAAGCTAAAGCTGATTTATTAGTGAGTAATTTAGAGGGGATAAAACTGGAGTTAAAAAAAGATGCTGAATTTAATTCCGATCCAAATCAAACGGTGGAAGAGAATTTCACAGCATTAAACAATACGGAACCTTCTACCAAGATGTTTTTTTCAGATGGTGATGAAAATTCTCCTTCGAAAAAAGCAAAAGAAGTTCAGGATCAGATCAATGATTTTAGAACTTTTGTAAATCAAACTTTCGGTGGTAATAAGAGTATGAGTAGTGTTGTTCAGAGAGCTAATGCACAAATGTTAACAGTGTTACCTGCTAAAATTAAAGGTAAAAACTGGATTCAGTATAAATTTTATAATCAGCCATTAATTGCTGCCCTCTCTAATATGGAAGTGATTCAATCGTCTGTAAGAGGTATTCAGGGTGATGCATTATCTTTAATGTTGCAGGAAAAAATTGATGCAGATATTAAATTTGATGCTTATCAAGCAATAGTCTCAGCACCAACACAAGTAGTACAAGGTGAAACTGCAGTTGCAAAAGTGTCTATAGGTAATTATTCTAATTCTGTTCCTGGTTTATCAATGCCAGGTTTAACAGTTACGAATGGTCAGGGTGTTACAAATTTACCAACAGGAGAAATTGGACAAAGAAATTTTTCCGGAAATATTTCATTTACTGATGTTAAAGGGGTAATTCATAATCTGCCTTACAGCCAAATTTATAATGTGGTTTCTGGTGTTAATGAATTAAAAGCACAAGCAGGAGCCTTATTATCTGCTGACAAGATGAATGTCTTATACAGAGGTTTAGGAAATCCAATTACTGGATCTATATTAGGTGCTGACACATCTGGACTTTCACTTTCAGCGCCAGGTGCTTCTGTAAGTGGTGGAAAAGGGAAATGGACGGTAACGCCAGGAGGTGGTTCAACGGTTAGTCTTACAATTTCTGGTAAAGATTCTAAGGGCAAAACTATATCGCAGTCATTCCCTTTCAGAATTAAAAATATTCCGCCGCCAGTTGGTGAAGTTCAGGGTAAATCTGTGGTTTCGATGCCTGCGAGCTCAATCCCAAATCAAAAAGTGAGTGCAGTGATGCCTGATTTTGATTTCCCGGTGAGTTTTACAGTGAACAGTTTTATGTTTAAAGTTCCTGGTCGGGCAGCTTTATTGGTGAATGGAAATTCACTTAGTGGAGTAGCAGGTTTAACCAAGAATTTAAGAAATGGGGACGTTGCATATATTTATAATATTTCAGCAACCGCTACAGGTTTGGGAAGTCAAGTATTAAAACAAATTCCACCTGTTGTAATAAACGTACAGTAATTGCGTTTTAAATAAAAATATAAGTTTCTAAAAAATGAGAAAGATATTATTTCTGCTTTTAGCTTTAAGTTTTTTAGGGTTAAATGCCCAAAAAAGAAAAAAAACGTCGAAGAGAAAGGTAAAAACTACGAAGGCTGTTCAGCCAAAAGTTGACATGAGTGCAGATACGGGTAATGCTCAGGCTGCAGCTAATGTTGATGTAACTCCCGCAGCGGCGGTAGTTCCGGATGAGCCCATCAATTCAATGTCCATATTAAATGCAAAATCGCCGGAATCTTTCAGAAAGTATAGAGATTTAGGTATGATAAAACGCGGGGACTCGATGGTTTCCACAAAAATTGATCCGTTAAAATACGGTTTCATTGAAGACAAAGACATTCTAAAAAGTATGGTTACGTGGGAGATTTTAGATTTAAATGAAAAACTGAATCAACCTTTTTATCATAATGAAGATGGTTTAGTATCTCAAAATAAATCTTTGTATCAAATTCTTTTAGATGCCATAAATGATGGATCAATTAAAGAAGTTTATGATGATGAGCTTTTCACTACAAGATTGAGTGCAGAAGCAATTAAGGCGAGAACCAGTCATTCCCAGCTAAGCGATGCGGGAACAGATTTAATTAATCAAAATGGTAAACTTACTGCTGATCAGCTAAAAGAAAATACCAACATTTATGAAACTAAAACTGAAAATGTAAAGCTTTTAAAAATTAAAGGAATGTGGTACATAGACAAAAGAGATGGTGAAATGAAATACCGTCTTCTAGGTATTTGTGCTATGGGCCAGGATCCTTCTACCATGGGTCAATACGGACCTGATGGTAAACCTATAGCTTCCAAAGATGAATTGATTGATCTATTTTGGGTATATTATCCCGCCGCACGTCAAGTTTTAGCTAATAACATAGTGTTCAACAATAAAAACTTGTCTACAAATGTGAGCTATGACGATATTCTGAATGCGCGCCGTTTCTCCTCAATTATCTATAAAGTTGATAATGGTCTAGGAAATGGAGTTATAAAAGATTATATTCCAAAGGATGCGCAGGCACAATTGGATGAAAGTGACCGTATCAAAAACCAGATTTTACAGATGGAGAACGATATGTGGTCTTATTAAAAACAAGTAAAATTATTTAAAAAAAACCTGAGTAAATTTGCTCAGGTTTTTTTCTTTGTATAAAATAGCGCTTAGCAAACTTTATTAAACTAAACCAAGTGTACATCATTTATGACTTTTGAAATCGGTAATAATTCCCTTATACGAAATATAGATTACATAATCGTCGGCGATGGTTATGCTGCTTTGTTCTTTGCGCATCAACTCATAAGAAATAAGAAAACTTTTTTGCTTTTCTCCGGCGGTGAAAAGGCTGCCTCACACATTTCCGCGGGTATAATAAATCCTTTGGTTTTAAAACGTTTTACGCGGTTTTGGTTGGCGCAGGAACAGATTAATGCTTTGCAGGAAACTTTAAAGGAAATTGAAAATTACACAGGTAAAAATTATTGGATAAATGAACCAATTCATAGAATTTTACATGATGAGATGGAACGGGAAGTTTGGTTAAATAAAAGTAAAAGAGAAGATCTTATTCCTTTTCTTAGCCCTAATTTTGACACTTTAGAAACTGTAAAAAATCCTTTTAAAACTGGTGAAGTTTTACAATCGGGAAGATTAAATGTTGAAGGTTTTTTTTCAGATATTTTCTCTTATTTAAAATCTACCAATTCTTTTATAAATGAATTTTTTAAGTATGAAGAGGTTAATTTAGAAGACAATATTTATCAGAATATAAAATTTAAACAAATCGTTTTTGCTGAGGGAATCGCAGTTAGAAATAATCCGTTTTTTAAAGATATTCCTTTAATTCCTAACAAAGGTCATCAGTTAAATCTTAAACTATCAGAATCTTTGGGTAATAAAACTTTTAAGAAGAAGTATTTTCTTTTCCCAATGTCTAAAGGTAAATATTATTACGGCGGGACGCATGACCGCGACCATCTCGAAAATAAAATCAATCAGGATTCATTAAATGATTTAAAAAAATCTCTCGAGGACTTTTATGAAAATAAGTACGAAGTGACAGGTATAAATTTCGCCTTTCGGGCAACTGTGGAAGACAGAAGACCGATCTTGGGTAGACATGAGAAATATAAAACGCTGTACGTTTTAAATGGTTTGGGTGCGCGTGGGATTTTAAATGGAAATTATTTTGCAAAAGATCTCTTTAATTTTATTGAAATTGCTCAACCATTGATGGAGGAAGTAGATTTGAGAAGATTTCAAGTACCGACATAATTCTTTGTAATTCGTTGACATTACCATTTTTTACTTCGCATATACATAAAAATGATGATCTCAATCGTGAGCATTAGTCCTAAAACATAATAATAGCCATGTTTTAGATGAAGTTCCGGCATTATTTCAAAATTCATTCCATAAACTCCCGCAATGAAGGTGATGGGTAAAAAATACACAGAAAATATTGCCAAAAGCTTCATAACCTGATTGGCCTTTTGATCTGAAAGTGCAATAAACATTGAAATTAAATTGGTAACCTGCGCATTCAGATGATCAAAATCTGCAATCACATCTTTGTGTTTGTCTTTAAGATCAACTACTTCAGAATCCATCAGATCTAATAATTTAAACTTATCAACCCAGTCAGCAGAAATATTTAGAATTCTGGTATTGAGTCCGGCTTTTCTTTTTAATTTATAAAGTCTGCGGATCTGGTTTGAGTCGTGGGAATTTCTAAGAAAAATTTGGTCTTCCATTGTCTCCAGAATTTCCAGCAAATGACTGCCTTCATTATCATAAGATTTAAGGACTTTCATACCCAAGAGAAGTGCAATATCTTCCTTCCTTATCGCCTCTGATCTTTTTCCGGCTTCCACTTTCGTTTCCTGCACACTTCGGTTTTTCATCCTATGAACGGTGATAATTGTTTTTTCAAAAATAAACATACCAAGTTTAGTACTTACGTCGCTGATGCTGTTGAGATTTGTGCGTTCAAGTTCCGTATTCTCACGCATCAGATAAAACATCACATCATCTACCTTTTCAAATTTTGGAAGATGATTGGCGTCTATCGTATCTTCTAAAAGTAAGTGGTTTATTGAATAGCGTTCGTGGATAAATTTTAGATCCTCAGAAGTTGGTGCTACAACGTCGATCCATTCACAGTGTTCGTTTTTGAGAAAAATTTCTATCGCCATTTCGCAAATTTAATATAAAAAGTCTTCTTTAAAATAATTATTTTTAGGTAGTTTTTTGACTTTGCAGAATGCTTTCGTATAATTTTTTGTAGTCGACATTTGCCTAATTTAAAATCTATTTTTTATTGGGCAGCTTTTCCGCCCTCCGTTCCCGCTTTTTTGTTCGCCGTTCCTCCTTACAAAAAGAGCTTCACTCAGGTCGGGCTGTAGTTTTCAGCTATTAATAAATCTAGTTTTTACATGTAAAATTTGGTAAAATTTTATTTTTTTAAGGCATAAATTTTTTATTGTAAATCCAAAAAACTTAATTTTGCTATAAATTGAAAAGGAATGCTTAAAAGTCTTATAGCCGGGATCGGACATTATGTGCCAGAAAATATAGTAACCAACGATGATTTGTCAAAATTAATGTCTACAAATGATGAATGGATCACAGAAAGAACCGGAATAAAACAAAGACACCACCGCAAAAACAGAAATGATTCCGAAGAAACGACGGCGTTTCTAGGTTTTAAAGCCGCAGAAAATGCTTTAAAAAATGCAAATTTAACCGCAAAGGATTTAGATTTTATTGTGTTCGCAACCTTAAGTCCAGATTATTTTTTTCCCGGTTGTGGCGTTTTAATTCAGGAATTGTTGGGTTGTGATACTATTGGTGCGTTAGATGTTAGAAACCAATGTTCTGGGTTTGTTTATGCGATGAGTGTTGCAAATGCCTTTATAAAAGCAGGCGAATATAAAAATATATTGGTTGTAGGCGCCGAAGTTCATTCTTTTGGTCTGGATTTTTCTGATGCTGGCAGAGGTGTTTCTATTATTTTTGGCGACGGAGCTGGCGCTGTTATATTATCTGCTTCAAATGACGAAAATAAGAACGGAATTTTGGCTACAAATTTACATTCTGAAGGAAAATACGCCGAAGAATTATGTACGAAATTCCCAGGTTCAAAATTTGGATGGAGTGACAGAACACTATTGGAACCTGGCGTCATAACTCCTGAAGAAATTTATCCTGTAATGAACGGTAACTTTGTCTTCAAACATGCCGTAACGCGCTTCCCAGAAACAATTATGGAGGTTTTAGGCAAAGCAGGAAAAACTTTGGAAGATTTAGATATGTTTATTCCACATCAGGCAAACCTTAGAATTGCTCAGTTCGTTCAGAAGAAATTAAACCTACCAGAAGAAAAAATATTTAATAATATTCAAAAATATGGTAACACAACTGCCGCTTCAATTCCTTTAGCTTTAAGTGAGGCGATAGAACAAGGAAAAGTAAAGCGGGGCGATCTTGTCTGTTTATCAGCTTTTGGCAGCGGTTTTACTTGGGGAAGTATTCTTTTTGAATATTAATTCTTTTTGCTATTGCCAGTAACAATATTTTTAAGCGCGGGAATATTTTGTCTTAAATTGGGATCAACCTTTTTTCAGTAACTTTTTAACCGAATTATAATCAATATAATAAGTAATTTTCAAACTCAAAGTATTATTGATCGGCTCATTAAATAAATCTTTAAAATTATTTCTAAGATTAATTCTAGAATAATCTAAATCATTTTGAACTGCATTTTGATAAAGCAAAGTAAGCTGGCTTCCCGGTGCGAAATACCATGAATAACGAAGATCTATATTCCAGGAATTGTAAGTTTGGTTATTTTTAGTGTAATTATCAATTTCAGAAACGCGACCATTATCCTGTAAAATTCCAAAACTTTTGTAATTAACCTCCGTGTAATAATGGCGCAAAGTAAAACTAAGAGACATTTTGTTATTTAAAGTGTATTGCGAAGTAAGGCTGTTTGTAAAAGTATTTCTATCTCTGGTGCCTATATAAATGTTAGAATTTTGATTTCCCGCAAAACCTTTTTCTTGATTGCTGATGTTTGAAGTTCCTTGATAACCGAGTGAAAAATGGTCTGAAAAACGATATTTAAAACCCAGTTCATTATACATCCTATTTCTTCCCGTTTGGTCGTACATATAGTAATCTATTCCAAAATTATACGTCAATTTTTTGCGGTTGTCAGAATTAAAATAGACATATGGATTTATATTTGCCGGAATAAAAAGATATTTTCCAAATTGTCTAGGCTCATAAAGATCATTTGCACCAATTGGATATACGTGAAGCCCAAAAGTATAATTTCTAAATTTTTTATCCTGTAAATTAAGATTACTTTGATAATCCAGAGATTTAAAAAGATCTGTATCTATTCTTCTTGAGTAATTAATATTGTTATTCCAGTTGATGTTATTAAAACTTTTATTAGGTTGCAAAAGGTGATAACCGTAATAACCATGAAAGTTATAAAAATTGGTAGCTCCGGTATAGCCTAAATCATCAATATTATAATTTTTTGATATGGACTCAAAATCAAATGAGTATTGACTTTTACCAAATATTTTTCCCGCACCTGTAGAAATGTCTGTTCCAAATATTTTGCTGCCATCTTTCACATAACTGCCTTTTAAATCCCCATAAACGTTGTACTCATTTTTTTTATCTGTTAAATTTACTAAAAGCGCTGTTGCATTCGCATCACGAAAATTTCCCGCACGCGTTACATTTGTGTTTATAAAAGAAACTGAAGAATTTCCATTAAAACGTTGGTCGAGAACAATAACGTTGTAATTTGCAAGCGGTTCTAAAGTTTCTGTCCGGATTGCTCCAGTAATATTGTTAGTGATATCCACATCTGTTTTTTTCGTAATTCCATTAAAAAAACCAATTCCCAAGCCTTTATTTGTTCTTCCAGAGATTTTCGTTGCATTTAAAAGTTTTACTTTTTGAATACCTCCAACTACACTTTCATTATTACTTAAATTGGGATTTCTCGAAGGATAATCTCCCACACGCCTGGAATAAAATAAGTTTCCTTTACTGAATAATTCTGTGCCTTCAGTAAAAAAAGATCTTTTTTCAGAAAATTGCTGTTCAAAAGGTCCGAGATTTAAAACATTATCGTCAAAAGCGGTTTGTCCAAAATCAGGTATTAAGGTCGTGTCTAACGTAAAAGCGTCATTAAGACCATATTTTACATCCATTCCACCATTCACACTTGCTGTATTTTTGTGGTTGTAATTATTTAAATAAGTAGAAAAGTAGGGCAAAAAAGATAATCTTACAGGGGTGTTTATGTTTTTGATACCATTTAAAACTCCATCAAAAAGTAACAGCGAATTTTTTTTATTATCTACAAAATTCCAGGTGGTCTTTACTTTGTTTCTGCGGGTAAATCTTATGAAATTTATTCCCCATTTTTGAATATCTTTTTTTGGAAACCGCAGTTCAGAAAAAGGTATTTTCATTTCTAACGACCATCCATTTTCATTTATTTTTGCAGCGCTAAACCAAACTGCGCTCCAGTTTCCATCTTCGTTATCATTAGTAAGTTTTGCGTCAACCTGAACGCCACTAGGCATAACAATAAATTCTAAACTTTGCTGCCTGTCATTATAACCATTTATTAAGAAATCAAAAAAATCATCATTTCCAACATTATCACGCTCTACCAATTCTTTTGAAATTTTACCTGGTTCCGGATCATACATCATCGCACTAATGTAAAGTGCGGTATCATCGTATAAAATTTTCACTTCAGTTCTAAATTCTTGTGCTTCTGATTTTCCATTTTCTGGTTGAAATTCTACGAAATTTTTCGCAATCGGAACATTTTTCCACACTTCATCATCTAAAAGGCCGTCGATTTTTGGTGCTTGTGAAGTTTTAATAGCCGTAATTTCTTTCCGAATTATACTGTCATTTTCTTTTTTTTGACTGAAAGTAAATTGACAAAAGAAACAGGTGGAAATTAAATAAAAGAGTTTCATGTATTGCTTTTAAAGTAAGACAACTGCCACTGATAAAACATTACATTAAAGAAAAATATAAATTTTTATGTCGTTACGTAACTTTTAATTTTAAAAGTTTTCGCACAGAACTATAATCGATATAGTAAGTTATTTTTAAACTTAATGTATTATTCATTGGCTCATTAAATAAATTTTTAAAATTATTTTTAAAGTCTATTTTAGAATAATTTAAATTATTTTGGGATGCATTCTGATAAAGCAAAGTCAATTGACTTCCAGGTGCGAAATACCAAGAGTAACGCAAATCCACATTCCAAGCATTATAGGTTCGATTATTACTAGTAAAATTATTAACCTGAGAAACGCGTCCGTTATCTTGTAAAATTCCAAATTTATTGTAAGTAACCTCAGAATAATAGTGCCTCAGGCTAAAACTAAATGCCATTTTATTGTTCAACGTATATTGAGATGTGATACTGTTTATAATTGTAGCTCTGTCCCGCGTGCCTAAGTAAATATTATCATTAGCTCTTCCCACGAATCCCTGTTCATAATTACTAATGTTATAATTACCTGTATAATGTAATGAAAAATGATCTGATAATCTGTAACCTAGATCAATTTCATTATTTATTCTTTGGATTTCTTTTTGAAAGTAAATATAATAATCAAATGAAAAATAATAGGTGAGTTTTTTACGGTTGTCTGAACTAAAATAAAAAAATGGATTAACGAATGCTGGCCTGAACAAATATTTACCAAAAGTTCTGGGTTCATATAAATCATTTTCACCAAGTGGAGTGATCAGCAAACCGCCGCCATAGTTGCGGAATTTTTTATCTAAAAATCCAATATCGGTATGGATTGTAAAAGCTTTAAATAAATCTGTATCTAATCTTCTGGCATAATTAAAGTCAAGATTCCAGTTTATGTTGTTAAATTTTTCATTAGGCTGCAAAAGACTATATTTATATTTTGCATGCGTGTTAATAAAATTTGTTTCTCCAGTATAACCTAAATCATCAATGTTGTAGTTTTTTGAAATGGCTTCAAAGTCAAAAGAATATCTGCTTTTTCCAAAAATTTTGCCAACACCTCCGTTGATGTCGGTGCCAAAAGTGGGGGTGCCATCTTTCACATAGCTTCCTTTAAAACCACCAAATATTTTATATTTATTTTTTTTATCTGTCAAATTCAGTAAAAGTGCGGTTGCATTTGCGTCTCTGAAATCACCGGCACGCGTCACGTTGGTATTAATTAAAGAGACAGAAGAATTTCCATTAAAGCGCTGATCTAAGACAATCACATTATAATTTGTCAGAGGTTCTAGCGTCTCTTTCCGCGTGATTCCGGTTAAATTGTTTGATATATCGACATCGGTTTTTTCTGTTACGCCATTAAAAAAACCTATTCCCAAACCAGAATTGGTGCGTCCAGATATTTTGGTAGCATTTAATAACTTTACTTTTTGGATGCTTCCAACCAAAGTTTCATCGGTTCCTAAATTAGGATTTCGGGAGGGATAATCTCCCACACGCCTGGAATAAAATAAGTTTCCTTTGCTAAATAATTCCGTGCCCTCCGTGAAGAACGCACGTTTTTCTGCAAACTGCTGTTCAAATGGGCTTAAATTTAAGGTGTTATCATCAAAGGCTGTTTGTCCGAAATCTGGAATCAGTGTGGTGTCTAAAGTGAAAGCATCATTGATGCCATATTTTACGTCCATTCCGCCGTTTACACTTGTGGTCGTTTTATTGTTGTAATTATTGATGTAAGTGGAAAAATACGGAAGAAAAGAAAGACGTAAAGGAGGTTTTATGTTTTCAATACCATTTAAAATACCATCGTAAAGCGTAAACGAACCTTTTTTATTATCAACGAAATTCCAGCTTGCTTTTATTTTTTTTCTACGTATAAACCGCACAAAATTCACTCCCCACTCCTGAATATCCTTCTTAGGAAAACGCAATTCTGAATAAGGAATTTTCATCTCTACAGTCCACCCATCATTTTCTATTTTTGCTGCGCTATACCAAACGCCGCTCCAGTTGGTGTCTTCACCATAATCTGTGGTCAGTTTTGCATCAAATTGCACTCCCGTGGGCATCAGTGTAAATTCTAAACTTTGCTGTTTGTCGTTATAACCGTTAATTAAAACATTAAAATAATCATCATTACCAATATGATCACGTTCTACAAGTTCTTTTGAAATTTTAGAAGGTTCAGGATCATACATTTTTGCGCCAAAATAAATTCCGGTATCATCGTACAAAATTTTTACTTCCGTCCGAAAAGCTGGATCTTCTGGTTTTCCGTTTTCAGGATCTTTCTCGACGAAATTTTTAGCGACTTGCGCATTTTGCCACACTTCTTCATCTAAAATCCCATCTATTTTAACTGAAGAATTAATTTTGACAGCATTGATTCTTTTTCTGAATATACTGTCTTCGCCCTTTTTTTGGGCAAAAGAAGTGACAGATATAATGCATAAGGTTAGGATCGTGAAAAATTTCATTCCATGGTTTTAAATAAAGACAATAATTTGCAGAAATTTTTTAAATTAATTTAAAAAATCGAGCAAATATCGGCTTTTTTGTCATTATGCAAAAGACATTACTTTGAAAAATTAAGCGGATACTTTACATTTTTAAAACCGTCAATATCTGCTTTAAGTGATCCGACCGCTAAATCTGCTTTTAATGCAATTGGTAGGTGATTTTGGTCGTTTGTAACCCACATAGTTACGCTCTCGTTGTCTTTAAAAACCCTGCCGCTGATAACAGACGGAATAATTTTAAGACAGTTTACAGTTCCAAATTTTGTTTTTAAATCTTCTGTTCCCATTACTTTTAACTGAAAGGGAAAAAGCGACTTATCGATCCAGATATTAATTTTTATAACTGCTCCAGGTTTTAACAGCAGTGAATCCAAACTTCTCAAATAATAAAAGGCCGACAACATATCCTGAACTCCTTTCACAGTTTTGATAATTTTGGAGCCATTTGCAACATTTTCTTTATCAGTTAAAATTACAGTTTGGTTTCGGTGGTTAAAAACACTTTCAAAATGTTGAGTATAATTACCTTCATGCACATTTCGCACGTAAAAACTAGGTAAACCTGTTGAAATATTTATAAAACTTTCGTAGATATCATCAACTTTAAAAAAAGCACGGACTGCGCCCGTGGTTTTTCCTTCACCTTTCACATAAAAATGGGGGACATTATCGTAATTTGTTTTTAATGAAGTCAGTTTTGCAGTTCCGGCATTCAGAAATCCGTAATGAATTCTGTATATCAACTGTTCGCCGGAGTTTATATTATCCATCTGCGCGAAAGTAAGCGTAAACGCTAAAAACGTTATTATGCTTAAAAATTTTTTCATAGATGTGATTTTACAAATACATTGCCAAATTAAAACAATCATTTAATTCTGCCATACTGTGCCAGTAAATCATAATTTTGAGTGATATTTGTCAGCGGTCTTTCTTATAAAATTTAGTAAATTTGCGACATTAGTTTTAAGTTAAATATACTATTAAATGATTAGCACAGATTTATTAATTATTGGAGCCGGACCAACCGGGCTATTTGCCGTATTTGAAGCAGGTCTACTTAAGATGAAATGCCATCTCATCGATGCACTTCCACAACCTGGCGGGCAATTAACTGAGCTTTATCCAAAAAAACCAATCTTTGATATTCCTGGTTATCCAACGGTGAATGCGGGGGAGTTAGTTGATAATTTAATGGAACAGATCAAACAATTTCAACCAGGTTTTACTTTGGGGGAAACTGCTGAAACAATCTCTAAATTAGAAGACGGCACTTTTGAAATTACTACCAATAAAGGAACAGTTCACCACGCAAAAGCTGTAGCAATTGCAGGTGGTTTGGGAACTTTTGAACCAAGAAAACCAACTTTGGAAAATATTGAAAAGTTTGAAGAAAATGGTGTAGAATATTTTGTAAAGGAACCTGAACATTTTAGAAATAAAAAAATTGTGATTGCTGGTGGTGGAGATTCTGCGTTGGATTGGGCAATTTTCTTATCTGATATTGCAACTGATGTCACTTTAATTCACCGCAGAAATGAATTTCGTGGCGCCTTGGATTCTGTAGAAAAAGTTCAGGCTCTAAAGGATTCTGGAAAAATCAAGTTAATTACTCCTGCAGAAGTTGTAGGTCTGAAAGGTGACACTCACATAAATGGAATTACGATTAAGTCCAATGAAGAAATTATAGATATAGAAACGGATTTCTTTATTCCACTTTTTGGCTTGACGCCGAAATTAGGTGCAATCGCAAATTGGGGTTTAGAAATTGAAAAAAATGCGATCAAAGTTAACAACGCTTTAGACTACCAGACGAATATTGATGGGGTTTACGCAATAGGCGATGTAAACACTTATCCAGGAAAACTAAAATTAATTTTATGCGGTTTTCATGAAGCTACAATGATGTGTCAAAGTGTTTATAACCGCTTAAATCCTGGTAAAAAATATGTTCTAAAATATACAACTGTGAGTGGAGTAGATGGTTTTGATGGGACCAGAAAAGAAGCTGAAAAAGCAGTTGTGATGAAAATTGACTAATTTACCTCAATAAATATTTCGCTTAGCCATGCAAGACATTAATCTAAAAATTACAGACAGAAACGGAAAACTTCACGAAGTAGTTGTTCCGACTGATATGTCAATGAATTTAATGGAAGTAATTCGCTCTTACGAGATCGCGGACGAAGGTACAGTCGGCGTTTGCGGTGGAATGGCAATGTGCGCGTCTTGTCAGGTTTATGTAAAAAATAATTTTAATCTACCTGAAATGGAAGCGGAAGAAGATGCAATGCTAGGTGAAGCTTATCACGTGCTTGAAAATAGCAGGCTAGGTTGTCAAATTCCGATTACAGCTCAATTAGAGGGCTTAGAAGTTACTGTAGCACCATATCCATAAAATTTTTTAAAATTTTTTTAAGTGAATATTTAATGGCAAGTTATTTGTTAAAATTTTTCTAACAAAATAATTAACGTTTAAAATAATTGCTATGAAAAAATTCGCATTATTAAGTTTAGTTTTAGTGACATTAGGCAGTTTGCAAAGTTGCGCAGTGATTGGAGATGTTTTTAAAGCCGGGATGTGGTGGGGAATTATCGTCGTAGTTGCAGTTGCAGCAGTCATTATTTGGCTTTTTGGAAAAGGCAAAAGCTAATAGAAAATTAGAAAGCACCATTTTTAAAATGGTGCTTTTTTTAATATTTAGCAAATACAAGTTACTGTATTATAAATCTGAAATTTTTAGAAAGTAATATTTAGTAATCTTATTGAGCCTTATGCTTTCTAATGAAGTCAATTCATTTAACAGACGCCTGACCTGTTATTCCTAAGATATTTTCAAATGTTTCACTTGCTCCTGGAATTTCGCCATTTGCATGCATTTTCCAATGTTTTCCTACGCAATTCATATATGACATTTCAATGCCATTTTCCCACATTTTTTCAATGAAAGTTTGAGGCGATAATGGTTCATGTTTAAAAGGTTTACCAACAATAGAGGTCATCAATTCAGTATTCTCATAAAAAGTTTTTGCATCTGCACTTAATCGGTAAGTTTTGCCATTATGCAATTGTGGCTGGCTCAAAGTAATCGCTGTAACTTTGGCCACATCATCTGCGTCAACCCAACTTTATATTGAGTCACTAGCATATCCGTTAATTATTCCTCCTTTTGTTGCCTTATCACTGTCGTAACTTAATAGGTTTTGCATAAAATCCTTCGGACGAAGATGGGGAAAGAAAAGCCAAGATCGTTCTACCAATTGATGCCAAACCCGGTGTCAAACTTTTGCGTCAACTGGTCCACAAGCTCCTGAATGAACTATATGTTTTATGCCCGCTTTTTTTGCGTTATCCGCCATTACTTTGCTTTACGCAAGCATATCAACAGTATAACCTGTTGCCATAAACATGACATCTATTCCTTCGAAAGCAGGTAAATGCGTGTGAGCGTTATCAAAATCTAAAATAGCTGTCGCAATCCCTTGTTCTTAAATAATTTTTGCTTTTTCGGCAGATCTTACGGCTGCAACTACGGTTACATCAGTATTTTTAAGAAGAATTTGTAACGTTTTACCCCCTACTTGTCCCGTTGCGCCAGTAATTAATATTCTTGGTATTTTTTTATTTGTCATTTAATTTTTTGATAATATTTTTTGTTGCAGATTTAAATATATTTCTTAATTCAACTCACAAAACCAATTCTTGAAATAATCTTTCAAATGTTTTGTCTAAATTTTGACTTAAACCAACATGTGGTCTTGAAGTTTGTAAACAAGAACTTCGGACCGCATTTAGCCAACGAAATCTTTCCGGAATTTCTAACATTGCAATATTTCCACCACATTCTTCTCCCTTTGCAATATGCAGGAATGATTTTAAATTAATTTCTAAATCTTCCAAAATTTCTCGTGAAAAGAAGTGCGTTAATTTTTCTTTATTTAAAAAATAGTCACAGTGAATATATTTTTCTTTTTTACTAAACAAAATTAATCCCACATTAAAGAATTCTTCTCGCTCCACTTTTGGCAGAGCGCGGATCACAGCGTATTCGTAAAGTTTAAACTCTTGCATCTTCCGCCGTTTTTATAAATATTTCAGAATTCTCAAGCCGAATGCTTAAAAACTCAACGTACACCTTTTTTATCTCTTCCGGTGAAAGTTGTGTATCTCGCCATTGAAGCCACTCATCAGGAATTAAATTGACGATCGTATATAAAATTTCAGGTGTAATTTTTGATTTAAATTCTTTATCAATTTTACTTAATTCTGTTGCTTTATTTAATAAAACGTGGTCTTTAATTAAAGTAAAAGGTGTTTTTGCTTTTTCTTCCCAACCATCCCAAGAATGATGAAAGTACAATGATGCACCAAAATCTATTAACCATAATTCGCGATTCCAAATTAGCATATTTGTATTGCGAAACGTTCGATCAATATTTGTTAAAAAAGCATCCAGCCAAACAATTTTCGATGCAGTTTCTGCGTCAATGTCCATTACTGAAGCGTCAAAATTAATGGCGCCAGAAAGAAAATGCATGGCTAAATTTAAACCTGTACTTCCTTTTAATAAATCCTGAATTTCTTCGTCGGCTTCAGTTCTTCCGAAGTTCTCATCTAAATTCGCGAAAACCAATTCGGGCATTTTTAAACCAAGAAACCTTGCAAGTTCACCACCTATTAATTCTGAAATCAACATTTTTACGCCATGACCCGCACCGCGGAATTTTAAAACATATTTAAAATCATCGTCGGCTTCTGCTAATGCTGGCAATGAACCGCCTTCACGTAAAGGCAAAATATAGCGCGTAACAGTTACGGTTCGTAAATTTAATTCTGTTGAAATCATTAAGCGCAAAATTACAAAAATTGAAACTTTATTAACCCAGATAATTTAAAGTTTCAACAATTTTTTAAAAAAAATAAGCCAAGTTTCCACCAGACTTATTTAAGTTTTTTATAGTTTTCTAGTAAATAAAATTACCTCAACCTATCCAAACCTTCTATCTTGCGGTAAGGTTTTACAAAAAAATCATTGACCGTTTCATTAAATAAATCTTTATAAACAATTGGTGTAGAATGACCGCTATTTGGCAAAATCCATAAATAAGATTTTGGGATTGAGTTTGCGATCAACATCGTATGTTCAGTTCTAATTACATCGTGGTCACCACCAATTACCAAAACCGGACATTGTATTTTTTGTAAGTCTTTGACGGAAATGTGCGGCTCATTTGCAAGTAAATTAAATAATTTACGATTCGTTTTTACTTCTGATGTAAGCGGTAATTTATTGATAGAATCACTTAAAGATTTTGCCCATTTATGAATATAAGGATCAACTGCAGAATCGTCTGGTGTAAGATTTGCGCCTGTCACCGCGAGTTTTTTCACTTTATCAGGATGCCGAATTGCCAATAACAAACCATTAATTCCGCCATCACTCCAACCAATAACATAGCAGGATTTTAAATGAAGATGATCTAAAAGTGCGTTCAAATCATCAGTCATCATTTCATAGCTTAAAGAATCGCTTGGGTCGATAGATTTTCCCTGCGCTCTGCTGTCTGCGAGAATAACTTGATAATTTTTAGAAAAGTAAGGGATTTGATTAGAAAAATTATTAATACTTCCGCCATTACCATGGATAATTAGAAGTGGTTCTCCCTGGCCATAAGTTTCATAATACATTTTAAAACCCCGATTATCAAAATAATTTCCAGCTTTTGCATGGTCCCCATATTTGATTTCTGCAGAGTTCTGGGCTTTAAAATTCAGCCCAAAAAAAAGTAGGCTTAGAATTATTAAGTAATTTTTCATTTTTTTAAATTATTTAATGTTGCTTTTAATTAGTATTTCCAATAAATTTTGCAACATTATCATGAAGGTCTTTTAAAGCGGGGATATTTAAATAAACCATATGTCCAGATTTATAAATATGATAGGAAATGTTATCTTGTAACTCTACAGGCATCGGTAAATGTTGCATTTCATAGATACCTTCAAAAAATGGGGTGCCCAAATCAAAATAACTCATATTTAATTGCACTTTTAGTTTAGGATTAAATACCATCGCTCGTGCCAAATCAGGCATTACATTTGCAAACATTGCTTTGTTAGAATCTGACCCCGGAACTAAATGTCTGAAATCCCATTGCTGAATTATTCCATCACCGAAAGCATGGTACTCTAAATCTTTACCATAATTTAAAGTGGTGCGCAGATAGTTATTAAAAGAACCAATAAAAGCACCCTCAAATGTGGCACCATGCGGATCATAACTAGGTGTTTTCCCTAAAGGATCCATATCATAACCTTTAAAACGAGTATCAAGTCTTCCAGTTACTTTTCCTTCATCTGCTAAAAGCGTTTTTTCCATTTCTGGTCCCGTTATCCGAAGATTGGCTTTTCGAATATAGGCTTCTGGCAATCCAGTATAATTGTGAAGTTTTGTAACAATATTTTCGTATTCCGCACCTTTCAGTAGAGCACCTTTATTTAATGCAACGGCATATTCATTCAAACTAAAATCCTCAACCTCTTTTACTAAAGCTTCTAAAGTAATATTTTGATTAGGTAATTTTTTGTGATACCAAGCGGTTGCGGCACAAGAAGGTAAAGAAAGTTCGTAGCGCAATTCATTTCCAGGATCCATTTCTGCTTGGTCAGACATATTATTGTAACTCAAAAGTTGCGAAAGTAAAATAACACCGTTTAAATCTACACCTTGCTGTTCGAGGATATTTGCTACGACAGCTGACCGAAAAGTACCATAACTTTCGCCAAATAGATACTTTGGTGAATTCCAACGGTTATAAGTAGACAGAAATGTTGTGATAAAAGAAGAAAAGGCTTTAGCGTCTGGATCGATTCCATAAAAATCTTTTCCTGTTCCGGCGCCACCTTTGTCTTTGGTTATAATGCGGCTCCCGCCCGTTCCCGGTGCATCGATAAATACAAGATCACTTGCATCTAATAAACTGTAATCATTATTTGCCGTTTTATATGGTGGCATTGTGCGTTCTGTATCGTTTGTTAAAACCCGTTGCGGGCCAAATGCACCAATATGCAGCCAAATTGTTGCGCTTCCAGGACCGCCATTATAGATAAAAGTCACGGGTCGTTTACTTATATCCGTCAAACCAGATTTAAAATAAGCCGTGTAAAATACGCTACAAGTAGCAGAATCTTTTTTATTTTTTAAAATAAGGGTTCCGGCAATAGCATCATAATTAATTAATTTTCCTTCTACAGTTACGGAACCTTTCGTTTGAGATTTTTGAGGTTTGAGTAATGAACTGTCAATTATTGGTTTTTTCTGCGCAGCGAGTAATCCATTAAATAAAAGTAGAGTACAAACTAATGCATTCGTTAGGTGTTTTTTCATGGTTTGATTAAAAGTTTTTAGTTAGAAATTTTTAGTTAAAATTAATTTTGAATTAATTTATAAAGTAAAGTTAAACGAATTTGTATTTAGAATTATTATTATTGTTTAAAATACATTTATTTTCGTGTACAATTTAATCCTCTAAACCAAAAACTAAAATCTCATTTCTAATTTCTATCTTTGCTTGATGACAAATTCTGCCGACAAAAAACTTTATTTAATTGATGCTTACGCGATGATTTTTCGCGGTTATTACGCTCTGATTCGTAGTCCGAGAATGACGAGTAAGGGAATTGACACTTCTGCCATCTTTGGTTTTACAAATTCTTTAATTGAATTAATCCGACGTGAAAAACCTGGTCATTTGGCAGTGGTTTTTGACGTTGGTGAAGCAACCGTGCGAACTGTCGATTTTCCCGAATACAAAGCCAACAGAAGTGAAACTCCAGAAGCTATAAAACTAGCCATTCCATATATTCATAAAATTTTGGAAGCCATGCACATTCCAAGTTTGGGCGTTCAGGGCTATGAAGCAGACGATGTCATCGGCACCATTGCCTGCAAAGCAGAAGAGAAAGGCTATCAAGTTTTTATGGTAACGCCAGATAAAGATTTTGCCCAATTGGTTACCGAAAATATTAAAATTTACAAGCCAAGTATGAAAGGCAGCGAAATCGAGATTTTGGGTGTAGAAGAAGTGAAAGCCAAATTTGAAATTGATGATCCTAAACAAGTCATTGATTTCTTAGCAATGATGGGTGATTCCGTAGATAATATTCCGGGCTTGGAAGGTGTTGGTGAAAAAACCGCTAAGAAATTCCTGAAAGATTATGGAAGTATTGAAAACTTACTTAAAAACACGCACGAACTTAAAGGAAAATTAAAAGAAAAGGTAGAAAATTCTGCTGAACGTGGGATTTTATCTAAAAAATTAGCAACCATTTTGTGTGATGCGCCCATTGATTTTAAATATGAAGATTACACCTTAGACGAACCTGATTTTGAAAAAGCAAAAATCGTTTTTGAAGAAATAGAATTTCGTCAATTATACGAGCGCTTATATCGCGCTTTTAAAGAAACTGCTGAAGTTTCCACTGAAAATTTAGCTGAAAATGAAGTTAAAAAAGTTAAAAACACCAGTGGACAATTAGATCTTTTTGCCAATTTCGAAGAACTCGATCAAGCCACTTCTACAAAATCTAGTTTGGCGGAAAAAGATAATTTATACCAATTAATTTCTGGTCCGAAAGCGCAGTATTTTTTAGTTCAAAATTTATTGAAGCAAAAAGCGGTCGCTTTGGAAGCGATCACCACAACAGAAGATGCCATGACGGCTGAATTAATCGCGCTTAGTTTTTCTTATAAAAATGGTTTGGCTTATTACATTCCGATTTCAGAAAATAGGGAAGAAGCAGTGAAAACTTTAGAAATTTTCCGACCTTTCTTTGAGAAAGAAGACGTTTTAAAAATTTCCCATGATTTAAAATTTGATTTTAAGGTTTTAAAAAATTACGGTTTTGATTTAAAAGGAAACTTTTTTGACACGATGATTGCGCATTATTTGCTAAATCCAGACGGTCGCCACGGAATGGATTATTTAGCAGAAATGTTTCTTAATTACAAACCTGTCACATTAGAATCTTTAGTTGGAAAAGGCAAAAGCCAAAGTAATTTCAGAGATTTAGATTTAAAAATCCAGACCGATTTCGCAGCAGAAAATGCAGATATTACATTTCAGTTGTACCAGTTATTTGAGCCGCAATTGAAAAAAGAAAAACTCGAAAATGTATTCTACGAAATAGAAATTCCTTTGCTTAAAGTTTTGGCTAAAATGGAATTGGAAGGCGTTTCTTTGGATGAAAACTGGCTCGCCAAAGAAAGTAAAGATTTAGAAAATGATTTAAGAGATCTCGAAAAAGAAATTTTTAGTTTATCTGGTGAAGAATTTAATATGAATTCCCCCAAACAGTTGGGCGAAGTTTTGTTTGACAAAATGAAACTCGATCCGAAAGCAAAAAAGACCAAGACCGGACAATACGCAACAGGTGAAGATATTCTGCAGAAACTGTCTCATGAGAATGAAATTATCAAACATATTTTAGAATACAGAACTTATCAAAAATTAAAATCGACTTATGTAGATGCTTTGCCTTTGCAGATTGATAAAAATGACAAGCGCGTTCATACAACATTTGCACAAACTGTCGCGGCTACGGGAAGATTATCAAGCATCAATCCTAATTTGCAAAATATTCCGATCCGTACTTTACGTGGACAACAAATTCGTGGTGCATTCGTTTCTGCGAAAGGAAAAAAAATTATTTCTGCGGATTATTCTCAAATAGAATTACGGTTAATTGCCGAGATTTCTGGTGAAAAAGAAATGATGAAAGCCTTTCAAAATAATGAAGATATCCACGCTTCTACAGCGGCAAAATTATTTAATATTCCTTTAAATGAAGTCACGAAATTGCAACGTTCACAGGCAAAAACAGTGAACTTTGGAATTATTTATGGCGTTTCGGCTTTTGGTCTCAGCGAACAAACTGGACTTTCCCGAAGTGAAAGTAAAGCCATGATCGAGAATTACTTTGAAACATATCCGCGTTTGAAAGAATACATGAAAGAGCAAGTTGAAAAAGCGCGTGAAAACGGTTTTGTAGAAACACTTTTGGGACGACGACGCCATTTAAAAGATATTAATTCCGGAAATTTTGTGGTAAAAGGTCACGCCGAAAGAAATGCGGTAAATGCACCAATTCAGGGAAGTGCGGCGGATATTATTAAAATTGCAATGATAAATATCGACAAAAAATTCGCGGAAAAAAACCTCAAAACCAAAATGCTTTTGCAGGTTCATGATGAGTTGCTTTTTGAAGCGCCCAATGATGAGGTAGAAACCGCCAAAGAAATCATTAAACATGAAATGGAAAACGCTGTAAAAACCGAAGTCCCCCTTTTAGTGGAAGTTGGCGAAGGAAATAATTGGTTAGAAGCACATTAAGGAAGTATAAAGTATCGAGTATGATTTTTGAAGTTTTGAGTGAAAATAATATATAAATATGGGTGATATCGTAAGGGAAAAAAGTTTCGAATTCGCTGTTAAAATTGTAAATTTTTATAAAAAATTTTCTCAAGAGAAGCGGGAATTTATTCTTTCTAAACAATTATTAAGATCTGGAACTTCGATTGGTGCAAATTTAAGAGAAGCGTTAAATGCGCAATCTGACAATGACTTTATACATAAAAATGCAATCGCACAAAAAGAATGTGATGAAACAATTTATTGGATTGAACTGCTTTTTGCAACTAATTATATCACTGAACAAGAATTTCAAGATTTAATAAAAGAACCAAAAGAATTATTAAAAGTATTATTCTTTCCAAAAAACAAAATTTAAAAAAGTAATAATTTTAAACTTCATCAATAATAATTCAACCTTCATACCTCAATTTTGAAATTCCTCATTATCATTCCCGCGCACAACGAAGAAGAATTTATTTTTTCTTGTCTGGATTCTTTGCAAAAACAAAGTTTTCAGGATTTTGAATGTGTTATTGTAAATGATGGTTCAACGGATAAAACCCAAGAAATTGTAGAAAAATTTATTCAGAAAAATTTAAAATTTAAAATCTATAATTTAAAAATATCGGCTCACGAACCGGGCGCAAAAGTGGTACAAACTTTTTATAAAGGTTTAAATGAAATTGATTTAAAAGATTTTGATATCATTTGTAAATTCGATGCAGACATTATTTTTCCTAAAAATTATTTGGAAAAAATAAATGAAGTTTATGATAAAAATCCAAAAGCAGGAATGGTTTCCGGTTTGGTTTATATTGAAAAAAATAGCGATTGGGTATTCGAGAATTTGTCTTCAAAAGACCATGTTCGTGGACCGATAAAATCTTACAGAAAAGAATGTTTTGAAGAAATGAACGGACTTCGCGCCGTTTTAGGTTGGGATAATATTGATGTTTTGCTCGCAAAAATGAATACTTGGGAAGTTGTTACTATTAAAAATCTTTGGGTAAAACATTTGCGACCAACGGCTTTTAAATATAAAAATCAAAAGGCAAAAAAACTGGGCGAGTATTTTTATAATATTGGTTTAGATTTCCCATTAATGCTTATTTCTTCGGCTAAATCTTCATTTAAAAATAAATCAGTTTCAGAGTTTTTTGTAACGGTAAATTCTTTTTTAAGCCAAAAAAATGAAAGAGTTTTAAGTGAAATGGAAATTCAGTTTATAAGAAATCTGCGTTGGAAGGAAATGTTGAAAAATATTAAGAATTGAAAAAAATTGCATACATAGAATTAGACACGCACGCTGAAATTGCAGGAAATTTTATGGAATTAATGCGAGATTCTAAAGCGTTTAAAGGTGATTTTTTCCTATCTCATAATATTTTATCACAATTAGATGTAGATGAAAATCAATCTATTTTTAGAAGTTCCGCAGACAAAATATTGAACCAACTTTCCATGAAAAAATATGATTTAATCATTATTGGAACGGTTCATAGGAATTTTAATATTTATTTAAAAATAGTTGAAAAATACAAAACTGCAATAATCTGCCACAATCTTAATTTTTGCACTATTTCAAGGTGGAATTTATTTCAAAATATTTTTAAACAGGATTTTCAGTATCGATTAAAATTACTTTTAAAAGAAGGTTTAATAAACGTATCAAAAGTTTATGAAAAAGCTGCGCAATTATTGGTTTTAGATGAAGGCTTAATTCAAAAGAGATTTAAATTTTTACCTTTATTTTACACAAAATTTAATCAGGAAAAGATTTCAAATTTTGAGCACACTATTGTTATTCCGGGAAGTGTTTCTCAGGAAAGACGGGATTACTTACAAATTTTTAAAGAAATATCTGAATTAAAATCTCCTTCTAATTTTCAGTTTATTTTTTTAGGAAAAGCGAACGGAAAAGAGCTTGGTTGGCTTAAAAATTTAGAAGAAAAATTATCTAAAAATATCAGTTTAAAATATTTCACAGAGAAAGTGTCAAAGGAAGAATTTGATGAAAATATGATTTCTGTAGATTTTCTTTGGTGTCCGATTCAGGAAAAAACACATTTTTTTAGTCAAACAGAAATTTATGGAATAACAAAAATGTCAGGCAATATTGGTGATGCAATTAAATATGGAAAAATCGCTATTTTTCCGAAGCATTACCAAACTTTAAAACCTTTTATTATTGTTGAAGAAACTGATTTTCAAGAGCAAGTTTTAAATTTAAAAGAAGACAATATGTTTGATTTTCAGAAAAATTTTAATAAAGAAAAAGTTCAGAAAGATTTAGAAAAAGTTTTGAAAGTCTTATTTTAAAATTTAAAGATGCTTTTTAGAAAAGTTTTGTTCAAATATTTCTCAATAGGAAATATTTTTAAAAAGTGATTTCCAAATATAAAAATTAGTATAACAAAACCTGGTTTATAAAGTAAATTAAGAAAGTTGTTTTTAAAATCTGGCAACATCACAGTAACTGTAATTCCTAAAGTTCCAATGATTGCAGCGTACATCATTTCAATCGTAAATGGTTGAACTTTAAATTTAACATAATTAAAAATAATTTTAATTAAGTTAAATAAAGTGAGTGAAACGGCTGTTGCCAATGCAATTCCCATCAATCCTAAACTGGTATTTTTAATGAAATACAGATTGAGCGTAATGGTCACGAATGCCAAAATTACCATTACAAAAGTTGAATAGCGGTAAAATTTCGATAGTGAAAGAATGTAGCCGTTAAAACCTGTTGCCAAATCAAACAACATTGAAATCCCTAAAATCCAAATTACAGGTTCCGCTTGTTTTAGCAATTCGCCGTTTTTCATAAGACTTGTGAGAAAGGGAAATCCCACGCAAATACAAGAAAATAAAACCAAGCCTAAAAAGAATAATGTAAGTGATGTTTTCTTGTGAAATACGTCTAATTCTTCGTATTCTTTCAGTTCCAAATGTTTATTAATTAAAGGTGCAGAAATTGCGTATAAGCCCATTGACGGAATACTTATCAAAGAAATAATAGCCAGTAAAGTACTGTAAACCCCATTTTCTTGGAAACCTAGATAGTCGCCAATCATCACATTATCAATTCTTAAGGCAATGTAAGTTCCAATATTTCCTAAAAAACCATAAAAACTATAATTGAAAATTTGTTTGTATAATTTGTCTTTTTTAAAATAAGCCGTTGAGAAATCAGGCTTAAATTTCTCCAGTTTATTTGTGTAAAAATAATAAGCCATTAATCCCAAAACAAACATTCCAAAAAAGAAATAAAGCGCTATTTTCTCTGGAAAAGCAAGAAAGAAAAAGAGAAAAAAAGCACCCAAATTAGCGATTTTTGGCAGGAAATTATCTAAAATATTGGGGACAACAATTCGTTTAAAATTTGAAATGTATTTATTAAAAACTGTGCTTAAACCAAGAACTAAAACCAGAGGTAAAATCAATAATTTCATCTTCCAAAGTTGGGTGATTTTTAATTCTGGAAAAAAATACGCTGCGACAAAAAAACCCGCGACAAATATTACAAAATTGATGCAAACGGTGACTAAACTAAGTGAAAGTAGATTTTGATGTTTCCCATCATTTTTGGTGGAAAAGAAAAATTTTATATTGGAATATGATAATCCAAAAACGACAATTGGCAAAATAATTTCTGCCATTGGCATAATATAGCGGAGTTTGCCATAAAATTCCATGTCATAGGGAAAGATAAAAATCGCCGAAACTGTTCCCAAAAGGAAACCCAAATAGCCGATAATGGAATATTTAAATCCCTGTCTGGCAATTACACTCATATTTTTGCCGGATTTGGAATAAAAATAAAATTGTTGATGTAGGAAAATTTATCTTCTATTTCTGAATTTTTTTGATCTGAAAAAATTTCATCTGAAACTGGTTCGAGTTCAAAAGTTTTTCTGTTCAAGTATTTGGCAGAAAATCCCCAATATTTAATTTCTTCCACGAAATTTTTTAAATTTTCTTTGTGGTGTCTTTGTTCCATTTCGACTAATAAAATAGGTTTAAAGCGGGAAATACTTTCTTTTGCGCCACGCAAAGTTTTCATTTCGTTGCCTTCAACATCAATTTTTATTAAATCAATTTTTGAAATATTTTTATCGAGAATCCAGGAATCTAAAGTTTGAACTTTAACTTTTTCAATTATAAATCGTTCCTCGTTATTTTCAGAAAAATCTGTTCGCAAAGTCCCGCGTGAGGTTTTTTCCTGTCCATTTATGACGGGAACTTTAAATTCTGACTCCGTATTTTCATCAGAAAGTGCCATTGACAACAAATTTACGTTTGGAAATAAACGTTTTAATCTCTTAAAAAGTCTTTGGTTAGGTTCAAAAGCGTAAGTATTTTCTGGTTTTAGTATGTTTTCTACTAACCTTAAATAACTACCAACATTACATCCAATATCAAAAAAAACGGCGTCCTTTTTTAGATAATTTTTTAGCCAAAGCATTTCCGGCTCTACATTTCTCGAATTTAAATTGCCAGAATCTAAACCATCAATTTTTTTAAAATACCGACTTTTATAAAAAGTGGGCGAGATAAATTGTAATTGTTCGGCAAGTCTAGCGTATAAAGACATAGAGAGTGAATTGTTGCACAAAGATATAGAATGTTAAAGTAATGTTAAAATTTATTTTTAAAACTAATACTTAGAGATTTGAAGATTAATAATTAACTTTCAATTTCTAAAATCCGATATGAAGAAATTGATATTAATTGTTTTTTTCATTTTCTAGTTCCCGTAACTCCTTCCTATAAACCCCAAAATAATTTCAATTGGTACGGCGCAAACTTATATTTTTTAATGACAGACCGTTTCAAAAATGGTGATAAATCTAACGATATTAATTTTAAACGTACTGAAAAAGCAGCTGTTTTAAGGGGTTTTGAAGGCGGCGATCTACGAGGAATTATTCAGAAAATTGATGATAATTATTTTTCAGATTTAGGAATTAATGCCATTTGGATGACGCCAATTGTGGAACAAATTCACGGTTATACTGATGAAGGAACCGGAAAAACCTATTCATTTCATGGCTATTGGGCTAAAGATTGGTCTACTTTAGATCCTAATTTTGGAACTAAAAAAGAGTTAAAAGAATTGGTAGAAAAAGCACACAAAAAAGGAATTAGAATTGTGTTGGATGCCGTAATAAATCACACCGGTCCAGTTACGGCGGAAGACCTGCTTATGCCAACGAACTTCGGTCAAACTCGCCAAAATGCACTTATGATTCTTATATTACGACGACGGCTTGTACATTGGTTACCAATTTACCAGACATAAAAACGGAAGATAATTCGCCTGTAGAATTGCCGAAAACGCTCACTGATAAATGGAAAAAAGAAGGTCGTTACGATTCTGAAATGAAATCTTTAGATGTGTTTTTCGCAAAAAGCGGTTATCCAAGAGCGCCGAAATATTACATTATGAAATGGCTTTCAGATTACGTGAGAGAAGATGGAATTGACGGTTACAGAGTTGATACGGCGAAACATACAAATACTGATGTTTGGAAAGATTTCCAAAAAGTTTGTCAGGATGCTTTTGATGAGTATAAGAAAAATAATCCGTCTAAAATTTTAGATAATGAACCATTTTACACAGTTGGTGAAGTTTATGGCTATGGAATTTCGCAAAAACAACTTTATAATTATGGTGATAAAAAAGTTAATTTTTTTGAAAACGGCTTTCATTCATTAATTAATTTTGATTTTAAAGGCGATGCTAATAAAAGTTACGAAGACCTATTTTCAAATTATGACCAACTTTTACATTCAGATTTAATAGGAAAAAGTGTTTTGAACTATTTGACCTCGCATGATGACAGTTCGCCATTTGATAAAAAGCGAACAAGAACTTACGAAGCCGCCACAAAATTATTGCTTTCGCCTGGCGTTTCGCAAATTTACTATGGCGATGAAAGTGCAAGACCTTTAGAAATAAAAGGGGCAGAAGGCGATGCCAATTTACGTTCTGACATGAATTGGCAAGATGAAAAAACGAATCCTGACACTCAAAAATTGTTGAAATATTATCAAACTTTGGGCAAGTTTAGAGCAAATCATCCGGCAATTGGTGCGGGAATTCATAAAATGATTTCAAAATCACCTTATTATTTTTCCAGAATTTTAAATGAAGATAAAGTAATTATTGGCTTAGATTTAAAACCAGGAAATAAGCAAGTGGATGTAAGTGCGGTTTTCGTAAATGGTACTAAATTACATGATGCCTATTCAAAAAAGAAAATCGTTGTAATAGATGGAAAAATAAATTTGGACACCGATTTTTCTGTACTTTTGCTTGAGAAAATTTAAAAATGAAAAAACACCTATTTATATTATTGCTTTTAATTTCAGCAATTTCTTTTGGACAGGAAGTTCCAAAAATTTTAAAAACGAGTTTTTCAAAAGAAGCTTTGGCGCAAACAATCACCATGCAAAATGGCAAAAAAACCACAATGTCTAAAATTTTGGCGAAACATAAGGGCAAAGTTTTGCTTGTAGATTTGTGGGCAAGTTGGTGCGGCGATTGCGTTAAAGCAATGCCGGAAGCAGAAAAATTGAAAGATAAAAATCCAAATATTGTCTTTATATATTTGTCTTTAGATAGAAAGGAAGACGCTTGGAAAAATGGGATTGTGAAACATGGTATATCTGGAAGTGAAAATTATTGGTTTGCAGAAGGGTGGAAAAACAATTTTAATAATTATATCGATTTAAACTGGATTCCTAGATATATGGTAATAAACCAAAAAGGTAAAATTGCAAAATATTACGCGATTGTGCCGCAAGATCCTGAAATTCAAAAAACGATTGATCAATTAAGTCAACTTTAAGATTAAAGATTTCATTATTTATTTATAGTATTTTCAATAAAATCATTCAATGGTTTTATTTGTTCACAGATTTGGGCTATTTTTTCTGTACCTGAATTTTCCATTAAATCTTCATCTTTTAAAGAATATCTTACCACAAAACTTTTCAGCTTTAAATAATCTTCCATTGGATTTTCTTTATCAAAACCTTGTGGAATCCGTTTTAATTTATCTTCCTGAGATAATTCTGTAAAGTCTTTTTTGAAGTTTTTATTGTTAATAATTTTTAAAAACGCGTCTGGGTTTTTGCTAATATTTGTTCTGATTTTCTTTAAAATTTCTTTTTCTGGCATATAAACGCCACCCGCAATAAAAGAATTTCCAGGTTCGATATGCAAATAATATCCCGAAGTTCTGCCACCTTTTCCAAAACCTAAAGCAGCGCCGAAATGATTTTTGTAGGGGGATTTATTTAATGAAAATCGCACGTCGCGGTAAATTCTAAATAATGCCTTTTTAGCAGAAATTTTTAAAATTTCTTCATCAAATTCTGAAATATCCGCAATTAATTTTTCTAAAAACTGAAGTATATTTTCTTGTGCTTCTAGGTAAAGATGTTTGTTTTCATTAAACCATTCCCGGTTGTTGTTTTCAGCGACGTCTTTTAGGAAGTTTAAAGTTGAGGAAGAAATTGTATTTAACATTAATTGAATTTAAAACTCAAATTTAACAATTTTGAACATAAAAAATTTAAATAAATTTGAATTTTTAACTTTTAATCATTAGCGAAACTTTAATAAAACCCCCTTAAATTTATCATTAATAAAATTGTATCTTTGCAAAATATTATATATACTTAATGAATTTATTTACAGAATCCAATTTAAGCCCTGAATTATTGCAGGCTATTGGAGAAATGGGTTTTGAAACCCCTACGGAAATCCAACAACAGTCTATTCCTTTTATACTTTCAGACGATAGAGATCTGATTGCACTTGCGCAAACCGGGACAGGAAAGACTGCAGCATTCTCATTGCCGATTTTGGATATGATTGATGATGCAAGTCGCAAAATCCAGTTTTTGGTTCTTTGTCCGACTAGAGAATTATGTCTTCAGATTACTAAAGACATAAAAAATTACTCAAAATACAAACAAAACATCAAAACTGTTGCAGTTTATGGTGGAAGTAGTATTTCTGATCAAATTCGCTCACTTAGAGATAAACCACAGGTAATTGTGGGAACGCCAGGACGAGTAATTGATCTTATTAACAGAAAAGCTCTTGATTTTTCCGAAATTCAATACTTGGTTTTGGATGAAGCAGATGAAATGCTTTCAATGGGTTTTAAGGAAGATCTGGCTACCATTTTAGGTACAACTCAAGAAACGAAACAAACTTTTCTTTTTTCCGCTACCATGAATAAAGAGGTAGAACGGATTTCTAAAAATTATTTAAATAACCCGCACAAAATTACTGTCGGTCATATAAATGAGGTTAAGAAAAACATCAAGCATGAATTTTATGTGGTAGGTTACCGTCATAAAAAAGAGGCTTTAAAAAGATTGATTGATTTTAATCCAAATCAATATTCTATTATTTTCTGCAGAACCCGGATGGAAACGCAGGAAATTGCAGATTTTTTAATGCAAAACGGTTACGCTGCAGATGCACTTCACGGCGATCTTTCGCAAGCACAAAGAGATACCGTGATGAAGAAATTTCGTTTGAAAAATATCGATATTTTAGTAGCAACAGATGTTGCTGCGCGTGGTCTAGATGTAGATTCCCTAACGCACGTTATTCACTTTTCTTTACCAGATGATCCTGAAGTTTTTGTTCACAGAAGTGGTAGAACTGGTCGTGCAGGAAAAGACGGAATTTCGATGTCTTTAATTAAACCAGAAGAAAGCAGAAAATTAAAACAAATAAAATCGGTCACAAAAATTGATATTGTTGAGAAAACAGTACCAACTGGGGAAGAAATTATTAAAGCGCAAGTGGGTGGTGTGTTTGAAAAATTATTAACTGAACACGTCGATGTTTTTAATTTTGATGATAGTTTAATTCCTGATTTATCTAAATTCACAAAGGAAGAATTAGCCCACCAAATGTTGCAATTACAATTAAAAGATTTAGCCCTTTTTTACAAAGATAAAAATGATATGGCTGATCAGAAATTGAGCAGAGATAATGGAAGAGATGACCGAGGTCGTGATCGTGACAGAGGAAGAGATGATCGAGGCAGAGACAGAGGAAATGATCGAGGCAGAGATAGAGGAAGCGACCGAGGCAGAGATTTCGATCGTCCAAGAAACGATCGTTTTTCAAGCGATAGAGGCGGTGAGAGAAGTGATAGAGGTGAACGAAGAGAAAATCGTCCGAAAAAGAATAATGAAGATATGGTTCGTTTTTTCTTCAATCTAGGAAAAAGAGACCACTTGAAAAAGATGGATGTTTTGGATATTATCAATAAAGCCACAGAAAAATCCAGAAAAAAAGCCGACATCGGGGAGATAGAAATTTTAGAAAAATTCTCGTTTTTTGAAGTAGAAAAATCTTTTAAAGACGAAATTTTAAAAGGTATGGAAACTCAAAAATTTAAAGGAAAAGATATGCGTGCGGAAGTTGCAGGCCAATCTTAAAATTTTAAAAAATATTTTAAAAAAATTTCAATAATTATTTTATTGGAATTTTTTTTGTTGGGATGGAACTTTTTTAATTATTTCATGAAAATGGTTTTTTATTTTGTGGAAAAATAATTTCTATTGTTAACAAAAATTAATTTTACTTTAGCTCATCTAAATTTAAAAGAATGATATTTGCGGCATTAAAATTATAGAAATGGGAATAGGAAATATGTTTCGTGCTTTTCAACCAAAAGACAAAGTTTTTTTTGTTTTGTTTAACACTGTTGCTGATCATTTAGTAGAAATGTCAAAAGAGTTTCATGAAGGTATGATGGATTTTGACCTAAATGATGACACTTTGTTGAAAAAAATGAGCGATTATGAACACAAATTAGATGATTTAACGCACGAGATTTTTGTACAGTTAGGTGAAAATTTTATTACACCGTTTGACAGAGAAGATATTAATACTTTGGCAAGTGGTTTAGATGATATTGCAGATTATATTTACGCTTCTGCAAAATATATTTATCTTTATAAAAGCCCAGAAACAGCTGCTTATTCAGAGTTTTCATTATTAATTTATAAAGCCTGTTTAGAAGTTAAAAAAGCGATATCAAATTTAGATGGATTTAAAAATCCAAAGGAAGTAAAAGAAGCTTGTATTAAAATAAACAGCATAGAAAATATCGCAGATGACGTTCTAAGTCAGGCGATCGTGAAGCTTTTTGAAACAAACGATCCTATTAATATTATAAAGGTTAAATCTGTTTTAGATTATCTTGAAATTGTAACCGACAAAGCTGAGGATGTTGCAAACACTATCGACAACATCTTGATCAAATACGCTTAAAAAACTTCCTTAACTCAAATTTTTTTGAATGGATTTTCCTATACTTCTTATTGTTATCATTGTTTTAGCCATAATTTTTGACTTTATTAATGGTTTTCACGATGCAGCAAATTCTATCGCGACCATCGTCTCTACTAAAGTTCTTACTCCTTTCCAAGCTGTTCTTTGGGCAGCATTATGGAATTTCGCAGCATTTTTTATCGCTTATTATATTATTGGTGAATTTAAAATTGGTAATACGATTGCAAAAACTGTTAATGAAAATTTTATAAATCTTGAGGTTATTTTTTCAGGTTTGATTGCGGCTATCGGTTGGAATTTGCTGACCTGGTGGTTCGGTATTCCCTCTTCGTCTTCACATACATTAATTGGGGGATTTTTAGGTGCAGCTTTAATGCACGCATTAATGCTGGATTATCATCAAATTGCGCTTAGCCAACCGGATTTAAATATCTGGCAGAATTTCATCGCAGCTTTTAAACAATTGTTTACGCAAGACGTAGTAAAATATAAAGTTGTTATTCCAATTTTTCTCTTCATATTTTTAGCGCCAATAATTGGAATGATAATTTCGGTAATCATTACACTTATTATTGTAAATGCCTTTAAAAGAACAAATCCACACAAGGCAGAAAAAATATTCAAAAAATTACAGCTTTTTTCAAGTGCTGCTTTAAGTTTAGGTCATGGTTTAAATGATGCGCAAAAAGTAATGGGAATTATTGGCGCCGCTTTTATTTACTACCATGTTAGTATGATTTCTGATCCTGTATATCTAAATATTCTTCCCGCTGACCGTTTTAATTTCTTTGCAAAACATTATTACTGGGTTCCGTTAGTTTCTTTCGTAGCAATGGGTTTAGGAACAATGAGTGGGGGTTGGAAAATTGTAAAAACAATGGGAACAAGAATTACCAAAGTAACCTCATTGGAAGGCGTAGCAGCGGAAACTTCGGGCGCTATCACCTTATTTATAACCGACAGATTAGGAATTCCGGTTTCTACGACGCACACAATTACAGGTTCAATTATTGGTGTAGGACTTACGAAGAGAGTTTCTGCAGTAAGATGGGGAATAACTGTCAGTTTACTTTGGGCCTGGATACTAACTATTCCAATTAGTGCAATGGTTGCGGCAATCACGTATTTAGTGGTAACATTTATCTAAAAAAAATCAAGAGCTTAACGGAATAAATATATTTTAATTTTTTAGAATATGAATTCGTTGTAAAGCCTTACGGAACAATGGAGATAATGCTGAATTAATTCAAGTGGTTTTTGTTATTGAAATATCAAATCCTGTTGCGGAAAATTCCACTTTAAAATCGGAATTTATTCTATATTTCAATTTTTTGAAAATTTGATTTAAATAATCGGAATTACTTTCATTTAAAGTATAGTTGCCAGAAACTAAGTCTGTAGAGAAATTTATGCCGCTTTCGTCACACACTGCATTTTGAATTCCGAAATTTTTATGGATATTTTCCAAGAAGTTTTGGTCATCAACTGATAAAATATTTTCCATAATAAATTGTTAAAGAATAAGCTTATTTAAAATTCATAACAATTTTTATGCCTTATCTTTAAAAATTTTTTTCTAAAAATTATTTTATTAAAATATCATTTTTTAAGATGAAAACTTTAGAATAGTAAAAAATATATCTTGAAAAGTTATTTAATAACTGACTTTATATCTTGTTTTTTTTAACTTTTTTATTATAAATGACGGGTATTATTTAGTATATTATCTGAATTGAAAGGGGTAATTAGAAAACAGACGAATATATATAAATCACATCTTTCTATTCCCCATAATTTGATTGAAAAATGCGGTATTTAAAAAGTCCGACAACGATGCCACCTCCAATACTGTTCCCAAGTAAAGCCAAAACCAGAAATGATAGGTAATCTGTAATTGAAATAGAATCCGAGTAAATTAGAGCACCAAACACTTCAATATTCCCCACAATACTGTGGTGAAAACCGCCAAATCCGATAACACCTGTAATTATCACGATCAATAAAATACGGGTAAGTGAATTTATAGTGCTGTTTAGCAACCAGTTTAACAATCCCATTAGCCAACCGGCAACTATTGCGCTTAGAAATAGAGTTAATGCGTCATGATTTATAACGTGTAAACCGATTTTAACCATAGCCTCATGCGTGAATAAGTGTAAGCGCGGGGCAAGTGTGCCAATAAAAAGTACGAATAAAATTCCGCCAAAGATATTACCTATAATTACCAGACCCCATATTCTTAATAACTCTAATATCTTGCGCTGACCATTTAAAACGGGTAAGGTCAATACAGAAGTTTGCTCGGTAAAGAGTGCTGATTTACCCAGAATTACAAAAATAAATCCCAATGGGTAAACAAAAGAAAATAATTTAAAAATAGAGTTTTCAGATAATTTTCCTTTAAGCAAACTGAAGAGTGTGCACATTAGTAAATAGCTGAAGCCTATTTCTAGCCCTGCAATAATTGCACTAAGCGTTAATGCTTTATTTTTAATTTTAAATATTTCTTCTCCTTCATGAATAACCCGGCTTAGAATATCTCGGTATTCTTGTACGCCATCAATTTCGTTCGATTTTTCCTCCAATTCTTTCTGAAAATTTTCCTGGTCTTTATTTTCAGTTTCTACTTCTGTCTTCATAGATTTATTGTTAATTAATTTTTAATTTCTAAAATCTAATACTTAATTTTTGATAAAGATAATATTTCCTACTAATTAAAAATGCAGACATTAGATGAATATTTTTTATTCTTTTAAATATAAATCGCATAACAAAATTATTTTAATATCTCTGAGAAGCGAATACCAAACCTCATAAACCAAATCTAATTTCCGTATTTTTGTTATTCTAAAATTTTAAAGTTTAATGGATTATCTTCAAGGTTTAAATGAACCACAATTAGAAGCTGTAACCACGATAGAGGGACCTTTAATGGTGCTTGCGGGTGCAGGTTCTGGTAAAACGCGCGTTCTCACGATGCGAATTGCTCATCTCATCACAAACCTGATTGATCCTTTTCATATTCTTGCACTTACTTTTACTAATAAAGCGGCGAAAGAAATGAAAGACCGTGTGGCAAAAGTGGTGGGGCAAAGTGAAGCAAAAAGTCTTTGGATGGGAACGTTTCACTCAGTTTTTGCAAGAATTTTACGAAATGAAGCGCATTATATTGGTTTTCCGTCAAATTTTACCATTTACGATTCGCAGGATTCTATTAATGTTTTAAAAAAAGTCATTAAAGAATTAAATATCGATGGTGATCTTTACAAAGCTAAAAAAGTCTTATCCAGAATTTCTCAGTATAAAAATAATTTAATAACCGTAAAAGCCTACTTTAATAATCCAGATTTATTGGAAGCTGACGAGCGCGCGAATCAAAAACATATTGGTTTAATTTATCAAAAATATGTAGAAGCGTGTTTTAAAAATGGCGCGATGGATTTTGATGATTTATTATTGAGAACCAATGAGTTATTGACGAGATTTCCTGAAGTTTTAGCCAAATATCAGGACCGTTTTCGCTATATTTTAGTTGATGAGTACCAAGATACCAATCATTCTCAATATTTAATTGTAAAAGCATTGGCTTCCAAATTTGAAAATATTTGCGTGGTAGGAGATGATGCACAATCAATTTATTCCTTTCGCGGGGCAAATATCTTAAATATTTTAAATTTTAAAAAAGATTATCCGGATGCGGTTACGGTTTCGCTAGAGCAAAATTACCGCTCCACCCAAAACATCGTTAATGCGGCAAATGTGGTGATTTCTAAAAATATTCAGCAGTTTAAGAAAAATGTTTTTAGTGAAAATGAAGTCGGCGAAAAAATAAAAGTTTACAGAAGTCTTTCCGATGCAGATGAAGCGGCTTTTGTAGCGTCAAATATTTGGCAACTTCACAATTCTGAGCAAATGAACTTTGATCAGTTTGCTATTTTATACCGAACAAATTCACAAACACGTGCTTTTGAAGATTCATTAAGAAAAAAAATATTCC
>NZ_JBRIIR020000014.1:0-336589 GCF_052976925.2 Halpernia sp. GG3
TACCGCATTTTGCATGGTGATCTTGTAGAAATCGTTGTCAAGAATCGAATTCAGCTTTACTAAAGGCATGGAAGATAAATTTTAATGAAAGATAAGAAAAATTTGAAACTGGATTGCAATTTTTTAGCCAATTTAAAACAAGCAAATTTACTTTTTAATAAATTTAAAAATTTTGGAACTCGTAGGTGTTTTTAAGAAAATAACGTAAGCTCCTGTTGGAAAAGCACGCACATTAACGCGCAATTTTGATGCGCTGGAATCTTTCAAAATAACTTTGCCACTCATATCGTAAACGGAAATGCTTTCAATTTTTTCATTTACCGCGCGAACGAATAAAATATCAGAAGTTGGATTTGGGTAAATACTTAAATTTTTATCGACTTCTTTGATATTTAAATTTGATTCAACCTTAATTGGTTCGCGAAAAAATGAAATCTCCAAAAAGTAATTGGCGTAATTTTTACTGAAATACGCTTCACAGGTGTAATCCGTATAATTTTCTTGCTTTAATCCATTAATATAGAAATTCTCAGAAGTTGAGCCTTCTTTGTTATTTAAATTTTTAAACCAGGTAAATTGATAGTCAACGCCGGAAAGTGCCTGTTTTAAAATAATATTGTCACCCAGAGCGCCGGAAATAGATTGTGGATCGTCGTATCTTTGAGGTGAGTAGGTAAAATCTATAAATTTCGGATTGGTCTCTAAAAATATTTTAACATCCGTAAGTGAAAAGCGGTTGTTATCGATAAAAGTAAGCGCCGGAAGTTTAGTTGGGATCGCACCAGAAAGCTGATTTCCCGTTAAAGATAACATTTGAAGTTTTGAAAGTTGCAAAAGATCGGAAGGAAAACTGTCTTTTAATAAATTGTTATTTAAATAAAGTTGTTCCAGATTTTTTAGATTCAAAAGAGATGAAAAATTCGCTGACAGTAAATTTCTGCCTAAATTTAGATGGACGAGATTCGTAAATGTGCCAATATTTGAAGGCAGATTTTGCAGTAAATTATTTTCAAAGGAAAGCCACTCAAGATTTTTTAAATTATTTAGAGACATTTCGAAGTTTGTGGCTAATAGATTTCGGCTTAAATCCAAAGAGGTAAGTTGTGTCAAATCCCCAAGTTGCGTTGGTAAAGTGGTTAGTTGGTTTCCAGCTAAATTTAAATCAGTAAGGTTGGTTAAATTAGAAAGATAATTAAATCCAGTTTTTAACTGGTTGTCGCTCAGATCTAAAACTTGTAGATGGCTTGAAATCGATACTTTTTGTGGTACTGATTTCAAGCTAAGATCAGCAATATTTAAAACTGTTAATTGTGTAAAATTTTGTAGCAATAAATCCAGATCTGAAATTGTAAATAGATTATGGCCGATAGAAAACTCTGTAAGTGCGGAAAGTGAAGAGAGAGCAGCTGAAGGATCTCCAGTCAGTTTGTTGTCGTTGATGCTTAAAGTAGTTAAGTTAGATAAACTTCCAATACTTGGCGAAACTTCACCTAGAAGATTATTATTACTAAGGTCCAAAATCTGAAGATTCGTAAAAGCAGCTAAATTGCCAGGAAAATTTCCAGATAAAGCATTGCCTTGCAATTTTATTTCAGAGACAGTGTGATTTTTAATTTTAATGCCATACCAGTTTTGTGGATCTTTTGTTAAATCCCAAGATTGACTCCAGTTCACGCCATTTGTGCTTTGGTAAATAGAAATTAACGCGTCTCTCTCAGCTGAAGAAATGCTATACTGTGCTGTTAAAAACTGAGTAAAAAAGATAAAAAATAAAATTTTTTTCAACGATATAAATTTGATATTTTCAATGATTATTTAGAAATAAATGTTAAAAATAATTTCTTTAATCGTAATTTTAATTTAGAGTTCAAATATATTTAATTTCAGCGAAGTAAAAACTTTTTTTTATACTGATTTATAAAAAGTTACGTATGTTATTGTACAATCAAATAAATTTCTTACTTTTGCACCCTGAATTATTTAAAACAAAAAGCAATTAAATGCCTACTATTCAACAATTAGTAAGAAAAGGAAGAGCCACACTTGCCAAGAAGAGCAAATCGGCTGCTTTGGATTCTTGTCCACAAAAACGCGGTGTTTGTACGAGAGTATACACCACAACTCCTAAGAAACCTAACTCTGCACTACGTAAAGTAGCGCGTGTAAGACTTTCTAATGGGAAAGAAGTTAACGCCTACATCCCGGGCGAAGGACATAATCTCCAAGAGCACTCGATAGTATTGGTACGAGGCGGAAGGGTGAAAGACCTACCGGGAGTAAGATATCACATTGTGAGAGGTGCTTTAGACACTGCAGGAGTTAGTGGAAGAACACAAAGAAGATCCAAGTACGGAGCTAAAAGACCTAAACCAGGCGCGGTAGCAGCTGCTCCGGCTAAAGGCAAGAAAAAATAATCATTAATAAGGTACAGAAACAATGAGAAAGACAAAAGCTAAAAAAAGACCGTTGTTACCAGATCCAAAATTTAATGATCAGTTGGTAACAAGATTTGTGAATAATTTAATGTTTGACGGTAAAAAATCCATCGCATTTAAAATATTTTACGATGCATTAGAAATCGTAGAAAGTAGAAAAGGAGAAAATGAAAAAACTTCTTTGGAGATTTGGAAAGATGCCCTTACAAATGTAATGCCTCATGTAGAGGTGCGATCAAAGAGAGTAGGTGGTGCTAACTTCCAAATTCCTATGCCGATTAGAGCTGATAGAAAAATTTCTATGGCTATGAAATGGTTAATAAAATATTCTACTGCAAGAAATGATAAATCTATGGCTAATAAATTAGCTGCAGAGATCATTGCTGCTGCAAAAGAAGAAGGTGCGGCTGTTAAAAAGAAAACAGACACTCATAAAATGGCTGAAGCGAATAAAGCATTTTCACACTTTAGATTTTAATTAAATGAGTAGAGACCTAAGATATACACGTAATATAGGTATTGCTGCACACATTGATGCCGGTAAAACTACCACTACGGAGAGGATTTTATTCTATACAGGTAAAACTCATAAGATTGGAGAGGTGCACGATGGTGCTTCTACAATGGATTGGATGGAGCAAGAGGCAGAAAGAGGTATTACAATTACTTCTGCTGCAACTACTTGTGAATGGAATTTCCCCACAACTCAGGGTAAAAAATTACCTGAGACGATGCCTTATCACTTTAATATTATTGATACTCCTGGACACGTAGATTTTACGGTAGAGGTAAACAGATCATTAAGAGTTTTAGACGGTTTGGTATTTTTATTTTCAGCAGTTGACGGTGTGGAGCCACAATCTGAGACTAACTGGAGATTAGCTGATAACTACAAAGTAGCCAGAATGGGCTTCGTGAATAAAATGGACCGTCAAGGTGCAGATTTCTTAAATGTAGTGAAGCAAGTGAAAGAAATGTTAGGTTCTAATGCAGTTCCTATCGTTTTACCAATCGGCGCTGAAGAAACTTTTAAAGGTGTTGTAGATTTAATTAAAAACAGAGCGATTGTTTGGGATGAAGAAGGACAAGGTGCCACTTATGAAATAGTGCCAATTCCTGAAGACATGAAAGCAGAAGTTCTGGAATACAGAGAAAAATTAGTTGAGGCTGTTGCAGATTATGATGATACTTTGATGGAGAAATTCTTCGAAGATCCAGACTCTATTACTGAAGAGGAAATTAATGAAGCTTTGAGAAAAGCAACGATTGATTTATCTATTATCCCAATGACTTGTGGATCTTCATTTAAAAATAAAGGTGTTCAGTTCATGTTGGATGCAGTTTGTAAATATCTTCCTTCTCCGATGGATAAAGACGATATTGTAGGAATTAATCCAGATACTGACCAAGAAGTTACAAGAAAACCAAGTGTTACTGAGCCGTTCGCAGCATTAGCATTTAAAATTGCAACCGATCCTTTCGTAGGAAGATTAGCATTTTTTAGAGCTTATTCAGGAAGACTTGACGCTGGTTCTTACGTTTTAAATACACGTTCTGACAACAAAGAAAGAATTTCCAGAATTTATCAGATGCACGCTAATAAACAAAACCCAATCGATTATATCGAGGCAGGTGATATTGGTGCAGCAGTTGGATTTAAATCTATCAAAACGGGTGACACACTTTGTGATGAGAAATTCCCAATCGTTTTAGAATCTATGAACTTTCCGGATCCAGTTATTGGTATCGCGGTAGAACCGAAAACTAAAGCAGATCAGGATAAAATGGGTAATGCTTTGGCTAAATTAGCTGAAGAAGATCCTACTTTCCAAGTTAAAACTGACGAAGCTTCTGGTCAAACGATCATTTCAGGAATGGGTGAACTTCACTTAGATATTCTTGTTGATCGTATGAGAAGAGAATTTAAAGTTGAGGTAAACCAAGGTCAGCCACAAGTTGAATATAAAGAAAATCTTACGCAAACAGCCAATCACAGAGAAGTTTACAAAAAGCAATCTGGTGGTAGAGGTAAATTTGCTGATATTGTTTTCACAATTGGTCCAGCTACAGATGGCAAACCAGGTTTGGAATTTGTAAATGAGATTAAAGGTGGTAATATTCCTAAAGAATTTGTTCCATCCGTGGAAAAAGGATTTAAAGAATGTTTGAAAAACGGTCCTTTAGCAGGATTTGAAGTAGAAGGTTTTAAAGTTGTTTTAAAAGATGGTTCCTTCCACCCGGTGGATTCTGATGCTTTATCTTTTGAATTGGCTGCAAAAATGGGCTTCCGTGAAGCTGGACGCGCTGCGAAACCAGTAATTATGGAACCAATAATGAAACTTGAAGTGGTAACGCCAGAGGAATATATGGGAGATATCGTAGGTGACCTTAACAGAAGAAGGGGAACTGTAAACGGTATGGACGATAGAAACAACGCGAAAATCATTAAAGCTTTCGTACCTTTATCTGAAATGTTTGGTTATGTAACTTCATTGAGAACACTTTCTTCTGGTAGAGCAACCTCTTCCATGGAATTTGAAAAATATGAAGCAGCACCACAAAACGTTGCAATTGATGTAATCGCTAAAGCAAAAGGTTAATCTCTAAATTAAATTAAAATGTCACAAAGAATCAGAATAAAATTAAAATCTTATGATTACAATTTAGTAGATAAATCTGCTGAGAAAATCGTAAGAACTGTAAAAGCTACAGGTGCAGTAGTAAATGGACCAATTCCGTTGCCTACTAACAAGAGAATTTTCACAGTGTTGAAATCTCCGCACGTTAACAAAAAAGCAAGAGAGCAATTTCAATTGTCTGCACACAAAAGATTGATGGATATCTATTCATCTTCTTCAAAAACTGTAGATGCATTAATGAAATTAGAACTTCCTTCAGGAGTTGACGTAGAAATTAAAGTATAATGTAATTTGCTTTTCGCCTCGGCGGATAAGAGGCAAAAAATCAAAACTTATTATAAAGAAATCCCCTTTCGCAAGATTGGGGATTTTTTTTGGCAACTATTTCCGCCCTCCGTTCCTAATCTTTTATTTTTTTTCAAAAAAAATAAAAGGATTTCCACTCAGGTCGGGTTGCGAAAGATTCACAGTTTTTACCTTTTTAAAAATTAAATTATTACTTTTAAATAAAATTTATTTAATGAAAAAAATAATTTTTATTTTCCTGCATTTTTATTTTCCGCGCAAACCCACCGTTTTATCTATGAATATCAGTTTAAAACAGATTCTACTGTGGAAAAATACGAAAATGCAAATATGGTTTTAGACATTAATCCGGAAGATGTGAAATTTTACGATCATGCTTACAATGATAGCCGTCGATAGTAAGTTTGAAAATAGAAAAAGATAGATAATTTGGTTTTAGAATGACAATGAAATTTACAGTAGTTAAAATATCATATTTAAAATAATTTTTAATTTTTTAACCATAAATATTTAAAAATGTTTTATTTTTGTTGACTTAAAAATAGTAGATGATTAAAAAATTTACACCTCTAGCAATTGCGTTTATAACATTTTTTTCGCTGAGTGCTAATGCACAATGGACCAAAACGAACGCACCAAGCGTTTTCGCAAAGAAAAGCGATAATTACGGTTATTATAAGCTTGATCTAAATAAAATCCGTACGAGACTCATCACTTCCAGTAAAGTGGGTAAAAATGCGCAGTCCGTAATTATTGAAATGCCAACTGCAGAAGGCAGGATCGAAAAATTTGCTGTTTATAGTTATCCAGTTATGGATGAAGCTTTAGAAGCGAAGTACAGTTTGGGTTCTTATGTTGGGAAAGGTGTTGATGATCCGACAAAATATGTGAGATTCAGCGTAGCACCAAATGATTTTCAATCCATGATGATTAGTGGTGATAAATATGAATTTATAGAACCATCTTCAACCGACAAATCTGTTTACTCTTTGCACAGCAAAAGTATTAAGCAAGGCGGTTTTGTTTGTAATACAAAAGAAAATCCTGCAAGTCAGGCACGAATCCAAAAAATGATGGATCAGGCACAGATTGAAAAATCCAGTAATAAAACATTCCATACACTTCGTTTAGCACTTTCTGTAACTGGTGAATACACTGTTTCATTTGGTGGGACTGCGGGTGCTTTAACACAGATGAATGCAACAATGACTCGTGTAAATGGCGTTTTTGAACAAGAATTTAATACCCACTTGAATATTATAAATGCCCCTAATTTAATATTTACAGATGCGTCAACAGATCCTTATAGTCCAGCTAACAGGATGTGTAAATGGAATAATGAGTTATTGAATACCCTGCATGGCGGTACTTATGGGGTTACAGATGCGAATTTTGATATTGGTCATTTGTTCGGTGCAAGCGGTGGCGGCGGTAACGCTGGTTGTATTGGTTGTATTGGTAGTAACGATGTTTCGACTACATCATATACTGCGGCTGATGGCGGTTGTGGCTACGCATATATATTGCCTAATAATTACAAAGGAAGTGGAATTACTTCACCAGGTTCTGGTACGGCTTCAAATGATAGTTTTGACATTGATTTTGTAGCACATGAAATGGGTCATCAGTTAGGAGACAATCATACTTTCAGCAGGGTAGAAGGTACTGGTGTAGAAGTAGAACCTGGATCTGGTTCAACGATAATGGCGTATGCTGGTGTAACAGGTATTGCTTCGGATGTTCAGCCTCATTCAGATCCCTATTTTCACACGGTAAGTATCGATCAGGTGCAAGCTGCTTTTTTAAGTATTCCTGGGGTTGCTGCGGATACACCGATTGCTAATAATGGACCAATTGTTCCAGCCTTAACAAAGGTTTACAACATTCCTTTAGACACAGCATTTGTATTAACAGCTAGTGCGACGGATCCAGAAAATAATCCACTTACATATTGTTGGGAGCAGGTAGATCCTGCTACAACAGGTGCGACCTTTACTACGCAAACAAATTTTGGCAAAAGTGCAGATACAGGAGCTAGTTTTAGATCTTTGTTACCAACCACGAATCCCACACGATATTTCCCAAAATTATCCACAGTTCTCAGTGGCTCACTTAGAAATACTACTGATTGGGAGGCCGCTTCACCTGTTGCAAGAACTACCAATTTCCGCATAACTGTCCGTGATAATGTTTCTGGCGGACAAGCTCAAACTGCATATGCTACTCAGAAAATCATTGTTGGTAATACACCTGCATTTACAGTTGCGGCAAAAACTGGAGTTGCAGGTTCACCAGTTACATTAACTTGGGTGGTTTCTGGAACAAATGTTTTACCTTATAATGTAACGAATGTAAAAATAGATTACACTAATGATGCTGGAGCCACTTGGAATGTTCTTGTTGCAACTACTGCAAACAATGGTTCTGCTAGTGTAACTTTTCCAATTACATTAGGAGCTTCTACCCCATATGTAAGAGTTTCTGCAATTGGTAATGTCTTTTATGCAGTAAATAAAATTACTTTAACTGCAAATTTGGCAACAAGTGAATTAGAAAAAAATAAATTTCAAATCTATCCAAATCCCGCAAAAGATATTCTTTTTGTAAGAAATGCTTCTGTAAAATCTGGGTACATTATTTATGACATCACAGGAAGAGTAGTCTTAAAAGGAAATTTAAACAACGGTGAAATTAAGGTTTCTAGTTTATCAAAAGGAGTCTATGTTATTTCGCTAAATAATGCCGGTAAAACATTAACATCTAAATTTATAAAAGAATAGATTAAATGCAGTAAGCTAAATAGAAAAGCTTTTTCATTAACATGGAGAGGCTTTTTTAAATTTTCATAAAGAAAATTTTACTTTTTCTGTTAAGCTTATTTATAATCTCTCCCTGTAAAATTGGATTTAGAAGAAATTTTATTAAACTTATTTCCATAATTTTTATTTACGCATGTAAAAATTAAAGTAAAGACAACTGCTTTTTAAATCTTGTACTGTTTTTGTATTATAATAGTCCTTCTTCAAAATTGCGAAAGATGTGCGAAATTTTGTGTTTTTAATGTTATCCAATCGCGCTTGTTCTGCGTCAGATTCAGCTTGGTATTCTTTGTCTTCGTATTTGATTTCTTTTTTGTTCGCCTTCTCAAATTGGTAATATTTCCCCTGTTCTGCACTTGCAATCTGAAATAAAAGTTCTGCCTTTTCTTCTTTATTTTTATTTAAGGAAAATGTTTTTTGCCGTTTCAAAATCAGCTTGCCTCATTGCAAAATCTCCATAAATCTCATTAAAGAAAGATTCTGTGTCACCCACATTATTTAAGTTTAATGCAATATATTTTTCGAAACTATTTTTATTTTCTTTACGATAAAAAGCTTCTACTTTCCGCACCAGTTTAGGATTTGGATTATATTGTAGATCTGACAGTTGGTTGTTCATTAAAAAAGATTTTGCATCCTCACCTTGGAGAAAATAACGGTTCGCAAGAATATCCTGCAAGAAATCTTTTGTCAGCATAATCATAATCTGAATTATTTTTCTTGATCGGTTTATTAAAAAATTCCGTATAATTCTGCATCATTTTATTTTCAAATACGGTGTCAATTTTCGGTTGCGAAACAATATCATTCAGCATTTTCATTTTTTTTATTTCTGCTAAATATTGCAGGTCAGTAGTTTTTATTTTACTTAAAATTTCTTGACTCTTAGAATAATCTCTGTTTAAAAATTTCACATAAGCGTCCGTCATTTGCCAATAAACGTCATCAGATTTTACGCGGGTTTTTGTGCTAAATGAATTTATTTCTTTTATGAAATCCATACTTTTCCCGTCGCCCATGTCATAAGTAGAAGTGAAAATTGGTAGTCGTTTGTCTTTCATCTTACAATTTGGATCATCACAATTAATGTAAACTGGTAGATAAGAACGTCCCGGTTCATTAATGGAACGCGCAACCAGAACTTTTAAAATATCAGAATCTGCATTATTTGCCAGCATTTTTTCCATTAAAGGAACCGGATTGCTGTAAGTGGAATAAGCCAGAAGAAAGCAAGCCATATTTTTTTCTTCAGACGTTTCTGCTTTGGATAATAATGATTGAAAATTGCTGTTATTGCTAAGTTTCATAGATGTGAAAGCACTTTCTTTTCTATTTTTAGAATGAATGAAAATCTGAAAGAAATCCCAGTTTGCGGCATTCATCTGTTTCAAACCTCTCTCTGCGCCGGCTTTTTGGTCTAAAGTGTAATAATAAATTGGCGTATCTTTTTTTAAAGGTTCTGCATAAGTTTTAAATGCCGAAACTGCTTCTTTATAATGTCTTGTGTAATGATTATACCTTACAATTTGGTAAGTGTAACGTAATTTTATTTCTAGATTTTTTGCTGCAGAATATAACTTTTAAGTGCCGCGATGGTTTTAGAATAATTAAGTTGTGTGGTGTTTTTTGAATTACTTGCTTCGGTCTGATAAAATGAATCCTAATTTTCAACAAAATTAATTCTCATGTAAGGTTCCAGATATTTCGCTTCTATTAAATAATCTAAAGCTTCTTTGTTTTTGGTGTAAAAATCTTTTCCTAATTTTTTAAAGAGATCGTTTGTAAGTTTCCCCGCTTTTAAATTATCTAAATGTTTTAGGTCAATTTTTGTAACAAGGGCTTGGGTCTCTTCATATGTGAGTTTATTTTTAAAGAAATTTTGCCAAGCCTCAATATTCTCATCTGGGATTTGCGAAGTTTTGCTTCCGTAAAATGCTTCTGAATAGGTAACTAAAAATGGTGTGTAAGTTTTATTTTGAATTAAATCTTGCGTAAAAAGATTAAAATAGTCAAAATCTGGATCTGACCAGGAACAGGCTTTGGATTCACCATATAAAATTAAAATTACGACTAAAATTAATTTTTTTTCATAGTTTGTAATTTTTTATAAAGCGACTGTCTAGTTGATAGTATATAATATTGTAAAATGTGATTTTTTCATTTATAAAAGCTAAAGTTTCATCCAGATCTTTTTGGGTGATCGTTTCAATTTTTATTTTAAAACCTTTGCTTAAATACATACCGAAGTAGAAATCATCTTTTAAAACTTCAAAATTATTCAGAGATATTTTCTTAAAATTATCATTTTTTTCTAGGGCTTCTGATGATAAAGTATTGATCAATTTATGATTTCCCAAATGATTGGTGAGGATTCCCCAGGAATAGATTGGCAACGCAATGTCCATATGTAAAGGATAATGACTTAGTCTCGCAAGATAATTTTTTAAAGTAGGGATATCCAAAATTGAATTTTTTGTCGAATTATCTAAAGGAGAAGAAGTCGCGTAACACATGAGATAAACTTTATCAACGGGCGGAATACCAATTAAACCTTTGTCTTTTACTTGGTGCAATCTTAAAGTGCAGGTGATTTTTCTATGGGAAATTTTCTTTAGCGTTTCGAGTAATTTAAAATATTCTTCGTTTGTTCCACCGGTCCAGTCACAGTCTATCTGTATTTCATCAGATAAAGTGAGTTGCAGCTCTTTGCTTTTTCTAATAATTAAGTTAAAAATACTTTTCGCTAAAAAATTGATTTCTTCCCCTTTAATATCATATAAAACTTCATTTTTAATAAAAACAACGGGCACAATTTTTTTATTGGTTATAAAACTCGCGTCTTTCGTAATAACACCAACCGGCTGAAATTTTCCGTCAATTTTATCAATATCAAAAAAGCGTGTGTAAAGAAGGGGAACTTTAGAATTAACGAGCGCAGTTTTTTCTTCTTTATTTAAACTTAAGTTGGTTCGCCAGTAGTAAAAAGTATGATCATGCGAAGTTAATTTTCCGCAAGCGCTCAAAATTATTAGACAAAACAGAAGAAGCAAAATTTTCATTTTCAAATTTATTAAAATTAAGGTAAAGTCGCTTTATTGAATTATTTAGATTAATTACAAATTCCGAATATTTAGTTAAAGTTTAAAAATAACTTGCATAGTTTTAGTTTTAGATTCGTAATACATTAACCAACAAAAACAATGTATTATGAAAAAAGTTTTATTATTAGCGGCTTTTGGAGTTGCTGGCGTTATGGGTGCGAAAGAGTCTAATGGTAGTGTTTCCAAGAGCAGCAGCGCTATTTTTCAAAAAGTACCGCCGGGTAATTGTCGTGTAATCGTTATTAGAAATAACGAAGAAAACACGGTTCATACCACTGTAGCGTGTATGATCACACAAGTACTGAGGCAAGCGCAGAGGCTTGCCAAAAGAAGCAAGAAGAGGCCTTGGCAGCTGCTATTGCCGCAGGCTAGTGCAGCAACTTTTAAAATAATCTTAAAATATTGCCCATTCAAACGGGCAATTTTATATTTTTACAGCAATGAAAACAAATATTCACTTTTTTATACTTAGCTTTTTTTGTGTGCAATTGGGCGCCCAAGGATTTCAGATTAACTATCGGTACAGTGTTTTCAATAAATATGCAAATCAATGGTATAAATTTCCTGCCGTGCTCAATTTAGATACTCTATCTGCGGAAAAATATTATAACGTCATTTTTGGTATTGATAAGCAGGTAAAAGCCCAGCAAAACACATTTTCTTCTAAAGGTAGCTCGCAATATGTTCTTTTTTACACACCTAAAGGTGGAAATATAATTTCTGAGCGGGTTTATACGGTTAAAGAGAAGGATTACGTTTTTGAAGATAGGTATAGTATGACTTGGAAAACAAGTGCAGAAACTAAACTGCGAGATGGCTTAATTTTAAATAAAGCGGAGACAGACTTCCGTGGTAGGCATTACATTGCTTGGTACAATTCCAAGATCAAAGTAAGCGTTGGCCCATGGAAATTTATAAATACGCCAGGTCTTTTGTACGAAATTGCGGATAGAGAAAACCTTTTTAAGTGGGAGTTGGAAATAATTAATAATGTTAAAGAAAAAATAGAAAATCCTTTCAGTAGTTATAAGGGCGAAATTTTATCTTATCACGAGTTTCCAGAATTGCGGTATGGCCTTTCATTAGAAAAAAAAAGAGAATTAGAACGCAATCCAAATGATAATGCTTTGATTTTAGAACGTAATGGATTAGAAAAAACGTTTGAATGGGAACAATAAAAAAAGCAATACTTCTGATATTCTTAGCACTATTTTGTGAGTTACCTTTTGCACAGAACTACAAGGTGGGTTTTGATGTTAGGTTTCAACCCAAGATAGGCGATACTGCTACGATAACAGAACGCTACAATCTGCAAATCAACACGCAGAAAGGCGAGTCGTTTTTTAATTTTGAGGAGCCTTATGGCGAGTATAATAGTTCAATTTTTAAAAACTATAAGACAAATAATATCATTGAATTTGAAATTATTCAGCATGGGGATTATAAACAAAATCTTTTTTCAAATTTTAAATGGGAATTATCATTGGATAAGAAAGAAATATTGGGAATACTTTGTAACAGTGCGACAGTAAATTTTGGCGATCGACAATGGAAAGCTTGGTATGCAGTGTCTTTACCTATACAAGACGGCCCCTATAAATTCTGCGGTTTGCCTGGTTTGATTTTGGAGATTGGCTCAGACGATGCTGAATATAGATTTATAGCAACAATTATCGAAAAAAATAATCTTGAAATTGATCTTCCAGAGGCGACTTCATTTGGCACGATAGCTAATGAGATAAAATTCAAAGAAAACCTGGTAAAAGACCCTTCAATGCTGGTCTACGCACGAGAAAAGCAAACGGGCTTGTCTTCTTCCGCCACATTTAATGGTACTGCAATTGTAACGTCTGGCGCAGAATTTAACCAGAAATTTTGGGATTGGATGAAGTCTCACAATAACCCAGTTGAAAAGGATGATATTTGGGTCAGATAACAAATTACTCTTTATTATTCAATATATTTTCCAAATTATAAATCTCAATTAGTTTGAGATTTTTTTATTTCGGAATTTTACAATTATTTTTAATTGCATCATTGTCAATTAAAAATATATTCTTACATTTGCACACTCAATTTAAGGAAGAAGTGTGCCTATTTCAAACCTAGAAATTACTGAAACTTAAGTTAGACAACCAGAATATAAATAGATATATAAAAATAATGTCAGGTATTATTGGAAAAAAGATCGGGATGACTTCTTTGTTTGACGCAAACGGCAAAAATATGCCGTGTACCGTTATTCAAGCAGGTCCTTGCTCGGTTTTACAGGTCAGAACCAAAGAAAAAGATGGGTACGTTAGTGCACAACTAGGTTTCGATGACAAGAGTGAAAAGAACGTTGGTAAAGCGTTAATCGGCCATTTTAAAAAGGCTGGTTCTACTCCAAAAGCTAAGTTAGTAGAATTCTATCATGAGTTCGTAAAAACTTTAAGCGTAGGAGATGAAGTGAAAGTGAACCTTTTTAAAGAAGGTGAATTCGTAGATGTTACGGGAACTTCAAAAGGTAAGGGTTTCCAAGGGGTTGTAAAAAGACACAACTTTGCGGGAGTAATGCAGGCCACTCATGGACAGCACAATAGATTGAGAGCTCCAGGTTCCATCGGTGCAGGTTCCGATCCTTCAAGAGTATTTAAAGGAATGAGAATGGCAGGAAGAATGGGTGGTGACAAAGTTACCGTTCAAAACCTTCAAGTGTTAAAAGTAGACGAAGAGCAAAATCTTTTAGTAGTAAAAGGCGCGATTCCGGGAGCAAAAAATTCTTATGTAATTATTAGAAAATGGAATTAGTAGTATTAAATACATCAGGAAAAGAAACCGGAAGAAAAGTAACGTTTGATGATTCCGTTTTCGGTATTGAGCCAAACCAACACGCGGTTTACTTAGAAGTGAAGCAATATCTTGCCGCTCAGCGACAAGGGACAAGCAAGTCTAAAGAGAGAAGTGAAATTACAGGATCTACCAAGAAACTTAAGAAACAAAAGGGTTCAGGATCTGCGAGATACGGTGATATTAAATCTCCAATCTTTAGAGGTGGTGGTCGTATTTTCGGTCCAAAACCAAGAGATTATAGATTTAAACTGAATAAAGCGCTAAAAAGATTAGCTAAAAAATCAGTCCTTTCTCAGAAAATGAGAGACAACAGCATTACAGTTTTAGAAGATTTATCTTTTGATGCACCAAAAACCAAAGATTTTATCAAGTTGCTTGCAGCTTTAGAATTAACTGGTAAAAAAGCATTATTTATTCTTCCTGAAGCCAATAAAAATGTGTATTTGTCTTCTAGAAATTTACCAAAAACAAAAGTGATGAACTATAATGAAATTAGTTCTTACGATATTGTTCACGCTGGTGAAGTAATTTTCTTAGAAGGTGCAATAGAGAAATTTCAAGAAAACTTAAAGAAATAAATCATGTCGATTATCATTAAACCAATTATTTCGGAAAAAGCGAACTACTTGCAAGATTTAAGAGGTGCTTATTCGTTTTTAGTACAACCTAAGGCGAATAAAATCCAAATTAGAAAAGCAGTAGAAGCAATGTACGGTGTAAAAGTAACTGACGTGCGCACTATGATTTATGCACCAAAAGTTTCTTCAAAAAACACTAAAAAAGGACTTCAGGTTGGGAAAACCAACAAATTGAAAAAAGCAGTAGTTTCCCTTGCAGGAGGAGAAGTTATTGACATTTTTGCAACTAACTAAATAAACAATTGTAATGTCTGTTAGAAAATTAAAACCTATCACCCCGGGACAGAGATTCAGAGTTGTAAACAACTTTGAGGAAATTACTACCAACAAACCAGAGAAATCTCTAACAGTTGGTCTAAGTAAATCAGGTGGTCGTAACAATACTGGTAAAATGACCATGCGTTACACCGGAGGTGGACATAAAAAGAAATACAGAATTATCGACTTCAAAAGAAATAAATTTGACGTTGAAGCGACGGTAAAATCTGTAGAATATGATCCAAACAGAACTGCATTTATCGCACTTTTAGAATATGCTGACGGAGAGAAGAGATACATCATCGCTCCACACGGTATTAAAGTAGATCAAAAAGTAGTTTCAGGAGAAACAGTGGAACCAGAAGTGGGGAACGCTATGAAATTGAAAAATATTCCTTTGGGAACAACAATTTCTTGTATTGAATTAAGACCAGGTCAAGGTGCTATTATGGCGAGAAGTGCGGGTTCATCTGCGCAACTTACTTCCAGAGATGGAAAATATGCTATCGTAAAATTACCTTCTGGTGAATCTAGAATGATTTTGGTAGAATGTATCGCAATGGTTGGTTCAGTGTCTAATGGTGATCATCAGTTGACAGTATCTGGTAAAGCAGGTAGAAGCAGATGGTTAGGTATAAGACCTAGAACAAGACCGGTAGTAATGAATCCTGTAGATCACCCAATGGGTGGTGGTGAAGGTAAATCTTCTGGTGGACACCCAAGATCTAGAAACGGTATGCCTGCTAAAGGTTACAAAACTAGAACTAAAAATAAAGCGTCTAACCGTCACATTTTATCTAAAAGAAAATAATTATGTCTAGATCACTTAAAAAAGGACCATTCATTCACTATACATTAGTAAATAAGGTCGAAGCAAACAAAGAGTCTAATAAAAAGACGGTTATAAAAACTTGGTCTCGAGCATCTATGATATCTCCAGACTTTGTAGGTCAAACTTTTGCAGTTCACAACGGGAAATCTTTTATCCCTGTTTATGTTACTGAAAATATGGTTGGTCATAAATTAGGAGAATTCTCACCTACTAGATCTTTTAGAGGTCATGGTGGTAACAAAAATAAAGGAAGCAGATAATGGGATCAAGAAAAAGAGAAAGTGCGTTAGCACGTAAAATAGCAAATCAAGATGTGGCAAAATCTTTATATAATGATTGCCCTTCTTCTCCAAGGAAAATGCGTTTAGTTGCGGATATAATCAGAGGAGTAGAAGTAGATAGAGCATTATCTATTCTTAAATTTTCCAAAAAAGGTGCTTCTATTAAATTAGAAAAAGTATTACTTTCTGCGATGGCTAACTGGCAATCTAAGAACGAAGGACAAGATATTGAAGAAGCAAACTTGATCGTGAAAGAAATTATGGTTGATAGCGCAAGACAATTGAAAAGATTACGACCTGCACCACAAGGTAGAGGACACAGAATCAGAAAGAGATCTAACCACATTACCTTGATTTTAGGTGATAAAACAGTAAATCAATAATCTAGTTATGGGACAGAAAACAAATCCAATTGGCAATAGATTAGGAATCATTAAAGGATGGGATTCTAACTGGTATGGTGGAAAAGATTATGGAGATAGACTCGCAGAAGATTATAAAATCAGAAGATACCTAGAGGCAAGATTGTCTAAAGGTGGAATCTCTAAGATTTATATTGAAAGAACATTGAAACTTGTTACAGTTACTATTACTACTGCAAGACCAGGTTTAATTATCGGGAAAGGTGGTTCTGAAGTAGATAAATTGAAAGAAGAATTAAAAAAATTAACTGGAAAAGATATTCAAATTAATATTTTTGAGATCAAAAGACCAGAACTTGACGCAGTTTTAGTTGCTGATAGTATTGCAAAACAAATTGAAAATAGAATTTCTTATAGAAGAGCTGTCAAAATGTCAATTGCAAGTACTATGAGAATGGGTGCAGAGGGTATTAAAGTACAGATTTCCGGCAGATTGAACGGTGCGGAAATGGCAAGATCTGAGAACTTTAAAGAAGGTAGAATTCCTTTATCTACATTTAGAGCAGATATCGATTATCACATTGCTGAAGCCAATACTACTTACGGGAAGTTAGGTGTGAAAGTATGGATCATGAAAGGAGAGGTTTACGGTAAGAGAGATCTTACGCCATTAGTTGGTCAGCAGAAAAAAGGACCAGCAAGCGGAGGAAACCGTGGAGATAGAGACAACCGAGGCGATAGAGATAATCGTGGAGGTGATCGTGATAGAAGACCATCAAGAGATAGAAAATAATTAAAAATTTTAGGCCACAATTTTAAACGACCGTTACTTTTTTAAAATTCTAATCTAAAATTCAATCTAAAATTTAAATTATGTTACAACCAAAAAGAACCAAGTTCCGAAAAGTTCATAAGATGAAAATGAAGGGGATTGCCCAAAGAGGGAATCAACTTGCTTATGGAACATTTGGCATCAAAGCTAATGACGGCGCTTGGGTTACTGCAAGACAAATTGAAGCAGCGCGTATTGCTGCAACAAGATATATGAAAAGAGAGGGTCAACTTTGGATCAAAATATTTCCAGATAAGCCAATTACTAAAAAGCCAGCCGAAGTAAGGATGGGTAAAGGTAAAGGTGCAGTGGAATATTGGGTATCTGTAGTGAAACCTGGTAAAATAATGTTCGAAGTAGGAGGTGTTCCTTATGACGTGGCTAAAGAAGCATTGCGTCTTGCCGCTCAGAAACTTCCAATAACTACTAGATTTGTAGTAGCGAATGATTTTGTTAAACCTCAATAATCTTAATAGAAATGAAAAAAGCTGACATCAAAAATTTAAGCGCAGGGGATATTCAAAATAAATTGACTGAATTAAAAGCAGATTTTAATAAACTTAAAATAACGCACGCGATCAGTCCTGTTGAAAACCCAATTCAAATAAAAGATTTGAGAAGAACAATCGCGAGACTAGAAACTGAGTTAACAATCAAACAACAATAGAATTTCATTTTATCATGGATAGAAATTTAAGAAAAGAAAGAATAGGAGTAGTTTCCAGCAATAAAATGGAAAAGACCATTGTTGTAAGTGAAACAACCAGAGTAAAGCACCCAATGTACGGGAAATACGTTTTAAAAACGAAGAAATATACGGCTCATGATGAAAATAATGAGTGCAACGAAGGTGATACAGTAGAGATTATTGAGACAAGACCTTTGAGCAAAAGTAAGAGATGGAGATTAGTAAGAATCATTGAAAAAGCTAAATAATGTTACAAACAGAATCAAGATTAAAAGTAGCTGATAATACCGGTGCAAAAGAAGTATTGGTGATCAGAGTTCTGGGTGGTACCAGAAGAAGATATGCTTCCGTAGGTGACAAAATTGTAGTAACAATTAAAGATTCTTCACCCTCAGGAACTGCAAAAAAAGGACAGGTTTCTAAAGCTGTTGTTATTCGTACTAAAAAAGCGGTAAGAAGAAAAGACGGATCTTACATCAAATTTGATGATAATGCTTGTGTACTTCTTAATACAACAGGAGAAATGAGAGGAACACGTGTTTTCGGCCCAGTTGCTAGAGAATTACGTGACAAAGAATATATGAAAATCATTTCATTAGCCCCGGAGGTTTTATAAATTTTAAATTTAAAAAAAATGACAAAGTTAAAAATCAAAAGAGGCGATAACGTAATCATCACTACCGGAAGAAAAGAAATCAAAGGTAAAACAGGTGAGGTTATTGAAGTGATTAGAAAAGAAAACAAAGACGCTAGAGTAATTGTTGCCGGTTTAAATATCGTGAAAAGACACACAAAACCTTCTGCTGGAAATCCACAAGGAGGAATTGTTGAAAAAGAAGCTTCTGTACATATTTCCAATGTAATGCTAATCGATCCTAAAGATAATAAAGGAACTAAAGTAGGTTACAAGATGGATGGTGACAAGAAAGTAAGAATTTCAAAATCATCTGGTAACACTTTATAATAATTAAGAAGATGGAATATATAGCAAGACCGAAGCTAAACTATAACGAAAAAATTGTTCCTGCAATGATGGAAGAATTTGGGTACAAATCCATAATGGAAGTTCCTAAATTACTTAAAATCTGTCTTTCCCAAGGTTTGGGAGAAGCAACTGCAGACAAGAAAATTGTAGATTACGCTGTAGATGAAATGACACAGATCACAGGTCAAAAAGCGGTAGGTACAATCTCTAAGAAAGATGAAGCTGCTTTCAAATTAAGAAAAGGGATGCCAGTTGGGGCAAGAGTGACGCTAAGAGCACATAAAATGTATGAGTTTTTAGATAGATTGACTTCTTCTGCTTTACCACGTATTAGAGATTTTTCTGGTATTAAAGCCGATGGTTTTGATGGTAGAGGAAACTATAATCTTGGTATTACTGAGCAAATCATTTTCCCAGAGATTGCAATTGATAAAGTAAAGAAAATACAAGGTATGGATATTACTTTTGTAACTTCAGCTAAAACCGATAAAGAAGCAAAATCGTTACTTGCTCATTTCGGATTACCTTTTAAAAAGAACTAAGAAATGGCAAAAGAATCAATGAAAGCGCGTGAGCGCAAAAGAGAGGCTACTGTAGCAAAATATGCTGAAAAAAGAAAAGCTCTAAAAGCAGCAGGTGATTTTGAAGGACTTCAAAAATTACCAAAAGATGCTTCACCAGTAAGATTACACAACAGATGTAAATTAACTGGAAGACCAAGAGGATATATGAGAACTTTCGGCTTATCTAGAGTAACATTTAGAGAAATGGCTAACAAAGGTCTTATCCCAGGAGTGAAAAAAGCCAGTTGGTAATAATTTAGAAAAATCGAGGTGAGAAAGTTTTTAAGGATCATCCTTTTAAATACTGCTCATCATAAACCAATAATTTAAAATGAAGAAATGGTAACAGATCCAATTTCAGATTTCCTAACTAGAGTAAGGAACGCACAAAGCGCAGGCCACAAAGTGGTGGATATTCCTGCATCGAAAATTAAGAAGGAGATTACGAAAATCCTATTTGAACAAGGTTATATCTTAAACTACAAGTTTGAAGAAAGCGCTGTTCAGGGGAATATCAAAATCGCTCTTAAATATGACAAGCAAACAACTAAAGGGACTATTAAGTCTATTCAGAGAGCTTCAAGACCTGGTCTTAGACAATACAAGGGATCGCAAGATCTTCCTAGAGTATTGAACGGTCTTGGTGTTGCGATCATCTCTACCTCCCATGGTTTGATGACGGACAAAAAAGCCCGCAAAGAAAAATTAGGTGGTGAAGTAATTTGCTATGTTTATTAATTGTAAAAAAGGAAGAAATGTCTAGAATTGGTAAATCCATTATAAAAATTCCTGCCGGTGTTACAGTTAGCGTTAAAGATGACGTAGTAACAGTTAAAGGTCCCAAAGGAGAACTTCATCAGACTCTTACGGAAGGTATTACTTTAGGTCAGGAAGATGGTGTCATTACAATGAGCCGTCCTTCAGAATCTAAGTCACACAAAGCATTACACGGTCTTTACAGAGCGTTAATAAATAATATGATTATTGGGACTGCCGAGGGTTTCACTAAAAAGTTAGAATTGGTAGGTGTAGGTTATAGAGCAGCTAGTACGGGTAACCGTTTAGATCTGTCTTTAGGCTTTTCACACGGTATCGTGCTGAATCTTCCTTCGGAGGTAAGCGTAGAAACATTGACTGAGAAAGGGAAAAACCCGATCATTACTTTAAATTCTTATGATAACCAACTTTTAGGAATGGTTGCTGCAAAGATCAGATCTTTCAGAAAGCCTGAGCCATATAAAGGAAAAGGTGTAAGATTCGTAGGTGAGATAGTAAGAAGAAAAGCCGGTAAATCTGCATAAAATTTAAAGAAATGTCATTAACAAAAACTCAAAAAAGAAACAGAATTAAAAGTAGAGTAAGAGGTAAGATTTCAGGATCTGCGTCTTTACCAAGACTTTCTGTTTATAAAAGTAATAAAGAAATCTACGCACAGTTAGTAGACGACTTAGATGGTAAAACTTTAGCTTCCGCTTCTTCAAGAGAGAAGGGGGTAGACGCTAAAGGTACAAAGACAGAAATTTCTGCCGCTGTTGGTAAAAAAATTGCTGAAAAAGCAAAAGCTGCAGGTATAGAAAAAATAGTATTTGATAGAAATGGTTTCGTGTACCACGGTAGAGTGAAAGCTTTAGCAGACGGTGCAAGAGAAGGTGGTTTGAAATTTTAAAATTAAAGAATTATGTTAGGATTTGACAATATAGAAAGAGTAAAACCAGGAGGCCTAGAATTAGCAGATCGTTTGGTTTCAGTTAATAGAGTTACTAAAGTAACTAAAGGTGGTAGAGCATTCGGTTTTTCAGCTATCGTGGTAGTTGGGAATGATAATGGTAGTCATCGGATTCGGATCTAGGTAAATCTAAAGACGTTTCTTCAGCTATTGCAAAAGCAGTAGAAGATGCTAAGAAAAATTTAGTAAAAATTCCGGTAATAAATAATCAGTTCCTCACAAACACGAAGGCAAGATTCGGCGGTGCGCATATATTTTTAATTCCCGCCTCTGCAGGTACAGGTGTTATTGCTGGTGGTGCTGTTCGTTCAGTTCTTAGAATCAGTCAGGGATTCACGATATTCTTTCGAAATCTCAAGGTTCTTCCAACCCTCACAACGTTGTAAAGGCAACTTTCGAAGCTTTATTACAAATTAGAAAGCGCTGAGACAATTGCAAAACAAAGAGGTGTTTCTTTAGATAAAGTTTTTAACGGTTAATATCAAGGAAACTATGGCTAAATAATTAGTAAAACAAGTAAGAAGCGCTATTGGTAGAACCAAGACTCAAAAGAGAACGCTTGAAGCATTAGGCTTAAAAAGACTTCACCAAGTAGTAGAACATGATGATTCTCCAGCTATCTTAGGGATGGTTGCAGCAGTTAGTCACCTATTAGAAGTAACTAAATAATTTTAAATAAGACGTTAGAAGTTAGAACCCAGATTTTAAATTAATTTTCGGATATAATTTATTTTCAACTCTAATTTCTAACCTCTCATATAACATCTATAATCATGAATTTAAATACTATTAGACCAGCAAGTGGTGCAACTCACAACTCTAAAAGAATTGGCCGTGGTCAAGGAAGTGGAAAAGGTGGTACTTCTGCAAAAGGTCATAAAGGTCAAAAATCAAGATCTGGTTACTCCAGAAAAATCGGTTTTGAAGGTGGGCAGATGCCAATTCAAAGAAGATTACCAAAATTTGGTTTTACCAATATCAACAGAAAAGAATACAGAGCTATCAATATTGATACACTTCAGATCTTAGCAGATACCAAAAATATCACTGAGATTACTCAAGATGTATTGGTGGAGCATGGCTTAGCTAAAAAAAGTGAAATCGTAAAGATTATGGGAAGAGGTGAATTGAAAACTGGTGTTTCAATTTCTGCTCATAAATTCACAAAATCTGCCGAAGAAGCAATTTCTAAGGCTGGAGGTAAAGCAGTTATTCTATAATATTTACAATGAAAGAATTTATACAAACATTTAAAAACATCTGGAGTCTTAAAGAGTTAAGAGATAAAATTCTTCTTACCTTAGGTTTAATTCTAGTGTATAGATTCGCTTCTTATATTTCTCTGCCAGCTATTAACATGGCGGAAGTAGGTAGCCTTTTAGATAAATATCAAAGTCAGGGTGGTAGCAAACAGGGCGCAGGTCTTTTAGGTTTGCTTTCTTCTTTTACTGGTGGTGCATTTAGCCGCGCGTCTGTAATGGCATTAGGAATTATGCCCTACATTTCCGCTTCTATTATTGTACAGTTGATGGGAATGGCTATTCCTTATTTGCAGAAATTACAAAAAGATGGCGAAAGTGGTAGAAATACTTTAAACCAAATAACGAGATGGTTAACAATTGGGGTTTGTTTAGTGCAAGCACCCTCTTATCTTACCAGTATCACAAAGGTTTTTTTACCCTATCAGCAATTCGGTTCTGCTTATTTTGTAGATCCAAATTCAATAATGTTCTTATTTTCATCAGTGTTGTTATACTTGTTAGCAGGTACTATTTTTGCCATGTGGCTGGGTGAAAAGATTACGGATAAAGGTATCGGAAATGGTATTTCTATTTTAATTATGGTGGGAATCCTAGCTGATCTTCCTTCTTCTTTCATTCAAGAGTTTACCACAAAAACTGGTACAGGTGGTTCTGGTGCTATTATGATTTTAATAGAAGTGATCTTCTGGCTGGTCGTAATTTTACTAGCAATTATCTTATCCGTAGCAGTTCGGAAAATTCCTATTCAATATGTAAGCAGAGCTCAGGCAAGAGGTGGCGTAAATAGAAATTTAATGGAAGGCGCAAGACAATGGATTCCTTTAAAAGTTAATGCTGCAGGTGTAATGCCAATTATATTTGCACAGGCTTTAATGTTTGTTCCAGGTTTACTAACCGGAATTGACCAAAGTAATACTTTTTTAGCCGGATTTAAAAATGTATTTTCTTGGCAGTATAATTTATTATTTGCATTATTAATTGTCATATTTACATTTTTTTATACAGCAATTACAATTCCTGTTAATCAAATGGCAGATGATTTAAAAAGAAATGGTGGTCTAGTTCCAAAGGTTAGACCTGGTAAAGAAACTTCAGATTATTTGGATAGTATTTTGTCAAAAATAACTTTGCCAGGTTCAATATTTTTAGCTATTTTTGCAATCCTTCCCGCAATAGTGCACGGCACCTTAGTTTCGACAGATAGATTCGCTCTATTCTTCGGCGGTACCTCACTTTTGATTATGGTTGGGGTGGTTTTAGATACTGTACAGCAAATTAATACTTATCTATTAAATCATCATTATGACGGCTTGATGCAATCAAAATTGTCAAGAACGTCTAATAATATATAAATGGCAAAACAGAAACATATTGAGCAAGACGGTTTAATTACCGAAGCACTCTCAAATGCACAGTTCCGTGTAGAGTTAGAAAATGGGCATATTTTAATTGCGCATATTTCTGGCAAGATGAGAATGCATTACATAAAGCTTCTACCTGGTGATAAAGTTCGTTTAGAGCTTTCCCCTTATGATTTATCCAAAGGTAGAATTACATTCAGATATTAATTTTAGCATCCGCTGAAACTTATTATAAAAGCAAACAAACTTAAGTCTGTTTGAAAATTTAAACAAAATGGGAATGAAGCCGTAAGATCTCATTTAACCGTTGTAAAATTAAAAAAAAGTACTAAATGAAAGTTAGAGCATCTATTAAAAAAAGAAGTGCTGATTGCAAAATCGTTCGCCGTAAAGGCGTGCTTTTCGTGATCAACAAGAAAAACCCAAAATTTAAACAAAGACAAGGCTAAATTATGGCGAGAATTTCCGGTATTGATTTACCTAAAAACAAAAGAGGCGTAATTGGACTTACTTACATCTTCGGAGTAGGTAGAAGTACATCAGCCCAAATCTTGAAAAATGCTGGGATCAGCGAAGACAAGAAAGTCAACGAATGGAATGACGAAGAATTGGCATTAATCAGAAACTACATCACTGAAAACGTAAAAGTAGAAGGTGAATTACGTTCTGAAACACAATTAAACATCAAGCGATTGATGGACATTGGTTGCCAACGAGGAATACGTCACAGACTAGGATTACCTTTAAGAGGACAAAGAACAAAAAATAATTCTAGAACCCGAAAAGGAAAAAGAAAAACGGTTGCTAACAAAAAGAAAGCAAGTAAATAATCGGTAAGAATTATGGCAAAACAGACTAAAGTAACAAAAAAGAGAAAAGTAAAAGTTGAAGCAATCGGCGAGGCTCATATCCAAGCGACTTTCAATAATATTATTATTTCTTTAACCAATAAAGCAGGGGAAGTTATTTCTTGGGCTTCTGCTGGTAAAATGGGATTTAGAGGTTCTAAAAAGAATACTCCCTTCGCAGCACAAATGGCTGCAGAAAATTGCTCACAAGTAGCCCACGATTTGGGTCTTAGACGAGTAAAGGTTTATGTGAAAGGACCTGGTGCAGGGAGAGAATCTGCAATCAGAACTATTCACAATTCAGGAATTGAAGTGAGCGAAATCATTGACGTTACGCCAATGCCTCACAACGGATGTAGACCTCCAAAAAGAAGAAGAGTATAATCTAGGAATATTAAATTTTAGTTTTTATTTTAAGATTGGATATCCATTATTGATTCATCAGAACTAAATTTTTTAATCTAAAATCTTAAAAATTTAAATGGCAAGATATATAGGACCAAAAACAAAAATTGCACGAAAATTTGGCGCTGCAATATTTCGGAGACGATAAGAGCTTCGAAAAGAGAAACTACCCTCCGGGCAACACTGGACCGAACAGAAGAAGAGGTGCTAAAAAATCTGAGTATGCGATCCAGTTAATGGAAAAGCAAAAAGCAAAATATACTTACGGAATTTTAGAAAGACAATTTTCAAATCTTTTTGAAAAAGCCCAAAGCAGCAAAGGTATTACAGGTGATGTACTATTACAACTTTGTGAGTCTAGACTTGATAATGTTGTTTATAGATTAGGTTTTGGTAAAACAAGAGCTGGTGCAAGACAACTTGTTTCTCACCGTCACATTACTGTGAACGGAGAATTGGTAAACATTCCTTCTTATTTATTAAAAGCTGGTGACCAGATTGCTATTAGAGAGAAATCTAAATCTCTTGAAATAATTGCTGACTCTCTAGCTTATCAAATCATGATTATGAGTGGTTACATTTCAATAACGAAACCAAAACTGGAACTTTTACTTCAGCTCCTGAAAGAATTCAGATTCCTGAAGACATCAAAGAACAGTTGATCGTCGAATTATACTCTAAATAATAATCAAATTTTTGCTCAACCCAATAATATGGCAATTTTAACTTTTATAAAACCCGACAAAGTAATACTAATAAAATCAGATGATTTTAAAGGACAGTTTGAATTCAGACCCTTAGAATCTGGTTTTGGTCTTACGATCGGTAATGCTTTGAGAAGAGTATTGCTTTCTTCTCTAGAAGGATACGCTATTTCTTCTATTAAAATAGAAGGTGTAGAGCACGAATTTTCAACTATCTCAGGTGTTGTTGAAGACGTTACAGAAATTAGTCCTTAATCTTAAACAATTGAGTTTCAAACGCAAATTGAAGATATCGCTTCTGCAGATCAGGTAACTGTATATCTATCTCAGGTAAAGAAACTGTAACAGCTGGTGATTTTCGGTAGCTCTATTTCAAGGTTTCCAAGTTTTAAATCCTGAACTGGTTATCTGTAATCTTACAAAAGATATTACTTTTGAAATGACTTTTAATATAGAAAAAGGTAGAGGTTATGTTCCTTCTGATCAAAACAAAGCTGCAAATTCTGCACTTGGTACGATTGCGATCGATTCAATCTTCACTCCATTAAGAAATGTCCAATATGTGTTGAAAATTCCGTGTAGAGCAAAAAACTGACTATGAAAAACTGTTTTGGATATTGAGACTGATGGTTCCATCTACCCTAAAAATGCCTTACTGAAGCTTCTAAAATTTTGATCTACCATTTCATGTTGTTCTCTGATGAGAGAATTACTCTCGAGGCTGACGCAATTGCACAAACAGAATCAGTATGATGAAGAATCATTACACATGAGACAGATTGCTTAAAACTAAGCTAGTTGATATGGATCTTTCTGTAAGAGCGCTAAATTGTTTGAAAGCGGCTGAAGTTGATACACTTAGGTGATTTAGTATCGTTCAATAAAAATGACCTAATGAAATTCCGTAATTTCGGTAAAAAATCTTTAACTGAGCTTGATGAACTTGTTGCAGTTAAAAATTTGAACTTCGGTATGGATTTAGCAAAATACAAACTAGATAAAGAATAATCTAAGCCGTAAGTATAAATTTACATAGCAATGAGACACGGAAAAAAATTCAATCACTTAAGCAGACAGACTGCACATAGAAAATCTATGTTAGCTAATATGGCTTGTTCTCTTATCGAGCACAAACGTATTAACACTACGGTTGCTAAAGCAAAAGCGCTTAAACAATTCGTTGAGCCTCTTATACAAAATCTAAAGATGATACTACACACAATCGTCGTATCGTTTTTGCTTACTTACGTAGCAAATATGCCGTAACTGACTTGTTCAGAGACGTAGCTGCTAAAAGTAGGCAGACCGTCCAGGTGGTATACACTACGTATCATTAAAGTTGGAAATCGTTTAGGAGATAATGCTGATATGGCAATGATAGAATTAGTAGATTTCAACGATATTTACAATCCTAACGAAGCTGAGAAGAAAACTACGCGAAGAAGTAGAAAAGCTTCAACTGCTAAGAAAGCAGAACCAGTTGCAACTATTGCTGATGCAAAAGTAGAGACTAAAAGTGAAAAAGTTGAGGCACCAGTTGCCAACGCTGAAGGATCTGAAGTAGAAGCTGCTGATACAACAGAAGAAAAAACTGCAGAATAAATTTCTAAAAGTTTTAAATACAAAATCCGTCCTGATTAATTTCTGGACGGATTTTTTTATTTAAGTTCAAGCTTGAAGTTTAGCGTTTTAAATATATTTTACACGTTGCAACTTTACATTTCTTACGATTTTTCTAAGACCAAAGGAATTACTTTATCACCTTGTGTAATCATCAATGAATCTTTAGTTATTTTGGCTTGCACGCCATTTCTCTCATAAACTTCAGAATTTTGATCACCATCTTTTTTATCTAAAACATATTTCATATTATTCGCCTTAATAGTAATTGTGCGGTCATTTCCTTTGTTTTGGAAACTAAGATTAGCCCGGTTTCCATCTGTTGCAAGATAGGTGAAAGTTTTACTTTCGTCCATCTTTAAAGAATTAACTGTCTGCGGTTCATTTTCAGAAGTCATTTTATTTTCCTTTTTACAGGCCATTAAACTTAAACCAATCATTGTGGTAATCAATATTCTATTTTTCATAATGTTTTATTTAATGTTAAAGTTAGAGAAATATTTTTATCTTAGTTAAAATTATCTCTAAAATCTCAAAATGCATAAGTTAATTATTTGCACCTTATTTATCAATAGTCTTGGCTTTAAAAGTCAAAATACAAGATTCATTTATGATCACAGATCAGTTAAGGATTCAACCAAAACAGAAGTGATTGATGAGGAAACTTATTATTTAGATACTTTTACAGAAGGTTCAGGATTTTATAGTTATGATAATTTTAAACAAGATTCTTTAGCTAAGAGTTATGGTGATTCATGGTTTAATGTTTCGGATAGAGTCTTTAAAACCTATCCCAAATATAACGTTACTCTTATTTCAAAAGTCGAGCAAGACTTATTTGAAGTGAAAGATGACCGGCAAATAATTTGGAAAATTTCTCTGAAACTATGCAAATTGGCGCATGGAAATCTCAAAAAGCGACAGGGAATTTTGCGGGACGACAATGGACTGCATGGTTTTCAACCGAAATTCCAATTCAAGACGGCCCTTATAAATTATATGGTTTGCCAGGTTTAATTACAAAAATTTGGGATGAGACTAAATCTCATATTTTTGTGCTAAGATCAATTTTAAAACTTAAAAATTCAGAATTAAATGCGTTGACAACCGATAAAAAACCGATTGTTATTTCAAGAGAAAAATATATTACACTTTTTAAAGATTACAGAAATGACCCAATGAAAAGTTGGCGGCAAAAAGGTGTTGTTAAAAGCAAAGAAGATCTTTCTCCCGACAATATGAACTTCTGAAGAAAATTTCAGATTCTAAAATGAGACAAATAGGTGCTGACAATAATATTTTAGAAATAGATTTACTGAAACCGTAACTTTCTGAAACAAAACAATTCATTTTTGCATTTGAAAAGATTAAAATTTTTAAAATCCCAAAAAAGAAAATCTGCGTTTTACACCTTTTCATTTTCCCCAAATATTCCGTAAATTTGCGCACATTCAATTATTAACAAAATATATATTACTATAAAATCATGAGTTACATTTCTTACATTGAAGCACGTCAAATTTTAGATTCCCGAGGAAACCCAACAATAGAAGTTGATGTTCATACAGAAAATGGTTCTATGGGTAGAGCAGCAGTCCCTTCTGGCGCTTCAACAGGCGAGCATGAAGCTGTGGAATTACGTGATAATGCAAAAGAATTTGGTGGCAAAGGCGTTTTAAAAGCCGTAGAAAATGTAAGAGAAATAATAGCACCAGAAATAATTGGTATTTCTGTTTTTGAGCAGAATTATATTGATCATTTGATGATTCAGCTGGACGGAACGCCTAATAAAGCTAACCTTGGAGCCAACGCAATTTTAGGCGTTTCCTTAGCAGTTGCAAAAGCAGCGGCTTTAGATTTAAAAATCCCTTTGTATAAATACATTGGAGGCGTCAACGCAAACACACTTCCTGTTCCAATGATGAACGTCATCAACGGCGGTTCACATTCTGATGCGCCAATTGCGTTTCAAGAATTTATGGTGATGCCGGTAAAAGCAGATTCATTTTCCCACGCTTTACAAAAGGGAACGGAAATTTTTCACGAATTAAAAGCAATTCTAAAAAAGAGAGGATTGTCGACAGCAGTTGGTGATGAAGGCGGTTTCGCTCCAAAATTTGACGGAACTGAAGACGCATTAGATACTTTAACGCAAGCCATTGCAAATGCGGGTTACAAAGCAGGTGATGATATCATGTTTGCTTTAGATTCCGCTGCGTCAGAATTTTATGTGGATGGAAAATACGATTACAGAAAATTTGAAGGCGAAAATGGAGCCATTAGAACAAGCGCAGAACAGGTTGAATATTTAGCAGAACTCGCTTCAAAATATCCAATTATTTCGATTGAAGATGGCATGGATGAAAACGACTGGGAAGGTTGGAAACTTTTAACAGAAAAATTAGGAAAAACCGTTCAGATCGTGGGTGATGATTTATTTGTAACTAATACTGAGATTTTAGCCAAAGGAATTAAAAATGATATCGCCAATTCTATATTAATTAAAGTAAACCAGATCGGTACTTTATCTGAAACTATGGCGGCCGTTCAAATGGCGCAAAATAATAAATATACTACCGTGATGTCTCATAGGTCAGGTGAAACTGAGGATTCTACAATCGCAGATTTAGCAGTAGCAATGAATTGCGGACAAATTAAAACAGGTTCAGCTTCACGATCAGACCGCATGGCGAAATATAACCAGCTGCTAAGAATTGAAGAAGCGTTGGGCGATACTGCCATTTTCCCGGGTCTTGATGCATTTAAAATAAAAAGATAATAGATAAATATCATCAAAATTCATTGTCTCATCTTTGTTTAATGGGCAATTTTTCTTAAATTTATAAAAATATTTAAAATATATGTCAGATAATAAAGTTACTCTTAATTATGACGGAAAATCGTTCGAATATCCTATTATTGAAAGCACAATGGGAGACCGCGGAATTGATATTTCTAAATTGAGAGATCAAACCGGTTTAATTACGTTAGATTTAGGTTACAAAAATACAGGCGCTACTTTAAGCGATATTACCTATTTAGATGGAGATAAAGGTGAACTATTTTACCGAGGTTACCCCATTGAACAAATTGCTGAAAAATCGAATTTTTCGGAGGTGATGTATTTGCTGTTGCATGGAAATCTACCCAATAAAGATCAGTTTGCCACTTTTGAAAATGGTATAAAAAAATACAATTTCGTAGCAGATGAAATGAAGCGTTTGATCGACGCTTTTCCTCGTTCTGCGCATCCAATGGGTGTGTTAAGTTCAATGACATCTGCCCTTACAGCTTTTAATCCGAAAGCTGTTGATGTGCATTCTAAAGATGATTTGGACCACGCTGCAGAAATGTTAATTGCTAAATTTTCACACCTTTGCGCTTGGACTTATCGTAAAAAAATGGGCTTGCCAATTAACCATGGTGACAACAGCTTGAATTACGTAGAAAATTTCTACAAAATGTGCTTCCGCGTTCCAAACATAGATTTCGAAATCAATCCGACTGTTGTCAATGCTTTAAATAAATTATTAATTCTTCACGCAGATCACGAGCAAAATTGTTCTACATCTACCGTGAGAATGGTTGGATCTGCACATACTGGATTATTTGCTTCTGTTTCCGCAGGGATTTCTGCACTTTGGGGACCACTTCACGGTGGTGCAAACCAAGCAGTAATTGAAATGCTTGAAATGATTGACAATGACGGCGGCGATGTTGCAAAATATGTTGAAAAAGCAAAAAATAAAGATGATAATTTCCGTTTGATGGGCTTTGGTCACAGAGTTTATAAAAACTTTGATCCGCGCGCTAAAATTATTAAAAAAGCCGCAGACGATATTTTTGAAGCTTTAGGAATTGAAGATAAAGCTTTAGACATTGCGCGTCAGTTAGAAAAAGTAGCTTTGGAAGATGAATATTTCATCGAAAGAAAACTCTATCCAAACGTAGATTTTTATTCTGGAATTATTTACCGCGCTTTAGGAATTCCCACAGAAATGTTTACCGTGATGTTTGCTTTAGGCAGACTTCCCGGCTGGATTTCTCAGTGGAAAGAAATGCGCCTGCACAACGATCCAATCGGTAGACCGAGACAGGTTTACCAAGGTGCAACTCCACGTGATTATGTGGAAATGAGCAAAAGATAATTCTCATTAAATAATATAAATCTCCCTTTTAATTTTATTTAAAAGGGATTTTTTTTAGAGCATATTTGACAATGTCGAAAGTTATTTTTTATTTTTTTTGGCGCCTTTTCCGTCTTCTTTTTTCAAAACGAGGAACGAGTTTCGATGATTTAAATAAAAATAAATAATAAACTAAATCGATTTTTTTACCATTTTTTCACCAGCTAAAAAAGGCTTTCCATTCGAGCCCGGGCGTAATTTTCGTAAAATAGAATTCGCTTGTTTTATAAAATATTTAGACTGTAGGAAATCTCTTTTTAAACTTGATTCTAGGTTATTTCCGCTTGGTTCTTTTCCCTATATTTGTGTAATTCTCAATCTATGAAACTGAACATTAAAAACGAAACCGGAAAATTAATATCTGTCGTCTTAGGTCAGCCCCAATCGATGGGCGGTGTTCCTACTTTGGAAGAAAGTTACGATGCAAAATCTTATCATACTTTACAAAATGACACTTATCCTGTAGAAAAAGATATTACTTTAGAAATGACCGCTTTTGAAAAGATTCTTGAAAAATATAAGGTAGAAGTGTTTCGCCCAAATGTTATACAAGATTATAATCAGGTTTTTGCTAGAGATGTCGCCTTCGTGATTGAAGATAAAATGATTATTTCAAACGTTATTCACGACCGATCTGATGAACAAGAAGCTTACCGAAAAATTTTCGAAAAAGTAAAATGGCGGGATATTATAAATCTTCCTGAAACTGCTCATATTGAAGGTGGCGACGTAATTGTGTGGAATGATTTTATTTTCATTGGCACTTGTTACAGTGAAGATTACCGCAATTTTAAAACTGCCCGAACTAATCAGTATGCAATAGAAATTCTAAAAGAATATTTTCCTAAAAAGAGGATCTTAGATTTTGAACTCAAGAAGAATGATCAATTGCCTTATGAGGGAATTTTACATTTAGACTGTACTTTTAATCCAATTGGTAAGGATAAATGCATCATTTATAAAAATGGATTTGTAGATGAAAGTGACTATCAATTAATCATCGATATTTTCGGGGAAGAAAACTGTTTTCATGTGACCGACGCAGAAATGTTTGACATGTTTCCAAATGTCTTTTCAATTTCACCTGAAGTAGTCGTGTCAGATAAAGCATTTACAAGACTTAATAATCACCTCAGAAATGAATGGGGAATAACCGTAGAAGAAATACCATACCGGGAAATTTCTAAAATGGGTGGACTTTTCAGATGCTCTACAATGCCTTTGGTTAGGGAGTGAAATAAATAATTATCAAATTTTTTATTAAAAATTTAGAGATTTAAAAACCTTTCAGGCTTTGCAGTAGAAATTATCTTTAGAAACGAGCTCAGCTTAGAAGATCCACAAAATAGCTGGATAAATTAAATAAATATTCCGACATTTTTGCTAATTTTTATCGGGTTGCCAAACTTGACTTTATTGTTGAAGTGATCGATCAGGATTTACCAGAACAAAACTTATCAAAGGATTTAAAAATATCTGAGAATAAAGTTGGGAATAACTAAGGAAAAAGCATTGGACTATCTTCTCTGTAGGTTATTTGTTTCAAAAGAGGTTTTGTATATTACACATTTTAAATAACCATTGTATATCATTATTTTTAGAATCTAAATCAAAAACAGAAAACATGAAAAAATTTTTACTCTCCTTCATTTTCTTAACTTTATTTTTTATCGCGGCAAAAGCACAACAACCTTTATGGATGCAGCAACCTGCTATTTCGCCTAATGGACAATGGGTTGCTTTTGAGTATAAAGGAAATATTTTTAAGGTTTCAACAAACGGTGGGCAAGCTTTGCCATTGACAATTACATCAGATTATAACGGTTATCCAATTTGGAGCCATGACAGTAAAACAATCGCTTTTGCATCTGACCGTAATGGTGATTTTGACGTTTTCAGCATGTCGGCAAATGGTGGTTCTGCAATCCGATTAACTTATAATTCCGATAAAGATATTCCTTATGATTTCAGTATTGATGATAAAAAAGTACTTTTTGGTTCTAATCGTCATGATGTTTATACTTCTGTTCGTTTCCCAGGGGATGCTTATTGGAATAAATTATATGAAGTTCCCGTAAAAGGAGGAAGAAGCGTAATGATAAATTCGGCAGGAACAGAATATGTTCATTTGAATTCGACGGGTGATAAAATTATTTATCAAGACAGAAAAGGATATGAAAATGCTTATCGTAAACACCATACTTCTGCCATTACCAGAGATATTTGGGTATTAGATTTAAAAACTAACCAATATAAAAAAGTTTCAAATTTCATCGGCGAAGACCGCGAACCTGTTTGGGGTGATGGTAATACATTTTATTATTTGAGTGAACAAAAAGGAAATCAAAATTTGTTTAAATCGTCTGTTACTGCTTCAGATAATGTTACTCAACTTACTACATTCGATAAAAATCCGGTAAGAAATCTATCTAGAGCTAATGATGGTACTTTTGCTTTTACACAAGATGGAAATATCTATTTATTAAAAGAAGGTGGGCAACCTAAAATCTTAAACTTTACAATCGGTGCTGATTTTGCTACGGACCAAACTGAAACCGTTCCTGTTAAAGAAAACGCAACAGAGATAGCGGTTTCACCAAGCGGAAAGGAAATTGCTTTTGTTTATAGAGGTGAAATTTTTGTAACAGCCGTTGATGGTTCTACTACAAAAAGAATTACTAACACTCCTTATCAAGAAAGAATGGTAAGCTTTAGTCCGGATGGAAAAAAGCTGCTTTATTCAGTAGAAAATGATAATTCCTGGGATATTTATGAAGCAAGTTTAGCCAATCCATTAGAAAAATTTTTCTATGCTTCTACAGTAATCAATACCAAACCTATTGTTAATACGGATAAGGATGAATTTCAAGCAAATTATTCTCCCGATGGAAAGAAAATAGCTTACTTAGAAGAGAGAAATATTTTAAAAGTATTGGACATCGCCACCAAAAAAACGGTAACAGTATTACCAGAGAAATTAAATTATTCTTATTCTGATGGTGATCAATATTTTACATGGTCGCCAGATAGCAAATACTTGTTAGCACAATCTAGCGAAGGCGGCGGTTGGTTTTCGCCAGAAGTAGTTTTACTAAAAGCAGACGGAACAGGCAAACGAGTAAATTTGACAGAAAGTGGCTTTAACGACTATCATCCTCAGTTTGGGATGGATGGCAAAATGATGTATTGGATTACCGATAAAGATGGGATGAAAAACTTGAGTAGAGGCAGCCAAAGTGACGTTTACGCCATGTTTTTTGATCAAGATATTCGGGATAAATACCAACTAAGCAAAGAAGATTTCGATTTACAAAAAGAAATAGAAAAGAAAGATAGTACTAAAATCGGTGATAAAAATGACGTTAAATCTAAAAAGATCAAGTTAGTAAAAAAAGAAGAAAAACCTATATTTGAACCTAATCTTAAAAATTTAGAAAACAGAACCAAAAGATTGACCATCAGCTCTACTGATATCGGTGGTGTAGCTTTATCAAAAGATGGTGAAAAATTATATTATTTAGCAAAGTATGAAAAAGGTTATGATTTATGGATGACGATGCCTCGTACCCATGAAACCAAAGTTTTGGCGAAATTGGGCGTAACTGATGGCAGTTTGGAATTAAGCAATGACGGCAAAGATCTGTTTGTTTTGGCTGGTGGCAACATCATGAAAGTAGGTGTTGATGACGGTAAAGTTTCTCCAATGAAAATTGATGCTTCTATGGAATTGAATGCATCTGAAGAGCGGAAATATATGTTTGATCATGCCTGGAAACAGGTGAAGAAAAAACTGTTCGACCCAAAACTGCAAGGGGTAGATTGGGATGGTTATCATACTACTTACAGCAAATTTCTTCCCTATATTAATAACAATTATGATTTTGAAGTTTTATTGAGCGAGTTTTTGGGAGAATTAAATGCTTCACATACAGGTGGTGGGTACAGAGTTAAAAAAATGAATGCTGATGCAACAGCTGCGTTAGGTTTATTATATGATGTTACCAAAGGCGGTGACGGCTTGGTGGTAAAAGATATAATAGCTGCCGGACCTTTTGATAAAGCGAAAACCGAGATGAAAGCAGGAATGATCATCGATAAAATAAATGGTAACGAGATAACAGCTGATGTTGATTGGGCAATTTTTCTAAACCATAAAGAAGGTAATTTTACGAGAATAGATTTCCACGATCCAAAAACAAATAAAACCATTAGCGAAGTTGTAAAACCTATATCAGTTGGTGTGGAAAGCGGTGTTTTACTTTACAAACGTTGGACAGATAAGATGGCCCAACTAACGGATAGTCTTTCTGGTGGTAGAGTTGGTTATGTGCATATAAGAAGTATGGACGACCCAAGTTTTAGGGTGACTTTTGATAAAGTTTTAGGTAAAAACGTGAAGAAGGAAGCGCTAATTGTAGATACTCGTTTTAACGGTGGCGGTTGGTTGCATGATGATTTGGTTACTTTCTTAGGAGGAAAAGAATATTTTACTTTACGCCCACAAGGGAATATCACTACAGGTGGCGAGCCGATGAATAAATGGACTAAACCAAGTTGCGTAGTAATGAGTGAAGGCAATTATTCTGATGCTTTTATGTTTCCTTATGCATATAAAGAATTAGGATTGGGTAAATTAATTGGAATGCCTGTTGCAGGAACCGGAACCGCAGTTTGGTGGGAAACACAAATAGATCCAACCATTTATTTCGGTATACCAATGATTGCTACTTACGGTGCTGGCGAAACCCAGGCTACAGAAAATCATCAACTAGAACCTGATATTAAGGTAAATAACGATTATAATAAATTTTTGAACGGCGAAGACCAACAATTGGAAGCTGCCGTGAAAGAAATGTTGAAAGAAGTAAAAAAATAAATCCGGCTAAAAACAATATTCCAAGAAGTAAATTCCGCCTGCCGATGGTAGGTAGGCGGAAATATTGCCAAGGCGTCTTTAAAAAAACTGAAGCTTGAAGACGATGAAGACGGTATCAATTTCGGATTATAAACTAATTTTTGTGGTACCGAGTTTTGAAAATGAAGATGGATGAATTATTCAAATGTTCAACATTGAGATTGGTTAGGGAACAAATTAAATTATTATCAATTTTTTTAATTAAAAATTTGGAGATTTAAAAAACCTTTCTATCTTTGCACCAGAAATTACGTTCTTTAAAACATCGCAACTTATTTAGAAAAGTGGAGGGAATTGACCCGGTGAAACTTTGGCAACCTGTTTAGAAATAAATAAGGTGCAAAATTCAACTCGCAATGGCGGGAAAGATAAGTCAGAAACAGAAATATAAAAATTATACATTTATATCAAACTCTTTCGTCTTATCGAAAGAGTTTTTTTATGCTCTTTCGGTAAGCTTTTCAGAAGATAAGTTGCACAACATTTAAAATAAAATTATTTAAAATATGAGCAATTTAAAATTTGAAACATTGCAACTTCATGCGGGACAAACCATAGATTCAACCACAAATTCCAGGGCGGTTCCGCTCTATCAAACCGCTTGTTATACTTTCAACGATGCACAGCACGCTGCTAATCTTTTTGGTTTAAAAGAATTCGGAAATATTTATACCCGTTTAATGAATCCGACAACGGATGTTTTTGAAAAAAGAGTTGCTGCGCTACACGGCGGAGTTGCTGCTTTAGCAACAAGTTCTGGTCATGCCGCACAGTTTTTAGCAATTACAAATATTCTTCAGGCTGGAGATAATTTCGTGAGTTCGCCGTATTTGTACGGTGGAAGTTTTAATCAGTTTAAAGTAACTTTTAAAAAATTAGGGATCGAATGCCGCTTTGCAAAAGATGACGAACCGCAAGATTTTGAGGAACAAATCAATGAAAATACAAAAGCCATCTATGTTGAAACCATCGGTAATCCAAGTTTAAATGTAGCAGATTTTGAAGCAATTGCAGCAGTTGCAAAAAAACATAATCTTCCTTTAATCGTTGATAATACTTTTGGTGCGGGTGGATTTATTTTTCAACCTTTAAAACATGGTGCAAATATCGTGGTAGAATCTGCTACAAAATGGATCGGCGGTCACGGCACTTCCATCGGTGGAATTATCGTAGATGGCGGAAATTTTGATTGGGGAAGTGGGAAATTTCCACAATTTTCTGAGCCTTCAGAAAGTTACCACGGTTTGATTTTTTCTGATGTTTTTGGTGTTAACGGCTCTTTTGGAAATATTGCTTTCATCATAAAAGCGAGAGTAGAAGGTCTTCGAGATTTTGGTCCAACTATTTCGCCATTTAATTCTTTTCTTTTAATTCATGGTCTTGAAACTTTATCGCTTCGTTTAGAAAGAACCGTTCAAAATGCGCAGAAAGTCGCAGAATTTTTGGAAGATCATCCACAAGTTGAAAAAGTATTATATCCAGGTTTGCCAAGTTTCCCCGATCATGAAAATGCAAAAAAATATTTTAAAAATGGTTTTGGTGGCGTACTAAGTTTTGAAATAAAAGGTGGAAAAGAATCTGCGATAAAATTCATCAATAGTTTAGAACTAATCAGCCACGTTGCCAATGTGGGTGATTCTAAAACTTTAATTATTAATCCTGCTTCTACTACTCACGAGCAGCTTTCTGAAGAAGAACAATTGCACGCGGGAATCAAACCTGGACAAGTTCGCATCAGTGTAGGAATTGAGCATATAGATGATATTTTAGATGATATCAACCGCGGATTTGCCGGGATTTAATTTTTAAAATTTAGATATTGAAACATTTTAAAACAGAAGATTTTGTTCTTGAATCTGGTATTAAAATTTCCGAAATTAACATTGCTTATCAGATTTTTGGTGAATTTTCTTCATCGAAAAAAATAATCTGGGTTTGTCATGCCTTGACCGGAAACTCAGATGTTGAAGACTGGTGGGAAGGTTTATTTGGAAAAAGTGAGGTATTTAATTCTGAAAATTATACCCTGATTTGTGCAAATATTTTAGGCTCTTGTTATGGAACTTCATTTAAATCTGAAGAAAGATTACCACTAATTTCTATTCGAGATATGGTAGAAATGCACCAAAGATTAGCGAATTTTCTTCAAATTTTTAAAATTGATATGTTAATTGGTGGTTCTCTCGGTGGAATGCAAGCTTTAGAATGGTCGGTTATAAATCCAAATTTCATTGAGAATTTGTGCCTAATTGCTACTAATGCAAAGCATTCGGCATGGGGAATTGCGTTTAATGAAGCCCAAAGAATGGCATTAAATTCTGGTGAAAATGGAATTGAAGCAGCGCGAGCCATTGCGCTGCTTTCTTACCGTAATTATGAAACCTTTCAAAAAACCCAAGAGGATAGTGAAGAAAAATTAGAAAATTTTCGGGCGGCGACTTACCAAAATTACCAAGGTGCAAAATTAAAGAAAAGATTTACAAAGGAAAGTTACTGGATATTATCTAAAAGTATGGACAGTCATAATCTGGGTCGAAAGCGAAATTCGCTGGAGAATGCGTTGTCTAAAATTACGGCCAAAACTTTAGTTATTGGCGTTGAAAGTGATCTGCTTTTTCCGATTTCAGAGCAAGGCTATTTAGCAAAAAACATAAAAAATGCCAAGTTAGAAATCATAAAATCATTGTACGGACATGATGGGTTTTTGTTAGAAACAAAACAAATTGCAACGGTTCTACTAAATTTTTTTTCAGAATTAAACGTTGACAATAAGAATAATTAAAAAAATGAAAAAGAAGAAATTAAAAATAGGATTATTTGGCTATGGCGTTGTTGGAAGCGGTTTATATGAGGTTTTGCAACAGGCAAAAAATCTAAAAGCAAAAATTAAAAAAATTGTGGTCAAACATCCGGAAAAGCAACGAAACATTTCAGCGGATAACTTTTATTACGATAAATATGATATTCTAAATGATGACGAAATCAATACCGTTGTAGAATTAATAGATGATTCTGAAGCCGCTTTTGAAATCGTAAAACTAGCGATGGAAAAAGGAAAGTCGGTTGTTTCTGCCAATAAAAAAATGATTGCAGAGCATTTGCAGGAAATATATGATTTACAGAAAAAGTATGAAGTTTCTTTTCTTTATGAAGCGGCAGTTTGTGGCAGTATTCCTATTATCAGGAATTTAGAAGAATATTATAATAATGATTTTCTGCAATCTTTGGAAGGAATTGTGAATGGTTCTACCAACTATATTTTGAGTAAAATATTTTATGAAGATTTAAGTTTTCCACTAGCTTTAAAAGAAGCACAGGAAAAAGGTTACGCAGAAAGTAATCCGATTTTAGATATTGGAGGATTTGACGCGCGCTCAAAACTTCAGATATTATTGGCGCATTCTTTTGGAATTATTACCAAACCGGAAGACGTTTTTAATATAGGAATTCAGAATTTATCAGCGTTAGAATTAGCTTATGCAAAAGAAAAAAATCTTCAAATAAAATTATTAGTTTATGCCCATAAGAAAAACAACAAGGAAATTATAGCTTTGGTAATTCCGAAATTTATTGCTTCTAATAGTTCTTTTTCCAATGTAAATGACGTTTTTAATGGTGTAAAAGTTCAAACTGCGTTTGCGGATAAACAATTTTTTTCCGGTCGTGGTGCGGGTTCTTTTCCGACCGCAAGTGCGGTTTTATCCGATATTTCCGCCTTGGGTTATGATTATAAATATGAATATAAAAAGATAGAAAGAAATGAAGGTTTCCGTTTAACGGAAGATTTTAATCTGAAAGTTTTATTCAGACATTCTGTTAACAAAAGTGATTTTTTTAAACCATATTTTGATGAAATTGAAGAATTTTATGGCAATAAAGAGGAAGCCTATTTTGTGGGAAATATCAGTTTTAAAAATTTAAAGCAAATTTCAACTGAAAATCCGGATGATGTTTCCTTTGTTTTGATTGATTTGTGCTAAAAGGATAAACCACAAAGTCACAAAGCATTTCACCAAGTAATTACTGAAATAATAAATCTAAAAAACATAATACTTTGTGTCCCTTTGATTAAAAATTAATTTAAATCTTTGTGACTTTGTGGTTAAAACTAAACAGAAAACTGTTTGAGTTTCCGGATTTCTTCATCACTCGCGAATTGCTCATAACTGGGAATTGCAGAAGAATGAAAGAATTTTCCGTTTGTGAAATTTTTTAATTCTTCGATGTTTTCAGAACGCACATTTCCGCCAATTAAAATATTTATTTTGTCAGAATATTTTTCGATTAACTTTTTTAAATTTTCTTTTCCTTCCATTGCCGATTTTTCGCCGCCGGAGGTAAGAATATTTTTAAAACCAATTTCAATCAAGGTTTCACAAGATTTGTCTAAATTTTTAGTTCTGTCAAAAGCGCGGTGAAACGTACAAGGAATTGGTTTTGCGAGTTCAACTAAAAAGGAATTTCTTACTTTGTCAACTTCATTATTTTCATCTAAGACCCCAAAAACAAAACCGTCTGCGCCCGAATTTTTGTACAATTCAATACTTTTTATCATTCCTGAAAACTCTTCTGAATCATAAAAAAAACCGCCACCTTTTGGACGAATCATCACGTAAATTGACTTTAAATATTTTTCTTTTAAAAATTTAAATTCTTCAATTTCGGGCGTCAATCCACCGAGTGTAATTTCTTTGCAAAGTTCTATTCTGTCAGCGGAAGACTGCAAAGCGACTTCTGCGGAAGTAATTTCAAAACAAGCAATTTCCAGCATTTTATTTATTTAAGTTATTTTAAATTAAGAACTTTGATTTTACAAGAATGCCTTCATTTTTATTTTGCACCGCATAATTGAAACCTTTTTGAAGACAATATCCACCATATTCACCATTTTTATTGAGCGCAATGAAGCCAATCTGTATATCTTCCGGATTTTTTTTCCTATTTAAAACAAGTTTTAAAATTCTTTTTACGGCTTCTTCACAAGCCACTTGCGGGGATTTTCCCTGTCTCATTAGTTCCACAACGAGATGTGTGCCGCAAGTTCTTATCACTTCTTCACCTTGTCCAGTTGCCGTTGCAGCGCCAATTTCATTATCCACATAAAGTCCGGCACCAGTTATTGGCGAGTCACCGACTCTTCCATGCATTTTATAAGCCATCCCTGAAGTGGTGCAGGCGCCAGAAAGATCTCCGTTTTTATCCATTGCGATCATGCCAATTGTATCGTGATTTTCAATATTTGCGACAGGTTTATAATTTGAAGTTTTCAGCCATTCTTTCCATTCTTTTTCAGATTCTGGTGTGAGAAGATTTTGTTTTTTAAAACCTTGAGAAAGTGCAAATTCTAAAGCACCATCGGAAACTAACATTACGTGGGGTGTTTTTTCCATAACGGCTCTCGCTACGGAAATTGGGTTTTTAATAAATTCTAAACAAGCGACTGAACCAATATTTGCGTTTTCATCCATTATGCAAGCGTCTAAAGTCACGTTGCCGTCTCTATCAGGTCTTCCGCCGAGACCTACACTTCTTTCATTGGGGTCATCTTCCACTAATCTTACCCCTTTTTCTACGGCGTCTAAAGATTTCCCACCTTTGGAGAGAATTTCCCAGGCCACTTTATTTGCTTCTACTCCAAAGTCCCAAGTTGAAATTACAATCGGTTGATTTAGTTTTTTTGTTGGTATAAATTTACTTCTAGCAAATAAATCAAAGGGATTTATAAGTAATGCCGTGGAAGCAATTGCGCTGTTTTTAAGAAATTTTCTTCTATTATTCATTTTAAAATTTTTGAACGAAATAAATTTAATGAAAATTATTCATTTTTAAATGATTTTCTTTAATCGTCAGAATTTGTTAATTTTACAAAAAAGTAATATTAATGCAAACTACAGATACGGTTTTAATGATTGAGCCCGTAAATTTTGGTTTCAACGCTGAAACGGCGAAAAATAATTATTTCCAAACCAATACTGAATCCAGTAATACGCAAGCAAAAGCGTTGGAGGAATTTAATGATTTCGTGGCAAAATTGCGAGAAAAGAAAATCAACGTGATTACGGTAAAAGACAGCGCGGAAACTTACACGCCAGATTCTATTTTTCCTAATAATTGGGTAAGTTTTGATACTGCCGGAAATGCTTTTTTATATCCAATGTTTGCTGAAAATAGACGTTTGGAACGTAGAAATGAAGTTTTGGACGCGGTAGAAAATAAAGGTTTTTTGCTAAATGAAATTATTGACCTTTCAGCATCCGAAAATGAGGGAAAATACCTTGAAGGAACTGGAAGTATGATTTTCGACCATGATCAGAAGTTGGCTTACGGTTCGGTTTCATTACGTTTAGACGAAGCGTTATTTAGAAAATACTGTGAAAAAATCGGTTACGAGGCTGTGGTTTTTCATTCTTTCCAAACGGCAAATGGCGAAAGATTGCCAATTTATCACACCAACGTAATGATGTGCGTGGGTGAAAAATTTGTGGTGATTTGTTTAGACTGTATCGATGCGGAAATTGAGCGCGAAAAAGTAATAGAAGTCATTAAGAATTCTGGAAAAGAAATTATTGAAATTTCAGAAGATCAAATGCACCAGTTTGCGGGAAATATGCTTCAGGTAAAAAATACGGAAAACGATAATTTTTTAATTATGTCTCAAACTGCTTTTAAATCATTAGTTCCAAAACAAATTGAAGCGATTGAAAAATATTGCGAAATAATCTATACTGATTTAGAAACTATTGAAACCAACGGTGGCGGAAGCGCACGCTGCATGTTGGCGGAAGTTTTTTTGCCTAGAATTTAGTAGTTCTCAAAATCAAATAAAACAAAACCACCGAACTACTTCCGGTGGTTTTCTAATGAAAAGTAACTATGAAAATGTAATTAAGTTCTGTCTTTGATTGATGAGTTTGCACTTTCAGTTTTTCTGATCTTTTCTACTTTTTTGTTTCCAAAATTATAAGTTGCTTTGATACTTACAATTCTGTTATAGCGGTTTTGATCAACACTATTAAAGTAACCCGTGCTTTGTACTTCTTTAAAGTAAAACTTATTCGTGTTAAAAATGTCATTTACTTCAAACATAAAAGTCCAGTCTTTGTAGATTTTTTTTATGGATAGATCTAAACTTTGCATAGAATTTAAGTTTCCTAATTCTATTTTTTGAGGCGAAAGAAAGAAATAATTCACACCTATGAAAAGGTCTTTTTTGGCAGATAGTCGTATGTTATTATTCAATGCAATATTAAAAAAAAATGTTTCTTTATTTATATCATAAGTGTCAAAAGGTTCATTTGTAATGGGATCTTTAGAAACGGAACCTCTAAAAATATTATAAGCTAAATTTAAACTGTTATTTGCTGACCAGATCCCTTTAAAAAAAGTTTTCTGCATGCCAATTGTTCCACCAAATTCCTGTTTTGTACCATAATTTGTCCGGATGTAACGTAATAAAATTGTACCGTCATCTTTCTTTTTTTGTAAGGGAATCTGTTCGTTTTCATCTTTTATATAGGTGTGGTTTAAAACTAAAAAGTAAGAACTTTTGTACATATAATTTAATTCTTGCGTGTAGTAAGTTGATGCCTTCATGAAAGGATTATTTTGCAAATAATTATCTAGTGTTAAATATTGTCTGGACGGATTTAACTCAGAAAATGAAGGTCGTTTTATTCTACTTGAAAATGTGTAGGAAAGCGAGTTGTCTTTATTAAAATTATAGTTTGCACTTACATAAGGTAGAAAGTTGTTATAGTCATTTTTGAAATGATAATAGGGGTCAATTTTATCTAAAACATCTCCTTGATTATGAGTCAACTCAACTCTTGTCCCTAATTTTCCAGAAAATTTTTCACCGAAGTTTTTTTCTAACGTTGCGTAAACAGAAGATATATTTTCCATATAAACAAAGTGATTAGAAAGATTATTATCAGTTCCAGATGGGGGAATCACATTTTCGAAAGAAGTATTATTATCCGTTTTTGTGTGGTTATAATTTCCACCAAAAGACAAGATCGTTGCATCTTCGAATTTCATAACATAATCTGCTTGAAAGCCAAAATTATTAACTTTTTGTGGTGTTTTTTGTAAAAACTTTGCTTCTATATTTTGGCTGTCTAAATCTGTAGTGACATTTGTATTTTGCTGTAATCTCTGAAAATTAAGATATGAAGTATTTAAAATTAACTTACTTCCTTCTTCATCTGTTTTTAATTCATAATTTAAATTTAAAGAATGGCTTCTGCTATGCGCATCTTCTACGTTAAAAGTATTTGTTTTACTAACAGTTTTTTTTGTAAAATCTTTAGCAATGCTATTTAAATTAGTTTGTGAGTTATTGCTCCAATTAAACCTGGTATTGTAAGATAATTCAATATTTTGCTCTGGTGAAAGTTCGTAATCCAAATTTACGTAACCACCTAAATTTTGATTTGGCCTTGTAATTGTACCTACACTTCTATTATTGTAGGTTTCATCGCCGTTTGTGAGGATTAATGATTGCTTTTGTTTTTGTACGCTGGAATAAACATTGCCATCAATACCTAGTTTACCTTTTCTGTAATTTAAACTTAAAGCTGCGGAAGGATGATTATAATAAGATTGCTCATCGCCCAGTTTTAAAGTGCCGTTTAAACCATCCGTAATACTTTTTTTCATAATAATATTTATTACGCCATCATCACCATCTAATTGAAATTCTGAGGATGGAACTGTGATCACCTCGATTTTCGAAATATTTTCGGAAGGTGTATTTTTAAGCATTTCAACTAAAGATTCCATATCCATATTGGTTTTTCTTCCATTAATATAGATGAAAACGTCTTTTCTACCTAATATTTTTAGAGTAGCATTATCGGTGGACGATACGAGAGGTGTTTCTTTTAACAGATCAAATGCATTGGTTCCTTTTGCTATCGGTGAGTTGGCTACATCAAAAACCATTCTGTCTGATTTTTTTTGAAATACCTTTTTAGTCATTACAACTTCTTCTATTTTTTTTGTTTGCGTAGAATCTGTTTTTGAACTTTCCTGAGCAAACAAAATTGAACTTGTGATAATGGCGAGTGAAGTGATTAAAATTTTCATGAGTTATTGTTTTAAAAAAATAAAAGTCGTGGGTTATCAGCTAATAATTTACGGCGATTATTGTAGTTGTTTTATTTCTGTATTAATTGACATTGCAAAGATATATAAATATTTAAGTAATATGCAATACAAAGTAGTAAAATAAGCCTATTAAACTAATTAAAGTGTTGATATTCAGTTTAAAAAATTTAAAAATATTTTTTAGTTGACTCTAATTAATAGACAGTTTAGGACAGAAAAACCATTACATCTTCAAACTTATAATTTAAATTTTGGATTTTTTTTCACGAGTTAAGCAAACCGGCATTGGGAAGATCTCTGTTGTATATTTCGATTTATAAGTCAAAAATAATTTTGATTTATAAATTTTTACAATAATAGAAAATAAAGAATTGAAGAAAGCCTTTAATCAACTAACCCTTAAAATTATCCAAAAGGTAATAATTTACTGCAGAGCCTCTTACTGTTGAAAATTATTTGAGTTTTTACACAATTTATATGATTTGATGGAAATAATTGTGTGTTTTCATTTACTTAGCTATTTATTTACAATTATAGGTGTTTGGGTTGTAATTTATCTAGTTGCTTATTTACTGCAACGTAAATAATATTTGTGTAATTTTCTTGGAAATTTTATTTTAGAATCTTAGACGTTTTATTTTCGCGATTATAATTTCCCCGAAAAAAAATGCTGAAAATTATTTCAGCATTTTATAGATTTCGTCGAAATTAAACTATTTTTTACCAGCAGCTTGCATTGGGTTTACTTTTCCGCCGGAGGCTCCACGTACAATAGCAGCAGTTTTTTGCTTAAAAACTTCAAACTTAGAACTTGGAGCCGGAATTTCTCCCCAAAAATTATTTGAAGTATCAATATCTGCAGTTTCACGCATCGGATCGAGCTGAATGGATTTTAATTTTTTAGTAAAATAATAGGTTTCAGAAACGTTGTTTTCATTTTTACGCCAGATCTGTGCGGAAGATTTATCTTGTAATTTTGTTCCGTCTTCAAATGTAAATTCTAAAATGATAGGCATTACTAAACCACCTTTATTGCTAAAATCTACTTGATAAGCGTATGTGTTTTTTAATTTCTCCTGTTCTTTAGAATCTGCTTTTTCAAAATTATTAGTTTCAATGTCATAGCTTTTGTTAGCGTCTACTTTTTCCATACCGCGGTCATATTTATAATAAAAATCCTGTGTACTTTTATCTTGATCCGTAGCAAATTTGATGTTTTTGTCAGTTCTATTTCTAACTTTAGAAATGTCATCAAAACTTGGTGTTAATGCCTTGTCAACGGAGTAGGATACTTTACTGGATTTAGGGTCTTCGCTAAAATCGGGAGCAGCAACAGTTACCTTGTCAATAGAAATATCTACCGCTTCAATACCATAAAACCAACCGCGCCAGAACCAATCCAGGTTTTCAGCACTTGCATCGTTCATCGTTCTAAAAAAATCTGCGGGTTCTGGATGTTTAAATGCCCATCTTCTCGCGTATGTTTTAAAGGATTTATCAAAAAGTTCTCTCCCCATAATTGTTTCGCGCAAAATATTAAGACCTGTCGCCGGTTTTGAATAGGCATTCGGACCGAAATTGACGATGTTTTCAGAATTAGTCATTATAGGCTCCAATTGATCTTTCGGCAATTTCATATAATCAACAATTGTAAATGCTGGACCACGTTTTGAAGGAAAATTATTGTCCCATCTTTCTTCTGTTAAATATTCCACAAAAGTGTTGATCCCTTCATCCATCCAAGTCCATTGTCTTTCGTCTGAATTCACTATCATCGGAAAAAAATTATGTCCAACTTCATGAATAATTACGCCGATCATTCCGTTTTTTGTGCCTTCGGAATAAGTTCCGTCTTTTTCTGTGCGCCCATAATTAAAACAAATCATTGGATATTCCATACCATTTGCCGCTTCAATTGATTGTGCAACTGGATAAGGATACGGAATTGTAAATTCGGAATAAGTTTTAATGGTGTGTGCTACTAATTTTGTAGAATATTTGCTGTAAAGATTATAAGCCTCTTTAGGATAAAAACTCATTGCCATTACTTCATTTTTATTTTCAGGAATGGTTACTTTCATACCGTCCCAAATAAATTTTCGGGAAGAAGTCCATGCAAAATCCCGGACATCATTCGCTTCAAATTTCCATATTTTTCGTTCTTTAGATTTATTTTTTTCAGCATTTTTAGCTTCCGCTAAAGTGACAATTTCAACTGGTTCCGAAGAATTTTGTGCTTTTTGCCATCTTTCATATTGTTTATTTGTAAGCACATCTTTGTAGTTCTTTCCCTGTCCCGTTCCAGTTACAATGTGATCTGCAGGTACATTCATGCTCACTTTAAAATTCCCAAATTCGAGAGCAAATTCACCTCGACCGGTAAATTGATTATTTTGCCAACCTTTAAAGTCGCTGTAAACGCACATTCTCGGATACCATTGTGTAATTGTATAAAGATCATTTCCATCTTCCGGAAAATATTCATAACCACCGCGACCGCCTTTTGCAATTCTGTCCGTGATATTATAGTTCCAGGTTATTTTAAAAATAAATTTTTCACCTTTTTTCAAAATCTTTGGTAGATCAATTCGCATCATCGTTTTGTTTACCGTGTAAGAAAGTAGAGATCCATTTTCATCCGTCACTTTTTCTAAATTTACGCCAAAACCATTATCATTTTGCGGTAAATCAGTCGGTGCGAGACGATCAATTGTCGTCATCTTTGGAATCATAGAGTTATCTTTAAAACCCGCATTTTTGACTGAAGATTGTTCATTTTCATCCAGTTGCATCCAGATATAATCTAAATTATCCGGCGAATTATTATAGTAAGTAATAGTTTCCGAACCTTTTAGATTTCTCTTATCCTCATCTAAATAAGCAGAAATATCATAGTCTGCTCGGTTTTCCCAATATTCGTGCCCCGGTGCGCCGGAGGCGGTTCTGTAAACATTTGGTGTAGGAAGAATTGTTCCCAAGGCTTCAAATTTATTTCCGTGATTACTCGTCGGATTATTTTTAATGTCTTGTGCAAAAAAACTGAGTGGAAGTAGTAAAGAAAGTAATAATGATTTAATTTTCATTTTTAAAATAATATGTTAATAAAATGATTTCTTCAAAATTAATTAAAATAAATGGAATGTTAACAAAATTTTAAGAAAAAGGGATTCTATTGAACGCCATTGACAACGAAATGATAAGTGCAATGCTCGATGCTAAGATCAGCCAATACTTTTTATTTAATTTTAAATATTTAATTAAAAGAAATTCTAAGCCCAATATTAAAATTACTACAGCAACCTGTCCCAATTCTAGACCGATGTTAAACCCAAAAAGTGGTGCAGCGATGTTTTGTTCACTTGCGATCATCATCCGTGCAGAATTTGCAAATCCCATCCCATGAATCAGACCAAAAATTAAGGCTAAAAAATAATTTAGCTTCATTAATTTCTGCGTGTTTTTATACATCAAAATATTTCCGAGTGCAGTAAGAGCGATTGTAATTGGTATTAAAAATTCCACCCAATTACTCGGAAATCTGATGATATCTAAAACGCTCAAAGCTAATGTCAATGAATGTCCAATTGTAAAAGCAGTGACCAGAACTAATATTTTTTTTATATCTCTTATAGCATAAACTGCAACTAATGCTAAAATGAAAAGTTGATGATCCAAAGCGTCCCAAGCAATAATATGTGACCAGCCAAGTTTTAAATAAAATAAAAAGTCTTGCATCTTAGTTTTGTTTTAGAACTGCGATAATACAAATTTTATCTTTATTTTTGAAGATGCGAAAATTACTTTTTTTGTTAGCTTTTATTTTTTTTGTCGGTGCAAATGCGAAGTCAGTTCACCCATACCACGTGGGTTCTGTCGAATTTAAATACAACGTAAAATCCAAAACATTTGAAGTAACTGCGAAGTTTTTTCTTGACGATCTGGAAAGCGCGATAAATCAGAAGTATGGAAAATCGGTTCATTTTAATGATAAAAACTACAAAGACCAAATTAATTCTTTATTAAAAGATTACTGCGCTGAATATTTAAAAATAAAAGTAAATAATCAATCGATAAAATTAAATTTTATTGGTTTTGAAGAAGATAGGGAATCTGTGGATATTTATCTAGAAACGGAATCGGTTGAGAATCCCAAAAAAGTAGAAACCGCGGTAAGTTTTTTATACAATCATTTTGATGATCAGCTTAATATCATACATATTATTATAGATGGAAAACGTAAAAGTTCAAAACTGAATTATCCCAACCGTTACTTATTTCAGCAATTTTAAATATTTTTCTTCTAATTGATCTTTACCATTAATTTTTAAAGTAAGAATTCCGTACATTTATTAAAAAATAGTATGCGAATTTTATTAACAGGCGTTACGGGTTACATCGGAAAAAGATTGCTTATTCAGCTTCTGGATGAAGGCCATCATATTATTTGCGCAGTTCGCGATGTACAAAGATTTAATCAAAAGTTAGACTTAAGAAAAGGAACGTTAGAAGTAATTCATACGGATTTTTTACTTCCCGAAACTTTAGAAAATATACCTGAAGATATTGATGCTGCCTATTATTTAATTCATTCCATGTCCACTACAACGGGCGATTTCGAAAAAATGGAAGAGGATTCTGCTATCAATTTCAAAAAATATATTGAGAGAACTAATGCCAAACAAGTTATTTATTTAACAGGAATCGTTAATAATGATTATCTTTCAAAACACCTCTCTTCACGTAAAAAAGTAGAAGAAACTTTGGCGAGTGAAAAATATGCTCTAACTGCATTGCGCGCGGGGATTATCGTTGGTTCTGGAAGCGCTTCTTTTGAAATTATCCGCGATTTAGTGGAAAAATTACCTGTCATGATCACGCCAATTTGGGTAAAAACAAAATGCCAACCAATTGGCATCAGAAACGTAATTCAGTTTTTAGTAAAATCCTTGTTAAACCCTTATACTTTTAATAAATCTTTTGATATCGGCGGGAAAGATGTTTTAAGTTACAAAGAAATGATGATGCAATTTGCAGAGGTGCGAAAATTAAAACGTTATATAATCACAGTTCCCGTGATGACACCAAAAATATCTTCTTATTGGCTTTATTTTGTGACTTCTACATCTTATCCTTTGGCAAAAAATTTAGTCAATAGTATGAAAATTGATGTTGTCGCAAAACCGAATGATCTGGCTGAAGTTTTAGATATAAAATTGCTGAATTACAAAGAGTCACTAGAACTGGCTTTTGATAAAATTAAGCAAAACGATGTCCTATCGAGTTGGTACGATTCTTTTACAGAGAATTTCCACGAAATGAACGTATGGCAATATATGGAAGTGCCTAAATATGGGTGTTTCAGAGACGTTAAGGAACGAAAAGTAATAGATGAAGAAAAAACTTTAGACCGTATTTTTTCAATCGGTGGAAAAAATGGTTGGTATTATGGCGATTTTCTTTGGTCCGTCAGAGGTTTTATTGATAAACTTTTTGGCGGTGTAGGTTTACGTCGAGGCAGAAGAAATTTAAACTATTTAGAGGCGGGCGACACGTTGGATTTTTGGCGCGTGCTCTATGCTAGTAAAACGGAAAAAAAATTGTTACTCTTTGCCGAAATGAAATTGCCTGGTGAAGCTTGGTTAGAATTTAAAATCTTAGACGGAATTCTCTATCAAACTGCGAGTTACCGGCCATTGGGAATTTCTGGAAGGCTATACTGGTACATTGTTTTGCCGTTTCACTATTTTATTTTTAATGGTATGATAAACAGTTTGGTTAAACCTTAATTATTCCCGGTCGAGTTTAAGAAATTTCTTCTCAATCCAAATCGTCGCAAACGGAAAAAATGCAGATAAAAATGCGAAAACTGAATCTTCATCATCCCAGATGAAAATTTTGCGCATTGGAATACAAAAGATGAGGTAAAGTGTAAAGAAAAAACCGTGGATATTGCCTACAATTATAATAAATATTATTGCCCACATTTCTTCTGGGAAATAACGTTTTAAGGGAATGGCAATAATATAAAGAAAAAAACACGTTAAACCTTCCCCTACAGCAAAAAATTTAAAATAACGCACTAGCTTTTCATCAGAATATTTTGCAAAAAATTTGTCTGTAAAATTCATAAAAATATTGGAATTATTATTAATCTTAAAAGTTCCAAGATAATGATTATTTGTTCGTATTGTCTGACTTCTAAAGCCTGATTAATTATTTATAAAAATTGCTTCCGTCAATAAAATCAAATACTTCAGGCGGTAACATTGGTCGAACATTTTTTCCTTCTTTAATCATAGCGCGAATTTCTGTGGCAGATAGTTCGATAATTGGTGCAGAAATTCTATGGATATTTTCTTGGCTGAAAGTAATGGCTTCACTTTTTGCAGCAGCAATTCTGGGATAGACTATAATCTGATGATTTTCAATTAATGACTCAAAATTTTTCCATTTAGGAAGTGACTTTAGATTATCTTCTCCCATTATTAGTGCAAAAGAATATGCAGGATATTTTTCTTTTAAATAAGCCAACGTGTGCGTCGTGTAAGACGGTGTTGGAAGTGAGAATTCAACATTTGATGCGCGCATTTTTGGGTAATTTTCAAGTGCTAATTGTACCATTTGAAGCCGATGGTAATCTTTTAATAAAGATTTTTTTTCTTTAAAAGGATTTTGCGGTGAAACTATGAACCAAAGTTCTGTCATATCTGTATTTTCCAAGATATAATTAGCCAAAATTAAATGTCCAATATGAATTGGATTAAATGAACCGAAAAATAAACCGATTTTTTTCACTGAAAAATTTAAAAAATTTGAACTACGACCTAAAACCTGCAAATCTATTCATGAAATTTCACGTCTCGAATATTTAAGAAATAAGTGACATTTCCACGCCAATGATTTTCATCTACTGTAAAGGCAAGATCAAAGTTTTTATTGCGGAAATCGTTCTCAAATTTACCCATTTTAAAAGCCAGACACTCGATATTTTTGCTTGTTGTCTGGTTTAAAATTTGAAATTTTACATGCGCATTTTCTTTGCCAATTAATTTTATGAAACCTGTAGTTTTCAAGTTTTTAATTACTAAAATAGGTTTCATATTTCCCGGTCCAAAAGGTGTCAATTTTCGATGAAAATTAAAGAAATCTTTGTTTAAATCTTCTACTTTTATTTCAGCATCGATTTTTAAGAACGGTTTTTTTTGATGTGCCTGTATTTGTTGTGAAACTATGTTTTCAAATTTTAATTTAAATTCTTCAAACTTTTCTTTTTCCATGGAAAGTCCTGCAGCTGCAGGATGACCGCCAAATCTGAGAAACAAATCTGAACATTGATCTAAAGCATGGTGCACATCAAAATCTGCGACTGATCTTGCAGAAGCGACTAATTCTCCATTATTTCCGTCAGTAAAAACCAAAGTTGGCTTGTAATAAGTTTCTGTTAAACGCGAAGCTACAATCCCAATTACTCCTTTGTTCCAGCCAGAACCGTAAACTACGGTCGAAAAATTATTAATTTGCTGTGTTTCTATTATCTGCTCTAATGCCTGCGCAGTGCTGAAACCATCGAGTTCACGGCGAGAAGTATTGAGATCTAAAATATTATTTACGATTTCATGAGCGTGTTTTAAATTGTCTGAAACCATTAATTCTACAGCGGCTTTACCATGAGAGATCCGTCCGGCAGCATTGATTTTTGGTGCAATTTCAAAGACAATATTAGAGATCTCAAAAGTTGAAATTTTGTCTTCAGGAATTAATAACCGCAAACCAATATTTCTAGTTTTACGCAATATTTTTAAACCTTGTTTTGCAAAAATCCTGTTTTCACCAGTCATTGAAACAATGTCTGCTGCGATAGAAACGGCAAGTAGATCTGTCAATTCAAAAAGTTCGTGCTCTGGTATTTTATAAATTGTATTTAAGCCTTGACAAAGTTTAAAACCAACTCCACATCCGGAAAGTTCTTTAAATGGATACCTGCAATCTGCTCTTTTTGGATCGAGAACTGCAATAGCATCTGGAATTTTTGTGCCTGGTAAATGGTGATCACAGATAATAAAATCAACATTTAAGGAATTTGCGTAGTCTATTTTATCCAGGGATTTTATACCACAATCTAACGCAATGATCAAGGAAAAACCATTTTCTTTGGCGAAGTTTATGCCGTCAATTGAAATGCCGTAGCCTTCAATATTCCTATCAGGGATATAATAATCGATGTACTTTTTCTGAACGATTTTTGAAAGATAAAGATACATTAAAGCAACAGCGGTTGTGCCATCAACATCGTAATCACCAAAAACCAATATTTTCTCACCATTTTCAATAGCCGTCGCAATTCGTTCAACTGCTTTCTGCATATCTGCCATGAGGAACGGATTATGAATGTCATTAAGATTAGGCTTAAAAAATGCTCTTGCTTTGGTATAATTATCAATGCCGCGTAGAATCAAAATCTTTGATTCCAAGGTTCCAAAACCTAAGGACGAACTGATAGAATCCACTGATTCTTCATCTGGTTCTGCGCTAAAAATCCAATCGTTCGTCATTAAGCAAAAATAGTGAAATTAAAATACACTTTAATAAATCAATATTGTTAGAGTATTCTAATATATTTAATTAATAAATCATAACATTAAGTAATTATTAATTTTTAATAATTATCAACAAAATTTGTTGTTTCACAATACTTTTTTAAATAAACGTTTAATTTTTAACAATTAATTGGCATAATAAATGATAGAAGTCAAATTATGAAGTCACACAATTATTGAAGGAGATCTAAAAGAATCAATAAAATATGAAGAATATCATATTTTTTTTCATTTTGCAAATCTGAGATATAAAAGACTTCGTAATTTATAGAAACAGTTTAAGAAACCATTAAAAAAAATATATTATGGAAAAACCAATCATTGTATCAAATAAGGGGGCGACCTTAGATACCAGTAGAAGAAATTTCTTAAAACTCGGCGGTGTCGGTCTTGCAGTTGCAGGTCTTACTTTAGCAGGATGTAGAAATGATAATTATCAATATGTACCCGATGCAGCAGTTTTTGATCTCGGTAAAGGTGAGACGTAGGCTATATCGATTTCGCGTGATGCTCTAAGCAAACTAGAAGCGGATTTTTATACTAAAGTTGTAAATTCTTTCTATAGCGGAATCAGCTCTGTTGAAAGACAACTTTTTACCGACATCTACAACCACGAAATCATACACAGAGATTTCTTTAAAGCAGCAATTTCAGGCGCGGCTCCATCTCAACTTCTTCCAAAATTAGAATTTAAGTATGACGGTGTGGATTTTACAAGTAGAGCTTCTATTTTAGCAACTTCTAAAGCATTGGAAGATACAGGAGTCGGCGCATATAATGCCGCTGGTAAATATATTACCAATTTAGATTATTTGGTTATTGCAGGTAAAATTGTTTCTATTGAAGCAAGACACGCTTCCGCAATTAGGGATGCAATTAATCCAGGATCAGCTTCTTTTGCAGGGGATGATGTTATTGATGTAACAACTGGATTGGATGTTGCAATTGAGCCAAAAGGCGTGGTAGCAGCAGCAGGTCCGTTTATTAAAACAGCTTTCACTTGGAAAGAACAAGGTATCGGATAATTTCTAACCCCATAAAATTTACATTATGAACTTATTAAAAATATTAGACGATTTATCTGACGACAAATTTTACGCGTCAGGATCCACGAGAAAAGAAAGTTTCTCACAATTAGCAAACTTTGGAAAAAAAGCTGCATTAGCTGTTATTCCTGTAGGACTTGGGTCTTTTATGTCAACAGACGCAAAAGCTGGTAGTCTTGAAAATACTGCAAAATTTGCAGGTGCAAGTGCACAAAGTGCTTTAACAGATGCTTTGCAATTAGCATTGACTTTAGAATATTTGGAGGCAGAATATTATGTAACAGGATTAGCTACGTCAAATTTGATTCCTGCATCAGACCAAACGGTTTTCAATCAAATATCTAAGCATGAAACTGCTCACGTTAAATTTTTAAAAGCAGCACTTACAAGTTTAGGTACGACGCCAATTTCAAAACCAACTTTTGATTTTACAGCTGGTGGAAACTTCAAACCTTTCTCTGATTACCAAACATTCTTAGTTTTAGCCCAAGCATTTGAAGATACAGGTGTTAGAGCTTACAAAGGACAAGCAGGAAATGTTGCTTCTAATAAAGCAGTTTTACAAGTTGCATTACAGATTCACTCTGTAGAAGCAAGACATGCTTCCCAAGTAAGAAGAATGAGAGGTCAAAAAGGATGGATCACACTTAATGATGGTGGAAACATGCCTGCTGCTACAAATGCAACTTACGCTGGTGAGGAAAATTTGATCCAAGCTGGTTTTGACACAAGTAAATTGTTTGGTCCTGAAGTTGGTTCTGCATCTTTTGATGAAACTATCACAGCCCAGCAAGCAACTATGATTGCCTCAGTATTTATTAAATAAAAATTCAATATCAGATTTTTTTCAGAACCATTCACTTAGCTGTGGGTGGTTTTTTAATTAATATGCCTTGCAAAAATTATTTGCAAGGCATATGAGTTTTATAAGACTTCAAAAATTAAAGCTTTTTATTTTAACACTAATTTTGAGCATACATCTCTTCCTGCAGCTCCTTTACTTTCTTATCGGTTAAATAGTCATCATAGGTCATTTCCCGGTCAATAATTCCCTTTGGCGTCAGTTCAATAATTCGGTTACAAACTGTTTCAAGCATTTCGTGATCATGTGAAGCGAGAAGTATTCCACCTTTAAAATTTACCAAAGAGTTATTTAAAGTCGTTATACTCTCGAGATCTAAGTGGTTGGTTGGTTCATTCATTAGAAGAAAGTTGGCTTTCTGCAACATCATTCTAGAAAACATACAACGCATCTTTTCTCCACCAGATAAGACAGTACTTGATTTTAAAGCTTCATCCCCTGAAAACAGCATTTTTCCTAAAAAACCCCTCATATATTCTTCGTGGCGCTCTTCATCGTTTTTGGTATATTGACGTAACCAATCTACTAAATTTATTTTTTCATCAAAAAATTCTGTATTATCTAAAGGCATATAGGACTGAGTAGTTGTAATTCCCCAGTTAAATTCGCCTTTATCTGCTTTTGCATTCTCTGTCAGTATTTCAAAAAATTCTGTTATCGCAAGAGAATTTTTAGAAATAACGGCTACTTTATCGCCATTTTTAAGATTTAGATGAATGTCAGAAAATAATAATTCGCCGTCTTTTGTCTTTTCTAAATTTTTGACTTCTAAAATTTGATCACCTGCTTGTCTTTCTGTGTCAAAAATAATAGCTGGATATCTTCTAGAACTTGGTTTTATATCTTCAATGTTTAATTTGTCAATCATCTTCTTTCGTGCAGTAGCTTGTTTTGCTTTTGCAACATTGGAGCTAAATCTCGCGATAAAGTCTTGTAGTTCTTTCTTTTTATCCTCAGCTTTTTTATTGGCTTGTTGTTTTTGGCGCGTTGCAAGCTGTGAGGCTTGATACCAAAAAGAGTAATTTCCAGTGTATAAATTTAATTTAGAAAAATCTAAATCGCCAATATGTGTACAAACTGTATCTAAAAAGTGACGATCATGTGACACTACAATTACCGTATTTTCGTAAGTAGAAAGAAAATCTTCTAGCCATGCAATGGTTTGAATGTCCAAATCATTTGTTGGCTCATCTAGAATTAAAACATCTGGACTACCAAAAAGAGCTTGGGCTAAAAGTACGCGTACTTTGTCTTTATTTTCTAATTCAGACATCATTTGATAGTGCATATCTTCTGAAATATCTACATTTGAAAGCATTGTTTGTGCGTCAGATTCTGCGTTCCAACCGCCCATTTCTTCATAAATAGCGCCCATTTCTCCAGCTTTTATACCATCCGCATCAGAAAAATTTTCTTTTGCATAAAGCGCATCCATTTCCTCTTTTATTTTATATAATTTTTGATTACCTCTTAAAATAGTGTCTAAAACCGTAAAATTATCATAGGCAAAGTGATCCTGCTCTAAAACTGACATTCTTTTTCCTGGTTCTAAAGAAATGTTTCCTGCCGTTGGATCTTGTTCTCCACTTAAAATTTTAAGAAATGTTGATTTTCCAGCGCCATTTGCACCGATAATTCCGTAGCAATTTCCTTTTGTAAATTTTATATTAACTTCGTCAAAGAGAACTCTTTTGCCGAATTGTAAGGAAAGATTTGATACTGTTAACATATTGTTTTGTAAATTTGGCGCAAAAGTACAAAATTTTATGGAAAATATAAAGACCTTATAAATGTACTTTGTTAAAGATAACATTAATGAAAATACAGAAAACAGTTACTGTTTTAAATAAGAGAGCACGTTTTGAGTATGAACTTACCGATGAAGTTGAAGCAGGGGTTGTACTTACAGGAACGGAAATTAAATCACTACGAAGTTCAAAAGCATCTATAACCGATGCGTTTTGTCAATTTATAAATGAAGAGCTCTATGTTATAAATATGAGTATTGAAGAGTATAAGCTTGGTACTTTTTATAATCATAAGGCTAAAAGAGAACGAAAATTATTACTGCATAAAAAAGAATTGTTAAAATTTAACAAAAAACTAAAAGATGTAGGAAATACAGTTGTACCTTTAAAATTATATATTAATGACGCTGGGAAAGCAAAAATCCTAATAGCAGTAGGTAAAGGTAAAAAATTATTTGACAAACGGGAGAGTATAAAAGACAGAGAAAGTAAAAGACAATTGGACAGAGTACTAAAGAAAAGTTAAAAAAACTCGTGAAATCTTTGTGTATAAGGAAAAATTATATTTATTTTGCAATATCAATTATTTAATCATTTAATTCTATGAAAAATCTAAAATTAGGAATTTCAGCATTGGCACTAACAGTTGCCTCTACTGTTTTCGCTCAAACTACTACAAACCCTTGGGTTATTGGGGTAGGAGCTCATGGTGAAAACCACATAGCAGCTGGTGGAAATGCGGGCAATGTTTTATCTACTGCTTTTGGTGGAAGAACTATTGGTGACTTGTATAACGTAAGCAATTTTACTATCACACCGCCATTATCAAAATTAACTGTTGCGAGAAATATTAACAAATTTTTAGTTATTGACTGGCAGACTACTGTTGGTAATGTAGATAACAAGAAATTTGCTTATCCAAAACAATTTTTCTTGATGACAGGCTTAGGTTTACAATTTAAAGTAAATGGTTTTTGGAGTGAAGATTCTTGGTTTGATCCTTACGTGAGAGTTGGTGGAAATTATTTGAGACATGATTATACTAGTCTTACTTTTCCAAGAACTTCTGTAACTGGAATTAATTACTCTCAATATGACAGAGATGGTAATCTTTCAGGTAAAGCGAATCATTTTGCAGCTTCAGTTGGTATAGGATCTAATTTTTGGGTAACTAAAAACTTTGGCCTTGGTATTCAAGGTGATTATGTTTCCACCCCTATAGAAAAAACGAGAGTTCCAAACTTTTTTCAAGCATCTGCTTCCCTATTATTTAGATTTGGAAACACTGATAGGGATAAAGACGGAATAATGGATAAAGATGACGCATGTCCAGATGTACCAGGTATTGCTTCTTCAAATCCAGAATTTAACGGTTGTCCTGATACTGATGGCGATGGTGTATTTGATAAAGTAGACAAATGTCCTACAGTTGCAGGTCCAGCTGAAAATGACGGATGTCCTTGGCCAGATACTGACGGTGATGGTGTATTAGACAAAGATGATGCTTGTCCTACAGTTGCAGGTCCGGTTGAAAATAAAGGATGTCCTTGGCCAGATACTGATGGTGACGGAATCTTAGATAAGGATGATGCTTGTCCTACAGTTTTCGGTTTAAAAGAATACAACGGTTGTCCAAAACCACAAGCCGCTTACGCTGATGATGCTACAGGAGCTCTTAAAGGTATTTTCTTTAACTTTAATAAAGCTACCTTAAGACCAGAATCAAGTGATAAATTAGATCAAGCTGCAACTGTAGTTAAATCTTCTAACGGTGGTACATTCTTAGTAACAGGTGAAACTGATAAAAAAGGTTCAGATGCTTATAACTTAAAACTTTCTAGAGAAAGAGCTGCTTCGGTAGTTGCTGCTTTGGAAGCTAGAGGAGTATCAACAGATCAGTTGAAATCTAAAGGAGTAGGTGAAGCAAACGCAATGGTTGCTGAAACAGCTTCTGATGCTGATAGAATGGCTGATAGAAAAGTAGTAGTTACTTCGGTTGACAAAGCTGCTTTTGATGCAATGGACAAATCTGACTTACCAGTAGTTGTTAAAAAAACAGCAACGAAAACAGGTAAAAAGAAAATGATGAAGTCAAGCAAGAAAAAAATGATGAAAAAAAGAAAATAATAATAAATTCTTTTCAAATTATAAAAAAACGCTCTCAATTTTGAGGGCGTTTTTTATGATTTGTGTAAATTTGCAAGTATTAATTAATAGATATTATGGGAAGAGCATTCGAATATAGAAAAGCATCTAAAATGGCCAGATGGGATAAAATGGCTAAAACATTTTCTAAGATTGGAAAAGATATTGCCCTAGCTGTGAAGGCAGGCGGTCCTGATCCAGAAGCAAATCCATCTTTGAGACATTGTATCAGAAATGCAAAAGGTGCAAATATGCCAAAGGAAAACGTTGAAAGAGCCATTAAAAAAGCTAGTGGTGCAGATGCAGAAAATTATGAGGAAATCACCTACGAAGGTTATGGACAAGGTGGAATTGCATTTTTTGTAGAATGCACAACAAATAATCCCACGCGAACAGTGGCAAACGTTAGAGCGATTTTTAATAAATTTGATGGTAATCTAGGAAAGAATGGCGAGCTTGCATTCATATTCGACAGAAAAGGTATTTTTCACTTAGAGGAATCTGCAGTAAAATTAGACTGGGATGAGTTCGAAATGGAAATGATTGATGCTGGTGCCGAAGATATAGATCAGGACGCTTCAGAAGTATTCATTACCACTGCTTTTGAAGATTTTGGATCATTGTCGCATAAACTCGATGATCTTAAAATTGAAGTAATGAGCGGCGATTTGCAGCGTCTGCCAAATGCTACAAAATCAGTTAATGAAGAGCAGTTTAAGATTAATATGAAAATGCTTGATAGATTTGAAGAAGACGACGACGTGCAAAATATCTATCATAATATGGAAATTACAGAGCAACTGCTGGCATCTTTATAAAAGATAATGTTGCATTCATATCCAGTTCATTTTCAAGTTGTTTCTTTGTGATTAATGATCAATACGATCGCTATGTTTGGTAAAATTTAAATTCCAATTTTGATTAGTTGATTACATTTGGTTGTTGAAACACAAATAAATATGTGCGAATGGAAAGAAACGTAGAACTAGTTGTTATTTCAGATGTACATTTAGGAACCTATGGTTGTAAAGCCAAAGAATTGCTTCGATATTTAAATTCTATTCAACCGAAAACATTGATTTTAAATGGTGATATTATTGATATTTGGCAATTTAAAAAATCTTACTTTCCCAAATCTCATTTAAAGATAATAAAGAAAATTATTTCATTCGCTTCAAAAAATATAGATGTGTTTTATATTACGGGCAATCATGACGAAATGTTCCGGAAATTCACTGATTTTAAATTGGGTAATTTAAAACTTTGTAACAAACTTTTTCTTAAACTAAATGGAAAGAAAATCTGGATTTTCCATGGTGATGTTTTTGATGCTTCCGTTCAACATTCTAAATGGCTTGCGAAATTAGGCGGAAAAGGTTACGATTTATTAATAGTAATTAATACTATAGTGAATTGGTTTTTAGACAAAATGGGAAAAGAAAAATATTCATTTTCAAAAAAAATAAAAAGTAACGTTAAAAAAGCAGTTAAATTTATTGGAGATTTTGAATTAACCGCTTCCGAACTTGCCATTGATAATGGCTATGATTACGTAATATGCGGTCATATTCACCAACCCCAAATTCGCAAAGTCACAAATAAAAATGGCTCTTGCATTTATCTTAATTCTGGTGATTGGGTAGAAAATCTTTCTGCTCTAGAATATAATAACGGTGAGTGGGAAATCTTTTATTATGAAGAAAATAAGCATTTACTTTTAGGTGAAGATCCAGATGATATTCCCGAAATAAGTAACGATCAACTTTTAAAAATTGTTACTCAATTTTCTTTAACATGAAAGTGCTTTACGCGTTTCAAGGAACAGGAAACGGACATATCGCTCGCGCACAAGAAATTGTTCCCATTCTTAAAAAATATTGTTCCGTAGATATTTTAATTAGTGGTCACCAGTCTCAGTTAAGAACAGATTTCCAAATTAATTTTCAGCATAAAGGTATTTCGCTGTTGTATAATAAAAATGGTGGAATTTCTTATATAAAAACATTTTTTGAGAATAATTTTCTAAAAGCATTTAAGACAATCAATGAAATTAATTTGAATCAGTATGATTTAATTATAAATGATTACGAACCCTTAACTGCTTGGGCTTGCAAGTTGAAAAATTTTAAAATGCTTGAGTTAAGTCATCAGGCGGCAATGAGTTTTAAAGAAACACCCAAACCACCATCAGATGATTTGGTCGGCAAAATAATCTTAAAAAATTATGCACCAAGTAAAAATAAAATAGGTTTTCACTTTGAAAATTATCACCCTCAGATTAAAAAACCTGTAATTAGGAGAAAAATTAGAGGCCTTAATCCATCAAAAATGGGATTTTATTTAGTTTATCTACCTAGTTTTTCCTTAGAAAATATCATTCAAGTTTTAAAGCAAATTCCGGTGGAGTGGAAGATATTTTCGAAGGAAAACATCTTGAATTGCGTAGAAAAAAATGTACAAATTTTTGCTATAGATGAAATAAACTTTCTACATTATTTTGAAAAGTGCGACGGTTTTTTGTGCAACGCTGGTTTTGAAGGTCCTGCGGAAGCGCTGTTTATGGATAAAAAACTATTTGTGATCCCTATTCATAATCATTATGAGCAAGAATGCAATGCTTTTGCATTAAATCAAATAGGCGTAAGTAATTCTAAAATTTTAGATGTAAAAGAAATTTCAGATTGGATAAATTCTGATCAAAATATTAAGGTAGACTATCCAGATAATATCGAAGAAATAATAGTTAAAGAAGTGCTAACTTTCTAAAAATACGTCATCTACATCATTCATTCTTTTCATTACGGATCTTGCATAACTGCAATGGGGATAGACGCTCCATTTATTTTCGCGCGCAAATTTTATGGCATCTTCTACCAAATATTTCCCCATTCCACGGCCTTCAAATTTTGGATGAACCAAAACAAAAGAGATTATTAATTTGTGGTCATCGGGAAAAATTGTGTAAGTTAATCGCCCAACTTCGTCTACTTCTTTATTTAAAGTGATAAACCCGCCATTTCCATTTCTATTATTGATAAATTCCATATTTTTTTTATTTAAATTTAGGTAAAATTATTGAGCTAGTATAATGAAAAAAGAAGACCAAAATTGATCTTCTTTCTATATTTTATGTCAAAAATCTTAGTTTGCTAAAACTTCTTTTACTTTATCTGCGGCTTCTTCCAGAGTAATCGCTGAGTGAACTGGCAAGCCAGAATCATCAATCAGTTTTTTAGCTTCTACCGCATTTGTTCCTTGTAATCTTACAATTAGTGGAACTGGAAGAGAACCCATATTATTATAAGCATCTACTACACCTTGCGCAACTCTGTCGCAACGTACAATTCCACCAAAAATATTGATTAAAATTGCTTTCACATTTTTGTCTTGCAATATAATTCGAAAAGCAGTTTCAACTCGTTCTGCATCAGCAGTTCCGCCAACGTCAAGGAAGTTTGCAGGATTTCAGCCAGATAATTTATTAATATCCATAGTCGCCATTGCTAATCCAGCTCCGTTCACCATACATCCTACGTTTCCGTCTAATTTCACGAAATTTAATCCCACTTCTCCTGCTTCAACTTCTATCGCATTTTCCTCACGCGATCGCGCATGTCAGCTAATTCCTTTTGTCGGAAAAGCGCATTATCATCGATATTTACTTTAGCATCTACAGCTATAATTTTATTATCGGATGTTTTTAAAACCGGATTAATTTCAAATAAAGAAGCGTCAATTCCAACGTAAGCACTATAAAGTGATGTGATAAATTTTGTAAAATCTTTAAAAGCGTCACCTTCTAAACCTAAATTAAAAGCAATTTTTCTCGCTTGAAAACCTTGTAATCCAACTGCCGGATCAACCACTTCGCTATGAATTAAATGAGGCGTTACTTCCGCAACGTGCTCAATATCCATTCCACCTTCTGTAGAATAAACGATCATATTTTTTCCTTGCGCTCTGTCTAAAAGCACAGAAACGTAAAATTCTTTAGTTTCAGTTTCACCGGGGTAGTAAACATCTTCCGCTACCAAAACCATGTGTACTTTTTTACCTTCTGCGGAAGTTTGCGGCGTCACCAACTGCATTCCTAAAATATTTCCCGCGTTTTCCTTCAATTTTTCCATATTTGGCGAGAATTTTACACCGCCGCCCTTTCCACGTCCACCTGCATGCACTTGCGCTTTCACTACCCAAGCTTTCGCGCCGGTTTCGTCTGCTAATTTTTGTGCTGCTTTTTCCGCTTCTTCTACAGTGTTTGCAACGTGTCCACGTTGTATTCTTACGCCGTATTTTGCAAGAAGTTCTTTCGATTGATATTCGTGAAGATTCATAATTTATTTTAATTAATTATTTTTTTAAGATTTACAAATTTAAGAAAAAAGAAGCACTTTCACTAAACTTTAGACACTTGAAAAAATATAATAAAGATTATTTGGGCAGCAATTTCCGCCTTCCGATTCCAATCTTTTTTTTAAATGCAAAAAAAAAGGATTTCCACTCAAGTCGGGCTGCAGATTTTTCGGAAAAATTTTTTTACGTTCAAAAATTTCAAGTATTTAAAATACTTCCGTATGCTTTCTGTCTGATTGTGCACTTATAAAAGGAATTTTTGGAGCAAGAAAATAACCTGTCAAACTCGCGAAAAGTATCGGAATAAAATAGGTAAATCCTGTAAGCGTTGCCAATAAAATCGTAGTGCTCATCGGTGTTCTCGTTACGCAAGAATTTATGGCGGCCATACAACTTACAATCGCCAACGTTAGATTTGTCTGAGGGAAAATATGGTGAATGATCAATCCCAATGCAGTTCCCACAAAAAATAGAGGAATAATAAATCCACCTCGCCATCCCGAAGTTACCGTAATTGAAGTGGCTAAAATTTTAAAAATTAAAATCAAAACAAGCATTAACAAAGTGTAATTAGAACTGATTAAAGTATTAATTTCAGCATGCCCAAAAAATCTAGTGATTGGAAAATAGTAAGAAATAATTCCCAATAAAATCCCACCAATTAAAGTTTGAATGTAGATCGGTAAAGGTTTCGCTTCAAATAATTTCTTGAAAAATTTTGTGACATATATAAACGTCCAGCCGATAATGGTAGCGCAAATGCCGAAAAGAACAGCATAAAGGAAATCGTACACGCCAGAATATTGATAATCCTGCAAATTCCAGGTAGCGCCTAAACCCAAATGAATAATCAAAGCAAAAACAACATAACTAAAACAACTGGAAACCAGCGCTGGTATGATCGCCTTGTAATATTCCACCGCATGTTCATGATGTAGAATTTCTAAGGAAAATAAACTTCCACCGAGTGGCGCGCCAAAAAGTGAAGTGAACCCAGAAGCCATTCCAGCAATAGTTAATGATCTTAAATCTTCACCTTTTAAACGAAAAATTTTACCTAGCCAAGTTCCCGTCGAACCCGTAATTTGTACTAAAGGTGCTTCCGGTCCTAAACTTCCGCCTGATGCAACGCAGAGAAGAGAAGACAAAATCGCAGATGGATTATTTTTAGGATCAAGTTTTCCTTTATTAAACCGGATGTTATTTACAATTAAATGCATTTCGCCGGGGTCACCAATAAAATGGATAATTAGTCCTGCAAGAAGGCCAGCTACTGACATTAATGGAATGACTTCCCAACCAACAAATAAGTGTGCTTTTGCTGTTAAAAACACAAGAACGATCCAATATAGCGCCGCAATAAAACCGCCAACTAAACCCACAGTTGCCCACATCAGAAAATTTCTACTAAAAACAAAAGGACTAAATTTTATCGGTTGATCTAAAATATTTAGATAATGGACTAATTTTCTGCGGCGGCGTAATTTCATTTTTTACTTCTTATCAAAAATAGTCTGCCTATTTTTCATTTCTGCAAATTTAAAAAAAATAAAAAAGCGACCTGCTTATTTTCTAAACTGATTTTGTAGCCTTTTTGCAAATTTCTAAATATTTTTTTGGCATTTTCCCAAAATAATTATTTTCAAAATACTCATCAGTTTTTGGGATATACAAACTGTAAGTTCTGTGCAAAGGAATAAATGGAATAAAAAAGAAGTCGAAATAAAAACGGTAAACTTTGATAATTCCAGTAACCATTTCGCCATTATAAAGAACTTTTTGGTCAATTTTCTTTTTTAATTTTTTACTGATCCCGAAGATAAAGAACATAGAATTTTGCTATTATAAAAGTTATTGTGAAAGCGTCGTAGATTTTGCTTCTGAAATTTTTCCCGTTTTTTTATTTTGTAAAAACGCAACCACGTGAAAATCTTTTGGAATTAAATTCTCATTATTCAAATCAATATTACCGGATTTTTCTGGCTTTGTAGATTGAAATTCTCTCACAATATCAACATGAGAAAGCGTTCGATTGCTATTTTCGCCCCGTTTTACTTGCGTAATGGCATGATTTTCAACCAACGCAAAATTTAAATTTTCATCCGGATTTATTTTATCTAATTTATATTCCACAGAAACTTTTCCGTTACCAGAATTTAAAATTTTGATTTGAATTCCCGCGTCGCTACTTGCAAGATTTTTATTTTCCAAAGCGCTTTTGAGTAAACCGCTTTCTGAACCGACAAATTCTTTTTGACCGTTCATCACGATTTGTGGCGTGTAAATCGAATTTAATTTAAAAATTGAAGAATACCAACTTTGTCTCTCTGAAAATTTCTTTTGGCTGAAAGTATCTTTCCAACCCAATCTGTCCCAATAATCCACGTGGTAAGCGAGAATTATCACGTTGTCTAAATTTTTATTTTGTAGTTCTTCAACCAATTTATCAGCCGGCGGACAACTGGAACAACCTTCCGAAGTGAAAAGTTCAATTACTTTTATTGATTGTGAATTGTTGCTATTTTGAGTGGTTTTAGTCTTATTGTTCTGTGAGCAACCAAAAAGAGGCAGAATAAGAAGTATTAAAAGTGATTTTAGTTTCATAAGATTTACTTAAACATACTAAAAAATATGATTTTGTATTTTGCAGTTTTAAAAAAAAAAAACATTTGATACTAGCCCCGATTAAAATGGAAATCCTTTTTTATAATTTTAAAAAAAATTATAAAAAAGATTGCAATGGAAAGCGGGATTAATTTTCGAGATAGAAATAAATCTTCTTGCTCCAAAAAAATTAAACTCTGTTTTTAGCGAAAAAGTAAATTAACATTCCCCAACTGATGATCATTAAAAGTCCACCAAGAGGCGTAATTGGACCGATTACTTTTGTTGGCAAATTCAATGTTTCCTGAAAGGCCAGAAGATAAATGCTTACTGAAAATAGGAAAGTTCCGGCAATCATTAAAATAGAGATCCATTTTTCTGTGCCTGTTTCGAACTTTAAAAAAAAGCCGATAATTAGCAGAAAAAAAGCCGCGTACATCTGATAGCGTACGCCGGTTTCAAAACTTTGAAGTTTTTCTACGGTTAGAAATTTTTTAAATAAATGTGCGCCAAATGCACCGAGAATCACCGAAATTAAACCATAAACGGTGCCAAATATTAGTGTGAAAGTTTTCATATTATTTTTTTAAAAACATTAATGTTAGTTTACCAATGAAGGTTAAAAGCCCTAAAAGAATAAAAATCCAAGCCATTTTTTTGAACTTTGCAAACCCGGATTTGTTGTGGCTCTTAAATAAAATCCAAAAGTGAGAATTGCAAAGCTTAATACGAGGCCAATCATGCTGTTATAAATTTCTCATTTTATTAAATTCATCAATCACTTCATGATGAGACACGGTTTTATCTTTAAAATATGTCACGAAATGTACTTTTTCTGCTTCCGTCGCACCCATTTGATTTAGAATATTGAGCAAATGCATTTTCATGTGGCCTTTCTGGATTCCGGTTGTAATAAGTGAGCGCAAAGCAGCGAAATTTTGCGCCAAACCTGAAACTGCCAAAATACTCATTAATTCTTGTGCGGAAGGTTTCCCCAAAAGCGATAAAGAGAATTTCACAAGCGGATGAAGATTCGTTAAACCGCCCACAACTCCCACGGAAATGGGAAGATCGATCCAAAACCGAAAAACACCGTTAGCAATAGTGCAATGCGTTAAACTTTTATAACTGCCATCTTTTGCCGCATAAGCGTGCGCACAAGCTTCTGTGGCTCGGAAATCATTCCCAGTTGCGATTACCACGGCATCTACGCCGTTCATCACCCCTTTGTTATGAGTCGTTGCGCGGTAAGGTTCAATTTCTGCAATGGTTACGGCTTGTTTAAATTTCCAGGCAAAGTCTTCATTAGAAATCCCACTTTCATCTTTTAAATCTTCAATTTTACAGGAAACTTCGGCTCTTACAATACAATTAGGCGTGTAATTGGAAAGAATATTCATCACAATCTGTAGAGAATTTTTTTCTTCTTCTGTGAAAGTTTCATCTTTTGAAACTTCTTCTTTCAACGTTTTTCCAAATTGTTCTAAACAGAATAATAAAATTCGCGCCCATAGAATCTGCTGTTCCAAAACTGGCTTTTAGTTGGAAATAATTTTCTAAGTCTGCCGTTTTATCAATTAATTTTATATTTAAAATGCCGCCGCCGCGGTGTCGCATGTTTTTAGTGATCGCTTCTGTGGCTTCTAAAAGTTTCTTTTTTAATTTAAAATTAAAGAAATGCAAAACTTTGTGCGGTTCAACATTTAAAATAAAATGCGTGTGACCGAGTTTTTCGGTATTGATTATTGTGGTTTTAAAACCCCCTTTATTCAGCCAGAATTTTGCAGATTTTGAAGCCGCCGCAACCACGGAACTTTCTTCTACCGCCATCGGTAAAGCTAATAATTTACCGTCAATTAAGAAATTTGGCGAAATACCGTAAGGCATATAAAAATTAGAAATAGTATTTTCAGAAAATTCATCATGAAGCTTTTGCAGCGTTTCATTGTCACTCCAATATTGCTCTAAAACTTTTTTATAATCTTGGTCTTCGTTTAAATATTCTTTAAGTAACCAATTGATTTTTTCTTCTTTTGATAATTTAGAAAAACCTTCTACCGGCGTATGATTCATAGAAATTGCGTTTGAATTTCAAAGATAAGGAAATTTAGGATTAAGGTTGAGATTAAGGTTACTCTAAGTTTTATAAAAAAAGCGCAGAAAAATCTAATTTCTGCGCTTTTTATAATTGATTTAGATAGTCTTAAATCTCAACTTGATCCGCCAAAAACGACCATTCTTCCAAAGCCGAACTCAGTTCTTCTTTTTTTGAATTGTAATTTTCTAATGTTTCTTCTGAAGGATTTCCGCCAGTAAAAGATTTTTCCAGACTTTCAACCGTAGTTTCTAAATCCGAAATTTTGTCTTCTACTTTTTTTATTTTATTAATGAGGTTTTGCTGTTCTTTACTGTGAATTTTTATGGGTGCCACTTCTACAGCAACTTGCTTTTTTGCGCGAATTGCAGATTCATCTTTTTCCAATTGAAGTTTAGAGCGTTCCGCAGAAATCTCACGGATGCTTTCTTTTTGGCGAAATTCTAAATATTCATTAATATTTCCTAGAAATTCTTTCATTCTACCGTCACGGAATTCGAAAATTTTATCGGCTAGACCTTGAAGAAATTCTCTATCGTGAGAAATCACAATTAAAGTGCCTTCATATTTATTTAAAGCCATTTTAATAATTTCCTTCGACTGAATATCTAAGTGATTCGTCGGCTCATCCATTATTAAAACATTGAACGGACGCAACAATAATTTACACAAAGCCAAACGGTTTCGTTCTCCACCGGAAAGCACTTTTGTTTTTTTTGTTACATCATCACCCTGAAAAAGAAAACTTCCCAATAAATCACGAACTCTTGGTCTAGTCTCTTCAGTTGATGCATCTTCGGCTTCTTCTAAAACGGTTTTATTTGCTGATAAAACTTCTTCCTGGTTTTGTGCAAAATAACCAATATTGACATTGTGTCCTAAATTCCATTCACCAGAATAATCTGTAATTTCGCCAGATAAAATTTTGGCCAAAGTTGTTTTTCCCTGTCCGTTTTGACCGAGAAGCGCAATTTTTTCGCCGCGTTCTATGAAGAAATCGACACCATCGAAAACATTCTTTTTACCGTAAGATTTACCAAGATTTTTAGCCTCAAAAATGACTTTCCCAGGAACAACAGATTGAACGAAACGAATATTGAATTTTGAAACGTCATCGTTATCCACTTCAATTCGGTCAATTTTATCTAATTTTTTAATTAAAGATTGCGCAAAAGAAGATTTGGTTGCAGAAGCGCGAAAACGGTTGATGTTATCTTCCATCTGCTTAATTTCGACATCCTGATTTTTCTTCGCTTGAATCTGCTTCTCTTTTCGCTCTTTGCTTAGTTCTAAATATTTGGTGTAATTGGCCTTATAATCATCAACTTTCTTATTATTGATGTCAAAAGTTCGGTTACAAACCGCCGTCATAAATTGCTTGTCATGACTTACCAAAACAATTGCGCCATTATAAGTTTTTAAAAAATCTTCCAGCCAGATGATGGATTCCATATCCAAGTGATTGGTTGGCTCATCCAGAAGCATTAAATCATTTTTTTGAAGTAATAATTTTGCAAGTTCAATTCTCATGCGCCATCCGCCAGAAAATTCGTCAGTAATTTTTTGGAAATCATCGGCTTTAAAACCTAATCCAAAAAGTACTTTTTCCACGTCGCCTTCTAAATTATAAGCGTCGTGGTGCATCAACAGGTCATTCAAATCTGTCATTCGGTGAATTAACTGATCGTAAATATCACTTTCATAATCAGTTCTGGTAACTAATTGCACATTAACGTCTTCAAGTTCGTTTTTAAGCAAATTAATTTGCTCAAAAGCCTGCATGGTTTCGTCCCAAACGGTTCTGCCTTTTACAAAATCCAGATCTTGTTTTAAAAAACCAATCGTAATATTTCCTTCCGGAACGATTGTCCCTTCATAGAAGTTAATTCCGCCGGTGAACATTTTTAAAAGTGTTGATTTTCCGGCACCGTTTTTACCAACAAGACCGATCTTATCATCTTTTTTGATGGTAAAATTAACGTTTGAAAATAAATAATTTCCTGAATGGTGAAGACCTAAACCTTGAACTGAAAGCACGCTATAATATTTAAAATTGAACTCTTTTTTGAATTTGCAAAAGTAGTGATTTTGAAAGGATTGGGAAGTTAAAATTTAAACCATTCTCAATAGTTATATTTTTAAAATTTAAATTTATTTTTTTTGCAAAATATATAAATAAAAACGCTCTGAAAATCAGAGCGTAAATGATATCATTTAAATTGAAAATTATTTAAAAAACTTTATTAGTTGGAACATTGCAAAAATTGAAGTTAGTAAAAAGAGACAACTTCTTATTTTAGTTATATTTTTTTATTTTTTGTAACCCATCGAAAGTCCTGTATCTCCAGTAACTTTTAAATCAACAGAGGCAGTATCTTTCGTTGCATTGGCAAAAATTAAAGCCGTGTTCTTATCAATTTTTATTGTAATTAACTCGTTTGGTTTCACTTTTTGAAAAGAATGCTTCCCACCGTCATTTGGTTCCTGATGGATTTCGATGTCATTTTTTGACACATTTTTTAATTTTACTTTAAAATTTCCATGTTCATTTTTACCTAATACAAAACTGTCGTTTGGTTTTATAACAGTGTTAGAAGTTAAACTTTCGCAGGATAAAGTTACAGTGGCGAAAATGATGAGTGCGATTAGATTTTTCATAATTAGAAATTGTTATTTGGTTTATACTGTGGCAAATTTGCGGTATAAATTAGAGTCAATCGCTTCAAATTATGATTTGATACCTATTTCTAAATGGGAAAAAGTATTGAAAATAAAGAAGTTATGCTTTTTCTAAATATTCTTTAGGTGAAAATCCAGTATTTTTTTTAAAAGCACGATTAAAAGTTGCTTTGGAATTAAAACCGCAATCGAAAGCAATCCCAAGAAGTGTAGATTTTTTATGTTCGCCTTTGTCAAACGCTTTTTTAACTTCCTCAATCCTGTATTTATTAACAAAATCATTGAAGTTCATTTTAAAACCTTGATTAATAGTTTTGGAAATTATTGAAACATTAGTTTGTAAATCTTTTGCGACATCAGACAAAGTTAATTCTGGATTTTTAAATAGTAAATCTTGCTGCATTAAATTTTCAATTTTACTTTTCCATAAATCAATTTCAGTAGAATTATTTTCGTTAGAAAATTCATAATCAATATCAATGACAGATTCTTGCTGTATAATTTTATTATCCTCAAACAATAATAAAATTTGGTGTTTATTCAACTCAGAAAATTTAAAACGAATAGAAGAATTTACAGGATTTGAATAACCAGTAATTGCAATATAATACATTACCAATGAAAAGAACAGAAAAAACCACCAACTGCCTATATAAGAATTTAGTTTTGGGTAAAAATAGTATACCCCATTAAATATTAAAGGCGACAAAATCATGATTAAAAAGGCGACTAAATAAGTTTGGATCCATTTAAAAATAATAGAATCCGCATAACTTACGACTTGATAAATTAATTTTTTATAAATAGTATAGTACCGCAGACTTAAAATAAAATAAATAACCATCGACAACAATCCTAGATATTGGTACCATTTATCGAAGTCTTTATCCATTCCATCGGCGTAAAAAAAGTAGGTTTTTGCAATAAATTTATCGTAAACCCAGATTGAAATAATGTAAATTAAATACAAAATCCCGGGAATAAAATGTAAAAATTGTTTTCTGTTAAACCTAAAACCAGGGTTTAATAAACTTTGTGTGTAGCAAAAAATAACAGGACCAATAAAAAATAGATGCTGTAATGGTGTATAAAAAAGAATATCGCGATACGGTTGATTGTCGTACCAACCGGCAAAACCAAGCATCCAAGGCGCGATATAAAGAGAACATAAAAAAATGAAAAGACTTAGCCAAGAATTAGATTTGTTTCCTGTTTTTAATCTTTTAAATAGTAGTAGAAAAGTATATATTATTCCTTGCGAGAATGTGATTAATAACAAAGAAGAATAAAATCCAAATTGAAATAACATAAAATCGTTTTGTTAAATATATATGCGTTTTAGAAATTATTCCAAAGTTAAAATAAAGATGTTTTAAATTTTGTTTTATTATTCTAAATTACTTTTTCAAAATATCCAAAATAGTCCCATACAAAACTTCAGTTCCCAAAGCCAAATCTTCGGGTGTGGAAAATTCTAAGGGATTGTGGGAAATACCGTCTTTGCAGCGGATGAAGATCATCCCGTAATCGCAAACATAAGACATTGCCATTGCATCGTGGAAAGGGCCGCTCATTAATTCTGGCGCATCAAGATTTATTTTATCGCAGTTTTTCTTAATTAAATCTTTGATCCAATCGGCGCAATAGCGTGGTTCGGAATTCCAATCTTCGGTAATTTCTGCGGTTAAACCGTGTTTTTCGCAAACTTCATCAATTTTATCGCGCAACTGTTTTTCGTATCGGTTTCTTCGGTCTAAATCGATATCGCGTAAGTCTAAAGTAAATTCACATTCTTCCGGAATAATATTTCTGGACGCGGGAAAAACTTTTATGGTTCCGCAAGTTCCAACGGTTGGATTTCCCGGAACTGAGTTTGCAATGCGATTTATTTCTAAAATAATTTCTGACGCGCCGACCAATGCATCTTTTCTCATCGGCATCGGAACAGAACCTGTGTGCCCCGCCATTCCTTTCAATTTTACAGTCAACCAAAGTGGACCGGAAATCCCTGAAACAATTCCGACAGGATAATTTCCAAATTCTAAAACCGGACCTTGCTCAATGTGAAGTTCCAAATAGCAATAAACGCTTCCTTTTTTGTATTCAGAATTGGCGAATTTTGTAATGTCACAACCGAAATCTTCGAGTGCTTTTTTTCTGGAAATTCCGTCTGCGTCAGTTCTTTCGAGTTCGCCTTTTTCTAATTTTCCTAAAATCCCACGGGAACCAAATAAACCTTTGTTAAAACGCCATCCTTCTTCGTCTGCAAAAGAAATTATTTCAATAGTCCTTTCTGGTTTTATATTATTTTCGGACATGGTTTTTAAGGATTCGATGGCGCATAAAACACCAGCAACGCCATCATATCTTCCGCCATAAGGTTGAGAATCCAGATGCGAACCGAGCATTAAGATTGGTAATTCTGGATTTGTCCCTTTTACAATGCCAATTAAATTTCCAAAATTATCGATGCGCGTTTGCATTCCGGCTTCGTGCATCCAAGTGGACGCGAGTTCAAAGGCTTTTTTTTCTTCCGCAGAATGTGCAGGTCGGTTTGTTCCAGTTTCGCCGATTTTACCGATAAGACTCATTTCATAGAAGTGATTTTCGAGGCGGATTGAATTGATGTTCATTTTTCTTACTTTCTGTTAAATAAATAATTTTCTTTTTATAACCAAGTTGCGCCCCGGCTTGAGTGGAAATCCTTTTTGTAATTGCGATTATATAAAATTTGAACTAACTACAAAATTTCGTTCGCAATTACAAAAAGATTGGGAACGGAAGACGGAATAGTGCGCCCAAATATTTTAAATTTTAATGGTCACTTAAAGGAATTCCCTGTTCCTGAAACATCTTCCAGTTGAGATATTCCGGCGCAACGCGGTGTTCTTCCATCGTGATGCAATCTTCCACGGGACACACCAAATTGCAGAGATTGCAACCGACACATTCGGGGTCATTTACGACGTAATTATTGTAAGGCATGCCGTCTATTTTGAAAATCGCCTGGTGCGAAGTGTCTTCACACGCGATATGACAAAGGCCGCAATGGATGCATTTGTCCTGGTCAATATTCGCAATAACATGATAATTGATGTCGAGTTTTTCCCATTCCGTCATCGTTGGAACTGATTTTCCGATAAAATCTGTAATTTTTTCAAAGCCTTTTTCGTCCATCCAATTGCTTAAACCTTCATTCAGATCTTCCACAATCCGGAAACCATATTTCATTGCAGCGGTACAAACCTGCACGGAAGTTGCGCCAAGAAGCATAAATTCTACAGCGTCTTTCCAATTTGAAACACCGCCAATTCCGGAAATCGGAACCTGACTTGTAAGCGAATCTTTCGCAATGGTTGTCAACATTTTGAGCGCAATCGGTTTCACGGCAGGACCGCAATAACCGCCAAAAACGGATTTTCCACCGACATTTGGATTGGGAACAAAAGTATCTAAATCAATTCCCGTAACAGACTGAATGGTATTTATTAACGACAAAGCGTTGCTTCCGCCTTCTACCGCGGCTCTTCCCGTGGGAACGACTGAATGTACATTTGGCGTTAATTTCGTGATGACCGGCAAAGTGGCGACTTCCATTACCCATTCTACAACCATTTTTGCAATTTCTGGATCTTGCCCAACCGCAGCGCCCATTCCGCGTTCCGTCATTCCGTGCGGACAACCGAAATTTAATTCAAATCCGTGTGCACCTGTTTGCTCGCAGCGTTTCACGATGTCCTGCCAACTTTTTTTATCGTTATCTGCCATCAAAGAAATGACCATCGCTCTGTCTGGAAATTCTCTAACAACTTCTATAATTTCTTTTAAATTAACTTCTAAAGGTCGGTCAGAAATAAGTTCAATATTATTAAAACCCGCCATTCTTTGCCCATTAAAATTAATTGCGGAATAACGTGAAGAAACATTTTTCACTTGAGAACCTAAAGTTTTCCAAACGACGCCGCCCCAACCTGCTTCGAAAGCACGCATCACGTTAATTTTTTTATCTGTGGGCGGCGCAGAAGCGAGCCAGAAAGGATTTGGGGATTTTATACCTAAAAAATCACAAGAAATATCTGCCATAATGTTATTTTAATAATTGATGTATGATAATTAATTTAAAAAACGTTTTTATTTTTTATTTGGGCAGCAATTTCCGTCTTCCGTTCCCAATCTTTTTTTTCAAATACAAAAAAAGGATTTCCACTCAAGACGGGCTGCAATCATATTGTGTTTCAATTAAATGCAATTGAAGTAATCTTAAATATTTGAAAAATTATTGATTTATAAATTCTAAAATTGATTTCGCCGCATCTTTTCCGTCCTGAACGGCGTTAACAACTTCTTTTCCGCCATTGATGCAATCGCCACCAGCAAATATGCCTTTTAAGTTGGTAGATAAGTCTGCATTAACAGAAATTTTTCCGTAGTTATTGTGAAATTGATTGTCATTAACCAAATTTTCAAAAGGGGTTTGTCCGGCTGCTTTGATGATCATATCAACTTCCAAAGTGAAAGTTTCGCCAGTGTCAATCGGACTTCTTCTTCCAGAAGCATCGGGTTCGCCCAAAGTCATTCTGCTACAAACCAAACCGGAAACTTTTCCGTCGGTGAGTAAAACTTCTTTTGGCGCGGCTAAAAATTCTAATCTGCAACCGTCTAATCTTGCGATGTCTAACTCAACGTCTGTGCAAGGTTTTTCGTTTTCTGTTCTTCTATAAACGATGGTCACTTCATTTGCGCCTAATCTTTTTGCTTGAGTTGCGGCATCAATTGCAGTCATTCCAAGTCCGATCACTGCGACTTTATCGCCAACTGGAATTTCGGAAAAATCGTTCGTTCGTAAATCATAAATATAAGAAATGGCATCTTGAACACCATCAGAAAATTCTTCTGGAATCCCCAATTGTCGCGCAACACCAACGCCGATTCCCATAAAAACGGAATCAAAATTATTCTGCAGATCTTCAATTTGAAAATCTTTTCCTAATTCCTGGTTGTATTGAATGTCAATCCCACCGATGGATTTAATATATTCTACCTCATCTTCACAAAATTCTGGCGTTACTTTATAAGCCGCAATTCCGTAAGTCATTAAACCGCCGCCTTTTGATTCTTTTTCAAAAACAGTCACTTCAGTTCCTTGCAGTGAAAGATAAAATGCACATGATAATCCCGCGGGTCCAGCGCCAATAACGGCCACTTTTTTTCCGTTGGAAGGTTTTCTTTCAAATAATTTCCATTTATTTTCGATGGCTGGTTCTGTCGCGTAACGCTGAAGTTTTGCAATGTGAATCGGCGTTTCATCTAATAAATTATAAACACAAGCGCCTTCACACAATTTTTCTACGGGACAAACTTTAGAGCAACCGCCACCAAAAATATTTGATGTAAAAATTGTTCTCGCGGAACCTTTTAAATTATCGGTTGCAATTTGTTTAATGAATTTTGGAATATCAATACTCGTCGGACACATTTTGGTGCAAGGCGCATCATAACACATAATGCAGCGATTTGCTTCCAAAATAGCACCTTCTTTATTCTCAAAAGGGGGATGAATATCTGAAAAGTTTTGTGAATATTCTTCGGTAGTTAGTTTTTTGGTTGTTATCATTGTTTTTTTTCTTTTTATTGAAATCTTTTAGCACAAAGCCATAAATATTTTCACAAGAGAAACTATCTATTTTAAATTTTTAGCACACAAAGTTTTATTTTCTATTTGGTCGGAATTTTATTTTTCTACCAAATCTTTTCACTATTAAACATTGAATCTTTTGCAGCCCGACTTGAGTGGAAATCCTTTTTATTTTTTTCGAAAAAATAAAAAGATTGGGAACGGAAGGCGGAAATTGCTGCCCAAATAATTTTAAAATTTATAATTCTGTTAAGTTGCCATAAGTTTCTGCTCTTCTGTCCCGATAAAATTGCCATTTTGAGCGGATTTCTGTAATTAAATCCATATCAAGATCTGCAATCAGAAGTTCGTCTTTATCGTCTGAGGCGCAGGAAAAAATTTCACCCATTGGATTTACGAAATAAGAAGTGCCATAAAATCTGCCCAAATTCCATGGTTTTTCAATTCCAACGCGATTGATGCAACCCATGAAATAGCCGTTTGCAACCGCGTGTGCAGGTTGTTCTAATTTCCATAAATTTTGAGATTGACCAACTGTTGTTGCGGAAGGATTGTAAACGATTTCGGCGCCGTTTAAACCCAATGCTCTTGCGCCTTCGGGAAAATGACGGTCGTAGCAAATGTAAACACCAATTTTAGCATATTTAGTTTGAAAAACGGGATAACCTAAATTTCCTGGTTTAAAGAAAAATTTCTCCCAAAATCCGCCAGTTTGTGGAATATGATTTTTGCGGTATTTTCCTAAATATTTTCCGTCTGCGTCAATGACCGCGGCGGTGTTATACAAAATTCCTTCGCCATCTTTTTCGTAAACTGGAACTATGATCACCATTTGATATTTCTTGGCATAATCACTCATTAAATCAGTTGTCGGTCCAGGAACGGTTTCCGCGGAAGCATACCATTTTGCGTCTTGTCCAGGGCAAAAATAGGGCGTGTTGAAAATTTCCTGCAAGCATAAAATCTGAACACCTTTTTCACCGGCTTCCTCAATAAATGGCAAATGTTTTTCGAGCATTGCTTGTTTTATTTCGTCAATGCTTCCTTCGCCTTCGGTTATGGCGAGGGACATTTGGATCAAACCAGATTTTATTTTTCTTAACATTTTAAATTAATTTCAAATTATTAATTACGAATTACGTTGTTTTTTTGTCTCTAGACTAGATTTCATAGTTATTTGAATTTTACCAATAATTCTACAAATTACTTGAGCATCTTTTATTAAACTTTGCGCCATATCTTGACTTAAATATTCAGTTGCAAATAATAGTTTAACCAATATAAAGTTTCTCTCGCTTCCCTATAAACAATGGAAAGTTTCGAAATAAAATCTACTTTTGATTGTCCTCCAATTGGTTCTTCAATATTTGCTCCGATTGAAGTTCACTTCTTAATAATTGTTTTGAAAGTAAAAATTCACGTTTTTCTAATTTCAAATATTTATAACAATTCACAATTCTTATTGCAAAAGCAAAACTTTTTTGTTGAATTATATTATCATTTTTCATCGTAATTTCCGTAAATTCTTATTCGTCATTAAATCTTATTATCCACTTTATTTCTTCTGATAAATTTTCCGTAACCCTTTTCTGCAAAACATTCATTGTTGTCAATTGCTTTTTTACCGCGCAAAAAAACTGTTTTTACTTTCCCAGTAATTCCCCAACCTTCATAACCGCTGTAATCTACATTCATGTGGTGTTTTTCAGCAGAAAGCACGTGTTTTTCATTGGAGTCAAAAATCACCAGATCTGCATCTGAACCAATTGAGATCGTTCCTTTTTTAGGAAACATTCCGAAGATTTTTGCAGCGTTTGTAGAAGAAACTTCTACGAATTTTTGCAAAGTGATCCTGTTTTTTAAAACACCTTCAGAAAACAACAATTCCATTCTGTTTTCAATTGCGGGATGTCCATTTGGAATTTTCGAAAAGTCATCAATTCCCAATAATTTTTGTTCCCACATAAACGGACAATGGTCTGTTGCAACTACTTGCACTAGACCTTGATTGATCCCTGCCCAAAGTGTTTCCTGGTCTTTTTTTTGTCGTAAAGGTGGCGACATTACCCATTTTGCACCTTCAAAATTATTCTCATAAAGTGAAGCATCTAAAAGCAAATATTGAATACAGGTTTCCACAAAAATATTTTGATTTCTATTTGTCGCATTTCTTACTGCATTCAAAGCGCCTTCACAAGTCATGTGAACAATATAACCGGTGCATCCTGTAAAATTTGCCATGTCGATAAATCGCTCACTCGCTTCGGCTTCGGTAACTTCCGGTTGCGATAAATAATGATAAAGTGGTTCTAATTTTCCTTCGTTCCTATGTTTTTGAACTAAGTAATCAATCACATCACCGTTAGTTGCATGAACATTTATCAAACCATTATATTTTTTAACTTCTTCCATTAAACCAATCATTTGTCGGTCATCAATCATCAACGCGCCTTTGTAAGCCATGAAAGTTTTGAAAGAAGTGATGCCTTCTTCTTCAATAAATTGTTGGATTTCCGGTTTCGTATTTTCATTAAAATCAGTCACCGCCACATGAAAAGAATAATCACCAACTGCAGTTCCAGTCGCTCTTCCTTGCCATTCTTCAAGCGCAGAATGCAAAGATTTTCCTTGGGTTTGAAGAATGAAATCAATCACAGTCGTTGTTCCGCCAAAAAGTGCGGCGCGCGTTCCGGTTTCGTAAGTGTCGCTGGAAGAAGTTCCCATAAAAGGCATACTTAAATGAACGTGCGGATCAATTCCACCGGGAAAAATCATTTTTCCTGTTGCGTCGATTGTTTCGTCTGCTTCAAAATTTAGATTTTTTCCAATTACAGAAATGGTTTCACCTTCAATAAAAATATCGCCGATAAAGTTATCAGATGAGGTAATTATATTTCCGTTCTTTATTAAAGTACTCATTTTCTTAATTTTAAATTAAATTTAATCAAAATAGATCATTTAAATAATTTTAGGTTTTTTAGACTTCATTAATATTAAATAAACAATTGCGCTGACAAAAAATCCAACAAACCACGCATAGTTATACAAATGATTGATCCATTCTGGAACTGAATTTTCAGGAATTGCTTTTACTGTGACTAAGAATCCCGCAATGTTTGGTAAAATCCCGATGATCAAAGCTAAAACGGCGTAACGGTTAATTCCGTTGGTGAAAGAATAAATTCCGTTGCTTTGATATAAGTCATTAAGAACTAATTTTTGTTTTTTAATGAAATAATAATCGGCAATCAAAATCCCGCCAATTGGTCCTAAAAGTGAGGAATAACCAACGAGCCAAGTGAAAATATAACCGGAAGGATCTGCAATTAATTTCCAGGGACAAATTAAAATCCCGATAATTCCCGTAATGTAACCGCCGGTTCTGAAATTAATTTTTTTAGGGTTTAAATGGGCAAAATCATTTGCTGGACTTACAATATTAGCAGCAATATTAGTCGCCAAAGTTGAAAGCGCGATTGCCAACATTGCAAAAGCGACAAGTAATTTATTTTCAAATTTTCCGGCTAAAATAACTGGATCCCAAATTGTTTTGCCATAAATAATAAAAGTTGCAGAAGTTACTACCACGCCAATAAACGCAAAAACTGTCATCGAAGTAGGTAAGCCCAAAATTTGACCTTTGATCTGTGCGTTTTGGTCTTTTGCATATCTTGTAAAATCTGGAATATTTAAAGATAAAGTTGCCCAATAACCCACCATTCCTGTTAAAGCAGGAAAGAAAAATTTCCAAAAACCTGCGGAATCATTATCGAATTTTGAAGGTTGTGACAAAATTGGACCTAATCCGTGCGCCGCAAAAATCGCCCAACAAAGCAATGCAATTGCAGCAACTGGAAGAAAAACTGCTTTAAAAACCAGTAATTTCCGAATACTTTCTACGCCCAAATAAACAACATACATATTAATTAAGAGGAAGAAAATAAAACATAAAAAAGGAACTAAACCAGGGAAAAATCCGGTGATCACAGCATCGGGAAGACTTGGAAAAAATATTTTTAAAATTTGATAAATTGCAGCGCCACCGATCCAGGTTTGAATTCCGAACCAGCCACAAGCCACAATTGCCCGTAAAATTGCAGGAATATTGGCACCAAAAGTTCCGAAACTTGCTCTTGCAAAAACTGGGAAAGAAATGCCATATTTTGTTCCGGCGTGACCGTTTAAGATCATCGGAATTAAAACTACTAAATTCCCTAAAAATATGGTAAGAACAGATTGCCACCAATTCATGCCGCCTTCTATTAGAGAACTTGCGAGCATATAAGTTGGAATACACATTGACATTGAAATCCACAATGCAGCAAAGTTGAAAGTGCCCCAAGTTCTATCTTTCAGGGCAATTGGCGCTAAATCTTTGCTGTAAAGTTTAGAATTTTTTATTATTTCTTTGTCAAGCATACTTATATTTAAAAAAGATTTTAAGTTTTAAAACCGTTAAAAAATTTAATATTAAATTACAGATTGATCTGCAATTTTAAGAGCTTCAGAAATGATCGCTAATCCTTCATCAATTTGATCTTTTGTGACAATTAAAGGTGGCGCAACGAATATGTAATTCCATTTTACAAAGGTGTACATTCCTAATTCTTTAATTTTTGCGGCGACTTTATTCATCACAACCATTTCTTCTGGTTTAGCATTGTAAGGCGCCATTGGCTCTTTAGTATCACGGTTTTTCACCAATTCGATACAACCCAATAATCCTGTATTTCTGAAGTCGCCAATAGATGGATGAATTTTCTTTAATTCTTCTACTTTTTCTTCCATATATTTCCCCATTTCGCGCGCTCGTTCGATGAGATTATCTTCTTCATAAATTTTTAAAACTTCTAAAGCGGCCGCACAAGCAACGGCGTGAGCGGAATAAGTTAAACCTAAAGGTAAAAATGCATCGTCGTATTTTGACGCGATTTTTTCACTTACCATCAAACAACCTAAAGGTAAATAGCCACAAGTCAGCCCTTTTGCCATCCCAATCATATCGGGAATAATACCGTGATTTTGAAATCCAAACCATTGTCCGGTGCGTCCAAAACCTGACATTACTTCATCCATAATTAAAAGAATGCCGTGTTTATTGCAAATTTCTCTAACTTTTTTTAAATAATTTTTAGGATATTTAAGGCAACCTGAAGTTCCAGATTCACCTTCCAAAATAATTGCAGCAATTGTAGTGGGACCTTCGTAAGCAATCTGACGTTCCAACGATTCAATTGATTCTTTTAATAAATTTTCTTCACCACGTTCATAACGGTAAGCAATAGGTAAATCAAAATGGACAAAATTTGGTGCTTGTTGGGAATCAACAGGAATTTTTCTGGGATCGCCACCTGCGGAAATTGTTCCAATGGTTGCGCCGTGATAAGATTGATATCTTGCAAAAATTTTGTGACGTCCCGTATAAAGTCGGGCTAATTTTATGGCATTTTCATTTGAGGTGGCACCACAAACAGTAAAAAATGCGCGGTTTAAATCGCCCGGACAAATTTCTGCGAGTTTTTTACCTAAGTCACCGCGAACTTTAGAAACGCAGGACGGTGAAATAAAAGCCACTTTCTGCATTTGTTTTACTACGGCGTCAGTAACGCGCTGATCGCCGTAACCAATATTTGAATTCATTAAACCAGAAGAGAAATCTATAATTTTTCGGCCTCCAAATTCATACAGATAAACGCCTTCTGCACGTTCAATGGCGAAAGGATCAATTCCTTTTTGTTTGCTCCAAGACATGATGGTATGATTCAAAGCATTATCTATAACTTCTTGTTTTTCTGTTTTATTTAATGTTTCTGACATTTTAAATTTTTTATTTAATGTTTCAAAGTTTTATTAGTAGAAATATGCTGCAGCCCGACTTGAGCGGAAATCCTTTTTTATTTAAAAAAATAAAAAAGATTGAGAGTGGTAGGCGGAAATTGCTGCCCAAAAAAATTACGAATTTATAATTACCAATTAGGTATTGTAAAAATCTTCTCATTAATTTGAAATTCGTAATTGTTTCTAACTCATCCAATTTACACTTGCTTCAGGATTCCATTTAATAGTCGTTTTCTTAAGTTTTGTCCAAAATTCGATGGAACTTTTTCCAGTAATATCTCCAACTCCAAAACGGGAATCGTTCCAACCACCGAAAGAAAAAGGCTCTCTCGGAACGGGAACACCGATATTTACACCGATCATTCCGGCGGAAGCGTGATCCATCACGTGTCTTGCTGCAGCCCCACTTTGCGTGAAAACTGCTGCCGCATTTCCGTAAGGATTTGCGTTTTCAATTTCTAAGGCTTCATCAATATTGTTGGTTCGCATAATAGAAATTACAGGTCCGAAAATTTCTTCAGTTGCGACGGACATGGTTGGTTTTACAAAATCAATAATTGTGGGCCCCACATAAAAGCCACTTTCTCTACCTTTTACGACTGTGTTTCTTCCGTCTAATAAAATTTTCGCACCATCTTTTTCTGCTTGAGAAATATAGGATTCAATTCTATCTTTGGAAACTTTGGAAATAACGGCACCCAAATTTTCACCAGGAATAATTTTTTTCGCTTCTTCAACCATTTTTGCAATAATGTGATCAGTTTCGCCCACTGCAATCATCGCGGAAGCAGCCATACAGCGTTGCCCGGCGCAACCAGCCATTGAAGCAGTTACATTTGCAGCGGTCATTTCGGGGTTTGCATCAGGTAGAACTAATAAATGATTTTTTGCACCACCTAATGCGAGGCAGTTTTTAAGATTTGACGTGGCTCTTTGATAAACTAATTTTGCCACTTTTGTAGAACCTACAAATGAGATGGCTTTAATGTCTGGATGATCACAAATGGCTTCCACGATTTCTTTGTCGCCATGAACTATGTTTAAAACGCCATTTGGAAGTCCGGCTTCTTTCAATAATTCTGCAATTTTCATTGCACTCAATGGAACGGCTTCGGATGTTTTTAAAATCATGCAATTTCCTAAAGCAATCGCATTTGGAATCGTCCAGTTGGGAACCATTGAAGGAAAATTAAAGGGAACAATTGAGGCCACAATTCCTACAGGAACTCTTTCTACACGACATTCAACACCTTTGCTGACTTCTAAAATTTCACCTTGTATCAACTGAGGTAATGATACCGCGAATTCTGTTAATTCGATGGATTTCTCAACTTCGGCTTTCGCTTCACCGAAGGTTTTTCCATTTTCTTCCTGCACCAATTCTGCAAGTTCCTGCATGTTCTTTTCAAGTAAAGTTTTAAATTTAAAAAATACCTGAACACGTTCTTTTATTGGCGTGACAGACCAAGTTTTAAATGCTTTTTTCGCAGACTCTACGGCTTGGTTTAAATCTTCGTTAGTTGACATAGCAACTTCGGAAATCACCTGACCATTTAAAGGTGAATTAATGTCGATCCATCTATTGGAAATAGAATCTACTGATTGACCATGGATGAAGTTTTTGGTTTTCCCGTATTTTAATTGTGCTGACATATTCTTTGATATTATCGAAATACTAATTGATAAATTAAAATTAATTTTACCAAATGTATACATATTAAAACAAAATTTGCAAAAAAATATTTATTTAATGTAAATTTGTTTATGAATTCACAGCATTTACACGAATTAGATTTTTCAATTTTAAAGGAACTTCAAAAAGACGGTCGCGTTTCTTTTACAGAGATTGCAGACAAATTGGGCGTTTCTATAAGCAATGTTCGAACGAGAGTTACAAAACTTATTGAAGAAAAAACGATACAGATCGTAGGAAGAGTAAATCCGCAAAAAGTGGGTTTTAATGCTTACGCGAATATTGCAGTGTCAGTAAGACCCGCGCAAAAAATTCCAGATGTTATAGATTATTTAATGAAGATGCCGGAAGTTAGTTTTCTTGCGAATACTTCGGGTGACTTTGACATTGAAGTTGATATAATGACTAAAAATAATGATCAGCTCCATGATCTGGTTAATCAAAAAGTTGCAAAAATTGATGGTGTTTTTCAAACCAGAACTACTCTTTATATGAATGTTCATAAGTATGCGCAACCAGATTTAGATTTAATCAAATAATTTTTTGAAAATTGTTTTCTAAATAATTAAAAAGCACAATTATCTGCAGGAATCTTTCGGCATAAATTTGGCTACCCTCAGGTTATCTAAAAATATGATATTCTGTGTCATATATTTTTAGAATTCTAAATTATTATGTCAGAAAAAAGTTTAATATTATTCCGGTTTTTAGGGCTTATCGGCCTTTACTCAGCCAAAATATTATATATAAAAAATTGTGACTATATTTTATTTAATCTGACACTTCAAGACGACTTTATAAATTTGAACTTTCCGGTCCAGATAAATTTATTAACGCATTCCTGCTAATAAACTACTTTCTTGTTAACCGATTTTAAAAGTTGACATTCTGAAATTTAATTTTAAACATCACATTTACAAGCACATTAAAAATATGAAAACTAAAAATTTAATTCAAAAATGCATTGACACTGTAAGAATCTTATCTGCAGATGCCGTTCAAAAAGCAAATTCAGGACATCCCGGAACACCGATGGCCTTGTCGCCTTTAGGGCACGTTTTGTGGGCAGAAGCGATGAATTATAATCCGAAAAATCCCCAGTGGGCAAATCGAGACCGATTCGTACTCTCTTGCGGTCACGCCTGTATGTTGCAATACAGTTATTTGCATTTAACCGGTTATGGAATTTCGTTGGAGGATATTAAAAACTTTAGACAATTACACAGCATCACTGCAGGTCATCCGGAATATGGATTGGCGCCAGGAATTGAAGTGACAACTGGGCCCTTGGGACAGGGATTTGCAAATGGCGTAGGAATGGCGATTGCGCAACAATACATGGCGAAAAGATATAATCAGCCAGATTTTGACATTTTTGATTATAAAATTTATGCGATTTGTAGCGATGGTGATTTAATGGAAGGCGTATCCGCGGAAGCAGCTTCTCTGGCTGGTCATCTTGGTTTGGGAAATATGATTTATTTCTACGACAGCAATCACATTACAATTGAAGGAAATACTGATATCGCTTTTGATGAAAATGTTTCTAAAAGATTTAAAGCCTACGGATGGCACGTTCAGGATTTGTCAGATATAAATGATTTAAAATCACTCAGAAAAGCCATTAAAAAAGCAAAAAATGAAACGAATCGGCCTTCTTTGATAAAAGTTCGTAGTATTATAGGTTACGGAAGTCCACATAAAGAAAATTCTGCCGCCGCTCACGGTTCACCATTAGGTGTCGAAGAAGTTCGTTTGGTAAAAGAAAATTTCGGGTTTGATCCTGATAAAGATTTTTTCATTCCTGAAGAAGTTGCAGATTTTTATAAAAAAGCCGGCGAAGTTTCTGCAGAAAATGAAAAAGAGTGGAATGATTTATATAAAAATTATAAGAAACGCCACCCGGCTTTAGCCAAAGAATATGAGTTGATTACATCCGGAAAATTACCTGAAGGCTGGAAAGAAATAGTACCCGTTTTTGAGCCCGGCGAAGGAATAGCCACCCGAAAAGCCTCAGGAAAGACGTTGAATGCGATTGCAGGATTTTTACCTAATTTAATTGGTGGTTCCGCAGATTTATCGCCTTCCACAGACACAATTCTTAATGATTATCAATCTTTTTCTTCAGAACACCGCGATGGCAGAAATTTTCACTTCGGAATTCGTGAACATGCAATGGGTGCGGTTTTAAACGGAATGGCTTTGAGTAATTATTTAATTCCTTACGGCGCCACATTTTTAATCTTTTCAGATTATATGCGTCCACCAATCCGTTTGGCGGCTATTATGAAAATTCGTCAGATAATGGTCTTCACGCATGACAGCATTGCTTTGGGCGAAGATGGAACAACGCATCAACCAATTGAACAATTAATTGGATTACGATCTGTACCAAATATGACGGTTATTCGTCCCGCCGATGCCAATGAAACAGCGCAAGCGTGGCGAGTTGCAATCGAGCACATAGATGGGCCGGTTGCAATTGCGTTAACACGTCAGGAAATTCCAATTATTGATCAGAAAAAATACGCAAATGCAAAAAATCTGGAAAAAGGGGCGTATATTTTATCAGATTCAGATGGTGAACCGGATGTAATTTTAATCGCAACTGGCTCAGAAGTCCATTTAATTTTGGAAGCGCAAAAGGAACTCAAAAAAAATAAAATTAATTCACGTGTTGTAAGTATGCCGTGTTGGAATTTATTTGATAAACAATCTGCCGCTTACCGTGAAAAAGTTTTTCCAAAGAATATCAGAAAAAGATTGGCTGTGGAAGCAGGTTCTTCGATTGGTTGGATGAAATATACCACAGATGATGGCGATGTAATTGGCATCGATAAATTTGGTGAATCTGCACCAGGTGATGAAGTGATGAAAGAATATGGTTTTACCGTAGAAAATGTGGTGAAAAGAGCAAAGGCTTTAATTTCTAAAAAGTAATTTTATCCTTATTATCACTTTCAACGCATCATTTAATTAAATAAAAAATGGCAAACGAAACATCAAATAAAATAGGAATTTGCGCAGATCACGGCGGTTTCGAACTTAAAGAAAAGATTAAATCTTTTCTAAGTTTAAATAACTTTGAGTGCGTAGATTTTGGTGCAACTGAATTAAATAACGCTGATGATTTCCCAGATTTTGTAATTCCACTTTCAAAAGCAGTCGCGTCGAATGAAGTTTTTCGAGGGATTGCGATTTGTGGAAGCGGCGTGGGCGCCTGTGTGGCAGCGAATAAAATCTCAGGCGTTCGCGCAGCGTTAATTACAGATTACTTTTCCGCGCATCAAGGTGTGGAAGATGATGATATGAACTTGATTTGTCTCGGCGGTCGTGTCATAGGATATGCAAGCGCAGAGGAATTGGTTTTGGCTTTTCTTAAAGCTAAATTTATCGGCGAAGAAAGACATTTGAGGCGTTTAGAAAAGATCAAATCAATAGAAAAAAATTAGAAAAAATTTAATCTAAAAATATCGCTTTTTTCTACACACTTTTTTTAACTTTAAAAATAAACAAAATGAATCCATTAAATAAAATAAGAGAGCAAAATCAAAGTATTTGGCTCGATTTACTTGACCGTGAAATCATGGAATCCGGCAAATTGCAAAGTTTAATTGACAATGATGATTTGCGCGGGTTAACTTCTAATCCCTCTATTTTTGAAAAAGCGATCAGTGGAAGTTCAGATTATGATCAGGATATCGTTGAACTTTCAAAAAAAGAAGATGATAATGGAGTGATATTTTTCGAAATGGCAATTGCAGATATTCAAAAAGCGGCTGATATTTTTAAACCAGTTTATAATAAAACCAATGGGGAAGATGGTTTTGTGAGTTTGGAAGTTTCGCCTTATTTGGCTCGCGACACAGACGGAACGATTGCGCAGGCAAAAGATCTTTGGAAAAGAGTCAACCGCAAAAATGTAATGATAAAAATTCCGGGAACTAAAGAAGGATTGATCGCTATTCGAGAATGTCTTCGCGAAGGAATTAATATCAATGTAACCTTACTTTTTGGACTTCCACGTTACAAGGAAATCACCGAGGCTTTTATGGGCGGACTTGAAGACCGGCTCGTTGAAGGAAATTCTATAAAAGACGTTTCTTCTGTGGCAAGTTTCTTTTTAAGCAGAATTGATGTGATGGTAGATCCAATACTAAAAGAAAAAGGTGCAGAAAATTTAAAGGGAAAAATTGCAATTGCTTCTGCAAAACAAGCCTATCAGATTTATCTTGAAATGATTTCCAGCGACCGTTTTAAAAAATTAGAAGAAAATGGTGCGCGACCGCAACGTGTACTTTACGCGAGTACCGGAACAAAAGATCCTTCATTTAGTGATGTTTTATATGTCGAAAGTATCATCGGAAAAGACACTATTAATACGCTTCCGATGGAAACTATTGATGCATTTCGAGATCACGGCAAAGCCGAAGAAACTTTAATTCAAAATATAGAGGAAGCAAACCAGGCAATGTCTGAATTAAAGGAAAAAGGAATTGATATCGATAAAATTACACAAAAACTAGAAAATGAGGGCATTGATAAATTCAGTGACGCTTATAATAAATTGCTGAAAAGTATTGATGACCAAAAACGTAAAAAAGATTAGAAAATGACCAAATTTGATGCTTCGAAAATAAAAGTTATTTTTATGGATATCGGCGGGGTTCTGCTTACCAATGGTTGGGGACACGAATCTCGGCAAGAAGCTGCGAAAGTTTTTGATTTTGACTATACAGAAATGAATATTTTACACAATTTCATCTACGACGTTTTTGAGATTGACAGCATTTCACTTGACGAATATCTCAACACCGTTCTTTTTCACAGTAAGCGTGATTTTACGAAAGAGGAATTTAAAAAATTTATGTTTGAGCAATCTACTGAATTACCTGAAATGTTAGAGTGGGCAAAATCTTGGAAAAAACAAACCGATTTACCCGTTTTTGCATTAAGTAATGAAAATGCGGAACTCAATGAATATCGCATTCAAACCTTTAAGTTACACGATTTATTTGATGGTTTTTTCTCTTCCTGCTATCTTGGTGTGAGAAAACCTGATCCCAGAATTTTTAAAATGGCAATGGAAATCGCACAAGTTAAACCACATGAATGTATTTATTTTGATGATAGACCAATGTTAGTTCACGCCGCCGAAAAATTAGGGATGAACAGTATTCTGCACCAAGATTTTGAAACAACAAAAAATATTCTCGAAAATTTTACAAGAAAATAAAACTATGATACAAGAAAATAATAATCCAAACGCATTTGGAATGATAGGATTGGGCACAATGGGTTCCAATCTTTTACAAAATATTGCCGATCACGGTTACAACTGTGCGGGTTATGATAATAGCGCCGATAAAGTAAACGCGCTTAATAATTTAAAAAGTGACAATATAATAGGCTATTCAACTTTAAAAGAATTTACCGACAGTCTGAAAAGTCCGAAAATTGTAATGATGCTCGTTCCTGCCGGCGAAATTGTGGACAACGTAATTAAAGAATTATTAACTGTCTTAGATAAAGGCGACATCATTATCGATGGTGGAAATTCTCACTTTACAGATACCGAACAACGATTTATCGACTTAGAAGGAAAAGGCTATCATTTTGTAGGAATGGGCGTTTCAGGCGGTGAAGAAGGTGCAAGACGCGGTCCGAGTATGATGCCCGGTGGAGATCTGGAAGCGTACGAAATTTTGAAACCGATTTTAGAAAAAATTGCAGCGCATGTAAATGGCGAACCAACGGTTGCTTTTATGGGCGAACGTTCCGCGGGACATTTTGTTAAAATGGTTCATAATGGAATCGAATATGCGATCATGCAATTGATTTCAGAGGCTTATGAGATCATGAAAATGGGTCTGAAAATGAAAAATGAAGAAATTTATGAGGTTTATAAAAAATGGAATGAGGGAAAACTAAAATCTTATTTAATAGAAATTACAACCGATATTTTTGATTATCGAAATGACGGCGAAAAGACACTTTTGTTGGACAATATCCGAGATGCGGCGAAAGCAAAAGGAACAGGTAAATGGACTTCTCAGGCGTCGATGGATTTACATATTCCGACACCAATAATCGATATCGCCGTTTCCATGCGCGATCTTTCTTCCCTAAAAGATTTAAGAATTGAGGCTTCAAAAATTTATCCAAATTCTACAGAAATATCTTACAAAACTGATAATTCTGACTATTGCAAAAAATTAGAAGACGCCTTTTGTTTTGCGATGGTTTCCGCGTATGCGCAAGGAATGCATTTGCTTTATCAGGCAAATGAAGAATTTAAATACGATTTAAATTTAGATACTATTGCTAAAATTTGGCGTGGTGGGTGTATTATACGTTCAGAATTTTTAGAAGATATCTACGCTGCCTTTAATAAAAATCCGAAATTGCAGCATTTGCTTTTAGATGATGAGGTGGCGAATGAACTTTCTAAAACGATTCCGGGAATTCGTACAATTGTTTCTGATGCGGCACTTCACGGGATTTCAACACCGGGGTTTTCAGCAGCTTTGAGTTATTTCGATGACTTCAGAAATGAAAATATGCCAACCAATCTCATCCAAGCACAACGTGATTATTTCGGGTCGCACACTTACGAACTGAAAGGGAAAGAAGGTGTTTTTCATAGCAAATGGATGATGGAAAATATTAAAAATTAATTATTTGAAATCAAAATTTTTATTAAAATTAAATAATGCTAAATACATCAAATATAAAAGTAAATCCCACGGTTCTAATTGTTTTCGGGGGAAACGGGGATTTAACAAAGCGGAAAATTATTCCAGCTTTGTACAATCTTTTTCTTGAAAACCGTCTGCCTGAAAAATTTGCTATCATCGGGACTTCCCGAACAAAATTCACTGATCAAAAATATCGTGATTTACTACTTGCTGGAATCAATGAATTTTCGAGAACCGGTAAAGCAAAAAAAGAAGATTGGGCAAAATTTTCTGCGAATATCACTTATCAAGCATCCAATATTAAAGATGTTGCTTCTTACAATGAATTTGCGGAAAAAATCAGCGAATTAAAATCTGAGTGGAAAGTAGATATTTCTACACTTTATTACTGTGCCGTTTCGCCAGATTTATTTTGCACAATCGCAGAAAATATTTCAAAAAGCAAATTAGAAAATAATAAGGAAACGACGCGGATGATCATTGAGAAACCATTTGGTCGTGATTTGGAATCGGCAATGACTTTAAATAAAAAGTTGCTCACAATTTTTGATGAAAAACAGATCTACAGAATTGACCATTATTTAGGGAAAGAAGTCGTGCAAAATGTGATGGCTTTTCGTTTTGCGAATACGATTATGGAACCGCTTTGGAACCGCACGCATATAGAGCATGTTCAAATTTCTGTAACGGAGCAAATTGGGGTAGAAGATAGAGGAAGTTATTTTGATAATGCCGGAATTTTACGTGATATGATTCAAAATCACTTGCTTCAATTATTGTGTATTATCGCCATGGAACCGCCCATTAACTTTGATGCAGATCTTGTTCGGGATCGAAAAGTGGAGGTTTTAAAAGCCATGCGAAAAGTTGTCCCCGGAATGATTGACTCAATGGCCGTTCGAGGTCAATATGGTTCAGGTTGGGTAGAGGGAAAAGAGGTTCCTGCGTATCGTGATGAACTTGACGTCGATCCAGATTCTAATACAGAAACTTATGCTGCCATGAAGTTTTATGTAGATAATTGGCGGTGGCAAGGTGTTCCCTTTTATTTGCGTACAGGTAAACGACTATTTAAATCGGCGTCGCATATTATCATCCAATTTAAGGAAGTGCCGCACAATATGTTTAATAACAGAGAGCAGAATCTTCCTAAACAGAATAGGTTAATAATTAGTATTCAGCCAGATATGGCGATTAGATTTCAACTCGAAAGTAAAACGCCGGGTCTAGAAATGACTTTAAATACGGTAGATATGGTATTTGATTATTCTGGAAAAACAAAGATGGATTCACCCGAGGCTTATGAAACACTTTTGATCGATGTTATTTCTGGTGATCAAACGTTATATATGCGCGCGGATCAAGTAGAAGAAGCGTGGAAAGTAGTGATGCCAATTCTCGATTATTGGGAAAATAATAAAGTGCTAGATTTTCCAAATTATCCCGCCAATTCCTGGGGTCCGGAAAATGCAGAAGCCTTGATTGCAAAAGATGGCTTTCACTGGATCAATTTACCCGATAAAAATTAAAAATGAAGGAGTTAAAAATTTTTGATGAGGTTGGTGATTTAATAAATGCTTTAGCAGAAGCAATTTCCGTGGCGGCGGAATTTGCTATTGAAGTTAACGGCCGTTTTAATTTTGTGCTTTCTGGGGGAAGTTCGCCCAAGAAATTATACGAATTATTGGCATCAGATTCTTTTAGAAATAGAATAGACTGGGATAAAACTTATTTCTTTTTTGGCGATGAAAGATTTGTTCCCGCAGAAGATTCTCAGAGGAATTCTGTGATGGTTAAAGAAGCCTTATTTGAACCTTTAAAAATCAAAGGTGACCATATTTTTGAATTTGACACTTCTGGTTCGCCAGAAGAATCTGCAGAAAATTACTGCGAAACTATCGCAAAACATTTTAACGGAAAACCGATTGAATTTGATTTTATTCTTCTGGGTTTGGGAGATAATTCTCACACCGCGTCACTTTTCCCGAATACTTCGGTTTTAAATGAAACGGAAGCAATCATAAAATCTGTTTTTGTGGAAGAAGTTAATATGTACCGAATTACGATGACGGCGCCATTAATAAATCAGGCAAAAAATATTGTATTTTTAGTTTTTGGTGAAGGAAAATCAGAAGCAGTTTTTCATATTTTGGAAGATAAATCTGGTTCGGCAAATGAATATCCTGCGAGGCTAATTAAATCTGAGGGAAAAGTTGAGTGGTTTATGGATAATGAAGCGGCGGGGAAATTGTAATTATTTAAAAATTTTGAAATTGAAAAAAAATTAAAAGGTAAATTTGATTTTAATCTTTAATTATGAGGAAAAAAACCATCATTTTAATATTTTTAATTTTATTACTACACATAACCTCTTTTGCACAATGTATTGATAAAGAAAAAGTTGTTTCTGGAGGTGAATATAATTTCAGCGAATTTATTCATCGATGTCCGACATACAGTTTTGCTTATAATGGTGACAAATCAAAAAACTGGAATGTGTTAAATGATCCAATTGATATTTCTCAAGCGCCTGAAAATGTTCTTTTATATAAAAATAAAATTGAAAATAAAATTATTGAATATTCTGGAAAAGATTTTTTTGACAAAATAAAGTTTAATTCAGTTGAAGTCGTTTACAAAGACAAATTGAATTTATTTAAAAAAAGTGGTAGATTAGATGTTACACTAAAATATTGCAAGGCAAAATATTTTTATTATTATGAACTTAAAATTGATATTTTGTCAGGCTATTATATAGGAATTGCTTTAGATAAAAAAGGTAATATTTTAAATGATTTTAATTTTCCACCGAAGGAAAAATATATTCCAATTGATACAAATTTTTCTTATTGTAAATTAATTGAAATTGCTAGAAAATCACAGCCAGAAATTGATCCAATTGAAAGTATTAGTTTGGAATTTGATGAAACAGATAATAGATTTTTTTGGAGAATTACTCAAGAAATGTTGAATAAAAAGCAAGGGATTAACAAATATAATATAGTTGATATTGACGCGGCGGATTTAACAAAATTCAGAAATGAAATTGGAACAGCAGATGTAATTTATTAAAAAAAAATTCCTATTGTTTAAAATTATTTCTAAATCCCCATCGCCGCATAATACGCCGCACCCATCAAGGCCGTTTTATCATTCAACACAATTTTTACAGGAATGGTTTTTAGCAAATGTTCCATTCTTCCAACGTTGATGAAGTTTTCGTAAAATTCCTTTTTATCAATTAAACTTAGAATTTTTGGGACAATGCCACCTCCGATGTAAATTCCGCCCGTGGCTTTTGCTTTTAATGCCAGTTCGCTGGCTTCTAAAGCGAGGTATTTTATAAAAAGTTGGATGGTTTCTTCACAAACTGCATCTTTTTTTTCTAATGCCGCAGCAGAAATTATCTTCGCTGAATTGTTAATTTTTAGTTCTTCCGTAAGCCATTTTGGTTCTTTTACTTTTCTGTAGTGTCGCAGAAATTCATAAATATTCATTATTCCCATTCCAGAAATCACTCTTTCCCAACTAACGTGGTTAAATTTATGATGCAAAAACTTAAATAATTCTATATCCAAGTCTGTTCGCGGTGCAAAATTGCAATGGCCGCCTTCTGTTGCGTAAGGATTGTATTTTGAACCATCCCAAAATAATCCGGCTTCACCAAGACCAGTTCCGGGAGAAATTACAACGGCATTTCCTTCGTTTTTTTCGCCTTTACACAAAATTTCAAAGTCAGATTTTTTAAGCGCGGAAAGTCCATAAGCATTGGCTTGAAGGTCATTAATTAAAAGAACACTTTTTATATTTAAATCTTTTTCTAATTTTTTTGCATCAATTTCCCAGGCGAAATTGGTACCGCTCACTTTATCACCATCAACAGTTCCTGCAACGCCTAAACAAGCGCAATTAATCTTTAGAGATTTATCATCATGAAATTCATGAATCGCTTTTACAAAAGATTGATGGTCACTTGTAGGATAACGTTGATTTTTAAGCGAAACCAATTTTCCGTCTTTAATTTGAAAAAGTGCGAGTTCAGTTTTCGTTCCGCCCACATCTGCTGCCAAAACAATTCCCGATTTGGGTAATTTATTTTTCCCTGAAGGAAATGCTATCTGAAGTTTTGTGTCAGAAATATCGGGTAGAGAAATTGATTTAAATGCTTCCATTAAGTTATGTTTGATGTGTTTGAAGTGTTTTCTACTAGAAATTTGCTTTAAAGAAAACTTTAATTATTTAGTAAATTTAAAATGAATTTATTAGCGCTAGTCTACACTTACAATAATTTCGTTTCTTCTATCCACCAATTGATAAGGCGCGTTGTAAGCTAAAAATCGAAAATTTCCATGGTAATCAATTCCCTTTGCTTTCAATTCCCTTTCAAGTTTAGAAGTGTATTTTTTAATTTCTTCATCATTTGCAAATCCGCCAAAATGAATGGCAGCAACATATTCTTCGACCTTAGTTTCAATGTTTATAGCGGGATCATTTGGTTTTGGTAAACTATTTTTTGTGTATTCAGCAGGCATTACAAAACTCATGGATGATCCGCAATCATTGATATCCATACGAACCGGCGAGGTCATCGCAATACTTTTATTCGACTGATTTCCACCAAAAATAAAAGATGCCAATTTTCTAAAACCTGCGGAGGATAATTCTTTGTAGGATTTTGCATTCATCGAAACGCTTGCCATAGTTGCGGACGGATAATGACGAATCTCAAAATCTTTTTCTTTTTTAATAACTTGATAAGGTTGCGTTTCTGTTTTAGCCATTATAAGGTATAATTGGGAAATAATAAATAAGATAATTATTGAGCCGCCTAGAATTAAAGCAATTTTCATGATTTGTAGTTTTATTAAAGACAATTTTTAATCCAAAAATTTGTAATCGTAACAACTAACCTAAGCAAAAATGTAACCGAAATAGATACTGCTGAAGATTTTCTGTTTAATTATTTCTAATAGGAAAAATGCTCATTTTAATTGGTAATTCTTCTAATTTATTGACAACTTATAAAATAGATACCTTGACTTATATTATCTTTTATTAAGACAGAAATTTAATTAATAATTAACATTCCCTTAACTAACGTCCTATTTAAGGAAAGTTTTCAAAGTTTTTTTTTAACTAATTTTTCTGCTTTTACCATTGATCTCTATTATGTAAAGATGTTTAAAATTTATATACCACTGTTTTTCAGTTATTTAATTAATTTTAAAGCTTGTATATAGAATGTATATAAGTGTACATCAAAACTTTAATTTACATTTAAAAATCAAGATATAATAAAAACGAATAATCAAATTAAGTAACCAAAAAACGATTTATAAATAGATGAAAAAATATGTTTATTTTCTATTCTTAATTGTCCTTTCATCAAAATTTTATTCGCAAGCGAATGAGATAAAGCTCACAAAGGATAATGATGGAAACCATTTAATGGTAGATCAGCAAAAATTTATGATTAATGGAATGAATTGGGATTATTATCCAATTGGTACAAATTTTACCTACAGCCTTTGGAAACAATCTGATGATACCGTAAAAAAAGCGCTGGATACTGAGATGGGATTACTCAATAATATGGGTGTAAATACCATTAGAGTCTATGCAGGAATTCCTCCAAAATGGATTAAATATATCTACGAAAACTATGGTATTTATACCGTTCTTAATGATACTTTCGGTAGATATGGTTTAACTTTAGATGGAACTTGGGCACCAAATACAGATTATGGCGATCCACGCGTGAAAAAAGTACTTTTAAAAGAAGTGGAAGACATGGCTAATGAATATAAAGGTACGCCAGGACTTCTAATGTATCTTTTAGGAAATGAAAGTAACTATGGATTATTTTGGGAAGGCGCAGAGACAGAAAACATTCCCATAGAAGATAGAAAATCTACTAAAAAAGCGGTCGCTTTATATGCCTTATTTAATGAAGGAGCTTTAGCTGTAAAAAATATCGATAAATCTCATCCCGTTTCTATCTGCAACGGTGATTTATTGTTTTTGGATATGATCGCAAAAGAATGTCCGGATATTGATGTATTAGGTATAAATGTTTATCGCGGAACTTCTTTTGGTGATGCCTTTCAACGGGTAAAAAAAGTGGTAGATAAACCAGTCATGTTCACAGAATTTGGCGCAGATGCTTTTAATAATATCGAGCAAAAAGAAAATCAAAAAGACCAAGCCGATTATTTGATTAATAACTGGAAGGAAATTTATGAAAATGCTGCAGGTTTCGGCAAAGCAGGAAATGCTTTGGGAGGTTTTACTTTTCAGTTTAGCGACGGCTGGTGGAAATCTGGACAAACTGTAGATTTAGATATTCACAATACCGATGCTTCGTGGAGCAACGGTGGTTACATAAAAGATTATGTGCAAGGTGAAAATAATATGAACGAAGAATGGTTTGGGATTTGCGCAAAAGGTCCTGCAGACGGTAACGGTTTATATCAACTTTATCCACGAGCTGCTTATTACGCTTTGAAGGACATTCATCATTTAAAATTATTTTCTGGAAATGAATCTCTGGTGAAATTGGATGATCAGTTTAAAAATATTAATTCTACTTCTGCCGGTTTACAAGCCCGTGGCGATGCCGCTGCACTGGAAGGAAATTCTTCAAAACTTTTAAGATTAAGCACCTTCAATGCAAATTTTAGTACTTACAATACAGGGGGAAGCTTAATTACGACGCCTAAACAACCCGATCCTAACAAAGCAGTTTATCCAAATCGATTGGGTTTTGATCACATGGAATCTGTTTATGTGGGCGTTGAAGCAAATCCTGCATCAAATATGCGTGCTACTGCAGAATTTAATATTGTTGGGCACGTTGCATTAAATCCAATTGATGAGATTTTCTACGAAAATAGAGCAAGACCAGTAAAAGTCAAAACGGTTGATGGAACAACGGTTCTAAATTCAGAAGGTCGCGTGGCGCTTTACAGAGCAAGTTATAACTGGCAAGCAAAATATTTTGACTTAAATGGATTTTATAGAACTGGCCATTACCATTGGGAATATGAAGGTGATTTCTTCGGACTTTATCCGGAAGCGAACTATGGCCCAAACATCGATATTTATAATGGTGAAGCGCCCGTCGGATTTGAATTTACGGGTAAAAAAGAACTTAATGGTTTAAAAATCGCCTTCGGTCCACAACTTTGGTGGGGCGCAAATCCAGCCGTTTTAGTTAAATATTCTAAAAAATTAGGAAAATATAATTTGACAGGTATTTATCATGAAGATTTAGATAAACAACAAAGCACCACAAGTTCTTACGCAATTCCACAACCTAAAACACGACGTGTGACTTTAGCAATGGACAGAACTTTCGGGAAATTTAAAATAGATTTAGGCGGTATTTGGGCGGGTCAACCTTTAAACGGTCGTGTATTCCAGGCAGTAAGAGGTAATGAAGGCAATTATACAGTTTACCAAGATGTCATTAAATCTAAAGATAATTTTGGGGGAAAAATGAAACTGACTTACACGGGAGGAAAATTCAATTGGTACGCGCAAGGCGCTGCAATGGGATTAGTTGCTTTTGGTGGGGCAGATTACACCCAAACTTTCACTGGATGGCATTTAAAAGACAGCGGAAGTGGCAATCAATATAATTTTCTTTCTGGTTTCACTTACAACATCGGAGATTTTCAGATTGCACCGAACTTTTTATGGCAAAAACCTATTGAAGGACCAATTCCAATGGGTGTTCCAACTCCTGGAAGACCAAGAAATATCTTAGATGATCCTTTTAGTGTGCGTGTGAACCGTCAAATGACTGCCGGAGAATTATTATTTACTTACGATCCAACACCAGCGACTTGGATGTATCAATGGGATAATGACCGCGCGGAAGATGCACCTTTTGCATTTAATGTCGGCGTTATCTACAGACACATGCCTACAACTCAGGATGCCGCAATTGGTATTTTCCCTGATGGACGCTCAACTTTTGCTTTTCCAGGTGCGCCACCAGCAGCAAATCTTTGGGAAGTAAATGGCAAAGTAATTTCTAAAATAAACTCTGATTTTGGTTTTATTTCTAATTTTTACGGCGGTGACGCCCAAGCAAATGGAAGTGATCAAAGAAAAATCATGCGTTTGGGTGTGGATCTAAGAACAATTTACAAAAAAGTAAAATTAGTAGCAGGTGCTAAATTTAATGATTGGGGACCTTATGATTATCACCGGGATTTCAATTTAACCTATCCACTTCAATTTGTATTAGATCTTTCTACCACAATTGGCAAACCAGATTGGTTTATACTTCCGGGAACTCAAATTGGGATTAGAGGGACGTACAGAACTTTAAATCAATATTCACCGCGTTACAATCCTACGTCATCATTTAATCCTGCAGGAGATTATCTTCCAGATCCTACTGCGATTGGTTTTCCTAATGGAAATGAGTGGGAAATTAGAACTTATATTCAAATAAGCATCGGTAAGTAATATGTGAAAAAATATGGAAATCACCATGTTTAAAAAATTGTTATCCAAACTAACGTTCATGAATGGCAATATTATTTGACCCTTAAAATAAATAAATATCAACAAATGAAATCAAAACAAAATATATACAAATTCACCAAAATTTTATTGGCCTCTTCCGCGCTACTTTTGATAGGATCTTGCCAACGGGATATTAGTGAATTGCAACCTGCAAAAAATCCCACCAATGGAGATATTTTCATTAATGGTTTTAGCCCTGATTTAATATACGCCGCTTTTGGCGGTAGTGTTCCAACTGCCTTTCAAGTTGATAAATCGGTCACTTATAACAACTCTGCAGCATCAATGAGTTTTGCCGTTCCAGATTTTAATGATCCAAACGGTTCTTATGCTGGTGGTGCTTTTTTTACGAGTAAACCGCGGGATTTATCTGGCTATACCACGCTAAGTTTTTGGATTAAAGCCACGCAACCCGCAAATATAGATGTGTTGGGCTTCGGGACTGATTTGGGTGCTAATAAATATCAAGTTTCAATAAATGGATTACCTGTAAACACAAACTGGCAAAAAGTTTATATTCCAATTCCAGATGCTGCAAAACTAACCGCCGAAAGAGGAATGTTTTATGTTTCCGAAGGTCCGGAAAATGGAAGAGGTTATACTTTTTGGATTGATGACTTAAAATTTGAAAACATTGGAACAATAGGTAATGCGCAAGCGTCAATATTTAAAGGTCAAGATAAAAATGCAAATTCTTTCACTGGTGTTACCAATAAAGTTGATGATATTGCAACAATATTTAATTTGCCAAATGGTGTAAATGAGACTGTAAATGCCTCCCCAAGTTATTTTACTTTTAATTCTTCTGCTCCAGCCGTTGCGACGGTCAGTGAATCGGGTGTCATTACGACAGTAGGAACTGGAACGGCCAAAATTACTGCTAATTTAGGTAAGACTTTAGCGAAAGGAAGTTTAACAATTACTTCATCGGGGTCTTTTTTATCGGCACCAATACCTCAGCAAGATCCTACAAAAGTAATTTCAATTTTTACTGATAAATATAAAAGTGTTCCGGTAGATTATTATAATGGTTATTACGCACCATATCAAACTACGCAGTCTGCAGATTTTACTGTAAATAATGACCATGTTTTAAATTATACTAATTTTAATTTTGTAGGGATTCAGTTTAGTCAACCAACAATTGATGCTTCCGCAATGTCCACTTTTCATATGGATATTTATTTACCTCAGGCTATAAAAGCGGGCGCTAATTTTTCAATTCAGTTGTTAGATTGGGGTGCAGACGGTGTTTATGGGGGAGGTGATGACACTTCAGGTACAAAAGTTTACACCGCACCTACTCTTGCCGGACAGAAATGGGTAAGTATTGATATTCCTTTTTCTGCATTGTCTGGATTGAAAAATAAAAAGCATTTAGGTCAGATTATTTTATCTGGAACTAACATTGATAATTTTTATGCAGACAATATATATCTCTACAATGATGGGAGTATTATTCCAGCAGCACCAACTGTCGCCGCGCCTGTTCCTAACGCAAATGCCGCAGATGTAATTTCAGTTTTTAGCGATACTTACACCAATTTATCTGGTTCAGATCTAAATCCTAATTGGGGTCAAAAAACTGTGGTTTCTCAACAATTAATCGCTGGGAATAATACTTTAAAATATGCAGGATTAGATTACCAAGGAATTCAATTGGCAAATTCACTTGACGCAACTGGGATGAACTATCTTCATTTAGATTATTACTCTGCAAATTCTGCTGCTTTAAATGTTTATTTAATAAGTACAGGACCTGTGGAAAAACCTTTCGCACTTCCAGTTCCGACGAATAATACAACCACTGGATGGAAAAGTATTGACATTCCATTATCCGCCTTTTCACCAGTAAATCTTGCGAATATCATCCAATTTAAGTTTGATGGTAACGGTGATATATTTTTAGACAATCTCTATTTTCATAAATAAATTTTTACAAAATGAAACAATCAATATTATATAAATTCAGTTCAATTTTATTATTTCTGCTTGCACTTTTCACTATAAATTCTTGCCAAAGAGATGCCGTTCAAGATTTGCCAAATCACAATTGGCAGATGGTCTGGAGTGATGAGTTTAATGGTTCTGCTGGAAGTGCACCCGATGCAAAAAACTGGAACTTCGATATCGGAACTGGCGCTTCCGGTTGGGGTAATCAAGAGTTAGAATATTACACTAATAGACCCCAAAATATATCCCAAGACGGTGACGGGAAACTGGTAATAACAGCAAAAAACGAAGCTTATAACGGAAGTCAATTTACCTCAAGCCGTATAAAAACAAAAGGTCTTTTCAAAACCACTTACGGTAAAATTGAAGCCAGAATAAAAACACCTTATGGACCCGGAATTTGGCCGGCTTTCTGGATGATCGGCGCCGATGAAGATACGAATACTTGGCCAAATTGCGGCGAAATAGACATTATGGAACTTCGGGGTCAAAAACCCAATATTATCAATGGAACCGTTCACGGCCCAGGCTATTCTGGCAGTGCATCTATTACTAAAGAATATGGTTTGCCAAATGATAGATTTGATAAAGATTTTCATAATTTTTCTGTAGAATGGTCGCCAAACCAAATCGATTTCTATGTAGATAATTTTCTTTACCAACGTGTAACGCCCGAAAAAGTAACAGGAAAATGGGTTTTTGATCATGATTTTTATATTTATTTAAATCTTGCCGTAGGTGGTAATTATGTTGGTTTTCCAACCTCATTAACTCCTTTTCCACAAACTATGACAGTAGATTACGTGCGGGTTTACAAATAGTTTTTATAATTAATTACAAAAAAATCTGAATTAAAATTTAGTTACTTCTTCATGAACGATTCTGTTTTAAATATTACTCAAGAAAATAAAATTTGTCCTGTGAAAATGTCACAAATCAAAATTGAGAATGAAGTTTTTTTTAAAATTTCTAATGTTGATCAAATGCGTCCATTTTTTATGAGCGTTGTAAGTGACTCGAATCATTGGATGTTTATTTCAAGTAATGGCGCTCTGAGTGCAGGAAGAAAAAATAGTGAATTTGCACTTTTCCCTTACTATACAGACGATAAAATCACAGAGTCAGCAGAAATTACCGGAAGTAAAACCATTATTAAAATTTTAAAAAATGAAGGAATTTTAATTTGGGAACCTTTTTCCATTAGAAATCAAGTTAATAATATTAAAAGGAATTTATACAAAAGCATTTACGGAAACTCCATTATTTTTGAGGAAATAAATGAAGATCTAGGTCTCATTTTTAAATACAAATGGTCTAATTCTAATCTTTACGGTTTCGTTCGGGAAACGGAATTGAAAAACATTTCAGATGCAGACACAAATCTCAGTATTTGTGACGGTTTACAAAATATTTTGCCTGCCGGCGTTGGCAGCGATTTACAAAACAGCACCAGCAATTTAGTTGATGCCTACAAAAGAAGTGAATTAGAATCTGCGTCTAAAATTGGTATTTACGCTTTGAGTGCGACAATTGTAGATAAAGCCGAACCTAATGAATCTCTTAACGCTAATATTACTTGGTCTTTGGGTTTTAAAAATCCTAAAATTTTGCTTTCCGCTTTACAACTTCAAAATTTTAGAGAAAACAAAGAAATTTTAGAAGAAGTTGATTCTAAAGGCGAAAAAGGCGCTTATTTTATTGTGGAAGATTTTAAACTTTCTGCTAATAAAAGTAAAAACTGGGAAATTATTGCAAATGTTAATCAAAACATTTCAAACATTGTAAATCTAAGTTCTGAAATTAAAAATGAAGAAAATTTCATTAAAAAAATCACTTCAGACATTCATTTAGGTACAAAAAATCTTTTAAAATTAATCAATTCCGCAGACGGCATTCAGCATACTGCAGATTTGCGGGATGATGCAAGATATTATTCTAACACGCTTTTCAACATTATGCGCGGCGGCGTCTTTGATGATCAATATTGCATAGAAAAACAAGATTTTCTAAATTCAATTCAAAAAAGGAATTCAAAAATATACCAAGATTATTTTAAAAAATTAAATCAATTACCAGATTCCTTTACAAAATTTGAGCTTGCCGATTTCGTTGAAAATCAAGGTAATGAAGACTTAAAAAGACTAAGTGTAGAATATTTACCATTAAAGTTTAGCCGCCGTCACGGCGATCCTTCTCGTCCTTGGAATAAATTTTCCATTGAAACAAGAAGTGAAAAAGACGGTTCTAAAATTTTAAATTACGAAGGAAACTGGCGCGATATTTTTCAAAACTGGGAAGCATTGGCGCACGCATTTCCAGAGTGGCAAAATTCGATGCTTTTTAGATTTTTAAACGCCTCCACTTTCGATGGATACAACTCGTACAGAATTACTAAAAATGGCTTCGATTGGGAAACTATTGAACCAGATGATCCCTGGTCTTACATTGGTTATTGGGGCGACCATCAGATAATTTATTTACTTAAATTTTTAGAATTTTCCGAAAATTATTATCCTAAATATTTAGAAGATCTATTTTTACAAAAATCATTTGTTTACGCCAATGTGCCATATAGAATAAAAAAATATGAGGACATTCTAAAAAATCCAAAATCAACCATCGATTTTGAGCAAGATCAGGAATTAGAAATTCATAAAAATAAATCAATTTTAGGGGAAGATGCTACTTTAAAAGTAAACCAGAAAAATGAAATTCACCACGTTACTTTTTTAGAAAAGATTCTTGCAACAACACTAAGTAAACTTTCAAATTTTATCCCCGAAGGCGGCATTTGGATGAATACGCAACGCCCAGAATGGAACGACGCGAATAATGCGTTGGTTGGAAATGGCGTTTCTATGGTGACGCTCAATTATCTAAGCAGATTTCTTAATTTTTTTAAAAATATTTTAGAAAAATCACACGAGAAGAAAGTAGAAATTTCTGAAGAATTAGAAACATTTTTTCAAAACTTGGTTAAAATTTTTGAAAATAATCAACATCTTCTTCAAAATAAAATAAGCGACGGATCACGTAAAAGTATTATGGATGCGCTCGGGAATGCGGGAAGCATTTATCGCGAACAAATTTACGACCAGTCATTTTCAGGAAATTTTAAAAAGATAAATACTTCAGAGATCTTAAATTTAATGACGGTTTCGTTGAAGTTTTTAGATCAAACAATTAGCGTTAATAAAAAACAAAACGGACTTTACCACGCTTACAATCTTATTTCTTACACTGAAAACTCCGCGACGATTTCTCATTTAAATGATATGTTAGAAGGGCAAGTTGCAGTTCTAAGTTCAGGATTTCTCTCTGCAAACGAATCGTTAGCCGTCTTAGAAGCTTTGCGAAAAAGCGATTTGTATCGACAAGATCAAAATAGTTATTTGCTTTACCCAAATCATGAATTGAAAGGGTTTTTAACAAAAAATAATATTCCAGAAAGTGAAGTTTTAAAGTCAGAACTTTTAACAAACCACTTAAAATCGGGCAATAAAAGTTTGATTGAAAAAGATGTGACAAATCACTACCATTTTAATAGTCAATTTAAAAATGGAGATGATTTAAATAAAGAATTACACGCCTTAGACACAAATGATCGGGAAAGAAATAAAATTCTAAATATCTACGAAAACGTCTTTCACCACAAAGAATTTACCGGCAGATCTGGAACTTTCTTCGCCTATGAAGGTTTGGGTTCTATTTATTGGCATATGGTTTCAAAATTACTTTTGGCAACTCAGGAAGTAGTTATAAAAGCCAGAAAAGACGGAAACTCTGTGGAGGTTATTAATCAATTAATTGGTTATTACGAAGACATAAAAGACGGAATTGGTGCGCATAAATCTCCAAAAAATTATGGCGCATTTCCCACAGATCCTTATTCTCACACACCCTTGCACCGCGGTGCACAACAACCAGGAATGACGGGACAAGTGAAAGAAGATTTACTCGCAAGATATGGTGAATTGGGTGTCGTGGTAGAAAACGGTTGCGTGAAATTTGATCCTTTTTTATTAAAGAAATCTAATTTTTTAGCAGAAAAAAATAGGTTTGAGATGACGGATGTCAATAATGATAAAATCAGTTTTGAATTACCAAAAAACTCTATTGGTTTTACCCTTTGTCAAGTGCCAATCATTTACCAAATTTCAGATGAAAATTTTATCAAAATTAAATATTTTGACCGGGATGAATCGCGCATTTTAGCCAATAGTTTAAATGAAAAATTGAGCGCTGAAATCTGGAAAAGAATAGGTAAAATAGAAAGTATTAACGTTGGAATTTTAGAAGCGCAGTTACGCTAATGAAAAATTTAAAAATTTACATAATATTAATTTATATATCGCTCTGCTTTATGCAAAGTTACACCGCACAACATTCTGCTTTAAAGGTAGAAGTTTTTGAAACCTCATCGGAAGGCCACCAATTAACAAAATTGAATAGTCCAGAGTTTAAAAATGAACCTGAAAATAATTCTACAATTACTTTAAATCCAGAAAAAACCTATCAAAAAATAATCGGTTTTGGCGGTGCATTTACAGAGAGCAGCGCTTATCTCTACAATGAATTAGGACAAAAGAATAAGGAAAAAGTTTTAAATGCTTATTTCAGTGAAGAAGGGGCAAATTATTCTTTAACCCGCACAGTAATCGGATCTACAGATTTTGCTTTAAATCATTATTCTTACGTGTCAGATCCGGAAGATTTAGAATTAAAAAAATTCAGCATTTCGCATGATTTAGAATATCTAATTCCGATGATAAAAGACGCACAAAAGATTTCAAAAAATAGTTTCAAAATTATTGCTTCACCGTGGACTGCGCCGCCGTTTATGAAAGATAATAACAGCTGGATTGATGGTAAATTATTATCAAAATACGATAAAACCTGGGCATTGTTTTTCGAAAAATATCTCGCTGAATATCAGAAAAAAAATATTAATATTTGGGGTTTAACTGTTGAAAATGAACCTAACGGAAACGGTGGAAATTGGGAAAGTATGCATTTTACACCCAAAGAAATGACAGATTTTGTTCAAAATTATTTAGGTCCACAATTAGAAAATTCACCTTTTAAAAATGTTAAAATTTTAGGTTACGATCAAAATAGAAAAGATTTACTGAACTGGACGAAAGAAATGTACCGCAATAAAGAATCTTCAAAATATTTTACTGGTGCAGCAATTCATTGGTATGACAGTACTTATGATTATTTTCCGAACATTTTAGATCAAGCACATGCTGATAATCCGGATAAATTAATTATTCAAACGGAGGCGTGCGTTGATGCAGATGTGCCGCACTGGCAAGATGATGCGTGGTATTGGAGCAAGGAAGCGACGGATTGGGGTTTTGATTGGGCGCCAAAAGAAGACCAACATTTACACCCAAAATATGTTCCTGTTTATCGCTATGCACGAGATATAATTGGTTGTCTGAATCATTCAGTCAACGGCTGGATTGATTGGAATATGATTTTGAATAAACAAGGCGGTCCAAATTGGTTTAAAAACTGGTGCGTGGCGCCGGTTATTGTAGATCCGGAAAAAGATGAAGTTTATTTTACACCGATTTATTATGTGATGGCACAATTCAGCAAATTCATTCGGCCAGACGCAGTTCGGATTGATTTTAAAAGTGATAATCAAACTTTGATGACGACTGCTTTAAAAAATCCAAATGGTGATTTTGTTGTAATCATTTTTAATCCGTCAGAAGAATTACAAAAAGGTAAAATAGTTTTAGGGCATCAATCAACAAGTTTTCAGATATCAAAAAAAGCGTTACAAACTATAATCATTAAAAAATAACTAATGAATCAAAATGCCTCAATCACTGAAAATAAGGTAGCAATGGGCCAAAAAATAGCGTTTGGTTTTGGTATGCTTGCCAACCAAATGTTTCCCGCTGCTTTGGGTATTTTTATGGTCGTTCTTGTTCAAAACTTAGGTTTTCCTCCGTTAATGTGGGGAACGCTATTCTTTTTCCCAAGAATTTTTGATGCTTTTGTAGATCCCATTATGGGGTTTATTACGGATAATACAAAATCTGTTTGGGGCAGAAGAAGACAGTATGTTTTCATTGGTGCGGTTATTATGGGAATTTCATTTTCTTTAATGTGGCAAATGACGAAAGCAGATGGTGTTACCTACAATTTTATTTATTTTTTATTGTGGTCTTTTGTCTTTTATTTAGGTCTTTCCATTTTCAGTGTTCCTTACGTAGCAATGGGTTATGAGATGAGTGATGATTACAATGAAAGAACTAATATAATGGCCATTGCACAATGGATTGGTCAATGGGCATGGGTAATCGCACCATGGTTTTGGGTAATTATGTATGATCCAAAGTGGTTTCCTTCTGGTGATATTGCGACAAGAACTTTAGCGATATGGGTGGGAATTTCTTGCGCTATTCTAGCAATGGTGCCTGCATTTTTTATAAAAAGTAAATCGACTTTAAACGAAACAAGTTATTCGCCATTGACACTCAAAACCATTGGCGGCAGTCTTAAAGAAATTTTCGAAAGTTTCAAAGAAGCTTTTAGTTATGATGTTTTTAAAAAACTTTGTTTTTCTACTTTTTTAATTTTCAATGCTTTTAACACGGTTGCAGGTTTTACTTTTTTCATCATTGTTTATTATCTTTTTAAAGGTAATGCACCTGCAGCGGGACTTTGGCCAACTTTATTTGGATGTATCGGTGCTTTAGCAACTACTTTTATTGTAATTCCAATTGTGGCTTGGATGTCCAAAAAAATGGGTAAAAAAGATGCATTTATGCTTTCACAGGGCATTTCTGTGGTTGGTTATATTATGCTTTACTTTTTATTAATACCCGGAAAACCTTATATGTTTTTATTTGCTTTGCCATTTTTTTCCTTTGGTATCGGCAGTTTATTCACAATAATGATGTCTATGACGGCAGATGTTTGTGATTTAGACGAATTGGAAACGGGTAAGAGAAGAGAAGGTATTTTTGGTGCGATCTATTGGTGGATGGTAAAATTTGGTTTTGCAATTGCGGGATTATTAACCGGTGTAATAATGACGGTCGTTGGTTTTGTTCCAGATGCAGTAAATTCTCCCGAATCTGTAACAGGTTTAAGATTATTTTTCTCTGGTTTACCCATTGCTGGTACAATTGGCGCAATGCTCATTATGAGAAACTATGATTTAACGGAGGAAAAAGCAGTTGGTATAAGTGCAGAATTAAAGAAAAGAAAAACACCTCAACCTTCAGGATATTCGGAAACTTTATTAGCCGCAGGTATGAATTTTAATTTTTTAACCGAGGCAGAATTAAAAGGTCAATATCCGTTTATATCTACTTCTAGCATTGATTTTAAAAAAAATTCCATAGAAGATTTAAAAACAGAATTTCAAAATGTATTTAATAGAGGAATGCACGGAATTTGTTTTAGCGCTTATGATGACGGACAAAAACCTGGCGACAACATTACCGAAGAACAAATTAGAAGAAAATTAGAACTATTAAAACCACATACGAAATGGATCCGAGTTTTTTCTTGTTTAAATGGCCATGAAAAAATACCAAAAATTGCAAAAGAAATGGGTTTAAAAACCTTAGTAGGCGCGTGGATAAATAATAAATCCGAAGAAAACGAATTAGAACTGCAATCTTTATCAAATCTTATAAAAGATAACTTGGTTGATATTGCTGCGGTTGGAAATGAAGTTCTTTTTCGCAATGAGTTGAGTGAAGAAACTGTAATTGGTTATATCCAAAAAATAAAAAATACCGCGAATGGAACACCAGTTGCGTGTGTTGATGTGTATTATCAATTCATCAACAGACCAAAATTAACCGCCGCTTGTGATGTTATTTTGGCTAATTGCTATCCTTTTTGGGAAGGGGTTGGGATAAATAATGCGGGATTTTACCTGCAGGAAATGTATGAGAAAACCAAAATTGCAGCCGCTGAAAAAAAAGTAATTATTACTGAAACTGGTTGGCCAAGCAAAGGAAATAAAGTGGGAAACGCCGAACCTTCCCCAGAAAATGTAATGAAGTATTTTATAAAAATTCATAACTGGATTGAAAAAGAAAATATGGAATTGTATTATTTTTCTTCATTTGATGAGTCTTGGAAAATTCATGCTGAAGGTTGGACAGGCACTTCTTGGGGACTTTGGAATAGTGAAGAAAATTTTAAATATTAATAATTAAATTTTTAAACATGTCATTTAGAATAAGCCAATATTTAAATTATAACGATACAAGCACTAAAACTGAAGATTCATTTTTTAAAAATAAATCTGAGGAAGAACTTCAACATTTATTTACAGACATACTTCAGAGCGGGGTTCACGGCTTATGTTTTAGTCTTTATGAAGAAGGTCAAAAACCAGGTGATATTATCACAGAAAAACAGGTCCGCCGCAGAATTGAGAAAATAAAGCCCTATACCAATTGGATTCGGTCTTTTTCCTGCACAGAAGGCAATGAATTAATACCAAAAATCGCAAAAGAATATGGGATGAAAACCTTAGTAGGCGCGTGGCTTGGTAATGAAAAAGATAAAAACCAAGTTGAAATGGATGCTTTGATCCAACTTCAAAAAGACGGTTTTGTTGATATCGCCTCGGTTGGGAATGAAGTTTTATACCGTGAAGATTTAACTGAAGAAGAATTAATGGAGCATATTCTGTATGTTAAAAATGCAATTCCAGATTGTGTAGTTGGTTATGTTGATGCTTATTATGAGTTTGTTGTTCGTCCAAAAATCACCGAAATCTGCGACGTAATTTTATGTAATTGTTATCCGTTTTGGGAAGGAACACCGGGTGAATTTTCTTTAAATCACCTAAAAGATATGTACCAGCAATGTAAAAATGTCGCTCAAAATAAAAAGGTGATTATTTCAGAAACTGGCTGGCCTACTGCTGGGGAAAAGATTGGAAATTCTGTTCCATCGCTTTTACAAAGTGAAAAATACTTTATAGAAAGCCAACTTTGGGCAGCGGATGAAAACGTTGAGGTTTTCTATTTTTCCACTTTTGATGAAGGATGGAAGAAAAATGCGGAAGGAGAAATTGGTGCGCATTGGGGAATTTGGGATGAAAATGAAAACTTAAAATTTTAAAATTAGAAATGACAATTTTCGAAAAATATAATCTTTCCCCAGGAAATGCAGTCTGCTATTCCGGTTTTCGGGCAGGTCAAAAACCAGGCGGAAATTATCCGTCTTATGACGAAATCAGAGAAGATTTATTATTACTTCAAACTCATTTTAAATATTTGAGAATTTATGATATTGATCTGCATGCAGAAATTCTCTTAAAAGTTATTACACAAGAAAAATTTGATTTTAAAATTATGCTTGGTGCTCACATTGAAGCAGAAAAAAATAATGAAAACTGTCCGTGGGAAACGCCTTTTTTGTCTGATGAACAAATGAAATTTAACCAGCAAAACAATGAGCAAAAAATTTATAAATTAATTGATTTGGCCAATTTATATACTAAAATAGTTTCGTTTTTATCAGTGGGAAATGAAGCTTGCGTGAGTTGGACAGATCATCTAGTGTCAGAGGAAAGTGTGATTAACTACACAAAATTAGTTCAAGAAAAAACAACACAACCTGTCACTTTTTGTGAAAATTATTTGCCTTGGATTGATAAATTGCAAACTTTAGCAGAAACGGTAGATTTTATTTCGATTCATTCTTATCCGCTTTGGGAATATAAAAATATCACTGAGGCCTTAAATTTTACGATTCAAAATTACCAAGCGGTAAAAAGCAAATATCCAGATAAACAGATTGTGATTACTGAGGCGGGATGGGCAACATCAGCCAACGGAAAAGGATTTCCAGCAGAAAATGCCAATGAAAACGCGCAGCAAGCTTATTTTAAAGCTTTAATGAATTGGTGCAAAACTGAACATATTTTATGCTTTTATTTTGAAGCTTTTGATGAATCTTGGAAAGGCTCGAATGATTTGTTGGAACCGGAAAAACATTGGGGTTTATTTTATGAAAACCGGACTTCAAAACAAGCATTGACCAATCTTTCAATAACAAAATTTAATTATGTTTAAACCACTATTTTCTAGAATATTTTCTCTTCTTTTATTTTTTCATATCATGGGCAAAGCACAGGTAGATGTTGTTTATCACGATTTAGTTTGGTCTGATGATTTTAGCACAAATGGTCCTGTAGATGCTACTAAATGGTTTCACCAGACGTTGTTGCCTGGCGCAAACGGAGAACAATTTAATGGTGAGTCAGAATATTACACAGATAGAGTGGACAATTCTTTTGTTAATAATGACTTATTGAACATTGTTGCAAAAAAGGAAACCTACACCAGTAATGGTTTTACTAAAGATTATACGTCTGCAAGATTAAATTCTAAATTTTCTTTTAAATATGGTAGAGTAGATGTTCGCGCAAAAGTGCCAATTGATGGGGGAACTTGGCCTGCAATTTGGCTTTTAGGTAAAAATGTAAATGAACCTGGTGGTTATTATTCTGCGACATATGGTACTACTAATTGGCCAGCTTGTGGGGAAACTGATATGATGGAACACGGTATTTTCGGTGGAAAACCGACTAATTACATCCAAAGTACTTTACATACGCCTTCTTCTTATGGTAATTCAGTAAACAACGGTGGTGCAATTGCAAATAGTGATTTGCAGTCTAATTATCACATTTACTCTTTGAACTGGTCACCGAACCAAATGACTTTTTTATTGGATGGTGTTGCATATTACACTTATAATCCTTCCGTAAAAAACGCTTCGACCTGGCCTTTTGATAAAGAACAGTATTTACTTTTGAATATTGCACTGGGCGGTGTTGCGGGGTCTATTCCTGCGAATTTTACTCAAACTTCTATGCAGGTAGATTATGTAAAGATTTATCAAAATAACGCGCCAGATACAGAAGCACCGACTTTATTTACAGCAAAAACAGGTGCTATTGATAATAATTCTATCGAACTTTTACTAAATGCAACAGACAATTACGGCACTTTAAATTATAAAGTGTCGCACGATGGAACTGATATTAATGTAACGGGCGCATCTGGGGTAGATAAATCTGTGGTCATCAATAATCTTACGCCAAACACTACTTATAATTTTACGGTTGCCGGTGCAGATAATGCAGGAAATTATGCTGCAAATAGTCCATTAAATATTAGTGCAAAAACGACAAATAATGTCAGTAATAATTGCAGTGGAACAAGTGCAGATGCGAGCCAAGGTTCTTTTACTTCAGGTTATAATTATCAATTTCAAACAATCGGGACGGACGTTAAATTTACTTTTAAATTATTGGATACCGATAAAACTGGCGTGGTTGCTTATTTGTGGAAACAAAGCCCCTTCACAGAAACACCGATGGACGCTTTAGGAAATAACACGTTCACCAAAACAATCTCTGGTCAAACCGTGAATTCTACGATAAATTATGCCGTGAAATTTGCTTTTGCAGGTGGACTTTCGGTGACAAAATATTTCCCTTATGTCGTGGGAAGCACATGTAGTTTAAATACTTCGGAAACTTCTGATCAAAGTGCGAAAATTTATCCAAATCCAGTGAAAGATATTTTAAATATTGAATTGCAACAAGCCCAAAATACTCTTAAGCTTATTGATGAAAGTGGTAAAACTATTTTAACTAAAAACTGTGGTAAGAGCACGACTTTAGATTTATCTAAAAATCCACCAGGTGTTTATTATTTGGAAATTAAAAATAGCGCAAAGTCACAAACTTTAAAAATCCTAAAGAATTAAAAAAAACATCTCCGCGATACCATCTATACATTGTATATACAGATCGGTATTTTACTGTTTTACAACGATTTAGTAGATGCTAAGTAAGTATATTTGAGAAGAAAATTCAGGAATGAAAGTCATGATCTGAATTAAAAATTAATGTAATATAAATTAAAATTCTAGAATGAAAACAAAATTTTTATCCTTTTTAATCGTAGTTTTTAGCTTTGCTTTTGGCTTTGCGCAAGAACTCGTAACGAATGGTGATTTTAATGCCGGTTATACTGGATGGTCTGGCGGTAATGCGGCAAATGTAGTAACTGTTGGTGGAAACAGTTATTATCAAACCAATGTCACCACACCAGGACAACCAGCTTACACAAATAACTTAAGTTATGTTCTTTCTTTAACAGCCGGTACAAAATACACTTTAAAATTTGACTCATGGTCTGACGCACCAAGAGGTTTTATTGTTGGTTTAGGTTTAAATCATAATCCGTATACGTCTGTTACTGCACAACAAAATATTACAACCGCAGTAACTACTTATACTTTAAGTTTTACGCCTACAGTTAGTGATTCGGATAGTAGAATTATCTTCGATATGGGTGCAGAAGTTGGAATTGTACGAATTGATAATGTTTCTCTAAAAGTATTTGTTCAAGATCCTACTACTGATGCTTCTTTAAGCGATTTAAAAGTAAAGGGCACCACGATCGCAGGTTTTCTTACTGGAACAAAATCTTATACTTATGAATTACCAGTTGGAACTACAATTGTACCACAAATAACATCCGCTACTACTACGAATGCTGCAGCTTCAAAAATTATTACACAAGCAACAGCTCTGCCAGGAAGCGCAACGGTTAAGGTAACGGCTGTAGATGGAACAACAACGAGTACTTATACGGTTAATTTTATAGCAGATTTACCAAATGCTTCACCATATCATACTACTACCGGTACACTTTTACCTCTTAATTTCAATACAAATGCGACTGTAAACGATACTGGAACGCCGTCAACGGCAACAGTTTGGAATCCAGATTACACTTTTGGTGGGTTTACAAGTATTAAAAATTTAGCAACGTCAGGAACTAATAATGCTATTTATACTGATTTTACTACTGGTTATGGTGCTGGAAGTGCAGCAAATAGAAATGTTAGCAGCTATTCCTATTTTAATTTTGATTACTTTGTTCCTGCTAATGAAACTCCAGGAGCTAATGGAGATGAATTTTACTTCGATCTTATTTCCAATAGCCCAGTGAAAGAAAGCAATTATGAAATAAAACCTACCGGCGGAGATGCAGTATTGGTTAAAGGTTCTTGGCAAACAATCTCGGTTCCACTTGCAACATTTGTGGCAAAAGGTTTTAATCCAGCGACCTTTTTTCAATTTAAGTTAGGGGCGACTTCAGATATTAATACTAAAGCAGTATATTTTGATAATATGTATTTTTCTACTGTCGCTGCAACTTTGGGTGTAAAAGATGCAGTTGTTAAAAATGCATTAAGCATTTATCCAAACCCAGTTAGATCTGGTAGTAATATCATGATTTCTAGCCAAGTAAAAAGTGTAGAAATTTATAATATGAATGGACAATTGGTAAGAACTTCAACTTCGCAAAGTGTAAGCTCGCAAGGTCTTACTAGCGGTTTATATTTAGTAAAAGCAACAGATAGCAAAGGGTCTGTGCAAACTACAAAATTAATCGTAAAATAGTTAATTTTTTAATAATAATAAAGCTGTTTGATTTTTCAAGCAGCTTTATTTTTTTAAGTATCTTTAGGTGTGAAAAAAACAGTTCTTTTATTTTTCAGTCTTTTCAGTTTCATTTTATTTGCGCAAAACCTTGAGGTGAAAGGTGTGCCGCGAATTGAGAATTTTGTACCAACACAATACAAAAATGCTGGAAAAATTTGGGCTATTAATTCTGCTAAGAATGGTATTTTATATTTTGCCGCAGACCAAGGATTATTAGAATTTGATGGTAAAAAATGGCAACTGTATAAAGGTAGTAAAGGCTTTACGCGTTCACTTTTAGTACAAAATGATTCTTTAATTTATACAGGTTCTGATGTTGATTTTGGCGTTTGGAAAAGGGATAAATTTAACAAATTTAATTACCGATCACTTTATCCGAAAAAGACTAAAACCGTTGATGAATATGAAGAATTTTGGGGCATTTATAAAAACTCTGAACAAACAATTTTTGCTTCACATGAAAATATTTACATTTTAAAAAATGATAAATTAACTCTCCTTAAAGCACCTACGAAATTCTACACCAGTTTTGAAAGTGAACACAATATTTATTTTGCAGATGAAAATAAAGGCTTGTTTACGATTGAAAATGATCGTTTAAAATTTGTGTTTAAGTATCCTGATAATAAAAATTTAGAAATAATCGGCGCTTATAACGAGCAAAATAAGTTAGTTATTATTACCAGAAATAAAGGAATTTTCACTTTCGAAAACAATAAATTATTACATCTGAAGAGTTCATTTTCTTCTCAATTAATACGCGATAAAGTGTTTAGTTTCAAAAAATTAAACCAATCTGTTTTAGCATTTGGTACAATTCTAAATGGTCTTTATATAACTGATTTACAACGAAATATTATTCACCATTTAGATAAGCAAAAAGGTTTATCAAATAACACTGTTCTAAGTCTTGAAAAAGATAATTTGGGAACTTTATGGTGCTCTATGGATTACGGATTATCCAAAATTCATATCCAAGATAATTTTTCCTATTTTTTTGATAATACCGGAAATTTCGGTTCTGCAACGAGCGCACTTCTTTGGCAAAATAAATTTTATCTGGGAACCAACCAAGGTTTATATGTTACCGACTGGCAAAATCTAAATGATTCACAACCTTTAGATCAATTTAAAATTATACCAGGTTCGGAAGGACAAGTCTGGAGTTTAGAAAATATTGAGGGAGATTTATTGATGGGGCATGACCAGGGTTTATTCAAAATTAATGGTGGAAAATTAGAAAAATTAGATGATCACCACGGTGTCTGGACGATGAAGCTTTTTAATGAAAACTATTTGTTAACGGGAAATTATAATGGAATCTCTGTTTATAAAAAACAAAATAATATCTGGAAATTTTTTAAAAAATTGGATGGAATTGGTGGTTCTTGTAACCAATTCGTGATACAAAATAAAAATATACTTTGGGTAAATGTTCCTAATTATGGCGTTATAAAAGTTAATTTGGATCTTAATATGAACACGTCGAGTATTAAAACTTATTATATGAAGGATTTCGAAGGCGGTAATTTTAATCTTTATTTATTAAATAAAATAATACGCGTTCAAACAACTACTAATGATTATTCGTTTAATGAAACAACAAATAAATTTTCATCAACTTATCGACAAACAAAAAGTAAGATTGATAATTTACTTTTGAATCCCTTAAAAATACCGACGTTTTTATCAAAAGATTATTTGTTTCATCCCATAGATAATGGTTTTGCTTTAGAGAAAATTAGTGGGAAAAATTCGTTAGAAAATACCAATCCGACACTTTTTCGTGGTCTGGAAGTCTTCAATAATTCAGAATCAAAGTGGAGTTCTTTAGATAAAAAAATTGACTTTGATTTTAATAATATCAAGCTTAACTTTATAGTGCCTCAAACAGAAAATGCAGTTTATCAATATAAATTTGGAAACGATAAGAACTGGAGTTTCTGGACGATAAATAATCAATTTGTTTTTTTAAATTTAAAAGAGGGAAATTATGATTTCTACGTAAGAGCAAAAATTAACAATCATCTTAATGCCGTTAAAAAAATTAATTTTACAATTTCTGCACCTTTTTACAGAACGTATTATGCTTATCTATTATATGTTCTACTTTCTCTTTTGCTCTATTTTTTCTACCGAAGGAGACAAAATAAAATACTTGAAGATCAAAAAAAATTATTGCTGAAAAGACAGCAAAAAAAATTGGAAAAGCAGGCAAAAAAATTTCAGAAAGAGAAAAGTGTCATTGAACAAATACAGTTAGAAAAGGAAAAATTTCTGCTTCAGCAACAGGTTAAAGATAAAACAGTAGAACTTGCGGTGAAAGCCAAGGAAGACGACGATAAAATGAGATTACTCGTAAATATTAAAGAAAAACTAGAAGATGCTCAGAAGAATCCGGCACAAAACAACATGCGTCAAAAAGAAATTAAGCGATTGATAGACACATCGCTTAAGGTAGAAGACCATACTTTCGAGATACAAATGGATGAACTGCACCAAAGTTTCTTTAAAAATTTACAAAAGGAGCATCCAGTTCTGTCAATTTATGATCTTCGTCTGTGCGCTTATCTAAAAACCGGCTTAAATACACAGGAAATTGCAGAAATACTTGATGTTCTGCCATCCAGTTTATACGTTAAACGCTCGAGACTTCGCAAAAAACTAGATCTTGGTCCTGACGATGATTTATATATGATTTTAAATAAATTTTAAGACTTAACATAATCATCGCAAAAGTTATTTTGAAAGGCGAAATGAAAAATGATGCTTCCATTAATTCTGTTGATTTCTTCTTTAAAATTAAGGTCTAAATTTCTCTGATTTTGCCATAAATTGAAGAGGTACTTTTTAATTTTAAATCGGTCAATAATCGAGCTGCAAGAATCCACATAAATATCTGCATCTTCTTTTTCAAAATTTTCCCAGGCATTTAGTTGGTAGGAAAGACCAACTTGAGTTCTTCCGACAAATCGCGCAGAAGTATCTATGATGACGTTGTTGCTTTTCCGCGCTTTTGCGTCCATGTTATGTAATCGTTCAAATAACGCGCAGCCTTCCAAAAACTTAACGTCCGGAACTCCACTAGATTTTTCGTAATAAGCAGTGGTAATTGCGAAACTTCCATTAAAATGCTGATGGTGCGTTGGTACAGTATTAATAGGGTCTTGAAGGATTTTTGCTTCGGCTTCTGCGATTAACAGTTGATAATTTTCGTCTTTAAAATGAATTGTTCCCGTATTGTCATCTAAATGCTCTAACTCAATTGGAAAAAGCAAAATTCTTTCACCCGCAGCTTCCGACCCATTCTCAATCTCTAATTTATTCTGCGATATCCAGTCTGTAGCAACTCGCTATCGCCATCAGTGGTCATAATGATTCCGCCACCGTATTTTATCAGCCTTTTGTAGGCAGCATTTAAAAGTTTTCTAACATATCCGATATTTGACTTATCTAATTCTAATATTACTTCTTCAAGATAGATATTTAAAGTGGAATGTTGTTTTACAAAAATTTTCTATCAAAACAACAGATTGGTCTGAACAATTATTGGCTAAAATTAAAACTTCAAAACAATTGTGGTCAAGTGGATCTCCATAGTGGTCTATCTGCCTGAAAAATGCTCTAAGCGTCTTTTCAATATAATTTTCCTCGTCTTTTACAGGAATTACGACACAGATTTTGGTATTTGCTGTTATTTTAAAATTTTAAAATACAAGTTCGTGTGAAATTTCTGCTAAATAATTCATCAAATTGTAATAAGGTAAAGTTTAAAAATAATTTCAAAATTCTATCAAACAATTTGTCAATATTTTTAAAAAATTAAAAATAATTTTTATTTTATAGATTAAAAAATTTGAATGAAAAAGATAATACGAATTTAGTTGCTAAAGCAATAAACCAATTTGATTATTATAAAAATAACTATTTTGACTTTTCGTTACAATACAGGGTTGTAAAAACAAAAAACGCGCTGAAAATCAACGCGTTATCTATCAAAATGTAGACCCACAGGGACTCGAACCCCGAATGTCGGTACCAAAAACCGGTGTGTTACCAATTACACCATGGGTCTGTCTTTATTTTTGTGGTGCAAATCTAAAAATAATTTTTCTACCAACCAATTTTTATTTAATTTTTTTCAAATTAATTTTAATTATCTTCATTTATAGCCCTAAAACCAGGTTTAGAATAGAAATTATTAAGATCATTTGATTCGCTTTTTAAATTTTTAAAGTCAGATTTCTATTTAAAATTTTTAATAAATTTTAAATTGTTGCTATAATTTGTAGCAAACTACATTTTGAAATATAGTCAAAATAAGATTTTATTTCTGTATTTTTACATTCTAAATATTATAAATGGCTACAGCAGAAGATAAAAAAAAAGCGCTCAGTTTAGTGCTTGAAAAACTAGATAAAACCTACGGTAAAGGGACTGTCATGACTTTAGATGATGGTGCGGTGATAGAAGCTATCGAAGTAATTCCGTCGGGATCTTTAGGTATCGATTTAGCCTTAGGTGTTGGTGGCTATCCAAGAGGCCGGGTAATTGAAATTTACGGACCAGAATCTTCTGGTAAAACGACTCTCACTTTACACGCGATAGCAGAATCTCAAAAACAAGGTGGTACTGCAGCTTTTATTGATGCTGAACATGCCTTTGACAGAAGTTATGCTAAAAAATTAGGAATAAAATTAGACGAATTAATTATTTCTCAACCGGATAATGGCGAGCAGGCTTTAGAAATTGCGGATAATCTTATCCGTTCTGGTGCAGTCGATATCGTAGTGATTGATTCCGTCGCAGCATTGACTCCAAAAGCTGAGATTGAAGGCGAAATGGGCGACTCTAAGATGGGTCTTCACGCAAGATTAATGTCTCAGGCCTTAAGAAAATTAACAGGAACAATTAGCAAAACAAAATGTACCGTGATTTTCATTAACCAATTAAGAGAAAAAATTGGGGTAATGTTCGGAAATCCTGAAACAACAACGGGCGGAAACGCTTTAAAATTCTATGCTTCAGTAAGAATTGATATTAGAAAAGCGAGTGCGCCAATTAAAAATGGTGATGAGGCAGTTGGTAGCCGTGTAAAAGTGAAAATTGTAAAAAATAAAGTAGCGCCACCATTTAAGATTGCTGAATTTGATATTATGTACGGCGAAGGAATTTCTAAAGTTGGTGAGATTTTAGACCAAGGTGTAGATTTAGAAATAATCAAAAAAAGCGGTTCTTGGTTTAGTTATGAAGGCACGAAATTAGGGCAAGGAAGAGATGCGGTAAAGGATGTTATCAAAGATAATCCGGAATTGGCAGATGAACTTGAAGGTAAGATTAAAGATAAGATTAAAGAAAATAAAAAATAATTTTCATAAAATAAAAAAGCCGACTTATATTAAAGTCGGCTTTTTTTACACTAATTTTTAAACAATTTCAATACTTTCAAAATCTCTGAAGCCATTCAAAAAATCCGTAACAGACATTCTTTTTTTTCCTTCTAATTGAACTTCAGTAGGTTTATAAATTCCACTTCCGGTAAAAATATTAAATTCCTTTTTAAAAATTTCTAATGTTCCTGGTGAAGATTTATCTTCAACTTCCTGGAAAGTTCCCGCGAAAATTTTTAAAGTTTTTTCTTCCTCATTTATTTTAATAGAAGTAAATGCTGCAGGATAGGGTGAAAGTCCACGAATGAAATTATAAACTTTTTCCGACGGCTGATTCCAATTAATTCTCATGTCTTCTTTGGAGATTTTAAAGGCATTTTTTGGATGTTCAACTTTTGGTTGAGGTTTTTCTTTTATTGTATTTTCGGCTAATCCATTTAATGTTTTTACGACCAGTTTTGCACCTAAATCCATTAAACGATCATGAAGTTCACCGGCATTTTCGGTAGGCGAAATATCTAAGTCATTTTGTAATAAAATATTTCCTTCATCTATTTTTTCATTAATAAAGAATGTAGTCGCTCCCGTTTTTGTTTCGCCATTTATAAGGGCAAAATTAATGGGCGCCGCACCCCGATAATCTGGTAGAAGGGAGCCATGAAGATTAAAAGTCCCTAAATTGGGCATTTCAAATAAAACTTTTGGCATCATCCTAAAAGCAACAACAACAAAAATATCAGCTTCTAGTTTTTTTATCTCATTCAGGAAATTTTCATCTCGTAATTTTACGGGCTGAAATAATATCAGATTATTTTCTACTGCAAACTTTTTAACGGGCGAAATATTGATTTTCTGTCCTCTTCCAGACTGTTTGTCTGCTACTGTTACTACGCCAACTATTTCGTGATTAGATTTAAAAATTGCTTCCAATGAGGCTTTTGCAAAATCAGGTGTACCGAAAAACACCACTTTTAATTTCTTCATTATATTCTTTTCAAACTTAATTTAAAGTATAGGTTTTAAAATCTGCCATTTTAATTTTATCCAAATCTAAAAGTAATATTACATTTTCTAATATTTTTTCTTTGTTAAACTGAGGTAGCTGTATACAAATTTGTTCCAGCGAAAATTTATTTATCGAGAGTAAATCTAACACTGAATCTGATACCGTTTTTGGATTGATAAATTTCTTATCATGTTCACAAACATTACAGATTCCACAATCTTGAACGTTTTTTTCGCCAAAATAAGACAAAATTAATTTCATTTTGCAATAGTCCTTGTCTTCCATAAAGAACTTCATTTCTTCCCATTTCTGCAACTTATTTTTTTGAATATGTTCAAATAATTGCCAATAAGAATTTTCAATCAAACGCTGATTCCTATGTTTTAAAAATCTCACGGAAGCAGAATCACCATCAATATAATTTAAATATTTTTTCTTTACTAAATCTTTTAAACGCTCTTTAATTAAATGTTTACTGATCTCTAATTTTTTACTTAGATAATCTTCGTTAAAAGACACTTTATAGGAAGAGAAACCCGAAATATTTCGAAGCAAAAGCTCTATAAAGTAAGCGTCTTTTTCAGGAAGTAAATCTATTTCAGCGGCAGAAATATTTAATTCAATCGTAGAATTTGATTTTTTATTTTGATAAAATATAATTTCTTGGGTATGGAGAAAATTTAAAATATTTTTAATTTTTGCAATTGATAATTTAGTAAAATTTTGAATATTTTGAAGTTTTAACTCAAACGTTTGTTCTGGTAAATCGTGTTCTGCAACTTGAAAAGTGGAGTAGAGAAAGGAAATGATTTTTAGAAATTCTTTTTTATTTGGAATGGCGTTGTATAGGATCTCATTTATTTTACTTATTTCTGATTTATTCCAAAGTAAAAAAGCATAACTTATTTCGCCATCTCTGCCTGCCCTGCCAATTTCCTGATAATAATTTTCTAAGGAAGCAGGAGGGGAAAGATGGATTACGAAACGCACATTCTCTTTATCAATACCCATTCCGAAAGCGGTCGTCGCAATTATGACGTGATTAGCACTTTTTAACCAAAATTCTTGAATCCGATTTTTATCCATTGCAGATAAGCCGGCGTGGTAAAAGTCGACGCTTTTATTTTGTTTTTTAAGAAATTCGCAGAGATCTTCGGTTTCCTGACGTGTTCTGGCATAAATGATCCCCGATGAATTGGCAAAGTTCAGTAGATTTAAAATACGTTCATACTTGTTAGAAATTTCATCAATAAAAATTTTAATATTATCTCTTCTAAAACTTTTTTGAAAGATCTGAACATTGTTTAATTCTAATTTTTTTCCAATTTCAATTAAAACCTTCGGAGTAGCCGTTGCAGTAAGCGCGACACAGGGTAAAGACGAATAGTTTCTTCTAAATTTTGCAATATTTTGATAACTTGGTCTAAAATCTTGTCCCCATTCTGAGATACAATGTGCTTCGTCTACAGCGATAAAAGAGAGTTTTATATTGTCTAAATTATTCAAAAAAATAGGATCCATCAGCCGTTCTGGTGAAACATACAAAAGTTTTGTGAGGTCGTCTTTACAGTTATTATAAATAATTTCGGTTTCAATATCATCTAATTCAGAGGAGATGAATTCAGCTTCGATGCCTTTGTTTTTTAATTGAAGTACCTGGTCTTTCATCAGTGAAAGGAGAGGCGATATTACCAAGCAGGTTCCTTCTAAAAGTAAAGCGGGAAGTTGGTAACATAAAGATTTACCACCGCCAGTTGGTAATAATACCAAATTATCTTTACCAGAAACAACAGAATTAATGATTTCCTCTTGATTCTCTCTAAAAGCAGAAAATCCCCAAAAATGTTTAAGGGTTTTTGTTTTTAATTGTTCAAAATTATCTTCAGAAATCATAAGGTAAAAGTAAAGAAAATTTAGAAATGAAAAAAGCCACGCAAGACGTGGCTTTTTATTTATGAATAATTTTTATAAATTATTTTGCTTCGAAGTATACTCTTCTATTTGCTCTGTTTTTCCATTCAGGACATTTTGTTGCAGGATCGCATTCTGAATATTTAAGGTCTTTTTCACCTTTACCAATTGCTTCTAATTTCGAAGCTTCGGCTCCGTTTTTGATCAAATAAGATTTTACATTATCTGCTCTTCTTTCGGAAAGTTTTTGATTGTAAGCATCAGACCCTCTTGTATCTGTACCACCAATTACTTTGTAAGATGTATTATTAGAATTAATATAGTTTGCTGCGTTATTTAGAATAGGCGTGTTAGTTGGTAAAATTCTGTCAGAATTCAAATCGAATTCGATACCTTCTAATGCTCTTTGCGGATCAGTAACAACACCAGTTCCGGCTAAAGGACATCCTTGATTTTCTACTGGACCAGGAACAACAACACATTTGTCATATAAGTCAATGACACCATCTAGATCGGTATCTAAAGCTACACCTGCACCGTCAACTCTTGCACCGGCTGGGGTATCTAATTGTCTGTCCCAATCATCACATACTCCATCATTATCTTTATCTCCTTTTTTACAAACTTCTATATCTTGGTTTTTATTGGCCAAAACGTCTAATTTGTAATAAATTTCCTGCAATGGATCATGCCACATTAAGTGAGATTCGTGTTTTCCTAATTTTAGAGATAATCCAAGGGTTGCGTTAATGAAATTATCTGAGGTATTTTCACTTCTCTGGTTTATAGCACTATTCGGTGCACCACCACCATCAAAAGAATCATCACCTGTATAAACATACATTACTCTTCCCTCAATATCTATTCTTCTATTAACTTTAAATTTCAATCCAGCACCAGCTTGGGAGAAAAGTGAACTAATTCGGAAGGGTTTAATTTCTGTTTCTAAAACTTGTCCAGCTGGGGTCTTTTGGTAAGCTCTGTAAGCAAGGGTACCAATACCAGCATAACCATGGAGCGCCCATCTATAGTTTGATTTATTGTCAACTCTTCTCAAAAGGTTAGAAAAGTTTAAATCACCTAAAAGTGATATTGCATCATACTGAGTTCGTCCCGCAACTTGATAGAAAGGATTACCTGTTGTAGGTGCAGCATCTTTAGTATTAAACCAACCTTGTCTTGTTTCGCCTTTATCATATTGAAGATTTAATCCAAAAGCATGTGTAATAGCTTTATCAATACTTATGTAAGCTGAATAACCATAAAGGTTTCTACCGTTACCATTTTTAATCGAAGTTAAGTCAGCAGATTGCAATAATGGCACGCCACCACCAAATGAAATTGCCCAATCGTTAAATCTTTTGGACTGTGCTGTAAATGGAGACACATTAGATGAACCTGAGGAAAATGTATTCGGGTATTTTCCAGAAGAAACAGCTAAAGAATCTTGAGCAAATGCCACTGTTGGTAAAACCAAAGCTAGAGCGATGCCAGCTAAATTTAGTTTCATAATTTATTTATTTTAGTTGAATTTATTCTTGATTTATGCAAAATTATGTTATTTTTCATAATCTTAACAAAAAGCATTCCATTATTTTTTTAGAGGACAACCATTATTTTCTTTTGGTCCAGGAACGGTAACACATTTATCATATAAATCTATTACACCATCAAGGTCCATATCTAAAGCTTTGCCAGAACCGTCTACTCTCGCTCCAGCAGGGGTGTTGAGTTCTCTATCCCAATCATCGCAAACACCATCATTATCTTTATCACCACTTTTACAGACTACAATATCTGTAGTTTTATTTTCTAGAGTATTTACTCTATCATAAGCATTCTGCAAAGGATCGTACCAAGTAAGATGTGATATATGCTTACCTAATTTAAACGTTAATCCCAATGTAGCAGTAAACATATCATCAGCGGAAGAACTATTAATTGCATTGTAAGCTGGTATACTAGTTTCAGTGAAACCTCCACCATCAAACTGATCATCACCAGAGAAAATATACATTACTCTTGCTTCAATGTCAATAAGTTTAGACACTTTATATTTTAAACCGGTACCAACTTCAGAAAAGAATGACTGTATACCTAAAGGTTGATTAATGCTGATGGGTGCTCTTTTTGGAACCGTACTATATCTGGAAGTGTCATTATCTAAAAGTTGCGTTTTATAACCCATAAATCCTGCACCAGCATAAGCGTGCAGCGCTAATCTATAGTTGGAGTGGTTATCAACACGGCGCATTAAATTGGATAAATTTAAATCACCAATCAAAGATAATTGGTTGTATTTAGTAGATGCATTTGCTACACCTGCGGCTATACCAGCTGCACCAGAAAGTTGTCCTCTTTGGTTTGTCTTTCCATTTTGATAGAGAACGCTTAAACCGAACGTGTGTGAAATCTGTTTATCTAAACTGATATAGGCATTATAACCCCAATCAACTTTATTTCCATAAAAAGAAGTGAGATCTGCAAAGTGCATAAATGCTCCACCACCGCCTACTGAAACCGCCCAATCATTAAACAAACGTGAGGTGTTGTCAAATTTTTGAACCTTTGTAGATCCCGAAGAAAATGTTGTAGCACCAGAACCTGAAGTGTCCATTTTTGATTTCTGCGCAAAAAACGCCATCGGCAAAATTGCTGCTAAAAATAATTTTACTTTCATATTATGTGTTTTTAGATTTCTTTTAATTGTGTGATTAATTTTTTTGAAAAATCTCTTTCATTGACGTTTTTATGATGCGGTATAATTAGCTTTTTACTTTTATAAATTAAAGCATCATAGAAGACAATGTCAATATCAATAATTCTGTCAGAATACTTACCACTCGCTGCTGAGTCTACTTTTCTTCCTAACTTCCTCTCAATTTGCTTCAATTTTTGCAAAAGCATAAAAGGTGAAAAATTCGTGACTACCCTAATTGCAATATTACAAAAAATATTACAACTTTCAAATTCTACAGCGTTACTGATTAAATATTCTGATTTTTCTGTAACTTGCCCAATTTCCCTTTGCAGATAGTCTATTGCTTCATCTATATTATGCTTAGAATCTCCGAGATTACTGCCAAGTAACAAAACCACTAAATGTTGCGACATATTATTCAAATTTATACAAAATTATGAAGAATTTTTTTAAGCTTGTGCTGGCAAATATTGTAGCTATTGGCTTTATGGTAACTGCAATTGTTCTATTTTTCTTTTTCTTTGTTGTGGCCTCTGCGATGAGTGGTGAGAAATCTGTGTCAATAAAAAGTAACTCTATATTAACTTTAGACTTTAAAACTAAAATAATAGACAGTCCTGCAGAAGGAAAAGAAAGCGTATTTAGTTTTAATAGTGATCAGAATAATGTGACCTTATATAATGTTATTCAATCAGTAAAAAAAGCAAAAAACGACACTAATATTAAGGGAATAAGTATTGAAACTGATAATATTAATGCAGGTATTACGCAGTTGGAAGATGTGAGAAACGCCTTAATAGATTTCAAAAAATCTGGAAAGTTTATTTATGCTTACGGTAATTCTGTTTCTCAGTCATCTTATTATTTAGGTTCAGTTGCGGATAAATATTATTTAAATCCTGCAGGTAGAATAGAATTAAAAGGAATGGCAGCAGAAGTGGTTTTTTATAAAAATTTTATGGATAAATATGGTATTGATGTAGAAGTTATTCGCCACGGTAAATTTAAAGCAGCGGTGGAGCCTTTCATAAAGAATGAAATTTCACCAGAAAATAAAGAGCAGCTTTCTACTTTATTAAATGATATTTGGGGAAGAACTTCTGCTGAAATTGCAAAATCCAGAAATATTTCACCAGAGAATTTTAAAACAACTGTTGACAGTCTATACTCCATGATCCCAGATCTTAGTTTGAAAAATAAGTTAGTTGATCAATTAATTCAGGAATCACAATACGATACCATTTTAAGAGCAAAATTAAATGTGAAGAAAGATGATAAATTGAACAAGATCTCTTTTGAAAATTACGTAGAATCAAATAAAGAAGACAGCAAAAATAAAGATAACCAGATTGCGGTTCTTTACGCATCGGGCGAAATTTATGGTGGAAAAGGTTATGATGGGATTTACGCTGAAAACTTTAAAAAACAGATTAAAAAATTGAAAGATGATGATAATGTAAAAGCAGTTGTTTTAAGAGTTAATTCTCCTGGAGGTAGTGCCAATGCAGCCGACGAAATTTTATTTGAGTTACAACAGTTAAAAAATAAAAAACCTTTAATCGTTTCTTTTGGTGATTATGCTGCTTCAGGCGGTTATTATATCGCAATGGCGGCGAATAAAATTTATTGCGAGCCCAATTCAATTACAGGTTCTATTGGTGTTTTTGGTATTATTCCTTACTTTAAAGACATAGCCAACAAAAACGGCATTCGTTCTGACGTGGTTTCTACCAATGCTAACTCTTTAATGATTTCTCCCATTAATGGTTTAACGCCCGGAACTGTGAGTATCATGACCAGAAATGTAGAGGGAACTTACAAAAGATTTGTATATTTTGTAACGCAAAATCGTAAAAAATCTTTCGAACAAATTGATGCAATTGGTGGTGGACGCGTTTGGAGTGGAACGCGCGCCAAGCAACTAGGTTTAGTAGACGAATTGGGAACTTTAAATGATGCTATTGTTTATGCTGCTAATTTGGCAAAAGTGAAATCTTATGATATAGGATCTTACCCTAAAAAGATGAACAAACTTGAACAAATATTTAAAGGTATGAATGAAGATGAAATTTCCACTAAAATTATTGAAAACAAAATTGGAAAAGAAAACTACCAAACTTTTGAACAAATTTTCAATCCTAAATATAAAGAGGGAATTATGATGAAAACAATGTTTGACATAAAATTCTAAATCTTTTGGCATAAAAAATCCCGGTTTGAAATTTCAAACCGGGATTTTTATTTTTGTCAATTTATTTAAGCTCTTCCTCTAGTTAGAGCACCATAAATAAATAGGACGACAATCGCACCTAAAACGGCCATTGCAATTCCGCTAAAAGTAAAAGTTGCTGCATCAGAACCGATCCCTAGCAGAGTGCCTATCCAGCCACCTACCATTGCACCAACAATCCCTAAAATGATTGTAATGATCCATCCACCGCCTTGTGCACCAGGCATAATAAATTTTGCAATTGCACCGACGATCAATCCGAAAAGAAGCCAAGCTAAAATTCCCATAGTCTTAAAATTTTAATTGTTAAAAATGTTTGTTTTTAGAAAAAATAGTAATAAAAATTTTATTTAGCAACTTTTGATATAGATACTGCAATAAAATAACTCTTTTAACTCCTTTTTCTGAAAAATGAATTCACAAATTCTGTGCCATTAAACAATTGTAAATCCGTCATTTTTTCTCCAACTCCAATATATTTCACTGGAATTTTAAATTGGTCAGAAATCCCAATCACTACGCCTCCCTTCGCCGTCCCGTCTAATTTAGTGACAGCCAAGGCTGTAACTTCAGTCGCTGCTGTAAATTGTCTGGCTTGCTCAAAAGCATTTTGTCCCGTCGATCCATCAAGAACTAATAAAACTTCGTGCGGAGCTTCTGGCAAAACTTTCTGCATGACGCGTTTTATTTTCGTCAGCTCATTCATCAGATTCACTTTATTATGCAATCTTCCTGCAGTATCGATGATCACAACATCTGCATTTTGCGCTACCGCACTTTGAACCGTATCAAAAGCTACGGAAGCTGGATCTGAACCCATATTTTGTTTTACGATAGACACGCCAACTCTTTCGCTCCAAATCACCAGTTGATCTACGGCTGCGGCTCGAAAAGTGTCTGCAGCGCCAAGTACTACATTTTTTCCTTGAGATTTGAATTGATATGCCAACTTTCCAATCGTAGTTGTTTTTCCCACGCCGTTTACGCCCACTACCATTATCACGTAAGGTTTTTTGCTTTCATCAATGTTTCCGGTTTGTGCATGCGGATTATCAAGTAGCAAATTTGAAATTTCTTCTTTTAAAATTTCATTCAGCTGCGCCACGTTTACATACTTGTCTTTTGCAACGCGCGCCTCTATTTTCGCTATGATTTTTATCGTCGTTTCTGCTCCCACGTCCGATGCAATCAGAACATTTTCCAGATCATCCAAAACCTCTTCATCCACCGTACTTTTCCCCGCAACAGCCTGAGAAATTTTTTCAAAAAATCCCTGACTGGATTTTTCTAAACCCTTATCTAAACTTTCTTTCTCTTCTTTTTTAAAAATACTTTTAAACCAACTCATAATATATAAATGATACGTGATAAATGATAATTGAATTTACAATCAACATTTAATAATTTTCTTAATCTATAATAATAATTTTGACTTATTGTCTGAAAATCCAATTATATTAAGATAGAATTTTCGCAATAATGATCTCTGTGTACTCTTTACCCGTGGCACAAAATAACCTGTGCACTCTCTGCGTTCAAAAATGTAAAACAAATATAAAAAAAAACTACCCAAAAATTTTGGATAGTTTTATATTTAGTCAGAAGGGATAATTATTTTTTCAAATATTCATCAACCTCTTCTGCGTTCATTACTTTTTCGTTAAAAACGTAAGCACCAGATTTATCTGATTTTTCCATTTTTATTACTTTAGTCATTTTTTTAGTTCCTGCACCACCTTGAAGGGTTGCTACTACTTTTTTTGCCATGGTAAGTTATTTTATAAAATTACTTAATTTCTTTGTGAACGGTATATTTCTTAAGAACCGGATTAAATTTTCTTAGCTCTAATCTCTCAGTAGTGTTCTTTTTATTTTTAGTGGTGATGTATCGTGACATTCCTGCTACGCCACTTTCTCTGTGCTCTGTGCACTCTAAAATTACCTGTACTCGGTTACCTTTTTTTGCCATTATTTCTTATGCTTTTTTAATAAATCCGCTTCTAGTTGCTCTTTCAATAGCTTCCTCGATACCGATTTTGTTGATAATTCTTAATCCGTGCGCCGTCACTTTCAGAGTTACGCTCTTGTTTTGCTCAGGAAGAAAAAATTTCTTTTCCAATAGATTAATTTCAAAACGACGTTTCGTTCTGTTTTTAGCGTGAGAAACATTGTTTCCAACCATTGCACGCTTACCTGTTATTTGGCATATTCTAGACATAGCTCGATGTTCTTTTTACGATTAAGTATTTGAGTTTGCAAAATAACGAAGAATTTCTCAGTCTTACAAATTTATTCCAACTAATTTTTTAGGAATTTGGAGCAACAAGATTTTCGCTTTTTCAGGAGACTCATCCCGTTTTCCGCTGTATCTTTTTCGGCGCTCACTGCGCTCGCACCAAAAAAGGATGCCGCTTCAATCGGGACTGGAAGTTCATTTGTTTTTTCTTTCCATTAAATTTCCTACCTTAAATTTGAATAAATAAATCAATCTAAAGTAGAGCAAGTGGATATTTTTAGCCTTGTATTAATAAGCTAATTATAAATAATGCTGGTATTGTTTTTGTAACTTCGAGGTCAATTGGACACTTTATAAATGGGCGATTTCATCACTTATATTTTTATATTTTTTGGTATTTTACTTTTGCGATATTTTGCAGCAGCAGGTTCCTTTTATGCTTATTACCATAAAGTAAAAAGTAGTAAAACCAATGATAAAATATTAAGCAAAAGACCACCAAAAACTGCGCAGATAGAAAAAGAAATTTTCTGGAGCATTACTTCATCTGCTATTTTTGCATTTTTCGGTGCAGTTACCTATTGGCTTTATTTGGAAGGTTTTACAGCTATTTATGTTAATCTCACAAAATTCGGAATCTGGTATTTGCCAGTTAGTATGTTTTTAGTATTAATCATTCACGAGACTTATTATTATTGGCTTCACCGCGGGATGCACTTCCCTAAAGTTTATAAAATAATCCATAAAGTGCACCACAACAGTCTTAGCTCTACACCTTGGACGGCTTTTTCCTTCCATCCCTGGGAAAGTATTTTGGAAGCCTTGATAGTTCCGATCATCCTAATATTTTTACCTGTCAATATTTATGTGCTGCTTTTTTATCTTGTATTTATGACATTCAGCAGCGTCATTAATCATTTAGATATTGAAGTTTATCCAGAATCCTTTCGGAAAAGCGCGTTCGGGAAGCTGTGGATCGACGCCACACACCACCATTTTCACCACAAAGAATTCGTCACAAATTATGGTTTATACTTTACCTTTTGGGACAAAATAATGAAAACCGAGAGTCGCAAAATGGAATAGCAATTCATTCTGATTAATTTCATGAAAATCAGGTAATTCTACGTAGTTGAATTAAAAAATAATAAACTAATTTTGCACCCCGAAAATAGACCTTTACATTATGAAAAGAATTGGTGAACACAGAAAAACCCTTGGCGTTGATAAAACCGCTACTTTAAAAGACTTAAAAACAATTTACAGAAATACGATGAAAGATGCGCATCCTGATAAATTTGTGGATGATGAAGCGGCAAAACTGGAAGCAGAAGAAAAAAGTAAAACGGTAATCGAAGCTTATCATTTCTTGGTGAGCATCAACCCAGAAACGCAGGAAAAATACAAAGAAGAATACACGGAAACGATTTCAAAATCAATGATCCAGGATTTCCATATTGAGAAATCAATTTTGAAAGTGCAGCATACCAATGGTAAAAAGTTTGAGTACATCGGTGTACCGCGTAATACTTATATCAAAATGGTCAACTCAGATTCCCCGAGTCGTTTTGCCAGAAGACATATTTATGGCAAATTTATTTACCGCAAGAATGGTGAAGCGATGGAAGATTAGTTTCTTCTATTTTAAAAATATAAAAGCACAATTTCGTACTGAGATTGTGCTTTTTTGATATTTTTCATCTTAACTTTTCCATTCTTCCAATATTTTTTGGAAGGCAATCTCTTTCCATTCATCTTTCCAAATCTCAAAATATGGTATATCCGAAGATTTAGGACTGGGGTCACAGGGATCAATTTTAACCAAGGAAGGAAGCGCAATAGATTCACCAATGAGTAATGCTTCTCCCGCTTGAAGTGTCGGTAGAGTTTCGGTTAGATTACCTAATGTGTCCGGAAGCAATCTTTTTACATAATTTTGATCTTCCGGATTAGTTAGTCGCATTGCTATAAAGTTGTTGCACTGCGAGAAAATTGTTTCTGAAATTTCAGAAGGTCTTTGGCTAACAATTCCTAAAGTTATTCCATATTTTCTTCCCTCTTTTGCAATACGTTCTATTGCCAATTTTGATGATCTAAATTTTAATAGATCACTTTTTGGGACGTAGATATGTGCTTCCTCATATAGAAGAAGAAGTGGAGTTTCATGTCTTTGTCCTTGTTCTATTAATTTGCTGTAGTAAAACCCAAAATCAAAAAGGATCCTTGAAATCAATGAAACTGTTATGCTTAAAACCTCGAACGGAATCCCACCTAGATTTATGATTGTTACGTTAGATTCTTTGCTATCAGAATAACTTATAAATTGTTTTACAGTTTCTTCGAAACTAATATCTCTTGAGTTTTCTCCAAAAAGAAACTGGAGACGAGAATTGTTTATTTTGTTTTCGAGTCGTTCAATAAATTTGTCTAAAGTTCCATCAGCGTATACTCCCTTATTAACATTTGAACCTCTATTTGGTATAAAATCATAAATTTCTGAAAAATATTTTTCTATCCTTCCCTTTGAATCAAGTGGTAATCCATCAGAATCTGTAATTGAATTTGAACCAGTATAGTTCCCAGCATGTTCACGGATCATTACTTTATCATTTGCTTTTGCGTTGATTGTTTCGTTCTGAAAATTAGATAAACAATTAAATACTTCTTTAATATCGAATTTGATAGGAGAATCAAAATGAACTTTCTCTATTTTTTCATTATACTTTATCTTATTTTCAGTAATGATTTTTCTTAATATTGATGATTGATTATAGTTGTTTCTATCACCTGTATCTAAAAACATTTGCTCGAGTTCATCTCCATTCAACATCCAATATGGTAAAGATAAATTGGAAGCATCTAAAATTTGTGCAGATGGAAATGCTTGTTCGTATTCACCATGAATATCAAATATAACTATGTGTGAATTATTCAAACCCGCAAATCCAGTGCTTTTTGCTGATATTGCTTCTTGAAGTACTTTTGCAACTGTATGCGATTTGCCTGAACCAGTTGAACCTACAATTGCGAAGTGTTTATTAAAAAATTTATTACCATTGATTGGAATACTAAGGTTTGTAGTTGTTAATTTTGAAAAAGTAAATTTTTCATTTTCTGATATCCTTGTTGTAAAAATACTTTTTAGTTCATCAGTATTTAAAAGGGATATTCCATTATTAGGAGGTAGGGGAATTCCATGACCTCCTCTTTCAAAAACAGAACCTCCATTACTAAGGTCTAAAGTACCAGTAAGTTTAACCTCTAAAATAAATGAGGGGTCTACAGGTTCAGTATTTTCCGCTCCATTATCTTGATCTCTTATCTTATAATTATCAATTATTCCGACAACATACTTACTGTCGTTGTTTTTATATGGAATCTTGATATAACTACCTAAATTAAATTGTTCATGAAATTGACTTGGATCAAGTATTTCTATGCTTATTGAAGTTGAAGAAACATTTATAATTTTAAAATTGTTAGAGTCCATTTAAAAAAGTTTTAGTATTTGATCTGTATTTAGATTTTTTATAATTTGGTAACTAGTATTTTGTATCAAGATATGCTTTTCTTCTTCTAATATTATCCACATTGGATTACCATTGATTTCAGTTAATTGATCAAAATTTGTTTTTGTTAAAATACGGGACTGAAATGAAGTTTTTGATAATGTATCCGAAACTTTTTTGCCACTAATTTTTCTATTAATTATTGGTGGTGAGAAAAATAGTTTTTCGTTAAATTCTATCGTTTCATAACCATCGTTGTAAGGGCACTTTTCTCTTAAAAGATTTTTTTTCACTTCCACTATTTTGCTATCAGATATTATAAAATTTAATGGCTTTATATCGTAAGTGGCTTTTTCATAGTGCTTTAATATAATTTTTAATATTAATGATTCTATTTTTAAATTGGGAGTTTCTATAATATTTCCAACGATAATGAAAATGTCTTGATTTTTGTGTGGTTTTACAAATTGATCTTTTAAAAATTTAAAGTAAAATTGTTCACCCTTATATTCTTTAAAACTCGATGTAAATACTATTTTTCTTCCTTTTTCTAAATGTTCAGAAATTTCTTTTTTAGAAACTTTCCTTAGTTCAATTTGGCTAGGAGGATTTTCAACAACTTTCTTTCTTAAGTAATCTGCGAGAATTGAGTAATAATATATCGCTTCTTCTTTTGAATTACAAAAATTAAATTCTTGCAATTTGACTAACGCGTTTTGAAATTGATCATGAAATGTTTCAGAGAAAATTAATTTAAATTTTAGTAAAAATTCATTTTTAGATTTTGGGGTGTACTTTTCACGTTCAATTCCTAAAATAGTATTTAAAAAATTTAAATCAACATTATCTGAATAACCATTTAAATCGTAGAAGTAGCAATATAAAATATAATACTTATTTGAATCTTTTATAAACTCATTAATCAACTGAATAATAGGTTCTCTAATTCTAGAAGGAACAAGTTTGGATGCTTCCTTATACTTAACTTGTATCACAAAACTATTTGTATTTATATCTTGAATTTGCTCAATAAAAATCTCTTCATCTACATTACTGCATGATAAAACTTCAAGAATTGACTTATCAATCTGATATTCAAAACCTTTGATTGCATAATAACCACCATCCATCAATTTTAATTTTGTTTTTATTACTATTAGTTGTTTTTCTTTCAAATATACGTAATTCTACAGTTTTTTATATTTTCAATAATATCAAATTATCACAAATCCTTCCTCTTCAAAACCCGTCCTCTCGGTTCATTGCCTTTAAACAAAGCCACTTCAGAATGCAGAAATTGCGCCGCAGCGGCAGAATCTTCTACTTTTGTGGCACTGCGTTCTAACATTTCTTTTTCAAATTGAGTTAAAACACTTTTTCTAATTTCCGTTGTTCGCCAATTAGATAAAGGTTTGCAGTTTTTATAAATTTCACGAGCCAATGAAAGTGCATCCAGCAAAGCCTGATTGGCGCCCTGTCCTTTAAACGGACTCATCGGATGCGCCGCATCGCCAATTAGTGTGGCGTTTCCACAACTTTTTAATAGTTCTGAAGTCAGCAAAGCGCGGTCATAAACCGGATAACCGGAGATCTGATTTTCCTGCGTGGCTTTTAAAATCTCTGGGATAGGCGAGTGCCATTGTGTTCTGCGGATCGCTTCTTCTTTCAGCGCTTTTTTTCCTTTTGCACTTAAAATTTTTGCTTCTTCTTCGGTCATCGGGAAACTCAACTGCCACATCACGGAATCTTTGTCAAAAGGCATCATATAAATTCGTTCATTTCCATTTGCCGTTTGAAAAACTGTGGCTGAATCCAACAAAGAAGAATCCAGATTTCCGAGCGCAGACAAAGTACAGATCCCCAAAATCACGATACAGTCCAGGTAACGCAACGGCGAAATTTCTTCCACTATCAATAATTCACGAACGGCACTTCTGATGCCATCGGCACCAACAACAAGATCGGCTTTTTCGGTTTTTATTTTTCCCTCAACTAGAAAATTAAGTTCTGTTTTTCCTACTTTATTTTCCTTAAAATTTACCAGTTGATGTCCCCATTTTACGGAATTATTTCCACCCAATTGTTCAAGCAAAGCCAAACGCAGAGATTGTCGGGCAATATGAACATTGGTTTTTTTCGGTGTATCTTTTATAGCGGAATTAGTTTCCAGCCATTTTCTCATTCCCCATTCGCCGACCACTTTTCCGTCGGACGTATGAACGAAATGCCTTGTAGAGACGACGCCTTTTTCGAGATTGAAAATCCCAAATCCTTCAATGGCTTTGCTCGCCTGTTGCAAAGTGAGTCCATAACCTTGCGAACGTTCATCAAAACTGGAATCGCGCTCGTAAAGTGTAAAAGGAATGCCGCGATGCAAACACGCAATTGCAAGCGCAACACCGCCAATTCCGCCACCAATAATCGCGACATGTGGAAAATTTTCTGCGTCGGGAATTGCAAATTTTTCAGCAAGAATTAATCCCGAACCCGAACATTTTTCGCAGGTATAAAGATGTGCTTCCGGACGAATTGGTTCAATTCCTACGCTATTGGATTTTTCAAATTCTTCCAGTTTTTTTTGATACCGAAGTTTTGTACTTTTTTTCAGTCGGCGCTTTTTTTTGCCGATTCCATTGCAATCGGGGCAAACTGAGAAGGAAGTTTTTTTGGTGGTCATTATTATGACTTCTTGTCTAAAAATTAATATTTTGTCCTTTTCAAGACTATTCTTAATTTTTATTTTGTGACGCTTATTTGTAGATTTGGTAATTCTATTTGCAATTTTACACTTGCCTTCAATGCTGAAAAAACCCTCATAATAGTTTCAATAGTTGCGTTGCTTGTATTGTTTTCTAACCTTGAAATTTGTGATTTTTGTACACCAATTAATTTCCCCAGATCTTCCTGTGTTAAATTTCTTTCTTTTCTTGTTTCTTTAATGGCATTTCCAATTAAATCCATTTGTAGATCGTACTCAAATTTATCTCTATTTTCTGTTCCGATTTTACCAACTAATTCATCTGTTACTTCTCCGATTGTATATGTTTTCATGATTTTTTATTTAAGTTTATCTTCAAAATATAATTTTCTCAAATTTTTCGCTTTAGAAATTTCATTATCAGGAACTTTACTTTGCTTCTTAACAAATCCATTTGATGAAATTACCAACGTGTTTTTATGATCTGTTTTATCCCAAAATGCAAGTAATCTGTATTGTTTGCCTTGGTATAAAGTTCTAAATTCCCATATTTCATCATTTAGTTTTTTAAATAATGCAGGATTGTTTTGGTTTTCAGATTTTCTAATATTAAAGATTATTTTTTCGTAATGTTTTTTATCAAGTTTCTTTAAAAACTCAAATGCTTCTTCTAAAAAAATAACTTCAAATCTTTTTTCCATTTATTTTTCTTGTGCTATCAAAGATACAAAAGTTTCGTTAAATGGAAACTAATTTTTTGTTTAAAATTTCTCTAATTATTAAACTTACTCTAAATGATAATCTAAAAATACAAATCCGCCGCAACCCGATAAGTGTTCGCATGCGCATCAATAATCGTTTTTATTTCAGGCGAATAACCGCCGCCCATACTTACTTGAATCGGTATTTCAAATTTTTTGCAATTTGAGAAAACAATTTCATCGCGTTTTTTGCAGCCGTCTAAAGTGCAACCCAATCTTCCTAATTTGTCTGAATCTAAAATATCAACACCGCTTAAATAAAAGATAAAATCCGGTTTTTCTTGTTCAATTAATTTTGGCACCATTTCATCAATGATTTTTAAATACGCGTCGTCCGAAGTTTTATCTTCCAAAGCAATATCTAAATCTGATTCTTCTTTTCTAAAAGGATAATTGGTTCTTCCGTGAACTGAAAAAGTAAAAACTTTGGGATTGTTTTGAAATATTTCTGCGGTTCCATTTCCCTGATGAACGTCAAGATCAATGATTAAAATTTTTGAGGCCAATTTTTTAACCAATAAATATTGAGCGGCAATTGCCTGATCATTCAGCATGCAAAATGCTTCGCCGCGATTTGAAAATGCGTGATGTGTTCCGCCCGCAATATTGAAAGCGACACCGGTTTGCAGCACTTTTTCACAACCATAAATTGTCCCCTGCGTGATTCTTAATTCGCGCTCAACTAATTCGGCAGATAAGGGAAAACCAATTTTTCTTTGTGCTTTTGCATCTAAAGTTAAATTCAATAATGAATCGACATAATCTTTGTCGTGAATTGCCAAAACATATTTTAAATCCACAACTTCTGGCGCAAAAAAATCACTTTCTTCGGCGATTCCCTGCAAGATCAATTGCTGAGGTAAAAGATCATATTTCAACATTGGGAATTTATGACCTTCCGGCAAAGGATGTTTGTAAATGGGATGGAAAGCAATTGGAAGCATGTAGATTTTTAATTTTGTGTCGTTTTATTAACAATTTTTTTAATCTTTTCTTTTGCCTTGAAGCAAAAGAAACAAAAATTCAAGACCGGAAATTCCAGCTAAAATTTTAAAGAATTTTCTAAAATTTCCAAACTCGGGCGGAAAGATTTTTTTTCTTATTACATTCAATTTTTCGCCGCCACTCAAACACTGGAAATTTTTAACGAAAATTCTTCAAAATTTCTTAACGCTTCCATTTCCTAAGTCATTCAAAATAGTCATTTTAATTTGTTAAATAATGAAATAATGTTTACTTCGATTATAATTCGATTTCAAAAAAACAAACTTCAGCATTCTGATAATGAGCTTGAAGGTCAGACGCGTCTTTCAGTTTATGCATTCCTAAAAAATTAAAGCCACAGTTTTTATAGTGATTTATTAAAACCGTATTTTCTCCGCAAGTGTCCATTCTGACGAACTTTTTGTGTTGTGCTCTGGCAAATTCTCGTGACCAATCTGCGATTGTTTTTACGAAATTTTTACCTCTAAATTCTGGATTTGTCGCAATGCGGTGAATATAAATAGCGTCGTTATTTTCCTTCTCTTCCCAAATTTGCGCATCCTTAAAAGTAATCGCCCAAACGCAGGCAACTTTATCATCAATGACTATTTTAAATTGTCTGTTTTCCAGAATTTCCTGAGCTACGAAATCAGAGTTAAATTCAGGCCATACATTTCCAGGAAAATGAACTTTTTGATAGTCGGTCGCCAAATTATAAAGTCTGAAAATTTCTGGTAGATCTTCTGAAGTACTTTTTGATATAAGCATTATTAAGGTTGAATTAAGTTTTTTTTCTATGGTTTTTTGCTTCAAAGAAAAAATTAAATATCTAAATAGCCGCGATTGAAATGAAAATCCTTTTTTTGCGCGAGCGAAGCGAGCGCAAAAAAAGATTGCAATGGAAAGCGGGACGCAACTTCGAATAAAGCGAAAGCGTCTTGCTTCTAATTCTGAATTTGTTACGGTTTTTTACGAGCCAACCATTTTTCGCCATAATAATAAATCACTAAAAAGCCGAGTGCAAAAATACAAATGCTTGACAATAAATCGCCGGTTCTGCTATAAAAAGTAAGACTATTATACAATTGAATTGTTGCAGGAAGTGCTGTTTGATCGCCATATAAAGTATCTTCCAATACATCGCCGCGCGCATTGATGTGCGCAGAGATTCCGCTGTTTCCAGAGCGTGCCACTTCACGGTGGTTTTCAATCGCGCGAAGTCTCGCATAAGCCATTAATTGCTTGTGACCTTGCGAAAAACCCCACCAGGAATCGTTCGACATAATTGCTAGAAAATTAGCGCCATTTCTTACATATTGCGTCACGTAATCACCGTAAATGCTTTCATAGCAGACGATGGGCGCAAGTTTTCCTTTGTTATATGGATTGGTAAAAACTTTGCGGATCTTGTCCATTCCGAGAGAGGCCGTCGTTCCACCTAAATTGATCATTGCATTACCCAAAATTGGTTTTAAATAATTGATATAAGGAAACATTTCCACACCAGGAACGAGTTTTCCTTTGTGATAGACTTCCACATTTTTATCGGGCATTATTTGAACGGCAGAATTAAAACTGTCTACAAAAATCCCGGGTGCAACCTGATAAGCAGTTTCGGTTTTTGGGGAATTGTTTCGGTAAACTTTATGCGAAGAAATACCCGTAACGAAAATAGAATTTGGCTGTTTTCTTAGAAAATCTTTAACGGTATTTAAAATTAAACTTTGTTGAAATCCGGTCTCAGAAATGGAGCCAGAGCCAGGAAGTGAAGTTTCCGGACCTATGAAATAATCAATTTTTGCATCCGGTTTTACTTCTGCAATTCTTAGTAGATCATGTAAAATTTGAATGCTGTCTTTGGTATATTTTTCATTGTAAGGATCGAGTTTTGGTTGCAATAAAACCACTTTTACACTGCCAATTGGTTTGTCATTAAAACGCTCATATTTAACATAAGAAATGACTATTGGAATGAAAATTATCGCGCCTAAAATGGCTAAATTTTTAAATAAATTTTTTGGTTTTCGCCCCGCTTCCCAAATTCTTAAGGTGTAAAAGGCAAAAACGTTAATTAATAAGATCCAAAGTGTGCCGCCTGTTGCGCCAAAAGTATCATACCACTGAATAACCTTTGGGTAATCTGCAAAAGCATTTCCCAAATTTAACCACGGCCAGGAAAATTCCCAGGTTAGAGTTAATTTTTCCATTGCCATCCAAATCACCACAAAAAAGACCAATCCGAAATAAGTTCCTGCGGCATTTTTATATTTGTGATAAACCAAAAAAGTAATTGACATTATTGCAGAATTAAACAAAACTGGAAAAATCACTGCCATTAAAGAATGACTTCCATCGGGATTTAATGCGTTGTAAAGCCAACCTGTCGCTACAATATTCCAAATCATAAAAGCCAAATAACTAAAGCCGAAAACAGCCAAGGGTTTTCTTTTTATTTTGCTGAATTTTGAAATTTCATGTTCCAAAATTAACAAAGGAACGAAGGCGAAAAATATAAAAAACGGAATGCCGTAAGTGGGCCAAGAAAGACTTAGAAGTACGCCGGAAATTAGACTGAGAATGAGGTATTTCATAGAAAAATTAAAGTGCAAAATTACAAAATTTTACGCTTTAATTTTATGGTATGAGATTTATCAATGAACCAATTCGTGATTTAAATTATTCACGGCTGTTTTTAAAATTTCGTAAGATTTCAATTTTGCGACCTGACTGTAAATGTGCGATGTGATCATCAATTCATCCACATGAAAAGTGTCTTGGAATTCTTTTATTTGACGTTCAATACTTTCAGGATTCCCGATGAAACTGTATTTTAATTTTTGAAGAATTGCGGCTTTTTCCATTGGACTCCAAATATTATCCATGTCAATTGAAGGCGCGGGAAAGGGTTTTCGGTCATTCCTAATGATGTTTAAAAATGCCTGATAAAGAGTGGTTGCTAACATTCTGGCTTCATCTTCAGTTTCTGCGGCAATTCCATTAACACAAGCAATAATATAAGGTTCGTCTAAATATTCAGAAGGTTGAAAATTTTCTCTGTAAATATAAAACGCTTCACGCATCATTTCTGGTGCGAAATGTCCCGCAAAAGCATAAGGCAATCCTAATTCTGCCGCCAAGTAAGCGCTGTCTGTGCTCGAACCTAAAATATAGATCGGAATATTTTGACCCTCTCCAGGAATGGCGCGAACTGCAGCGGAAGAATTATCTGCTGCAAAATAATTTTGAAGTTCAAAGATCTGTCGCGGAAAATGTTGATTAATATTTGCTGGGTTTCTTCCCAAAGCCTGCGCGGTCAAACCATCTGTTCCTGGTGCTCTTCCAATTCCGAGATCAATTCTGCCGGGAAATAAACTTTCCAGAGTTCCGAATTGTTCGGCAATTACTAAAGAGCTGTGATTTGGCAGCATAATTCCGCCAGAACCTACCCTGATTTTTTTTGTTCCATTGGCCACAAAACCTATCAAAACGGAAGTGGCAGAGCTCGCTATACTCTCCATGTTATGATGCTCGGCAAGCCAAAATCTTTCGTAACCTAATTGTTCTATATGTTGTGCAGATCCTAATATTTCATCAAAAGTTTGCTTTAAACTTCGGTTTTCTTTTACCGTAGCTAAGTCTAGAGCAGAAATTTTTAGTTCAGTATTTTTCATATAAATATTTACACAAAATTTGAACCATTTGAAGATTAGCTAGAAATTGTGCCATAATTACTTTATTAAGATTTTTCAAGTGGTTTTCAAAAATGAAAATATCGATATTAACTTTTTAATTTATCTTTACCTAAGTTTAATAATTTATAAATGGACGAAAAAGAGAAAATTATTGAAAAACATCCGCTTGCAATCAGGTGGTTTCACTGGGTGAATTTCCCTATTCTCGCTTTAATGATTTGGAGTGGGATGCTCATCTATTGGGCAAGCAGCGTTTATAATATAAAAATTGGCGACACAGTTATTTTTCATTTTTTTCCTAAAGAATTTTTTACTGCTTTAGGTATTCCGTATCGTCTGGCAGAGGGGATGAACCTGCATTTTTTCTTTATGTGGCTTTTCTTTATTAATGGTGTTTTTTACGTTTTATATTTAATTTTTTCAAAAGAATATAAATTAATTGTTCCACAAAAACGTTCATTCAAGGAAGCTTTTCAAGTCGTTCTTTATGATTTGAAAATCAGAAAATCCAAACCCCAACAGATTAAATACAACGCGGCGCAAAGAATTGCTTACTCACTTGTAATTATAATGGGATTTGGTTCGTTGCTCACAGGTTTAGCCATTTACAAACCAGTTCAATTAAGTGGTTTAACCTATGTTTTTGGTGGTTATGCAAATGCGAGAATTATCCATTTTGCCTTAACTATTTTATTTTGCTTGTTTTTTCTCGTTCATGTTTTTCAGGTGATTGTAGCAGGTTGGCAAAATTTTGTATCGATGGTTCGGGGTTTTGAAGTCAAAAAACAGAAAAATATTAAAAATGAAGAATAGAGAAGTTTCCAAATCTTACGTCAGAAGAAATACCATTATTTCTATCGGCGTATTTTTAATATTTATTTTTGCCTCAATTTATTTATTTAAAAAATTGAAAGGTGGACCACAAGAGAATGGCACGTCTTCAACTCTGCGAAAAACTTTAGACATTAATGAAAAAATCGCAAACAAAGCTTTTAATCCCGCAAAGACAACTAGAGTTTTTGATAAAAGTGAAGCCGTACAAAATGTTCGTGTAAATGGATATATTGGAATTGAAGACTCACCCAAACGTGAAAATTATGCAATTCAAGTGATTAGAAATAATGGTGATACTTTAAAAGTGAGTGTTGATGATCTTAAAAAATTACCAAAAACGGACGTCACTTTTAATTTTAAATGCATCGAAGGCTGGAGCCAAATCACCAATTGGGGTGGCGTAAAATTCACAGATTTTATTAAAAAATACCATTTAGAAAATGAAAGTGCATTAAATTATGTTGGAATGTCAACGCCTGATAAGCAATATTATGTGGGAATTGACCGTAAAAGTATGATTCAGCCACAAACAATTTTGGCGTATGAAATGAACGGAAAAACGTTGCCTGCAAATCAGGGTTATCCTATCCGATTAATTATTCCAGTGAAATATGGTGTAAAGCATTTGAAGAGAATTGGCAGTATTTATTTCTCGAACGAGCGCCCAAAAGATTATTGGTACGAAAGGGGTTATGATTATTATTGCGGATTTTAAATTTTTTTATCTCGCACATTTAGCAGATTTCTTTTAGTGATTGAATTTAAAAACCGATTCAATTTAGGAGAAATTGGTTTTCAGAAACTATTAAAATAATTTTTTCGGTCTAATGTCTAATGTCTAATATCTCATGTCTAACATCTAAATTACATTCACTTCCCTTTCCAACAAGATTCCAAATTTTTGATGAACTGAATCAATGATCATTTGTGAGAAATCATAAATTTCTTTTCCTGTCGCATTTCCGGTTGCATTGATAATTACCAAAGACTGGTCTTTGTGACTTGCGACATTTCCAATTTGTTTGCCTTTCCAACCGCATTGTTCGATCAGCCAACCTGCAGGAACTTTAATGCCATTTTCATTCGGGTAACCGGGAATGATTTCAAATTTTTTCTTTAATTCTAAATAATTTCCTTTGGCAATAGTTGGGTTTTTAAAAAAACTTCCCGCGTTTCCAATCACTTTTGGATTGGGCAATTTACTTTCTCTAATTAAAATCACTGCTTTAGAAATATCCTGAATCGTTGGGTTTTCAATTCCCATTTCTTCCAGTTCAACTTTTATAGCGCCATATTCGGTTTTGATGAGGTGGTTTTTTGTCGTTAATTTAAATGTCACTTCTAGAATGACGTATTTTCCTTTACCTTCTTTTTTAAAAATTGAATCGCGGTAACCAAAATCACATTTTTCTTTATCGAACACTTCAATTTCTAAAGTTTCTAAATTTAAAACTTTACAATTAACAAAAGTGTCTTTAATTTCCATGCCGTAAGCACCAATATTTTGCATCGGCGAAGTTCCTACATTTCCTGGAATTAATGATAAATTCTCAAATCCACCATAATTTTTCGCCAAACAATATTGAACTAATTCGTGCCAATTTTCACCAGAATTTGCTGTTACTAAAATTTTATTTGCAGAAATTACTTCTTCTGAAATTCCTTTTAAATTGATTTGAATAACCAGGCCATCAAAATCTTTTGTAAATAACAAATTGCTTCCGCCACCGAGAATTAATGGTTGTCGGTTGTCGGTTGTTGCTTCGTAGTTTTTTAAAATTTCTATTAAATCTTCCACAGAATTAACTTCCGCAAAATATTTTGCCGAAACATTAACGCCAAAAGTGTTGTTGTTTTTAAGAGAAAAGTTTTCTTGCATTATTTATTTGAAACCAATTTTGAAAGAAGAGTTTTTAAATTTGTAAGTTGTTTGGATTTTAAAGGATCTGTTACGTTGGTTAATAGGTAAGTTTTATCATTCGTAGATATTTCAAAAATCTCATCGGGACCATCGTATAACCCTCTGGTTCTTCCACTTTGTGTAAGTTTGATATCGTCTAAATTAAGACTTGAAACAATTAAATTCCAATTTTTTGTATCTATTTTCTTACTTTTTGTCGGGATTTCTTTAGAAGTAATACTATTATTCACAGAAATTAAGGAGTCATTCGTAGCGGTAATTTTAACAGAGCCACCTCTTCCAAAAGTATTTGTAACAGAGACCGACTGAATTGTACTCTTTATATTTTTTTCTTTTTGTGCCGTTGTATTACAGCTCAAAAAGCAAAGAAATATTATACTCAGCAATCCCAATATCTTTATTATTTTTAACATAAAGCATTTATTTTATTGCATTATATCGCATCAAAGCGTCTTGCAATAATTCCACACTTCTACGTAAATCTTTTTCATTTAAAACATAAGCCATACGAATCTGTTTTTTTCCTAATTCCGGGTCGCTATAAAAACCGCCCATCGGTGCAACCATTACGGTTTCGCCATTGTGAGAATAGGTTTCTAAAAGCCATTGCGCAAACTTATCAGTGTCGTCAACCGGTAATTCTGCCACGCAATAAAACGCACCTTTTGGTTTTGGACAAATAACACCTGGAATTCCGTTTAATAAATCCACCAATAAATTTCTACGTTTCGTGTATTCTTCCTTAACACTTTGTATATAAGCGTGGTCATTTTGATGCGCAGCTGCTGCAATAATTTGTCCAATCAAAACCGGACTCAATCTCGCTTGCGCAAAAAGCATCGCTGCATCATGAATTTTTTTTGAACGCGTCACCATAAAACCAATTCTCACGCCACACATACTGTAACGTTTTGATTCAGAATCGATTATAATGCAGTTTTCCGCTAATTCTGGAAAAGCCAACATTGATATCTGTTGTTTGCCATCATAAACATATTCGCGGTAAACCTCGTCAGAAATGATAACGATGTCGTGTTTAATCGCGATTTTTGCGAGTTTTTGTAATTCTTCTCTTGTGTATAAATATCCTGTCGGATTTCCTGGATTGCAAATAATTATTGCGCGTGTTTTAGAGGTAATTTTTTTCTCAAAATCTTCTATCGGAGGCAAAGCAAAACCCGTGTCAATTGTAGATGGGATGGCCACAACTTTTACATTAAAAGCACTTGTGAAACCATTGTAATTTGCATAATAAGGTTCCGGAATGATGATTTCATCACCTGCATCGCAAAGCGTAGAAATTGCAAAATTTAAGGCTTCAGAACCACCGTTTGTCACGATGAAATTATCCGTCGTCAAATCTTCAAAACCCAAAGAATGGTAATAATTATTCAGCGCGGTTCTGTATTCAATATTTCCTTCAGAAAGTGAATATTCTAACACTTTCAAATCAATATTTTTTAAAGCATTTAGCGCAGTTGCCGGTGTTTCAATATCTGGTTGCCCGATGTTTAAATGGTACACTTTCGTTCCTCTTTTTTTGGCTTCAATAGAGTAGGGAATTAATTTTCTGATCGGTGAAGCGGGCATTTCTGCGGCACGCTGCGAAATTTTTGGCATAACAAAATAATTTTTACAAATTTAAGAATTTTTTAGGAGCAAGCCGAAGGTTTTTCTATTTGAAATTGGTCCGGCTTTCCGCTATATCTTTCCGCAAGCGGAAAGGATGCCGCTGCAATTCGGGCTAGAAATTCGGGAATCGCTTTTTTTGAAGCTATGAAAAGTGTGTTGAAATAAATTTACACTTGTGATTTATGACCACATGAAGGAATTCGTGCGGCAGCAAGGTGATAAAAATGCGGTCTATTTTTTTAAAAACCTGTATACAACAACAGCATTGCCATAAAATGTGTTTTTAGCCAATTCCGGTCTTGTTCCATTTCCATTATCGGTCAAGACATTTTTAGGGATAACATAGCCGGGGGAGATATTGAAAATAAAATTCTTATAGGCATAGGTAAGTGAAAGACTAAAATCATAACTTAATAAATTAATTTTTTTGTAATCTTCCGTTACTACTTGTTGTGAGCCAGGTATTATAGGAGTTATAATATTGTTTTTATTAATGGCTCTGGTGAAATTTTGAGTTCCAAAATTTGCGGTAACCGAGGGTTGAATGAGATACACATCTTGCCCGTTTATGATTTTTATTTGTTTGTTTAGTCCCGCTGAAGTATAAACGTCAAAATTATTTTTTACGAGTGCAAGATTCGCTGTGACTACTGTTCCAATAATTTTATTATTATTTGCAAAGCTAGTGCCTATTTGTCCCCATTGTGCACCCTTTACCAGCAAAGTCTGGTCTTTATAAAAATATTTATCAAAAGAGATGGTGCCAGAAAAGCCTTCTAGCCTTCCATAATTATAGGATGCATTTAGGATAGTAGCAGCATAGGTGAGAGAAGATGCCTTATTAGAAATAAAAACCAGAGATGGATTAAAGGTAATGTGTTTTCCTAATTTTAAAATCGCTGTAGGGATAACCGCATTACTTTGTAAATCATCTGTTCTGCCAAAATAATGAAGTTTGTAAGCATAAGCTACTCCCGCATATATTGATAGTTTTTCTTCTTTGGAGATAGAATCTTTTGCAGAACTATTGTTTTTTTGAGAATTTTGAGCCCATAATAAGTTGCCTGTGAAAAAGCAAAATAGAAGCGTGGATGCTGATATTACTATTTTCTTCATTAAAAAATGGTAAGATTATTTTAAAAAAAAAAGGATTGTGAATAACAACATTCACAATCCTTTATTCTAATTTAAATTAGTACGATGCATTAGTTTTAGTCGCTGTTTTTGCAGTAACGTCTGCAGATGCTGAACCTTTAATATTGCTTGTAGACTTTGCTGTATTTTTAGCTCCATTTTTTGTTACTGTTGCAACTTTTTTAATGTTTCCCTCGGCGTTGTTTTTTGTGTTTTTGGCACCCATAGCAGATTTTTTGGTCATTGACTGTTCAACAGATGTGTTAGAATTTGCATTCAAATTTCCGTTAGTGTTATTCTCCGCACTGGTAGAGCCATCGCTAGAACTGGCATTAGTGTCAGAATAGAGATCAGCGTTCGCGTTATTATCTGATTGTACCTTAGTAGCACTTGCTGCGTTTGCCGCTGCTTTAGAGCTTTGGGCTGTAGCTTGTGCAACACTTTTTGTAGCAGCTAAAGTAGCTTGCGTTACAGCATTTGAAGCAGCAGTAGTGGATTTTACAGCATTTATTGCAGCTTGTGTACTTGCACTTACTCCTACTGTAGCTCTAGTAACATTTGTAATTGCTGTGGTCAGTTGCGCAGTTGCTGCATTTGCTATCATAAAAGTGATTGCCGACATTAATAATTTTACATTTAACTTTTTCATAATAAAATTTTTTGATTAATAATTTATTCCTTTAGCTCAAATTCTGTGCCATCCAACTGAAATTCAGATTTCTTTTGATTAAAGAACTACTTTGTTTTCAGATTTTGGCTCAAATTATAAATTGTAAACGGCTTTGTAGAAATAATATTGCGTTAGAATTCGAATGTTTTTATCAGAGAAAGTAAATGTTAATAAAAAATTTAAATGTTTCTATTCGAGATATAGTTTTAATAACTATTATTTGGCTATCATAAATTTATTTTTTTTTCCGTTATTGACTTTTAAAAAATAAATACCGTTGTTAAGAAATTATATATCTATTTCTTCACCTGTCAAAAACTTGCTATAAATCAATGTTTTACCTAAGCTTAAAATTGTTTAATATTTTATGTAAGTTTATTGTAGTTTGTTATGAATTTAACTTTATATCTGACAAGTGTTCTTTTTTTTGTTATCAAATACATAGAAAAAGGAATTTAATAAAAATTACGGAAAACCATAATTTAAGAAATTACTTTTTTTACGTCGAAGAAAAAAACACCCGTAATTCTAGCCCCGATTGCAGCGGCATCCTTTTTTGGTGCGAGCGAAGCGAGCGCCAAAAAAGATACAGCGGAAAGCGGTACCAATCTTCGAAGAAACGAAAACCGTCTTGCTCCTAATTTTTAAAAAATTCAACGGATTGCTTCGCTTTGCTCTCAATGACGTCAGGAAATTGTTTATCTTTACTTTTAAATATTAAAACTATGATAATTCTTTTGGTAATTCTCGCGCTAGCCGTGATCTTTGTTCTTTACGGAGTTTCTATTTACAATAGATTGGTGAAACTTCGCACGATGGTGCAGGAAGCGTGGAGCAGTATGGACGTGATGATGAAAAAACGCTATGATCTGATCCCCAATTTGGTGGAAACCGTGAAAGGTTATGCCGCGCATGAAAGCGGTACTTTTGAAAGCGTGACCCGCGCGAGAACGCAAGCCATGAATGCAAATACGGTGGAAGATAAGCAAGCCGCAGAAAAAAATCTTGGTCAAGCCATGGTAAATTTAAATGCCGTTGCAGAGCAATATCCGGATCTTAAAGCGAACACTAATTTCCTACAATTGCAAGGCGAATTGACGAATTTGGAATCTGATATCGAAAAATCACGTCGTTACTATAATGGAACGGTTCGTGAAAATAACATTTTGGTAGATACGTTCCCAAGCAATTTTATTGCGAATATGTATAAATTTGTAAAATCACCTTTCTTTGAATTAGAAAATACCGCTGAAAGAGAAGTTCCATCGGTAAAATTTTAAGTTTTGAAAAAATTTTTTGCCTTTATTTTACTTTACTTTTGCGCGTTTTCATTTGCACAAAAGGATTCATTAAATACTGAAGAAAGAATTATTTCTTTTCACTCGGATATTGTGGTGAATGCAAAAGGTGGCATTCAGGTTTCGGAACATATAAAAGTTTACGCAACGGGAAATACCATTAAACGTGGAATTTTTAGATCGCTTCCGGAAAGTAGAAATTTAAATAATAGAGAGCAGCAGGTTCGTTATTCTGATATTTCTGTAACGAAAAATGGTGAATCTGAAGATTTTCATGAAGAAACGAGCAATGGAAATCTGGTAATTTATGTTGGCAAAAAAGATGTTTTTTTAACGCCAGATGTTTATGATTATGTAATTAATTACACTGCTAAAAATCAAATCGGTTTTTTTAAAAATTATGATGAATTTTATTGGAACGTCAATGGTTTAGCCTGGGATTTTAATACAGAAAATATTTCTACCAATATAAAATTACCCGGCGGCGCAAAAATTTTACAAAATTCTTGTTACACCGGAAAGTACGGTGAAAAGGGACAGGATTGTACGTTTGAAAAAATATCAGATAACGAAATGTCATTCTCGGCAAAAAACTTTTCTAATAATGAAGGTTTAACAATCGCTATTGGTTTTGACAAAGGTTTAATTTTGCCGCCACCACCGCCTACTTTTTTAGAAGAATACGGAATTTTAATCGCCGCAGTTATATTCCTAATGGGATTGTTTTATTTCTTTTATCAATCGTGGGATAAATATGGAAGAGATCCACTTTCGCCGACGGTCTATCCGCAATTTAATCCACCAAATGATCTGTCCCCCGCTTCTTTTGGATATATTAACAAAGAAAGATTTGACAACAGTTTCGTGACTGCAGGAGTGGTGGATTTAGCTATAAAAGGATATCTAAAAATTACTGAAAAAGAAGAAGGTGGAGTCTTTGGTCATTTTAAAAAGAAAATATACACAATTTCAAAAGTTAAAGAAAGCGATCAAACTTTGCCTGCAGAAGAACAAGAAATTATTGACCGTTTATTTAATGAAGAATCAACCTCTGTGACTTTAGATAATCAATATGATAGCGGAATTGAAACTATGGTAAACTCAGTAAAATCAAGTTTAGGATTTCAACATGATGCTTTTTTAACCTCGGGAAATAATCAAAATCGGCTTATTTTTCCCGCGCTGGCGATTTTGGCTTTTTATGGTTTAGGATTATTAATCAGTTATTTCCTAGATCCCGATTTTGGTAGAATAGTTTTAGGCGGAATAATTTTGGCGGCTTTGACAGCTATTTTTTTTATAGTTCAGTTTTTCGGCAAGTTTAAGTTTTCTTTTAAATTCTTTTGGATTGTTCCGATATTTTTTACTTTAATCTCAACCTTCGGTTTGAAGCTAGGGTTGGCTTCTTTAAACGATCAAAATTTTAATTATTGCTATTTATTTTTAATGATCGCCTTTTCTGGCTTAATTGTTTACAGCTATCTAATCAGAAAACCTACTGTCGAAAAATTAGAACAAAAATCTTTGATCAATGGTTTTGAAATGTATTTGAGTGCCGCAGAAAACCAACTTATAAAATTTCACAATCCGCCACAAATGACGCCGGAAATTTTTGAGAAATATTTGCCTTTCGCCATGGTTTTAGGTGTTGATGAAATTTGGGGTAAAAAATTTGAAAGTATGTTGCAGTCGATGAATACGCCCTACCAAAATAGTTGGTATATCGGAGGAAGTTTTCGTAATATGATGTTCGCGAGTGCTTTTACGAGTAGTATGACAAATTCCTTAAGTAGTGCCGCGACTCCACCTTCAAGTTCAGGAAGCGGTTCCGGCGGCGGTGGATTTTCTGGCGGCGGCGGCGGTGGCGGCGGTGGCGGCGGTTGGTAGTTTATTTAATCTACCGATTTTTTCACCTCGATCACCACCGATTTACTCGTCGGAGTATTACTTTTATCTGCCACAGATTTTATAGGAACCAAAACATTAGTTTCAGGGAAATAAGTGGCGCAGCATTGCTCAGGAATAGAGTAGGGAATTACCAAAAACTTTCGTGCAACGCGTTCAACCTCGCCGTGAAAATTATATAAATCAACAATATCTAATTTTTTGAAACCTCGTTTTTTAATATCGGTTTCATTCATGAAAATAACGCGTCTTTCGTCTTTAATACCTCTGTATCGGTCATTCATACCGTAAATCGTGGTATTATATTGATCATGACTTCTGATCGTCATCATCAGTAATTCGTTTTCTTTAATTTCAGGCATCTCTGCATAGGAAACGCTGAAATTGGCTTTTGAAGTTTTTGTGGGGAAAGTTCCTTCGCGTGAAGAATTAGGTAAATAAAAACCTGCTTTTTCCCGCACTCTTTCATTATAATTTTCAAATCCTGGAATTACTTTTTCAATATCTTCCCGAATTAAATCGTAGTTTTTATGATAAGACATCCAATCAACTTTGGTTTTTTCGCCAAAAACTTCTTTTGCTAAATGACAAACAATTGAAACTTCACTCATCAACTGTTTACTCACAGGTTTTAAATTTCCTTTGCTGTTTTGAACTACACCCATTGAATTTTCCGTAGACACAAACTGTGGTTCGCCATTTTGGATATCAATATCGCTTCTGCCGTAAGTGGGTAAAATAATGGCTTCTTTCCCGGTTATCAAATGGCTTCTGTTTAATTTTGTGGATACGTGTACTGTCAGATCGCATTGTTGCAAAGCTTCGGCGGTATATTTCGTGTCTGGTGTCGCGCTTAAAAAATTGCCACCCATTCCGAAAAATACGGATGCTTCACCTTTATGCATCGCATTTATAGAATCCACGACGTCAAAACCGTGTTTTTTAGGCGGCACAAAACCAAAAGTTTTTTCTATATTTTCCAAAAGCCAATCTTCCGGTTTTTCATAAAGTCCCATCGTTCTGTCACCTTGTACATTGCTATGTCCCCGAACAGGGCAGGTTCCCGCACCGGGTTTCCCGATGCTTCCCTTCATTAATAAAAGGTTTACTGTTTCTTTTATGGTTTTTACAGAATTTTTATGCTGCGTTAAACCCATCGCCCAACAGATAATGATTTTATTTTTGAATTTTAATTTATCTGCAATGTCTTTAATTTGACTTAATGGAATACCACATTTTTTAGATAATTCATCCAAATCCTGCGCTAAAATATGAGTCCGAAATTCTTCAAAACCAAATGTTTCTTTAGAAATAAATTCATGATCTAAAACCTGATTCGGATTTTCACTTTCAAACTGAAACCAAAATTTCGCAATCGCCTGCAGTAAAGCCATATCGCCATTTATTTTTACCTGAAGATAATCGGTAGCGATCTGAATTTCACCACCTAAAATTCCTCGAATAGACTGCGGATCGCTGAAAGCTTCCAAACCAGCCTCTTTTAAAGGGTTTACGGCAATAATCATCGCGTTATTTTTTCTTGCTTTTTTTAGTGCAGAGAGCATTCGCGGATGATTCGTTCCAGGATTTTGCCCCATGATAATAATCGCCTCTGCTTCATAAAGGTCTTCCAGAGTTACAGAACCTTTGCCGATACCCAGAGTTTCTTCTAGTGCAACGGCGCTTCCCTTGTGGCACATATTATTACAGTCAGCCATATTGTTGGTCCCAAATTCTCTGATGAAAAGTTGATATAAAAAAGCGGCTTCATTACTCGTTCTTCCGCTCGTGTAAAAAATAGCCTCGTCTGGCGACTTTAAAGCGTTTAATTTTTCGGCTATTTTTTTAAAAGCATTTTCCCAGGAAATTGGTTCGTAATGCGTTCCATTTTCCGGCAAATACATTGGGCGGCCAATTCTTCCACTTTTCCCAATATGATAGTCGTCTAATTTAGAAAGTTGTGCTACAGAATACAGTGCAAAAAAATCTTCCCAAATTACATCTGTTGTCGCTTCTTCGGCAATGGCTTTCGCACCGTTTTCGCAATATTCTGCAATTGGACTTCTTTCGTCATCAGGATCCGGCCATGCGCAACCCGGACAATCATAACCTTCAAATGTGTTTAGTTGATTTAATGCTTTAAACCCACGAATCGCGTCCATAGATTTCAAAACGTGTTCAGCCGAAACTAAAACCGCTTTTTTTCCTGCGGCATAGGTTTCAGGATCTGATAATTTTATGTTGGAAAAACTTTCTGGATTTTCTGCGCTGGGATTTTGATGCTTGTTATTTTCTGACACAGGATTATTTTTTATCTAAGTTAATTAATATTTAGCAAGTCGTTTTTGTATTTTTATACATATCAGACTGGTCTTCAAAAGTAGTATCTAGGCATTCCAGATCCTTTTCTACCAAAAGAAATAAGTCATTTTCTTCGTCATTTTTCTGAAAGCCTTCAAGGGTAATTTCGTCCGTATCTGTTATAGTAAATGCTTCTTTTTTTGAAATATAAAGCGTTATTTTATTTTCATTAAAAGAAGCTGAAATTTGAGGTTTATTGGCATCAATCACTAAAGCATATTTAAAAACCTGCTGATTTCCGATTATAGTAGTTTCTTCAACAAAGCCGCTTTTTTTAAGATTTTGAACGTCTGTTTTCGTCAATCTTAATCTTATACTGTTGCCTTTAATTCTTATCTTCATTTCAATGATTTAAATCTAATTTATCTGCACCACAATAAACATTCGCATTACCATTTTTTAAAAAACCCACCAATGTGATTCCAAAATTTTCCGCCGTTTCTACTGCCAAAGAACTTGGTGCGCCGATTGCGCAGATAATGGGAACGCCTGCCATTGCACATTTTTGGATCAATTCAAAGCTCGCTCTTCCGCTGAGTAAAATAATACGGTTGCGAAGAGAAAAATCTTCTGCCGGATATTTTAAAAGTTCAGCACCGATCAATTTATCTAAAGCATTGTGTCTGCCCACATCTTCCCGAACATTCAGGATATTTCCATCCAAATCAAATAAGGCGGAGGCGTGAATCCCGCCCGTTGTTTTAAATGTTTTTTGAACTGTTGAAAGTTTTTCAGACAGTGAAAAAAGCGTTTCCATTTTTACAGGAATGTCTGGTTTTATAATTGGGATTCTACAAACCTGTTTTATGGCTTCAATACTTTCTTTTCCGCAAACACCACAACTGCTCGTGGTGTAAAAATTTCTTTTTAATTTTTCTAAATCTGGGTTAAAATCTGAGGCAAAATTAATGGTGATTTTATTTTCTTCAAATCCCGATGAAACAGGGGAATTCAAATTATTTTTAGAATAAATAATACCTTCTGTAAATAGAAAACCAACTGCCAGTTCCAGATCATTTTCCGGCGTACGCATCGTCACCGAAATCGATTTTTTTTCTCTTGAATTTCCTAATTTAATAGCAATTTCCAAAGGTTCTTCGATGGCTAAATTATCGGATTTTGAAATCGTTTCATTTCCGAAATTAATAACTTTATTGATTTTAAATTCTTTAACCATTGTATTTTTTTAAAGCCAAAAAAGCTTGGTCTGTATTAATGTTTTTTAAAAATTCTTCACTATTTACGGGTATAACTTTTGTTTTAATTTCACCCAAAAAATGCCGAAGAGAATCATTACCATTGCTGAAAAAATCCTTTAATTTTAAAATTGAACTCTTCTCAATAATAGAAACTAAAGGTTGTAAAAAGCCGTCTTTCTCAAAACAAACTGCATCAAAAGAACTACTTCTTTCTTGATTTAATTTGATTAAATGTTCAATTTTAACCAAAGGAAAATCTGTTCCTAAAATTATAAAACCTTTCTCGGGGAATTTATCAATCACACTCAGAATTCCAGAAAGTGGTCCGTGATTTTTGTATTTTTCATCATCAATTATGAAATGGTGATCTTCATTTTTTGCCCAGTTTTCCCATTGATTTTCATTAATAGAAATTACAATTTTTTTGCAAAAAGGTTGAAGCATTTTTGATACAGTTTTCCACTGTGCTTCGTCTTCGTATTCTAATAAAGCCTTATCAGAATTCATTCTTTTGCTTTCCCCACCACATAGAACAATGCCAATAAAATCAGAATTTACATGCAGACTTTCATATTTTAATTTGGACAAATTTGTCATTATGTTTTAAATCTGATATTTAATTTATAGCAATTAAAGAATGAATTCTAAAGGTAAATGAATTATTTATATTTTATTAAGTAAACCGCAACAAAAATCCCACCAAATAATCTTCTACTAAAGTTTATTTGGTGGGACTATTTACATTTTATTATTTCTAAATTCGCACAATGTCCGCACCCAACGCTTTTAATCGTCCATCAATATTTTCATAACCACGATCAATTTGCTCGATATTATGAATAGTAGATTTTCCCTCGGCGGAAAGTGCCGCAATTAACAAAGCATTTCCGGCTCTAATATCTGGAGAAATCATTGAAGTTCCACGCAATGGCGATTCATGATTTAAACCAACCACAGTTGCTCTGTGTGGATCACACAAAATAATCTGCGCGCCCATATCAATTAATCGATCTACGAAAAATAATCTGGATTCAAACATTTTTTGATGCACTAAAAGTGTTCCTTTGGCTTGCGTTGCAACCACCAAAATAATCGAGAGCAAATCTGGTGTAAAACCTGGCCATGGCGAATCTGAAATAGTTAAAATCGAACCATCAATAAATTTCTGAATTTTATAATGTTCCTGTGCAGGAACAAAAATATCTTCGCCACTTCTTTCTAAAGTAATTCCTAATTTTCTAAACGTATTTGGGATAACGCCAAGTTCATCATAATTCACATTTTTAATAGTTATTGCAGATTTGGTCATTGCAGCAAGTCCAATCCAAGAGCCGATTTCCACCATATCCGGAAGCATCGTGTGTTCTGTTCCGCCTAAATGATTGACACCTTCAATAATTAATAAATTGGAACCAATACCTGAAATTTGCGCACCCATTCTGTTGAGCATTTTACAAAGTTGTTGCAAATAAGGCTCACACGCAGCGTTGTAAATTCTTGTTTGTCCTTTTGCTAAAACCGCTGCCATCACAATATTTGCCGTTCCTGTAACAGAAGCTTCTTCTAATAAAATAAATTTACCGCGAAGTTCTTTGGCTTTTAAAGTATAAAAATAGTCGTTTTCATCATAATGAAATTCGGCGCCTAATTCTACAAATCCTTGAAAATGCGTATCTAATCTACGTCTACCGATTTTATCTCCGCCTGGAGTAGGCATATAAGCTTCCCCGAATCTTGCTAACATGGGGCCTAAAATCATTATTGAACCGCGCAATTTTGCACCGTCTTTTTTAAACTCTGGGGATTTTATATAGTCGAAATTTATTTCATCCGCTTTAAAAGTAAAATCGCCGTGTCCATTTTTAGTGACTTTAACAGCGAAATCACCTAAAATTTCTATCAGTCTATTGACATCTTGTATGTCCGGAATATTTTTAACTCTTACCTCTTCGTCGGTCAATAAAACAGCACATAAAATTTGCAGCGCTTCATTTTTTGCACCTTGCGGTGTAATTTCTCCATGCAATTGTTTTCCACCTCTTATCTCGAACGCTTCACCCATTAATTTCTGTTATTTTTAGGATTGAAATTGCGTCTTTTACTTTGATTATTATTGGTATAGCGGGTATTTTTATTATTGTTATTCTTATTAGTGGCGTAATAAATTTTACTTTTATCGAGACTTTCAATATTGGTTAGATCCAGACGGTTTTCAGAAAGTTCCTTCAAATGTCTGAAAATAACATCATCGTGCACATGTTCTTTGTTATAAACATTGTAAGATTTTTTCATATTGTTAGCAATCACTTCTATCAAAGCTTCTTTTTCGTCACCTGCTTCCAGCTCAATTGCTTTTTCAATCAACTGTAAAATACTTTTACCATAAAATTTAAAATCACCCTGCAGTTTCGGGTAATCCATTCTTTTTGGTGCAGTATGAAGTTCTTCTTCGCTCAATAAAGGGTAGGGAGAATCGATATCTAAATCATAACTCGCTAATATATATAAATGGTCCCACAATTTGTGTTTATAATTTTCTTCATCACGAAGCTGGGGATTTCTTTGTCCCATAAAATCAACAATCGCGTTTGCCATTTCATTGCGCTCTTCTTTCGTCGGAAGTTCTTTGCAGCGCTCAACTAAAGTCTGTATAATCCTGCCATATTCTGGCATATTTAAATGCGTTCTGTCTGTATTATATTCCATAAGTGCAAATATAGTAATTTAGTGTGGAGATTTTTAATCGGTTATTTTTGATTTTTAATAATCGTGCGCCATTATTAAAATACTCACTTTATTATTTTTATTATTTAAAATTTCCCACGCCATCATGCTCATAGTATTTCCAGTGGTAAAAACATCGTCAATTATTAACACATGTTTGCCAATAATTGGTTTTTGTAAAGAGAATAATTGCTCCTGATTTTCGCGGCCTTTTTTATTTTTCAGCGCTTGCGGTTTTGCGTAATAATTTCTTTTAATTAAATGATGATCAAAGGGAATTTGATAATAATCCGAAATTTTTTCTGTAAAAAGATGAAGTTGATTATATCCGCGTTCCTTTGTTTTTTTTGGATGGAGCGGAACTGAAATAATCAGGTCGGGTTTTTGTTTAAATGTAAGGCGCTCAATTGTCCATTCTGCAAAAATTTCTGCAATATTTTCTCTGTTTTTATATTTCAAATGGTGCATTAATTCCCGTGATAAGCCTTCTTTTTGAAATTCCATTAAAGCAAATGCATTATCTACCGGAAAAAGTGTTTTACAGTTTTCTTTTAAAATATTTTCGGACTCAAATTCTAAATTGCAGAAGCTAATTTGGTTTTTACATAGTTCGCACACGTAAGTTTTTGCCGCAATAATTAAATTACAACCAACGCACCGGTCAGGGAAAAAGAAATCTTTAAACAAATTGGAAACTTTTACATAAATTTAAAACAAAAAATTTAATTGCCAATTTTATTATTTTAATGTGTTTTCGATGCACTACAAATTTCACTTATCTTTGTAAAATGATTAGGATCACCAAAATTTTCACTTTTGAAACCGCCCATGTACTTTATAATTACGATGGCAAATGTAAAAATATGCACGGCCATTCCTACAAACTTTTTGTAAGCGTTAAAGGAAATCCCATCAATAATTTAGACGATTCTAAAAATGGAATGGTGCTGGATTTTGGCGATTTAAAAACGATTGTAAACTCCCAAATTGTCGATGAGTGGGATCATGCGGTTATGTTAAATGCCAATTCGCCACATAAAATTTTAGGACAAACTTTAGAAAATGAAGGCCATAAAGTGATTTATTGCGATTATCAGCCGACTTGCGAAAACATGCTTATTGATATCGCAAAAAGAATTAAAAAGAATTTACCGTCAGAAGTTACATTGGCTTATTTAAAGTTGCATGAAACTGAAAATTCCTACGGTGAATGGTTTGCGGAAGATAATTAATTAGAAAATCGATTAATGACTAAGATCCATTTACAAAAAGATAAAAAAATCTACTTCGCTTCCGACCAGCATTTTGGCGCGCCTAATCCTGCGAGCAGTAAAATTCGTGAAACTAAATTTATTTCCTGGTTAGATTCTATCAAAAAAGATGCGCAAGTTTTATTCTTGATGGGCGATTTATTTGATTTTTGGCACGAATGGAAGCATGTTATTCCCAAAGGTTTTGTTCGTGTTTTAGGTAAATTAGCCGAAATAAAAGATAGTGGAATTGATATTTATTTTTTTGTGGGCAACCATGATTTGTGGATGAAAGATTATTTGGAACAAGAAATTGGCGCCACTATTTTTTACGACAAACAATATTTTGAAATCAATTCTAAAAACTTTCTTTTAGCGCATGGCGATGGACTTGGTCCAGGCGATAAAGGTTATAAAAGAATGAAAAAAGTCTTTACTAATCCTTTTGCGCAATGGGCTTTCCGCTGGTTACATCCAGATATTGCGATGAAAATAGCCATTTATTTTTCTACTAAAAATAAAATGATTTCTGGCGTGGAAGACAAAGCATTTTTAGGGGAAGACAAAGAATTTTTAATTCTTTATTCAAAAGAAAAATTAAAAACTGAAAAAATTCATTTTTTTGTTTATGGTCATCGCCATTTGCCGATGGTTTTAGATTTAGAAAATGGAAGAGCGAAATACATCAATCTCGGTGATTGGATTTCTTATTTTACTTATGGCGAATTTGATGGCGAAAGTTTTGAGTTAAAAAATCTTGACGCAAATTCTTAATTTTTACATTTATTTTACCTGTGATTAACTCAATATTCAATATAAAATCTGAAATAGAATTCCAGCAAAAATGCCTGGAAACGTTCCTCTATCAATATGAAAACGTTGAAGTTTATCAAAAGTTTGTTGATTTTTTAAAAATTGATATTTCAACAATTGATGCGGTAGAAAAAATTCCATTTCTACCAATCGAAATGTTTAAAAACCACCAGATTTTAGATAAAAATAAAACGGCAGATTTATACTTTCAAAGTTCAGGAACCACATTACAAAATCTTTCAAAGCATTATGTTGTAGAAGAAAATTTATACCAAGAAAGTATTTTAAAAAGTTTCGAACAATTTATTGGGAAGGTTGAAGATTTTGTATTCCTTGGGTTATTGCCCAGTTATTTGGAAAAGAAAAATTCTTCATTAATATATATGGTAGATTTTCTGATGAAAAAATCGGAAAAACCTGAAAACGATTATTTTCTTTATAACCATCAGGATCTTTTTGATTTACTTAAAAAATTGTCTCAGGAAAATAAAAAAGTCATTATTTTTGGTGTTTCATTTGCGTTGCTGGACTTTCTTGATTTCGCTGAAACAAATCATCAAATCATCACATCGTCAGATCAATTAATCATCATCGAAACTGGCGGAATGAAAGGTAGAAAAGAAGAAATTACCAAAGATGAATTGTTGAAAATTTTGCAAAATGGCTTTAAAACTGATAAAATATATTCCGAATATTCTATGACGGAATTACTCTCTCAGGCTTATTCTTTAGGAAATAATACTTATGATTGTCCACCATGGATGCGCATTTTAGTAAGAAATGTTGAAGATCCTTTTTCTTATGAAATAGTAGGAAAAACGGGCGCTTTAAATATTATTGATTTAGCAAATCTTCATACTTGTAGTTTTGTTGCCACCCAAGATTTAGGAAAATTAATTAAAAATAATTCTCAAAATAATTTGCAATTTCAGGTTTTGGGAAGAATCGACCATTCAGATATTCGTGGTTGCAGTTTATTAATTAGTTAAAAAATGATTAAAGTAGAAGAATTAACGCATGCTTATGTCTCGCACTTTTGTGATTTTGAAAAGCATTTAATTTTAACCAATCACTTTCATACCGATTGGGAAGCCGATATTTTAATCATTGACAAAGAAGGTTTCAGCCATGAAATTGAAATAAAATTATCAAAAGCTGATTTTAAAAATGACTTTAAAAAATCTTACACTAATGAAAAAACCGGTCAGAAATTTTTAAAACATGATAAAATAAGTTGCGGCGATTATATTTGCAATAATTTCAGTTTTTTATTTCCAATGGGAATGGTAGAAATTGAAACTATTCCGCTGCATTGCGGTGTTATAGAATTTTATCATAATCCCGATTCTTGGGAAACAGATTTTTTTGTGATTCGTAAACCAAAAAATATTCACCAAGATTCGTATTGGAAAATGATTGATAAAGATGCTTTTTTGAGAGTAACAGCCCGAAATCTTCTGTTTAAAAAATTTCAATTAAAAGCTAAAAAAGAAGAATTGATTTTTAAAAATCACTTTTTACCTAAACCCTAAATTGGTGTCAAAATAATATTCTAAAAACCTGAAAAATCTCATTAAAAAATTAATTGAATTGTCTGCAATTTTTTCCTAAATCTAAATTTAATTTATATATTGCGGGCAATTAAAAGGAAGAGTATGACGAAAATAAAAGTGCAGTATGAATATTCAATGCACTGCCTTTCAGAGATTTTGTATGAATATATGGCAAGTGCGGAAGGGCTTTCTGAATGGTTTGCAGATGAGGTAGATGAAAGAGGAGACGATTTTTATTTCAGTTGGGAAGGCGGTGGTGCCGAAAAAGCAACTTTAATACGCTATAAACCAGAAAGTTTTGTGCGTTTCCGTTGGGAAGAAGATGAAGGAACAAAATATTTCTTTGAATTGGTTATCGTAATAGACGAAATTACAGATGATCTATCATTAAACATCACAGATTTTTGTGAAGAAAATGATCGGGAAGAAAATAAATTATATTGGGAAAATCTAATTGAAAATCTTCGCCTGAAATTAGGCGCTTCATAAGTTTAAAAGTGGTAATTGTTTATCACTTTCTTTTTTTATATCAATCTTAATTTTATTTTCCATGAGTAATTTTAACGTGCAAAATAGAGCCTTTTTATTTGGCGATGCGGTTTGGGTGTCTTTTTATGTAAGAAACGGCGCGCTCTTTTTACCAGAAGAATGTTATTTTTTCTTAATGTCTTCTATGCGAAAAATGCGGATGAATATTCCTGCAGATTATACTTTAGAATATTTTCAAAGTATATTTCAGTACGATTACATAAATGAGAATTCTCAGGAAGGAATTCTTAGAATGATGGTATATCGCAATTCTGATAACGCTAATTTAGCAAAATCGGGTGTTTCACATTATTTTGAATTTATTGAGAAAAATGATATTTTAAGTATTGAAAAAAATATTGAAATTGATTTAATAAAGGAAATAACGGTTAATAATAATCTATTCAGTAATGTCTACACGCATTCGCCGGAAAATATTTACGGGGAAATTTATGCGATGGAAAATGATTTGGACGATGTTATTTTATTAAATCCCCAAAAGAGAATTGCCAGAAGTATTAATGGAAATTTACTATTTCTTACAGAAAATTCCGTTAAAATCCCGAAGCAGACTGAAGGCGCGTATATTTCGCCCTTGATGGAGGCTTTTGTTACTTACCTTCATAAAAGTAATTCTTTGAAAATAGAAGAAGTTGAAATGATGGCCTTTGAATCCCAAAAATCTGAAGAAATTTTGATAATTTCAGAATCGAAAGGTATTTTTTCTGTATCAAAAATCCGTAATCGAACTTTTGAAAATAAGAGATTTACAGAATTGCTGAATAACTGGAAACTAAGTTTGGTTTAAATTGACAAACTCGGCAAACAACCACTTAATTAGTTCTTTACCGAGTTTTGAAGTTTTAAAATATTTGAATTAATCAAAGTATTTAAATGTTACACCAAAGAAACGAACTTTATCTCATAAAAATTATTTAACACACTATTAAAGTTTGTTAAATTAATTCATACTCACATCTTCCGGTGAATTTGCCCAAAGCAAATATTCACCACCAAGATTTTGCATTATGTTTTTCCAGAGATTTTGGTCGTTCGATGACGTATAATCTAAATTATAAATTTCAACAATCGTCCACATTTTTGCTTTTAATTCAGTTTCTAATTGTGAAGCAGCCCAACCAGAATAACCGGTAAAAATTTTTACATTTTCTTGTGATATTTTATCATCAATCAGCGCATTTATTACAGCACTTTTATCTTCCGTAAGATTATAATTTTCGTTGATTTCAATGGATGAAGCTGATACTTTTTCACCATTAATAATGAAAAAAATTTTCTCATCTTCTACGGGACCGCCTTCGTAAACTTCTACAGGGTGTCCAAATATGTGTAACATCCTCTCAGCTGCTTCTGGATTTTTTTTATTTAAAATTAATCCGAAGGCGCCGTTTTCATTATGTTCTAATATTAAGACTACAGACCTGGAAAATACATCCCCCGAAATATCGGGCGCGGAAATTAAAATTTTACCTTTGCAAAAATAATTCATATTCAAACTTAATAAATTTTTATGGAAAACCTTCATGACAGCAGAAAAAGTTATAATAATGCAGAACTTTTAGAAACAGAAATAAGAAACTCACCTTTTGAGCAGTTTAAGACTTGGTTTAAAGAAGCAGAAGATTCAGTGGAAATTTCGGAGGCTAATGCTATGTCTATTTCCACAATGGATGAAGATGGTTGCCCAAGAACTAGAATTGTTTTGCTAAAAGCATATGATGAAAATGGCTTTATATTTTACACTAATTATAATAGCCAAAAAGGAAAAGCAATTGCTAATACGGGAAAAATTTGTCTTCATTTCTTTTGGCCAAATTTAGAACGTCAAATTTCCATAAAAGCTGATATTCAAAAAGTATCGGAAGAAAATTCTGAAGACTATTTTCACTCTCGTCCTCGCGGTAGCCAGCTAGGTGCAGTAGTTTCACCCCAAAGTTCGATAATCCCGAACCGTGATTTTTTAGAAAATAAACTATATGAGTTAGAAAAAGAATTCCAAGGAAAAGAAATTACGAGGCCTAACAATTGGGGCGGTTTTATTGCAGAACCCTACGAAATGGAATTTTGGCAGGGACGTCCAAATCGCCTTCATGACAGGATTGTCTATAAAAAAACTACAAATGAACTTTGGGAAATTTTCCGTTTAGCTCCATAAAAAATGCCGCAATAAATGCGGCATTTATATATTAAAGTTATATTATTTCTTTTTTGCAGGTGCTTTTCCTGCTGCTTTTGCTCCCATTACAGCTGTTGATAAATCAGATCCAGCTTTAAATTTCGCAACATTTTTTGCAGCAATTGAAATTGGTTTTTTCGTTGCTGGGTTAATTCCTTGTCTCGCAGCACGGTGTGCAACAGAAAAAGTTCCGAAACCTACTAATGAAACCTTACCATCTGCAGATTTCAAGGCATTTGTAACGTTTGACACAAAAGATTCTAAAGCTTTTTTTGCTGCTACTTTTGTGATGTCTGCATCAGCTGCTATTGCATCAATTAATTCAGATTTGTTCATAATAAAAAGTTATTAAAGTTAATTTTTAGAAATGATATTAAGCAAATATAAAACAATTTTAATAATACGCAAACTATTTTAAAATTTTTAATTAAAAATTTATATAAAGACAGTAATTAAATTGAAAATGATAATTTCATCGTATTTTAATGCAAAGACTTTGTTGCGGTTATAATTTAGATGAAAACCCATTGAAACTGAATTTTATTTAAATTCAAATTCAAAGTTCATCATTATTATATTCGTAATTTTGATTTTGTCTTTCCGTTATTTAGATAATAATAATTTTCTTACAGATCAGTATTACATACTTTCGTCAAATCTAGTTTTTATCAAATAAACAAATTTCTGTAAGTTTGCCAAATGTTAATAGAACTTTTTAAATCTAAAATTCACCGCGTAAAGGTGACCGAGTCTGACCTCAATTATATTGGAAGTATTACTATTGATGAAGACCTTTTAGATGCCGCAGGAATTTTAGTTGGCGAGCGTGTTTACATCGTTAATGTCAATAACGGCGAGCGTTTTGACACTTATGCTATTAAAGGAAAAAGAAAATCCGGCGATGTTTGTTTGAATGGGCCTGCTGCGAGAAAAGTACAAAAAGGGGATATAATTATCATTATTGCGTACGCACAAATGACTCCCGATGAAGCAAAAACGTTTCAACCAAAAATTGTTTTCCCAAATGAAACCACCAATCTTTTAACATAATTCATGAATGAGAATAAAAAGAAAAACCCAGTAAAAGTTTTTCTTACCATAATAATTTCCCTCGCAATTGCCGCACTATTTATGTGGCTTGCTTTTCGCGGTCTGGAATTCACTAAAATTTTAAAATCTTTAGAAAACGCTAATTATTTTTGGGTTTTTGCTGCTGCAGTATTTGGCTTAGGTGCTTATTGGTTTCGCGCGATCCGCTGGAATTTACTTTTGGAACCAATGGGTTATAAAATCTCAGATTCCAATTCGCTTTGGTCCATTTCTTTTGGCTATTTAATGAATCTTACCATTCCTAGAAGTGGGGAAGTAGCACGTGCAACGGCGCTTTATGGCGTAGAAAAAGTGCCTGTAGAAAATTCTTTTGGAACGATTATTCTTGAGAGAATTGTTGATCTGCTGTGTATGTTTCTTTTTTTAGCGCTTACCTTAATATTTAAATTTCAAGCAATCACTTCCTTCTACACTTTTGCAATTGCACAAAAATCGTCTTCCTCAAAATCTTCAGCATCTTCCACTTTATATTTTATTCTAGGTAGTATGATCATTTTATTTATCCTACTTTTCTTCATTTTTAAATCTAGAATTCAAGCACATTCTTTCTACCAAAAAATCATCAATTTTTGGAAAGGCATTGTAACCGGTTTAAAATCGATTTTTCATTTAAAAAATAAATTCAAATTTATTTCTCTTTCGCTTGCCATTTGGATCTGCTATTATTTAGCAGCTTATCTCGTTTGTTTTGCACTTCCAGAAACCTCAAATTTCACATTTGCGGACGGATTTTTCATCATTGTTGTGGGAACTTTAGGAATGATGGTTCCAGCTTCTGGTGGAATTGGTGCTTTCCATTTTGCCCTAAAAATTGGCATAATGGCGCTTTATTTCTCAATGGGAAAAGATCCAAAAATTGGTGGTGAAGTCGGACTTTCCTATGCATTTATTTCTCACACAATGCAGTTGATCATTATGTTTGTGATGGGAATGATTTCTATCCCGATGCTCGCAAAAGCACGTAAAATTAAATTTTAGGAGCAACAAGATTTTGCTTTTAAAAAAAAGTCTTCCCGCTTTTCACTGTATCTTTTTCTGGCGCTCGCTTCTCTCTCGCCAAAAAAAGGATGTCGTTTCAATCGGGGCTATTTTTGAATTTTTATTTTTCTTCCGAAATTTCTAAAAATCTAGTGTTCCCCAAATGCCCGTTTCAACAAACTTTCCACTTTAGGCTCACTTCCTCTGAAATTTTTGTACAATTCCATCGGATCTTTTGTGCCACCTGAAGACAGTAAAATTTTATATTTTTCCGCAATTTCTTTATTAAAAATTCCATTTTCTTTGAAATATTGAAAAGCATCCGCATCCAAAACCTCTGCCCATTTATAAGAATAATAACCGGCAGAATATCCACCTTGAAAAATATGAGAAAAACTCGGACTTGTTGCCGTTTCACTATTCATCGGATAAAGTTGCGTTTTTTTTGTGTGTATATTTTCAAAAGCTTTTACATCTTCAATAGGTTCTAAAGTTTTGTGATAAGACATATCTAGCAATCCTAAACCTATCTGTCTCATGGTTTGGTAACCTTCCATAAAGTTTTTAGATTGAGAAATTTTTTCAATTTTCTCATCAGAAAGAACTTCGCCGGTTTTATAATGTTTTGCAAAAGTTTTTAGAAATTCCGGTTCGTAGCAGAAATTTTCTAAAAACTGCGAAGGTAATTCTACAAAATCCCATTTCACAGAAGTTCCAGAAAGTGTTGGATATTGCGTATTTGCCAGAATACCATGAATTGCATGCCCAAACTCGTGAAATAAAGTTGTCACTTCAGTAAAAGTCAATAAACTCGGTGTTTCAGAAGTGGGTTTAGAAAAATTGCAAACCACAGAAACATGAGGACGGATATTTATTCCGTCTTTTTGAGATTGGCTGCGAAAACTTGTCATCCAGGCGCCCGCTCTTTTTCCTTTCCGAGGGAAATAATCCGTATAAACCAGAGCTTTAAAGTCACCATCTTCTAAAACTTCATAGGTTTTTACTTCTGGATGGTATTTTTGCACGTCCGTCACTTCTTTAAAAGTGATATTAAATAATTTTTCTGCCAGATTAAAAACAGCCGACTGAACGTCTTCTAAAAGAAAATAAGGTTTTAATTCCTCATCATTTAAATCAAATTTTTCTTTTCTTAATTTTTCTGCATAAAAAGAATGATCATACGACTGCAAATCTCCAATACCATCTTTTTTGGCTAAAACTTTCAACTCTTCAATTTCTTTCCCGGCAAAAGGTTTTGCTTTAGTAAGAACTTCTTCCAAAAACTGTAAAACCTTCTCAGGAGATTTTGCCATTCTCTCTTCTAAAACGTAGTCAGCATAAGATTTATAACCTAAAAGTTTTGCTTTTTCCTGTTTTAATTTTAGAATATCTTTAATTAAATTTTGATTATCAAATTCGTCATTAGCAAAAGATTTTTTACCATTTGCCAAAGCCAGTTCTTTCCGCAATTCCCGGTTTTTTGAGTAAGTCATCGCGGGAATATAACTTGGATATTGAAGCGTAATGACGTAACCTTCCAAATCTCTGTCATTTGCTTCCTGCGCAAATTGTTTCAAAATTGCAGTCGGAATTCCATCTAATCTATTCACATCAGAAATATGTTTAAAATATTGGTTGGTGGAAGCCAAAACATTTTCACCAAACTTTAAAGTCTTAGAAGACAGTTCAATATTTATTTTTTCTAATTCTTGTTTTTTAGTATCATCTAAATTGGCACCGCTTCTCACAAAACCTTTATAAGTTTCTTCCAGAAGCATTTTTTGCTCTTCGTTTAAATTTTCATTTGTATGATTGTAAACTTCTTTTACCCTATTAAAAAGTTTTTCGTTCTGTGAAATTTTAGAGGAAAATTCAGTTAATAAAGGTGAAACTTCTTGTGCAATTTGCTGAATGTCGTCGTTTGTTTCGGCAGAATTTAAATTAAAAAACAAATTAGAAACGCGGTCTAATTGTTCACCTGAAAAAGCGAGGGCTTCAATTACGTTATTGAAAGTTGGTTCTTCGGTATTTGAAACGATTCCTTCAATTTCTGCTAAACTTTCTTCAATTAATTGTTTAAAAGCCGGCACAAAATCTTGCTCAGTGATTTCATTAAAAGGCGCAGTTTCGTGCGGTGTATGGAATTTTTCTAAAAGTGGATTTGTCATTTTTGGACTATTTTTAAGTAAATACAAAAATTCAAAAGTAATGCCTAAAACTAAATTTATGACAAATGGTTCTATAATTTTTTGAAATTAATCTCAAAGGTTTAGTTTTGCAGTTGCAATGGTTAAAAGAAATTATTCCAAGAAAAAACGCCGGAAAATTCACAAGACGAGACGACGGAATTTCTTTTTTCGTCGTGAAATTTTGCTGATCGTTTTTGCATTTATTTTACTAGGAACCGGTTATTATTTGAAGCAAAAAATCAGCTTTTATTATGCGATGTATTTTAATAAAATAGAGCATAAAAAACTCACCAATAATGTGTTTGAAACTGAAAGGATTACGAAAATAATTGGCGAAAACACGGATAAAGTTTTTGGTTTTGATGTGTCGCATTACCAAAGAAAAGAAGATATTGAATGGGATAGTTTAAGCATTGCAAATCGAAGTATTCCTTTGCAGTTTGTGCTTTTACGGGCAACGATGGGAAATCGAAATGCAGATAAACAGTTTCAGGAATTTTGGGAATTGTCTAAAAAAAATAAATTAATCCGTGGCGCTTATCATTTTTATCGGGTCAATGAAGATCCTGTGAAACAAGCCAATAATTTTTTAGAAAATGTAAAATTAGAAGGTGGTGATTTACCACCAATTTTAGATATTGAGAAAAGTTCACGATGGAAAAGTGACGAAAAACTAAAGGAAGATTTAAAAATTTGGTTGACAATTGTGGAAAAAGCGTACGAAAAAAAGCCAATTATTTACACCTACTATTATTTTTACAAAGATTTTTTAGCAGACGATTTTAAAGATTATCCCATTTGGTTGGCAAATTACAATGATGTTTCTGCGCCAAATCCGGAAAATAAATGGAATTTTTGGCAATTCTCGGAAAAAGGAATTGTTTATGGCATAAATACTAAAGTTGATATTAATGTCTATAATGGTGGAATTTGGAGTTTGAAAAGACTGACGATTGACTAATTTTCTTTAAAAGGTTTTCGCGCAATCCAAGGTTTTGACGGATTTAGATTTGAAATTGATTTCTCTAAAATTAAATTTAAAAAAGAATTCTGATGTTTTACAATCCCAAAAATTTCCCGAGGTTTTGCCCCAATGGTTGATTTTATTTCAAGTGCAGTTCGTCCAAAAATGATATTTTTTTTCTTATTTAAAATCCCAAAATTCACCATATCCGAAAGCATATTTAAATAAAGTTGTTTGCTTTTTTGATTGATTTTATTATAACCTAAAAAATAAGTATCAATATCGTCGTGGTTTATAAAAAGTGTATAGAACGAAAGAATTTTCTCGTTTTCAAAATATGCAAAAACTTTAAAATTATCTTTTAAATGTTTTTTTAGCGTGTAAAAATGATTTTCAGGAAGTATAAATGTATTAAAATTGGCTTCGTTTGCGACTTGTAAATAGAGTAGATGCAACGTTTTTTGATTGTCTTTTATTTGTTCTAAAGTTAATTCTCTCTTCTCAATTTCACCTAATTTTTTTTGCGCTGATTTTGCTCGGGTTCTGTATTTTGTTGAAAAATCTTGCAGATAATCTTCAAAATTTTTCCAGGTTGGTTTTAAATTTAAAATCATATTTGGCTGAACAGAAAATGAATTAAAATCTTTCGCTAAGTTATTTCTAATAATTTCTGAAAGTTCTTTTTCGTAATCTTTAAATAAAATCAAACTGGTTTTTTTTATTTTTTTCTTCACCAATTTTGTGGATTCTTCCAGTAATTTTATCGCTTCATTTTTAGAAATTAAATCTAAATCAAAGTAAAATCCATTTTGTCCGGTCACCAAGTTATTGCCGATAATTAGAATATTTTTTGCAAATAATTTCATCACGAGATTATTTAAATTTAAAAAAGAAGATTCTCTAAAAATTTTATGTTTTTTAAATTCTAAATATTGCAAAAGTGCGCCGCCAATTAAAATTTCATCTTTATAAAAAGCTGCAAAATAATTCTGCATATTTTTCGGTTGGCTTTCGTGCAAGGCTTTTAAAAATTTACGCGACAATAGAATATTATTTTTCGCAACGCTTGAATTCCAATTTGAAGGTAATTCATCGGCTTTTAAAATTAATTCTTTGCGAAAGTTCATTTTCAAATATAATATTTTAGATGCTAAAATGTCATTTTTTTAAAAGCAAATTGCCGCTAATATATTTCGTATTTTTGCCGCTCGAAATACTCAACTTTCTATCTTTTTTTTATGAATTACGTTACGGCAGAAAATCTTACCAAATCTTACGGTGTAAAAACTCTTTTTAAAACTATTACTTTTAACGTTAATGAAGGCGATAAAATTGCCATTGTTGCTAAAAATGGGACTGGAAAATCCACTTTGCTAAAGATCTTGATGGGTAAAGAAATTGCAGATAGTGGAAATGTCGTCATTAATAAAGACATACAAGTTGTTTTATTTGATCAGGAAATTGATTTTGAAGGCGAACTTTCCATCGATGAATTTATGATGACTTTAAGTTCTGCACCGATCTTAGCCTTAAAAAATTACCATGCTGCTTTGCATTCGGAAAATCCTGATGATATGGAAAACGCTTTGGCCGAAATGGAAATTCACAAAGCCTGGGATTTAGAAAATGAAATGGCGAATATTCTTTCGCAGTTAAAAATAACAGATTTAGACGCAAAAATGCACACTTTATCTGGTGGACAAATTAAACGTGTTGCGCTTGCAAAATTGTTAGTAGAAACGAGAGCAGAGCACAAACACACACTTTTAATAATGGATGAACCAACCAACCACCTCGATGTAGATATGGTCGAATGGTTAGAAAATTATTTGGGTAAAGCACGTGTTACATTACTTTTAGTAACGCATGACAGGTATTTTCTTGATGCGGTTTGTAATATTATTTGGGAGATGGAAGATCATAAAATGTATTTTCATAATGGTTCTTATGGAACTTATTTGGAAAATAAAATGATCCGTGAAGATAATTTAAATTCAACAATCGATAAGGCAAATAACCTTTATAGAAAGGAATTGGAATGGATGCGTCGCCAACCGAAAGCGCGAACGACTAAATCAAAAAGTAGACAGGACGATTTTTATGAGACTGAAAAAGTCGCTAAAATGGACACGAGAAAACAAAGTTTAGAACTTGAATTCGAAATGAAACGGTTGGGTTCGAAAATTTTGGAACTTCATAAAATTTCAAAATCTTTCGGCGATAAATTATTATTGAAGGATTTTTCTTATCAATTTCAGCGCGGTGAAAAAGTGGGAATTATTGGTAAAAATGGCGCGGGAAAATCAACTTTATTAAATATCATCCAAGGTTTAGAAAAGTATGATTCCGGTGAAATTGAAACTGGTGAAACGATTAAATTTGGTTATTTCTCACAAAAAGGTTTGAAATATAAAGAAGACCAACGCGTTATCGATTTCATCAAAGATATTTCTGAAAACTTCCCCATCGCAAACGGAAGAACGATTTCGGCATCGCAGTTTTTAAGATTATTTCTTTTTGATGATCAAACACAATATGCACCAATATCTAAACTTTCTGGTGGTGAAAAACGTCGTTTGCATTTAATGTATGTGTTGTATCAAAATCCGAACTTTTTAATTTTTGATGAACCTACAAATGATCTGGATCTACCAACTCTGACGGTTTTAGAAAATTTTCTGCAGCAATTTCAAGGCACTTTAATTATTGTTTCTCACGACAGATATTTTATGGATCGTATCGTGGAACATTGCTTAGCTTTCGAAGGAAATGGAAATATTAAAGATTTTGTTGGAACTTTTTCGGAATACAGAGAGTTTGATAAGAAGAATCAAGATTCAAAATCTAAGATCCAAGAAGTAGAAATTAAGAAAGAGGTGAAACTTGAAGAAAAGGTTCAAGATTCAACACCCAAGAATCAAGAAATTGAAGGTGCAGCGCGAAAATTGTCTTTTAAAGAAAAATCCGAATTAGATAAATTAAACAAAGAAATCCCAGAATTTGAGACCAAGCGATCAGAACTTTCAAAACTTTTAAATAATGAAACTGATTATGATGTGATTTCAAAACTTTCTGATGAGTTGCAAAAGTTGTCGGATAATTTAGATGAAATGGAACTTCGGTGGTTAGAATTGCAGGAATAAAACTCTAATATTTTTTAAATATATTAGACTTCTTAAAGCGTTTTTAAAATATTTTTAGTAATAAATTCTACAAAATAATTCAAATGCTATCTTTGTAAAAATAGTATTTGATGGCATAAATATTGAAATATTAAAACAAAAGATCATGAATAAATTTATAATAATTTTGACAATCGCTGCAACAGCATTGATTACCACGGTGAATGCACAAATACAACAAGGTGATTATATGATTGGTGGAAATATGGTTGCAACAAATCTTGGTTTAAATAAGGGAACGGGTTTCAATCTTGCAATTACACCACAAATTGCTTATTTTGTTAAAGATAATTGGTCAGTTGGCGGTTACACTAATTTAGGGTTCAATGGTGCAAAAGGTTTACCCACAACCTTTAAATATGCGCTTGGTGCTTTATCACGGTATTATTTATCTGCAGATGAGAAAGGTGTTGATAATTTATTAAAACAGGGTCGGTTTTTCATGGAAGGTAATATCGGTATCGGTGGATCAACTATTTCACAAGGTGGGGCTTCTGCGAATGGTTTAGATTTAGGAATAGGACCAGGTTATACTTATTTTATTACGAAAGATATTGGTTTAGACGCCATCGTTAAATACAGTGGGAATTTAGGTTTTGGAAATCAAGGAACAATTTCTAATATTGGCTTTAGATTGGGACTAAATATATTTTTTGCGACAAGAAAAGGTTTAGATAATTTTAGACAAGAATAATTAAAAATTATAAAAAGGGCTAATGTGTTTTTGTAATTTGAAACACATAGCTAGGAATTTTTTAAATAATATTACCAATTTTGTAATTGCTAAACTTTTGGATGAGTTGCAAAAGTTGTCTGCTGATTTACATAAAATGGAAATTAGTCGGTAGAATTGAAGGAATAGTAATCTTTTTTTAATATTAAAATCAATCTTTTGAAAGCGTTTTCAAAAGATTTTTTTTTGCTAAAATTTGTAAAAAATGCTATTCAAGTGTTTAAATAAAAATAGTTTGACTCTGTATGACGAAAATCATTAGTATGTAAGTTGCTAAAAATTAATTAATTAAAAATATTTTTCTCTTTTATTTTTAATTATTCTAAATAAACTTTGTATAAATGAAATTATATTTTATTTTTGCCATATTATTTATAACAATTCTAAACAACACCATGAAACAAACATTCTTCTGTATAGGTCTTCTTTGTATTTCCGGATTTGCACATTCACAAATGAAATATGAACTTGTAAGTGATACATTAAAAATTCAGGAAATTGAAGACATTCAACTTCATAAAACTGGAAATCCAAATAAAGCAAGATTGCAAGCGGGCAAATCACAGCTTTCCGTGATGGATACGCCGCAACCAATTTCCATCGTCACGCACGAAATTATTGAACAGCAACAATCTAAACAACTAAGCGAGGTTTTACAAAATGTAAATGGTCTGTATATCACTTCTTCGAGAGGAAGTTCCCAAGACAGTTTTGGTGGTCGCGGTTTTAATTTTGGGAGTGATAATATTTTTAAAAATGGCGCGCGCGTTAATAGTGGGGTTTTCCCTGAAGTTTCCGGTTTAGAAAGAGTGGAAGTTTTAAAAGGAAGCAACGCAATGCTTTATGGAAATACAGCAGCGGGTGGTATCGTAAATTTGGTGACCAAAAAACCACGATTTCAGCAAGGTGGAAGTGTTTCTTTTAATGCTGGAAGCTGGAACTCTTACAAACCAACTGTTGATTTTTATGGACCGCTTTCAAAAAATGTTGCCTTTCGTGTGAATGGCGCATACGAAACTTCGGAAAGCTTTCGGGACGAGGTGCAAAATAAAAAATATTATTTTAATCCGTCATTTGTTTTCAATATTGGCGAGAAAACGCAAATAATCTTAGAGGGTGATTATTTAAAAAATGATTTCACGCCCGATTTTGGAATTGGAAGTATAACCAATAAAGACGGCAGTTATAGATTGAATGATTTACTCGATCGAAATTCTTTTGTGGGTGCCAAGTGGCAATATCAAAATGTGCAACAAGCGACGTCTGATGTGATTGTAAATCATGAGTTTAATGAGAACTGGACGTTAAATTCTGTATTATCATATCAAAATTACACAAAGGATTATTACAGTACAGAAAGGATACAATGGAGTTATGACAATAATAACCGACTTTCTTGGAAGCGGCCATTAAACAGAACTTATACCGAGCAAAATTATTCTTCTGCACAGATTAATTTAAATGGTAACTTTAATACCGGAAAAATAAAACATCAGATTTTGCTTGGATCCGATGGTGATTTTTTACAAGCAGACACGTACGCATTTAATAATCCCACATCTTACGGATCAAAAGGAAATTTAACAAATGGAACGATTTATTTAGATGATCCTGCAAGCTGGGCAAGTGGCGCTATTCCTGAGGCAGATAAAATTAGTAGAAATAGAATTCCTACGCAAAGATTGGGTGTGTTTGTGCAGGATTTTATTACTTTAACTTCAAAGTTTAAAATTCTAGCTGGATTACGATGGTCTTATATTGAAAATAAAAGTGGAGAGAAAAAAGATTTTATTAAAAATAATCAGATTCAAAGTTTAGGGACGGTTGATCACGCTTTTTCGCCAAAATTTGGTATCGTTTTTACACCTGATCAAAATTTAACTGTTTATGGTACTTATACCAATTCTTTCTCTGCTAATACTGGAACTGATATTTTTTTAAATTCTCTGAAGCCTTCTGTCATAGACCAATATGAATTAGGTTTAAAAAAGAATTTTTGGAATAATGCAGTAGCATTAAATTTATCAGCGTACCAGATAATTAATCAAAATTTTTATCAAACTGCGGAATTGGACCGATTTGGCAATGCTAATTCTAACTCAGATCTGAAAGATTTTTCAGGAAAATTAAGTAGTAAAGGCGTAGAATTAGATATTACTGGAAATCCTTCTAAAAATTTATCTTTAATAGCAGGTGTTTCATACAACCATTCTGTTTATAAAAATACACCCGATAATTTCGGCTACGTAGAAAATCAAAGATTAGTAAGAACGCCAGCAACTACAGCAAATGCCTCTGTTTTTTACAAATTTTCTAATAATCTAAATGGATTTTTAGCAGGTGCAAGTGTTTACTTTATTGGCGACAGAATTGCAGGTTGGAATGACACAAAAGCAACGCTAAACGGTAGAAATCAAGTTTCACGATTAATTCCCTTAAGTGATTATACGACAGTTGCACTTTCTGCAGGATATGAAGTGAATAAATTCAGTATTATGGCAAAAGTGGGAAATCTATTTGATGTGGTAAATTATAATGTCCATGAAAATTACTCTGTGAATCCTATCACACCTAGAAATTTCTATATAACTTTAACTTATAAACTTTAGTATTATTCATTCATACTAGATTTTTCAGGCGGCAACTTCGGTTGCTGCTATTTTATTTTTTTTAAAACAAAACTATGGCACAGATAAAAAATACAAAAAGCTTTATGCGGTTAACGCATAGGTACTTAGGTTTCTTTATGGCGGGAATTATGATGGTTTACTCCGTAAGTGGGATTCTTCTGATTTATAGAGATTCTGATTTCTTAAAAAAAGAAAATATAATTCAGAAAAATATTGAGAAAAATTTATCAGAAAGAGAATTAGAAAAAGAGATCAAGATTAAAAATCTGGAAATTTTAAAAACTCAGAATGGTGTTTTGTTATTTAGAGGTGGTTATTATAATACCAAGACTGGCGCAGTAAAGTTTAGAAAAAAAGACTTGCCTTCAATTTTTAAAAAGATGACTAATCTTCATAAATCGCAATCTAAAGATAGATTGTCACTTTTAAATGTTTTTTTTGGAATTTCACTTTTCTTCTTTGTAGTTTCAAGTTTCTGGATGTTTAATGTGAGATCAATGGCTTTTAGAAGAGGAATGGTTTACACCTCGATAGGTTTAATTTTAAGTATTATCTTAATTTATATTTCTTAGTATTAAATTTTATCTAAAATGATTATTGTCATATAGGTGATAAAATGGCATAAAAGTTGAATTTTTAAGACTATAAATTTTAACATTAAAAAAAATTCATTGTGAAAAAATTAGTAATAGGACTTACCTTCGCGGCTGCAGGTTTAATTTCCACAGCAAATGCCCAAATTCAAAAAGGCAACTGGATGGTAGGTGGCGAGATCGGTGGTGCAAACTTTGGTCTTAACAAAGGTGCTGGTTACAATGTAAAAATCACTCCGCAGGCGGCTTATTTTGTAGAAAACAACTGGGCTGTTGGACCGTATGTTAATTTAGGTTTTTCTGGAGCTAAAGGTGCTTCTACAATATTTAATTATGGTGTTGGCGCATTATCCAGATATTACTTTTCTCCGGGCGAACAAGGTATAGATAGTTTATTAAAACACGGTCGTTTTTTCGTTGAAGGAAATGCGGGAATCGGTGGAACGACAATTTCTAACGGCGGTGCATCTGCCAACGGTCTAGATCTAGGTGTTGGAACTGGCTACACTTATTTTATAACTCAAAATATTGGTTTAGACGCTTCAGTAAAATTAAACGGAAACTTAGGTTTTGGTAACAGAGGAACTACTTCTGCAGTCGGCTTCAGATTAGGTTTAAATATTTTCTTACCCGCAGCTAAAGCAATGTCAAATGTGAAATCTGAAATGTAATTTTCGGAATTCAAAATTAGAGGCTGAAAACAAAGTTGTTTTCAGCCTTTTTTATTTGTCTAAATTTGTACAACTAAATTTTTTTTAAATGAATTATTTCGATACAGTTTACGCTGTTTTACAAAGATGGATAGGTGAGTTCGCAAGTTTTACTCCAAGATTAGCAGTGGGAATAATTGTTTTTCTCATTATTTTTGCCTTGAATACTTATTTAAGTAAACTTGCTTTAAATTTCGTTCACAAAGTCTATCCTAAAAGTAAAAAGGGGGAAACGGTCGCAACTTTGGTTGGATTTTTTCGCTTTTTATTTATTCTTGCAGGTGTTTTTATTGCATTAGAAATAATGGGTCTTGGCGGATTTGTTTTTAAATTTTTAGGTAGTTTGGGTGTAGCAGGTGTTGTGGCCGGCGTTGCGCTGAAAGATTTGGTTTCAAGTATATTTTCTGGAATGCTGGTTGGTGTGGATAAAGCTTTTAAAGTTGGGGACTATGTCACAATCGATGGTATTTCTGGAACCGTTTTAGAAATCGGTTTTCTTACCACGAAGGTGACTGCGGATGATGGAAGAAAATATTTTATACCTAATCAACTCATATTTACGGCGCCATTTGTTAACGTGACAGCTTCCGAAGGTAGAAAAATTTACATCAGTCTAGAAATACCAAACACAGAGAATTTAACTAAAGTTAAAAAAGCACTTCACGATGAGGTTTCAAAATTAGAAGGTGTCGAAAAACCTGAAGAAACCCAGATCATCGTTGTAAAACAAAGTCTAGGCGTGTACTATATCGAAGTTCGTTTTTGGATGCTACAAGGAGAAAGTTTTCTTAAAATAAGAAGTGAAGCTTATGTGCAGTTGAAATCCCGCCTCGATGATGAGGGTGTTTCTATGGTGAATCCGCTCCAGAATATGACTTCTACAATTTCCTAATTTTTAGGATTTAATTTCCACCCCTTTCCAGAAAGCCACGTAATTTTTGATATTATTTGCAGCGTCTTTTGGACTTGGATAAAACCATGAAGCATTTTCATTTTTTTTACCGTCAACTTCAATGCTGTAGTAAGCGGCCTGACCTTTCCAAGGACAAGAAGTGTGGTGATTTGTTAGAACAAAATAATCTTTTTTAATGCTGTTTTCTGGGAAGTAGTGGTTATTTTCAACTACGATAGTTTTATTGCTTTCTGCGATAATCTGACCGTTCCAAATTGCTTTCATAATATTTTATTTAATATTTTTATTTAATTAAAGCAACAATTAGCAAGCCATCAATTACGTAAATTAAAATCTAAAAAATTTCTGTGCAAAAGGGATGGAAGCGGCATCCTTTTTTTATAGCGGCAAATTATTTTCAGTACTATTGTAAGTGTTGGCAAAAAAGATACAGCGGACAGCCCGACCCGAGCGGCTGGTATCGTTGGGACTAGGGATTTGCCCAAAAAATAGTCAAAAAAAACCTCTGAAATTAGAATCAGAGGTTTTAAATTTTAAAATATTAATTATAAAGTAGAAGAATATTCTAACAGATCTGTCAGCTTATTAGAAAAACCAGCTTCATTATCATACCATGAAACAACTTTCACGAAGTTTGGAGAAAGCATTATGCCTGCGCCTTTATCGAAAATAGAAGTTCTTTTGTCACCAATGAAATCCTGTGAAACTACTTGATCTTCAGTATAACCAAGAATTCCTTTTAATTCACCTTCCGATGCCTTTTTCATAGCTTGAGCAATTTCATCATAAGATGTTGCTTTAACTAATTTTACAGTTAAATCTACTACAGAAACGTCTGCTGTAGGAACTCTGAAAGACATTCCGGTTAGTTTTCCATTAAGTTCAGGGATTACCACTCCAACTGCTTTTGCAGCACCTGTGGAAGATGGAATAATATTTAAAAGCGCTGAACGACCACCTCTCCAATCTTTGTGGGAAGGACCATCAACAGTTCGTTGGGTTGCAGTTGTTGCATGAACGGTTGTCATTAAACCTTCTTCAATGCCAAAGTTATCATGTAAAACTTTAGCAATTGGCGCTAAACAATTTGTAGTACACGATGCGTTGGAGAAAATATTAATATCTGCAGTTAAATTTTTGTGATTTACACCCATCACAAACATTGGTGTATCATCTTTAGAAGGTGCAGAAAGAACAACTTTCTTCGCTCCAGCATTGATGTGTCCTTGTGCGCTATCTTTGGTTAAAAATAAACCTGTAGATTCTACAATATATTCTGCGCCAACTTCATTCCATTTTAAGTTATTTGGATCTCTTTCTGAAGTGACTCTTATGCGCTTTCCATTAACGATTAAATCATTTCCTTCTACGCGAACTTCACCTGGAAATCTTCCGTGTACAGAATCATATTTTAACATATATGCCATATATTCAGCATCAATTAAATCATTGATACCAACAATTTCTATGTTTTCTCTTTGAGACATTGCAGAAAAGACAAGTCCGCCAATTCTACCAAATCCGTTAATTCCTACTTTAATTTTAGACATAATTTATTATTATAATTTAGTTAATTTATATTGCTAATATTTCTGAAATCTTTAAAAGATCTTCATCAATAGTATTGTGTTTTTTGATGGCATCCCGAAAAGGTGTGTAAACTAACTTGTTTGCCTGTAGACCAGCCATTACATTAGTTTTTCCCGCCATAAGACCAATTACTGAGCCGTAACCTAATCTGCTTGCTAAAACCCGGTCTGCGCAAGAAGGTGAACCTCCACGCTGAATATGACCTAAAATTGTGACGCGAATATCGTAATCTGGGAATCTGATTTTAGTCGCTTCCGCTAAACTGTAAATGCTTCCTAATTTTTCATCTTCCGCAACCACAATTATACTGGAAGATTTTCCAGATTTTTGTGCTTTGTCGAAGGTTTCAAAAAGATCTTCAATGCTGTCTCGTGTTTCTGGGATGATAATATCTAAAGCCCCCACCGCGATTCCACTATTTAAAGCGATAAATCCAGCATCGCGTCCCATTACTTCTACAAAAAAAACACGATTATGAGATGTTGCAGTATCACGAATTTTATCAATAGCGTCCATTGCGGTATTTAATGCTGTATCATAACCAACGGTATTATCAGAACCAAAAATGTCGTTATCAATAGTTCCGGGAATACCGATTGTTTTTATTCCAAATTCTTCATTAAATATCGTTGCGCCGGTAAAAGTTCCATCACCACCGATGCAGACTAATGCGTCAATTCCTTCTCGCTGGCAATTATCATAAGCTTTTTGGCGGCCTTCTTTGGTTCGGAATTCTAAGGAACGGGCAGATTTTAAAATTGTTCCGCCGCGGTTAATAATATTTTTAACAGAACGAGGCCCCATTTTTATAAATTCTCCTTTTATCAGGCCATTATAACCTTCCCAAACTCCGTAACACTCAATATCAAAGTGATTTGCTGTTCTTACAACAGCGCGAATCGCCGCATTCATCCCCGGTGCGTCACCACCTGAAGTAAAAACTGCAATCTTTTTCACCGCACTTTCTGCCATATATTATTTTTTCAATGCAAATTTACAAAATTCACTTTTAATTAATATTAATTAAAAATTAATGTTCAATTTATTTTATAACTTTGCGGCAGTGATTCGCAATAAAAATTTAAAGAAATATCTATCGGTGCTGTTTTCCAGCATCTATCTTTTTGCATTTATTTTTGCAGCAAATATTCACAATCATAACGGTGGTTACTTTTATAAAGATTTCAATTTTAAAAGTTCATCTTCTAACTTCAGTAAGCAAAGTGCCGTAAATATTGGCGACGACTGTTTATCCTGTCATTTTGCTTCTGCGCCGATAATTTTGCCTGACACGGCAAATTTTGAGATTTCAAATAAATATTTAGCTGATTATGTTCAAATTTTAACTTTTGCACAGAAAACAGCGTCACCTCATTTTAGTTTTTTTCTCCGGGGTCCACCCAACAAATTTATTTAAAATTAAATTGATTTTTACTTGGATAAAGTTTCCTGAAAGTTTCAGGATACAATATTCATTATCAATCGACATTATGCCAAAAAGTATCTGTTTTAAATCTAATACAATGGCATCAATTTCACCAATCTATAGCAGAAGTTAAAATCTTTTGCCACAATACTTTTAAATAATAAAAATGAATTTTAAATATATATTAAGCCTAATTTTAGGTTTATTTCTCGGTTTTATAGGTTACTCTCAAAATTCGCTATCGGGAAAAGTAATGGATATTACTACTAATACAGCAATCTCAAATGCAAAGATCACAATTACAGATTTGCATAATTCTACGCAAACTGACGCGAATGGAAATTATACATTTATTAATGTTCCAGCCGCTAACTATTTGGTAGAAGTTAATGTTCCAAGTTATAAATCTTATTCCCAAACAGTCAATGTCAAAGGTGGAAGTACATTAGATTTTAATTTAGATAAAAGTTCTACGGAAATTGCCGAAGTTGTGATCACCGGTTCCTCAAAAGCAACCCAAATAAAAAAATCGCCTTTGCCAATTGTAAGTATAAATCAAGCCTATCTGAAAACTAATTTATCTACAAATATTATTGATGCTATTTCAAAAGTGCCTGGCGTAAGTACAGTTACAACGGGTCCAAATATTTCCAAACCAATAATCAGAGGACTGGGTTTTAACAGGATTTTGACTTTATATAATGGAATTCGTCAGGAAGGTCAGCAGTGGGGTGATGAACACGGAATTGAAGTTGATAATTACGGAATCGCAAATATCGAAGTCATAAAAGGACCTGCAAGTTTAATGTATGGTTCTGATGCTTTAGCGGGTGTCGTGAATTTAATTCCAACCGGTGCTGGTCCAGAAGGTAAAATCTCTGGATCTGCGACAACGGAATATCAAACTAACAATGGAATGCTTGGTGGTTCATTATTTTTAACCGGAAATAAAAATGGGTTTGAATATGGCGGCAGGATCTCAAAACAACTGGCGAAAAATTATAAAAATTCTATTGACGGACGCGTTTACAATACGGGCTTTAACCAAATTGCCGCAGATGCTTTCGTGGGAATTCATAAAAAGTGGGGTTTTAGCCATTTAAATGTTTCCCTTTTTGACGATACACAGGAGATTCCGGACGGAAGTAGAGACTCTTTATCCAGAAAATTTACGAGTCAGATTACGGAAGCAGATAACTTCCGACCGATTGTGAATGATCATGATCTAAACACTTATAAAATTTCAGTTTTGCACCAAAGAGTGCAGCATTACAGAGCATTTTTAAATAATACTTTCTTTGTTGGCGACAGCAGATTAGAAGCAAATTTCGCTTATCAAAGTAGTGAGAGAAGAGAATATAGTCATCCTGAAGTGCCTTACCAAGATGTTCCAGGTTTAGATCTGAAGTTAAATACTTTTAATTATGATTTAAAATATTATTTACCAGATTATGACAGATGGAACATTGTTTTTGGTGTCAATGGAATGCTTCAAAAAAATAATGTGCTTGGCGGGAGTAAATTTGTAATTCCCTCATACAATCAATTTGATCTAGGCGGTTTTGTTTCCATAAAAAAAGATTGGGATAAATTCGGGATTGCTGGTGGAATTAGATATGATTATAGAAAAATGAATGATGATGAATTGTACATCAAACCCAATCCAGTAAGCGGTTTTGATCAACCAGTCTATGGAAAAGACAGAATCGGCGCAGACAAACCATTCAGTAATTATTCTACAAATTATGACGGTGTGACCGGAAGTATTGGTGCTACTTATATTTTTAATCGAAAATGGGCTTTAAAATCAAATTTAGCACGTGGTTACAGAGCGCCGAACATTTCTGAAATTTCTGCAAATGGCGTTCATCCGGGAACAGGTTTATACCAAATTGGGAATGATCAGTTTAAACCGGAATTTAGTAATCAAGCAGATTTAGGCGGTACTTTTTCTTCAAAAGTGGTTAACGCTGGCGTAAGTTTCTTTGCCAATAAAATTGATAATTATATTTACAATTCACGTTTGCAAAATGCAGATGGAAGCGATGTTTTAAGTTTAAGCGGCACTCAAGAATATCCAACCTATAAATTTCAGCAGGGAAAAGTTTTTCTTTACGGTTTAGAAGGAAATATTGACTTTCATATTGTTAGAAATTTACATTTTGAAAATTCTGCTTCATTAATTTATGGTGATAATGAAAGTTTTACTGGTGCAAACAGAACTGCTGATAACCAATATGTACCACAAATTCCACCTTTTAAATTACTTTCAGAATTACGTTATGATTTAGCAGAAAACTCAAAAACATTCTCAAAAGCCTTTATAAAAGCACAGTTGCAATATACTGCAACGCAAGATCGGGTTTACGGTTATGACAATACAGAAACAGCTACGAAAGGTTATTCCTTAGTAAATCTGGGATTTGGAACTTCTGTTTTAAATAAAAATGGTGATAATATTATTGACATTTATGTTTTAGCTAATAATATATTTGATGTCGCTTATCAAGATCATTTGAGTAGATTAAAATATTTTGAGCAATATTCTTCTTCGCCAAACGGACATTTGGGAATCTATAACATGGGCAGAAACATCAGTTTGAAATTGATTAAGACTTTTTAATTTCTTACCTTAAGTCAACATTATTAGAATGCGATTTGAGATAGATTTGCATTATAATTAACAAATCAAAAATTAAATTATTATGATTACAACTTGGAAATTAGATCCTGCGCACAGTGAAATTACGTTTAAGATAAAACACATGATGATCTCAAATGTGAAAGGTAACTTTCAAACATTTGATGCAGAAATTCAGTCAGAAGATGATTCTTTTAAAAATGCTAAAACGACTGCGAAAATTCAAACAAATTCTGTTTATACGAATAACACAGATAGAGATAACCATTTAAAAGGTGCAGATTTTTTTAATGTAGAAATTAACCCAATAATCACTTTTGAAACCGATTCATTAAACGATGAAATCACCGGAAATCTTACAATGAACGGCGTTACAAAACCTGTGATATTAGACGTAGATTTTGGCGGTATCAACGTTGATCCTTACGGACAGACAAAAGCAGGATTTTCTTTTGAAGGCAAGATCAGCAGAAAAGATTTTGGTTTAGTATGGAATGCTGCACTAGAAACTGGCGGCGTAATGCTTGGTGATGAAGTAAAAATCTCTGGCGAATTACAATTTATAAAACAAGCATAGAATACATTTCTCTATAATAAGAATTCTGTGATTTTTAATTAAATCATAGAATTTTTTTTATTTTTAAACTACATTTACCCGGATGAATTATTTAGCACATTCCTTTCTCGCATTCTCTGAGCAGCAAATTGTTGGTCAGTTTTTGGAAGATTATGTTAAAAATAATGAACGTGGAAGTTTGCCAATTGAAATTCAACACGGCATAATTCTTCATCGCGCAATTGACACTTTCACAGATTCTCATCCAATAATTTCTGAGGCGAAAAAGATTTATCAACCTTTGGTTCGGCTTTATTCTGGCGCTTTTATAGATGTTAGCTTTGATTATTTTTTAGCCAATAGTTTGTCTGAAACTGATTTGAAATTCCATACGGACAAAGTTTATATGGCTTTAAGAAAATATCAAAATTATTTCCCTGCGATTTTTGATAACCGTTTAAATGGTATGGAAAAAGACAATTGGCTTTATAATTACAGATTTGACTGGGGCATAAAATATAGTTTTCAAAATGTTTTAAATAAAGCAAAATATTTAGAAAAAGACATTCCAATCATTGAAGTTTTCCATCAAAATAAAGATTTTTTAAAGCAAAAGTTCGACTTATTTTTACCCGAATTGGAAGCGCATGTTTTAGAAATCAACTCTAAGTTTTAGAATATTTTTCCGTAAGTTAAAGACTCAAACTTTAGCAATTCTTCAACTGCAAGCAGATAAGGAAGGCCGGAATTTGAAAAATTAGATGGAATCTGTTCTTAATAAAAAAGCCAATAATTTTGAATTGACAGATGAATATAAATCTTTAAAGGATGAAATTTTAGAAAAGCACCAAAGTAGAAAAATCAAATATTCTTCTTGGGATGACTTTAAAGTTGGAATTTCCGAATAAAATATCATCTAAATATATCAGATGAAGCAAAATTAGATATTGGCGATGCTAAAAACTACTATTCAAAGATTGATAAAAATCTCGCAAAAAGATGCATGACAGATATTATTGAGGGAATCGACAAATTATCAGAAAACCCGCTGCTGCATCAACTTCGTAAAAGAACTGTGAGAATTACTTTCACTATTAATTTTCCTTATGGGATTCATTATATTATTGAAGGCGAAAATATTTTTATTTTAAGAGTTTTTCACACCAAAAGATTTTTTAAATAAAATCTACTTTTCTAAATTTAAACCCTTCAGCGGCATATTCATGTCATTAAAAATAAATCTGTTTGAAAGTAGAATAGATAAAATGACTGACATCAAAGAACTTACTAAAATAGTTATCATGATCATTATCTGGTATTTTATGGCGACTGAAGGATCCTGACCACCTAAAATCTGTCCAGTCATCATTCCAGGTAAAGAAATTAATCCAACAACCGAAGTTGTTGCAATTGTTGGGCTCAGAGATTTTACCAAAGCTTCTTTAATAAAACTTTTTAGCGCTTCATTTTTTGTTGCACCGTTTGCCAATGCAAATTTATATTGAACTTGATTTTTATCTAAATTTTTAAAATAAACATTAAAAGCAACAATATTATTCGACATAGAATTCCCGATAAGCATTCCCGTAATCGGAATGAAATAGCGTGCATCAAATAAATAGTCCAACTTTATTACAACGCCCAAAAAATAAAAATCGATGTAAAATATAACAACAAGCATTGCAAGCATCGTTGGAACAAGAAATATTTTTCGGTTTAAATTTGCTCTATTAATCGTCGTAAAAGAGGCGATCACGACCATCATTGTCACCCACAAAATATTGACCCAAATGTTATTTAATTTAAATATGAATCCCAGATAAAGGCCGACTAAATAGAGTTGCACTGTCATTCTTCCAATCGCAATTAACGTTGGTTTTACCAATCCGGTCTCATAATATTTAAAGACTAAAATAGGAATTAGGATGAGTAAATAGCCCCAACTTAGATCCAACCAAGAAATATCCTGTGCGCCCATTAGATTAAAATTATTTTGTCCATTTTTTCGTTCCAGAATGAATCATGAGAAGAACTGATCAGCGTTTTTTTCTGCGTATGAATGATTTCTAAAAGTGCTTTTGTAGATTTTTGGTCTAAAGCAGAAGTTGGCTCGTCTAAAAGTAAAATCGGTTTTGGAAGCAGTAGTAAAGCACCCAGGATCAATCGTTGTTTTTGACCCCCAGAAATTTCGTTCAGATTTTTATCTAAAATACCTTCAGGCAATAATAGTTGAGAAATTATCTCTTGAAACTGAATTTCCGTAGGTTGAAATCTCTTATTTATTTCAAATGAAAAAGGCATATTTACCAGTTCTCGGCAACTTTTAATATCAAAATATAGATCTTGCGGCAACCAAGAAATCATTTTTCGAATTTTATGAATATTTTTCGAATTTACCTGAAGGTCATTTATCCAAATTTCACCGTCGTGAATAGGAATGAAACCTAAAATAGAGTTAAGTAAAGAAGTTTTACCAGATCCAGAAACTCCGGAGAAAACAACTTTTTCATTTTCAAAAATCTGCTGATTAAAATCTTTGATAAAAATGGCATTATCAAATTTTAAACTGACATCTTTAAAAGCAATGATTGGTTTCATAAAAACTAAGCGACAAATGTAATCAAAACGATAAAGAGTTTTAGTTTAATGATATTTATAAATCTAAATTAATTTTCTAATTCTGCCAAAAATATTTTCCACAAAGGTTTATTAAATGATCGAAAGAAATTAATATGCCCAATTTCATTTTTTGGTGAATCTGATAGTTTTAAAATTTTATACGTCGGTTTTAAGTTTGGAAAAGTTTCCTTTAATAAATTTTGCACGCCAGTTTTAGTCAACCAAGAGTCGTCTTCTGCGCGCAAAACCAAAACATCTTGAGTCAATTCGCTAGAATAATTGTAATCAATTTTTTCTAAAAGTGCATTTGTTGATTTTTTATTTAAAATTAAAGTGCGCCAATCATTAGCCGCATTTTTTGGCAGACTTTCACCTAAACCAAATCTGTGAGCCGGAAAATAGCCAAAAATTTTGGTCATTATCGGTTGAACAATTCCAAATCCTAAATAACCTAAAACTTTAATTTTTAATTTTAAATGCCCTACAAAAGCTTTTTGTGTACTGATAAAAATAAAACTTTTAAATAATTTAGAATCTTCATTCATTCCTAAAATTAATGCACCGACTGAATGACCAATTAAATATTTTTTATAATCTGGAAAATTCATTTTGATATAATCAGTCAAAGTTTTATAGTCTGAAACGCCCCAACTTCTCATGCTGCTTGCACATTTTGTAAGATCTTTGGATTTGGATAGTCCAATACCAGAATAATCATAAGTTAAAACTATGAAACCATTTTCTGATAAATAGTTCGCGATTTTAAAATAAACTTGCTGCTTTACGCCCGTTGCAGAATTAATTAAAATGATTTTACCATTGGAATTTTCAGGCTTAAAAATCGTTGCAAAAATTGGTTGATTTAAATTGTTTTTTAATTTTAATTTTAATTCTTTCATTTCAATTAAATTAATAAAAAAAAAGAGAACTTCAAACTATTGAAATTCTCTGTTCGATAAATCTTTTTATTTTAAACCAAAACGTTTTTTAAATAAGGCAATCCGCTTTGTGAACCGCGATTCTCTGCGACTTTCAGGGAAACATCATTACCAAACTTTACGCAGTCTTTTATTTTATTTTTATGACAATAAGCCATTGCAAAACCAGCAGTAAATGCGTCGCCCATTCCCATTTTATGCGCTGTTTGAGCCGGATCATTTCTATAATAACTCATTTCTGTGCCATTAAAGTAAATGGTAGAATTGGTATCATCTCTAACAAATAATTTGTTCGGCAGTCTTTTCATGATCTGTTCTCTACTTTCTGGTCCGAAGATTTCGCCTAAATCAGATGTTTTTGCAATAATAAATTCAGACTGTTCGATAATGTTTTCCGGCAATTTTTTCGCTGGCGAAGCATAAAGAGCGATTTTTACCTTATAATCTTTACATTTTTTAAATAAATATTCTACGGTTTCAAGTGGTATTTCTAACTGGGTAAGAACTAAATCTGCCTTTAAAATTGCTTTGTCAGCTGCTTCAATATCTTTTGGGGATAATAGATTGTTTGCCGCTGGAACAACAACAATCGCATTTTTTCCTTCAGCAGCGGTAACAAAAGCTGTACCTGTAGAGCATTGAATTTTTTCTGCTACAAAACCAATATTAATATTTTCATCCCGCAGATTTCTTAAAATTTGTTGACCGTGTGGATCTGCACCAACCGCGCCTACAAAATATACACTTGCACCTAATCTCGATGTTGCGACTGCTTGATTGGCACCTTTGCCACCAAAAAAGTTTTGAGAATTTTCTGCTAAAACAGTTTCGTTCGCTTGCGGCATTTTTGCTGTATTTAATATTAGGTCAATAGAACAACTGCCTACAACAACAATTTTAGGTGAATAATCTTCTTTAAATTTGATATCTTGAAAAATCATATCGTTAAGGTAATAAATAAAGTTTAAAATTAAACCATTTCAATGAATTCTGAGATAATTTTCACCGGTTTCTTTTCTGTATCAAAAGCGATATAACTTGCATAAAACCCCTCACCGTATCCTGTCTCAAAAGCAATCATATTTTCTCGCTTTTCATTATCGGCTTTTACCAGTGCAAATTGATTTGTAATTCCATCAGTATCATAAAAATAAGGGTGGAAAAACTCCTCGTAAATTCCCATATAATCATCGCCTTTTCTTCTGTAAAGAGTCGTTTCTAAATTATTTAGAACGATCTGCGCATCGAGATCCATCAAGCAGCCCATTCCACTTTTTCCGGGATAACCAAAAACTTCTCCCTCTGCCAAATCTTTAAGGTGTTGGTTTTCACACAAGGCTAATTCCCAATTTTTAATTTTATTTTTCGAAAATGTTACTTCAACGTAAGCGATGCAATTACTTTCCTTTTCTTTATGAATTAAAACCGGAAAATCACCTGTTGGAAACTTAGTTAAAAAAGGTGTTTTATCATTCGTAATTACCGGATCGCAAGCAATTAATTTTCCTGAAGTAATGTGTAAATCTTCGGCTTCATAAGTATCAATTAAGATATTATCTGCTAAATTTTCACTGAATAATTTCGCTAAATTTATTAAATGTTTCATGATAAACTAATCAGTTTTTCTTCCAAAAGTTTAATTTTATCTTCTGCATCTTTCTTCTTATTTTGTTCGTTTTCTAGAACATTTTTAGGTGCTCCTGCAACAAATTTCTCGTTAGATAATTTCTTTTCTACGGAAATTAAAAAGCCTTTCAAATATTTAATTTCTTCCTCAGTTTTTACTTTTTCTTCCGTTAAATCTAAATTTTCACTTAATGGAATTGAGATTTCTGTACTTCCAACTAAAAAGGTAAAAGAAGGTTTATCGGTTTTTTGATTAAAATGAACTTGCTCAAAATTGCCCAATTTTTTAATGATTTCTTCGTTTTTAAAAGCATCTGCATTGGTGAATATTTCTACGGTTTCACGAGGTGAAATTCCTTTAGATTGTCGGTAATTCCGAATGCCTGAAATTATTTCTTTCGTAAAATCAAAGCTTTTCACCAAGTCTTCATTAAAAGAATCTGCTTTAGGCTGTTGTGAAATTACAAGCGCCTTGTCAGAAGTTCTTTCGCCCATTTGTTGCCAAAGTTCTTCGGATAAAAATGGCATAAAAGGATGAACCAATTTCATTAATTCTTCAAAGAAATAAATCGTTTTTTGATAAACTTCTGCAGAAATTGGATCACCATAATTTGGTTTAATAATTTCTAAATACCAAGAGCAGAAATCGTCCCAAATTAATTTGTGAATTAGATGTAAAGCGTCAGAAATCCTAAATTTTTCAAACTGATCCGCCACTTCAATAATGGTTTTGTTGATCTGATTTCCAAACCATTCGATTGCTTGTTGATCCGCAGAATTACTTTTAATACCGCTAGATTTTTCCCAATTTTGAACCAAGCGGAAGGCGTTCCAGATTTTAGTTGCAAAATTTCTACCCTGAAGCATTAAATCTTCATCAAAAAGTAAATCGTTTCCAGCTGGTGCGCTTAGTAAAATCCCTACCCGAACGCCATCTGCGCCATATTTTTCAATTAATTCTATCGGATCTGGGGAATTGCCCAATTGTTTAGACATTTTTCTGCGCTGTTTATCACGAACAATTCCCGTAAAATAAACATTCTTAAAAGGAATTTCTTGACGGAATTCTAAACCTGCCATCACCATTCTTGCGACCCAAAAGAAAATAATATCTGGAGCAGTTACTAGATCTGAAGTTGGATAATAATAATTTATTTCTTCATTATCCGGATTATTTATACCATCAAAAACTGACATTGGCCAGAGCCAGGAAGAAAACCAAGTGTCGAGCGCATCTTCTTCTTGCTTTAGGTTTTCAGTTTTTAATTCTTGATTATTGGTTTTTTCTTTTGCTAAAATTAAGGCTTCTTCAATATTTTCTGCTACAACAAAGTCATTTTGACCATCGCCATAGAAAAATGCCGGAATTTGCTGTCCCCACCAAAGCTGACGGGAAATATTCCAGTCGCGGATGTTTTCCATCCAATGTTTGTAGGTGTTTTTAAACTTATCCGGGAAGAATTTTATTTCTTCATTCATCACCACATCCAAAGCTGGTTTTGCGAGGTCTTCCATTTTAAGAAACCACTGAACGGAAAGCTTAGGTTCAATAATTTCGCCGGTTCTTTCAGAAGTTCCAACTTTATTTACATAGTCTTCCGCTTTTAAAAGAAGTCCTTTTTCTTCTAATTCTTTGGCAATTAATTTTCTTACAATAAATCTGTCTTTGCCGTTATAATGAAGTCCGTGTGTATTTAATTTTCCGTCGTCGTCTAACGCATCAATAATTTGAAGATTGTGTTTTTTACCAATCTCATAATCATTAATATCGTGAGCAGGCGTAATTTTTAAAGCGCCAGTTCCGAATTCAATATCAACATATTCATCTTCGATAATGGGAACAATTCTATTGACGATTGGGACGATGACATTTTTACCTTTTAAATGAAAATATTTTTCATCATTAGGATTAATACAAACCGCCACATCTCCAAAAATAGTTTCTGGTCGGGTAGTTGCAACAGTCATAAATTCCTCAGTACCTTCAATTTTATATTTTAAAAAATAAAGTTTTCCGTTTAATTCCTTGTGAATTACTTCTTCATCAGAAATATTGGTTTTGGCTTTAGGATCCCAATTTACCATTCTGTAACCTCTGTAAATTAAACCTTTATTGTATAAATCAACAAAAGATTTTATAACTTGCTTTGATAAATTATCTTCTAAAGTAAATTTTGTGCGTTCCCAATCGCAAGAGCAACCGAGTTTTTTTAACTGTTCTAAAATAGTTCCGCCGTATTGATCGGTCCATTTCCACGCGTGTTTTAGAAATTCCTCACGGGTGAGATTTTCTTTTTTAATACCTTCAGATTCTAGCTTTGCTACCACTTTTGCTTCTGTTGCAATAGATGCGTGATCAGTTCCCGGAACCCAGCAAGTATTAAAGCCTTGCATTCTTGCGCGCCGGACTAAAATATCTTGTATAGTATTATTTAGCATGTGTCCCATGTGTAAAATTCCTGTCACATTTGGTGGCGGAATTACAATGGTATAAGATGGTCTTTGATCTGGTGTAGAATGAAAATAATTATTTTCCAGCCAGTATTCGTACCATTTATTTTCGGTCTCTGTAGGATTATATTTTTCTGAAATCTGCATAATTCTTATATCTAAAACGTGTTTTGTGCAAAAATAAGATAATCAAAAATTATATCTCGTATTAATTAAATAATATTTAAATTTGTCTATTAAAATATAAACAAACAAGGAAATATGAAAAATATCTTAGCGGGTTTAATGCTTACTGCATCATTTGCAATAGCTTCAGCGCAAACTATTTCATTTAATGAAACGACCCACAATTATGGAACAATACCTAAAGGTTCCAATGGTGAGACCTTTTTTTTAGTAACTAATAAAGGAGATAAACCGTTGATCATTACTAAAGTTCAGCCAGCATGTGGTTGTACAACGCCGAAATGGGATTCCAATCCAATCATGCCGGGTAAGTCTTCGAAAATTGATGTTGGTTATAATACACAGTTAGTTAATCCTTTTGAGAAATTAATTGAAGTTTATTCTAATGATCCTAAAAATGGCAGAAGCGTTCTTTATATTAAAGGCGTTGTAACACCTGGCTCTGCAATAAGTGCGCAAGCGAGTGCCGCTGTAGAAGTTGCACCAGTAAAAAAACGACTTTCAGCTTTAAAAGTTCAAACTTCTATAAAAAATTAAAACTTAAAGTTTATAATTAATTATCGTCCCGACAATTTATGTCGGGACGATTTTTTTTTTGGTACATTTATTAAAATTTAAAAAATGAGTAATAGTTTTTCAGAAGATTTCCGTTTAAAAGGTAAATTTAATATCTCAAAATCTGAAACAAAATACAGCGGATCAATTTCTAAGAAGGACGGTAAGAAAATTTTGAAAGACGAAGTAGACACACTTCGGCTATTACAGGAAAAACTCTATGCAGATGGAAGTCAATCTGTCTTAATTGTTTTGCAAGCGATGGACGCTGCGGGAAAGGATTCTTTGATAAAGCACGTTTTCGGTGGCATTAATCCGCAAGGTTGTGAAGTGACAAGTTTCAAAACACCTTCTACAAAAGATTATTCACATGATTTTCTCTGGCGCCATTATATTGCACTTCCGGCAAAAGGAAAAATAGGTATTTTCAACCGGTCACATTATGAAAGTGTTTTAATATGTAAAGTTCATCCCGAATACAATTTAAATGAAAAGGTCTGGAATAACGCAGCAGATTTTGACAAAGAATTTTGGAAACAGCGGTACGAAAGTATTCGAAATTTTGAAAAACATTTAGCGAAAAATGGAACTAAAATTATTAAATTTTTTCTGAATGTGTCTAAAGAAGAGCAAAAACAAAGATTTCTGGATCGCATTGATGAAGAAGATAAGAACTGGAAATTTGGTTTAGGGGATTTAACAGAAAGAGTGCTTTGGGATGATTATCAAAAAGCCTACGAAGAAGCCATTAATGAAACTTCCAAAGATCATGCGCCGTGGTACGTTTTGCCCGCGGATAGCAAATGGTTTACAAGATTAGCGGCGCTTCAAATTATCATCAAAAATTTTGAAGAAATGAATTTGGGTTTTCCTGTTTTGTCAGATGCTGATTTAAAGGAATTAAAAGCGGCGAAGGAATCTCTGAATAAGGAAAAATAATTCGTAAAAAAAACCATGAGAAAAACGATAAGCCGGATTCTGTTTTCAAAATAAATTGAACGCCTGTTATTTATCTACATCTTACATTGCTGCAAAATTTTAGCTGTTTACCCCTCGATTTTCGGAGCCAGCAACTCCTATCTTAGACGAATCTAAAAGCATCGATGTACTTAACATTGCACCGCAAAGAGTTTACCTGGTTTCACTATAAATTAATATACATACTTTCTGTTGCACTTGTCCTGATCTCACGACCGACGGCTGTTAACCGCTTTGCTGCTCTTCGGTGTCCGGACTTTCCTATTCCAATAAATTGAAATCAACAGGCTGTTTTTCTCATGGATGGCAAAGATATAAAAATTTTGAAAGTTGGAAGTATGAGTTTTGAAGTATGAATTTAAAATTATTTTTAAAAAAAGTGTCTCGGCAAATATTTGACGAGACACTTTTAAATTTTAATTAATTTAAAATTTAAAATTTATAATCCAAAATTTAAAATTACTTCTTGCCTTGCACTTTTTGTTGCTCTTGTGCTTTCTCCATCATCTCGCGCATTCTTTTGCCAAATTTTCCTTCTTTTTTCGGCTCTTTTTCTTTATTAGCTTGGATTTGTGCGTGGATCTTTTTCTCATCTAAAATCCAGTATTTAATAACTAGAATAATGACTATGTTAATCGCATTTGATACGAAATAATACCATGACAATCCCGAAGCAGATGTATTTAAAAAGAATAAAAACGTTACAGGAAAAATGTACATCAAGACTTTCATATTTGGCATTCCTGGCGCTTGCGGTTGCTGCATATTTCCAGAAGTCAAAATCGTATAAATTAATATAACAATCGTACACGCTATAGCGAAAATACTTAAATGTTCCCCTAAAAATGGAATATTAAAATTCAGTTTTATTACGTCGTCATACGCTGTTAAATCTTTCGCAAACCAGAAACTTTGTCCACGCAAATCGAGATTATTGGGGAAAAATCGGAAGAGCGCATAAAATATGGGGATCTGCAAGACCGCAGGGAGACATCCTGCCATTTGATTGACGCCCGCTTTTTTATAAACAGCCATCGTTGCCTGCTGTTTTTTCATGGCATCTGCGTCTTTAAATTTTGCATTCACTTCATCAATTTCCGGCCGAATTACCCGCATCATCGCACTCAGTTTATGTTGTTTAAACATTACCGGCGACAGAATTATTTTTGTAATAATCGTCATTAAAAATATCACCCAACCTGCAGCAATACCCCAAGAAGTCAATAAATTATAAATCGGAATAAAGAAATGTCTGTTTAATGTTCCGATGAACGACCATCCTAAAGGTAATATCTCATCAAAGTTTTTATTATAATCTTTTAATAATTTTAAATCCAAAGGCATAAAATACCAAGTGAAATCTTGGTTTAATTCATTTCCAGCCATTTTCACTTGTCCGTCAAAAGTAAATGTTTTTAGAAATTCACCTTTTTCGTCTTTTGGTTGGTCCTGGTTTCCCTTAGAATTGGTAAAACCGCTGTTTGCTTCTATTACTGCGCCAAAAAACTGCTGTTTTATACCGATCCAGTTTAAAGTTTCTTTTGGCTCTTCCATGGTTGTTCTTCCGTCATAATCCGAAGATTTATAATTATTGAAACCGTAGGAGAATTCCGTATGTTGCGCTTCTTGCGAGCGTCCTTTTTCCTTACCACGGACGTTATAGTTCCACATGAAGTCTGCTTTGCCGTCGCTTACAATTTGCGCTAAACCTTGCGTTTTTACTTTAAAACCAACTTCATATTTTTCATTTAAAGTATAAATAAACTGAATGTTGGCACCATTTACAGTAGACTGCATCGTCACCGTATTTCCGCTGACAGTCGGACTGAACACTAGATCTTTAGTATTAAAAACCTTCCCAGTTTTATCTTTAAACTGAAAACCGTAAGACGCGTTATTTTTATTAAATAAATAAAGTGGATCGGTATCTTTATCTGTTTTGTGGTTGTAGGCCTTAAATTTAAGTAATTCCACCGAAGAAATCTGACCACCTAAACTTGAAAATTGCACATCCAATAAATCATTTTTTAGACTTACCGTTTTTATAGATTCTTGATTAACCGTTGGGTTTAAATTTTGAACCTCTGCTATAGGTTTAGTTGCAACTTGTGCAGTTTTTGCCGTTTGCTGAGGATTCGCAGCATCTTTTTTCGCTTGTTTACCTTGAAAGTAAAACATGAAGCCAAATAAAATTAATGAAAATAGGACAAAACTGATGATCTGGTTTTTATCTAAGCCGTTATTTTGTTGCATTGTTCTTGTTTAAGTCAGGAATTTTACACTTGTTTAAAGCGTAGTTTTTCCCTTAAAATTTGGCTGCAAAATTACTATTTTTATTTTAATATTTTGCAGCGCAACTATTTGATTTAATATTTAAATAGAAGTATTGATTGATAAGAAGTTATCCACTTTTATTTCTCACTCACCGCTTTTACAAAGGCCATAAACAGAGGGTGTGGATTGGCAACCGTACTTTTATATTCCGGATGAAATTGTACACCTATATAAAAGGGATGATTTTTTAATTCAATAGTTTCCACTAAGTCGGTGTCTGGATTAATTCCTGAAGCCATAAAATTGTTTTTTTCAAAAAGATCTTTATATTCACCATTGAATTCATAACGGTGACGGTGACGTTCAGAAATGTTTTTTGTACCATAAATTTCAAGAAGTTTTGAACTGTTTTTTAGAGTACATTTCCACGCCCCAAGACGCATTGTGCCGCCTTTATCTACCACATTTTTTTGTTCTTCCATTAACGCAATAACTGGTTCAGACGTTCCAATATCAAATTCTACGCTATTTGCTTTTTCTAAATTTAAAACGTTTCTGGCAAATTCGATCGTCATTATTTGCATTCCCAAGCAAATTCCTAAAAGCGGAATATTATTTTCACGCGCATATTTTGCTGCTAAAATTTTACCTTCAATACCTCTGTCGCCGAAACCTGGCGCGATTAACATTCCATCTACACCTTTAAGTCGTTCTTTAATATTTTCTGCGGTAAGTTCACCGGAATAAATCCACCGAACTTTAACCTCTATTTCTTGCGCAGCACCCGCATGAATAAAAGATTCTGATATTGATTTGTAAGAATCTTGTAAGCTCACATATTTACCAATTAGCGCAATTTCTACGGTTTTTTTTGGATGCCTGTATTTTCTTAAAAATTCCTTCCAATTTTTAAGGTCGGCTTCTTTGTCATTTTTTAAATCTAAAACTTCCAAAACAACGTCGTCGAAATTTTGTTTTTGTAGGTAGAGTGGGACTTCATAAATCGTGTCTAAATCCATACATTCTATAACATTTTCCAGTGAAACATTACAAAACTGAGCGAGTTTTGCGCGCTGTTCTTTTGGAATTTTATGTTCCGTTCGGCAAACCAAAACATCAGCTTGAATGCCGCTTTCCATCAATTGACGGACAGAATGTTGCGAAGGTTTTGTTTTTAATTCACCACTTGAAGAGAGAAAAGGCAATAATGTTAAATGAATTACCATAGAATTATGCGCACCTAATTCCCATTTTAATTGGCGCACAGATTCTATATAAGGAAGAGATTCTATATCGCCGACTGTTCCACCAATTTCGGTAATAATAATGTCGTAATTTTTCTTGGCTAAAATTTTAATTCTTCGCTTAATCTCATTGGTAATATGTGGAATAACCTGAACCGTTTTTCCTAAAAAATCACCTTTTCGTTCTTTTTCTATAACGGTTTGGTAGATTTTTCCGGTCGTTACATTGTTATTTTGTGAAGTTGGAGAATTGAGAAATCGTTCATAATGTCCTAAATCCAAATCGGTTTCTGCGCCGTCCTCTGTAACATAACATTCGCCGTGTTCATATGGATTTAGCGTTCCTGGATCAATGTTAATGTAAGGGTCGAGTTTCTGAATAGTGACATTAAATCCGCGTGCTTTTAATAGAAGCCCTAGAGAAGCGGAGACAATTCCTTTTCCTAAAGAAGAAGTTACACCGCCGGTCACGAAGATGTATTTCGTTTGTTTTTTGCTCATTAGTTTAGGTTTGGGCAAAGTTAAACTATCTCGTTTGATTGGCAAATCTGAACTCGTTTTAATTTAAAATATTAAGGAACTTTTAATAAACGGTTTTGGCAAATCCCTCGCCAAGGCATTTCCAGCCGCTCGGGTCGGGCTGTTCGCTGTATCTTTTTTTTACAAATTAGATTTTCAGAAAAAAATATTAGAATAAAAAAAAGGATGCCGCTTCCATCCCTTTTGCGAATGTTGGCGTAAAATTAAATTTGATCATAAAAAACTTCTATAATGCATTTGATTATAGAAGTTTGATATTTTAGAAAATATAAAGGTTTTATTTCAAAATCTCTTTTAAAAACATCATCGTGTGCGCCCAAGCTCTTTTTGCCATTATCTCGTTGTAATCCTTAGATTCTGGATTCGTAAAAGTATGTTTAGAATTAGCATACGTGATCATTTGCCAATCGGTTTTTCCTAAATTTAATTCTTTAGTAAGCGCCGCCGAAACTTCTGGCGTTACGCCCCCGTCATCTGCACCATTTTCTACCAAAACTTTAGTTTTTATCGGTGTGTTTTCTCTCGCAGCATCTTTAGAAAGTCCGCCGTGGATTGAAACTACACCAACTACAGGAAAATTTGCTCTCGCCACTTCCAAAACGCCAGTTCCACCAAAACAAAAACCAATTACTGCAATTTTATCTGGATTTGCACCGGCTTTTTTCAGTTGTTCTAACGCCAAAGAAATCCTTTGTTGGTAAGATTTATAATCATTTTTATATTTTCCGGCAATTTTTCCCGCAGAAGCATAATCTGTTGGCATATTTCCTTCGCCATAAATATCAGCCAAAAATGCAATATAGCCGGCTTTTTCTAATTCTAAGGCCGTGTTTTTTGCTTCATTGTCAATTCCCATCCAAGCGGGAAGAACCAATACGCCAGGCAATTTTTTCCCTGCATTTGAAGTGACGAATCCGTTAAGTTTTTGCCCCCCATCATTATAAGATACTGCTTTTAACGTTTGCGCGACTGAAAAGTTGATTGCCATTAGCATTATTAATAGGGATAATGAAAGTTTCATAAAGTTTATTTTTTAAGATTATTGAAGGTTTTCAATCGTAAAGATATTGTTAAATCAGAAATTAATTATCAATATATTTAATAAAATTCTACTATGATGTCTTATTTATAATATTATTTCAATAGTTTTCCAAAAATTTAATTTTGTATTTTTAATAATATGAGGAAAAAGATAATTATTGAAGATTTCACATTTAAAAAAATAAAATGAAGTCTAAATAATATTTTCTCCGCATTTCTAAATTATTTTCAGGAAATTTGTGACTTATGGCAAAAATTAAAACCGCTTATATCTGTCAAAACTGTGGTACAAATTACGCGCAGTGGATGGGACAATGCAAAGCCTGTGGTGAATGGAATACTTTGGTAGAGGAAATCGTAGAAAAATCACCGCGTTCAACTTATGATATTTTAGGTTCTGGGAAACAGAAAATCATCAATATTATTGATGTAGAAACTGGCGCCGAACAAAGAATTTCGACACCATCGGAAGAATTAAACCGTGTTTTAGGTGGCGGAATTGTTTTGGGTTCTGTCACATTAATTGGTGGTGAACCTGGAATTGGGAAATCGACGCTTTTATTGCAAATTGCCTTAAAAATGCGAAAAAAAGTGCTTTATGTTTCGGGCGAAGAAAGCGCTTCACAAATAAAACTACGTGCCGATCGTTTGACGGAAATTCATCAGGAACATTGTTTTCTTTACACGGAAACTTCGGTCGAGAAAATTTTAACAGAAGCCAAAAAATTAAAACCCGATTTTGTCATTATAGATTCTATTCAAACTTTGCAAAGTCAAGTAATAGAAAGTTCACCAGGAACAGTTTCTCAAATTAGAGAATGTTCTTCCGAAATAATTAAATATGCAAAAGATACTGGAACGCCAGTTTTTTTGGTAGGTCATATAACAAAAGATGGCCAAATTGCCGGTCCAAAGGTTTTGGAACACATGGTAGATGTGGTTTTAAATTTTGACGGCGATAGAAATCACATGTTTAGATTGCTGCGCGCGAATAAAAATAGATTTGGTTCTACAGCGGAAATTGGTATTTATGAAATGGTTGCACAAGGTTTGCGGGAAGTAAAAAATCCTTCAGAACTTTTAATTACAAAGAAATTTGAAGAGCTTTCCGGCAATGCAGTTGCTGTGACTTTGGAAGGAAATCGCCCAATGTTGCTGGAAATTCAAGCGTTGGTAAGTTCCGCAGTTTATGGTACGCCGCAAAGAAGTTCAACCGGTTTTGATGGAAAAAGACTCAATATGCTCTTGGCGGTTTTAGAAAAACGCGCGGGATTTATGCTGGGTGCAAAAGATGTTTTTTTAAATATTACAGGTGGTATAAAAACCGATGATCCCGCTTTGGATTTAGCAGTGATTGCAGCGATTTTATCTAGTACGGAAGATGTTGCGATCTCTGAAAAATTTTGTTTTGCGGGTGAAATTGGTTTGAGCGGCGAAATACGTCCAGTTCCACAAATTGAGCAACGTATTTCTGAAGCAGAAAAAATGGGTTACGATAAAATATTTGTGTCAGGTTTAAATAAAATTGCCAAGAAAAAGCTAGGAATTATAGTAGAAGTGGTTAATAAAATAGAAGAATTTCATGAAAGATTATTCTAAAAATTAATTGCAGAACTAAAATTAAATTGTATTTTTGCAATCCAAAATGAGATGTAAACTATGTTAATAATTCCAGTAAAAGATGGCGAAGCTATCGATAGAGCCCTTAAAAAATACAAACGTAAATTTGATAAAACGGGAACTGTAAGAGCCCTTAGAGGTCGTCAGCAATTTAATAAACCTAGTGTTGTTAAAAGACAAGCGAACCTGAAAGCGTCCTACAAACAAAGATTAATCAGCAAGGAAGAACAAGGATAGAATCCTAGGTTTTTACCTTTTTATTATAAAATCACTTCTTAAATTACTATATTTGAGAAGTGATTTTTTTATTTATGATTCAGAAGTTTTTAGATTATTTAGCCTTAGAGAAAAGGTATTCCACACTTACCGTAAAAAGTTATGCTAAAGATTTACATGATTTTGAAGTGTTTTTGATGGAAACTGAATCTTCTAATGATGTAGTCAATGCGCAAAAAATTATATTTCGCAATTTTATTGTCAATCTTTCGATCAAAAATTATTCTAAGCGAAGTATCAACCGAAAGATTTCTTGCCTGAAATCCTTTTATCTTTTTTTACTAAAAGTTGGTGAGATCACTATAAATCCTACCGAAAGTATTTCCCTTCTTAAATTTTATGCTGAAAAACAAATTCCCATGTCTGTGCACGAAATGTCTGATTTGGAAAAAATTTTCGAGAATAATTATGATTGTCTTAAAGAATGCATTGTTGAGCTTCTCTATCAAACAGGGATCAGAAAGGCGGAATTATGCAATCTTATAAGGGATAATGTTGATTTTGAGAAATTTGAAATTTTAGTGCAGGGAAAAGGTAATAAAACGAGAATTATCCCTGTTTCTGAAAATCTATCCGGAAAATTACAATCTTATTTTAACACCGAAAGAAAGGCACTGAATGATAGTGAGATGTATTTTTTCGTGAGTAAAAAAGGCAAGAAATTAAATGAAAAGTTTGTCTATTCGGTCGTTAATTTCTATCTTAGTCAGGTGACTTTAAAGAAGAAAAAAAGTCCACATATTTTAAGACATACTTTTGCGACGCATATTTTAGAAAATGGCGCTGAAATTAGTAAGATCAAAAAAATAATGGGACATAGTAGTCTGGCTTCTACGCAAGTTTACACCTCAGCGAATATTGAGCAGCTTAAAAAAGTTTTAAATGCTGCACATCCGAGAGCAAACAAGAAAGAGGAATAAATTAATTATAATCAAAATTTATTATTATGAAAATACACGTACAGTCAACTGGATTAACACCACATGCACCGCTTGAAGAACATTTGGAAAAGAAATTAAATAAATTAGATACTTATTATGATAAGGTAATAGATTGTAAAGTGCTTTTAAAAGTGGAAAATACCACTGAAAAAGAGAATAAAACAGCCGAAATCATATTAGCAGTTCCAGGGGATGATATTGTTGTAAAAAAAACCAGCGCCAGCTTCGAAGAAAGTTTAGATCTTTGTGCTGAGGTGGCTAAAAAACTGCTAATCAAGAAGAAAGAATTGGCTTAAAAAAAAATTATAAGAAATACTAAAAAATATTTGTAGATTTAAAAAAAACTATGCTATATTTGCACTCGCAAAAACAGTTAAGTAGTTCTTTAAAATCTTTGCCTCCGTAGCTCAGCTGGCTAGAGCAGCTGATTTGTAATCAGCAGGTCGTGGGTTCGAGTCCCTCTGGAGGCTCATTTAAAAAAAAGATATTGGGGAGATACTCAAGCGGCCAACGAGGACTGACTGTAACTCAGTTGTGTAAACTTCGCAGGTTCGAATCCTGCTCTCCCCACTTTTTTATAGAAGTTTTATTTACAGCGTTTGCGAAACGTTTACCAACCTTTTTTGGAAACAAAAATTGCGGAAGTAGCTCAGTTGGTAGAGCGTCAGCCTTCCAAGCTGAATGTCGCGAGTTCGACCCTCGTCTTCCGCTCCATAAAAAAATCACAAAAGTTTGTTCATTTGTGATTTTTTTATTTTTGCCGACTTAGCTCAGCGGTAGAGTGCTTCCTTGGTAAGGAAGAGGTCACGGGTTCAATTCCCGTAGTTGGCTCATTTTTTTAATCTCTCGTTTCGAGGGATTTTTTTTTGCTTTTATTTCTTAGATTTGTTTTATAATATATGTTATGAAAATACTTTTGCTAGAAGATGACCTTATTTTGTCCACGGAATTAACTAAGTTTTTGGAGGAAAGCGGTTTTGAGGTAACGAAAGTCTTTGAAGGTGATTCTGTTGAGATTGCAATGAAGCAGAATAGTTTCGATATTTTCCTGTTAGATATTAATGTTCCAAAGTTAGATGGTTTGAAAGTCTGCGAGAAAATTAGATCGTCAGAGAAAAATATACCCATAATCATGATTTCTGCATTTGGTGATCTTTCGAGTAAAAAAGAGGCGTTTGGGTTTTTGGCTAATGATTATTTGGTTAAACCTTTTCAGTTCGAAGAATTGTTAATGAGAATAAATTCTTTACTCAGAAGAAAAGACACGAACGATCAATCTTTAGACGATATAATAAAAATTGAAGATCTTTTAATTAATAAAACTGAGCAAAAAGTTTTTAGAAATGGGCAAGAAATCATGCTCACTGTAAAAGAGCAACGCCTTTTGATATTTTTGGCAGAAGCCCAAGGAAGAACGGTTTCTAAGCAGCAGATCACAGAATATGTTTGGGAACATAATTTTAATACAAATACTAATACAGTAGAAGTTTATATTAACTTTTTAAGAAAGAAAATTGATAAAGATTTTGAGTTAAAATTGATCCACACGCGTTCCGGCTTCGGATATTATCTTAGTGCGTTATGAAAAAATCGCTTAGAAGAAAAATTGCGCTAAATCTTAGTTTAGCATTCTCATTGCTTTTCGGCGTAGTTTTTACGGTCATTTATATTTCTTTTAATACTTTTCGGCAGAATGAGTTTAAGGATAGATTTGAGAAAAGACTTGATTTTACCATCAATGAAATTTTACTTTCAAACGAATTTAGTGTAGGCCATCCTATTATTTTTAGTGAAACTGCAGATAATATTATGCTTGCAGAAAATATTATGATTTTTGATAATCAGAAAAATTTGCTTTACAGTACCATCAAAGATCACAGTGTAACCTGGGATAAAGATTTGCTCAGTAAATTAGACAAAAAAAATACGCTGTATTTTGAAAGTGATCAATCTGAAGTTTACGCGGCGTTAAGAGATATTCGCGGCAAGAATTATTATATAATCACGACGGCTGTAGATACCTCAGGTGAGTCTAAGCTAGCCTACCTGAAATATGTTTTATTATTTTCTTATTTTTTAAGTATTCTATTAATTTGGTTTTTAAGTTATTACATCATTGCAAAGTTTCTGGAGCCTTTAGAAAAATTAAAAAAAGAGATCTCAGAAGTAACCGCGCATAAATTAACCACACAAATTCCGATTGAAACTTCGGATGATGAGATTGGGGTTTTAGGTCAATCTTTCAATACAATGATTGTTCGGCTAAATGATGTTTTTCAGTCGCAAAAAGATTTCACCTCAAGTGCGTCGCACGAAATCCGAACACCCTTAACGAGAATGGCTTTCCAAATTGAAAATTTAATTAAATCCGAAAAATATTCGCTTGAAACTTTAGCTGTTTTTTCACAGATCTCGAAAGAAATTTACCAATTATCTGATCTGACTAACTCGCTTTTGATTTTAGCAAAATTTGACAAAGAAAATATTCAAAGTATTTATCAGGAAGTGCGGATTGATGAGATCATTTTTGATGCATATCATAGAGTTGAAAAAAACTTCCCTAATATGAAAATGGATTTTCAAATCTCTGAAAAAAGTCTGGAAACTGCCCAACTGACAATTTTGGGTGTAAAATCTTTGCTGGAAATTGTGTTTATTAATTTATTTAAAAATGCGGCGCTCTACGGCGAAAATGATTCGGTAACGGTTACTATTAATGAATCTGCGGAAAGTTTGAAAGTTGACGTTTTAAGTTACGGCAAAACAATTTCTATTGACGAGCAAAAACGTTTATTTGATTCTTTTATTCGTGGCAGTAATTCTCAGAATATTTCCGGTTCCGGTTTGGGATTAAGAATTGCCCAGAGAATCTTAGAATATCATAAAAGTACAATCATTTATCAAAGCCATTCTGACAATCAAAATATCTTTCAAGTCATTTTTCCGATTTAAGGTTTTAAGGTTTTTTTAATCTAAATTTAAGTTTGTTTTAAGGTTTTCTATTCAATTTTGCCCTATTAAAAGACAATAATGAATAGAATGATTTTGGTGGGTATTTTAGTATCATCAGGAATTTTTGCCCAGCAAAGAATAACGCTGAATTCAGCGGAAGATTCTTTCGTTAAAAATAATTTACAACTTCTTGCACAGCAATATAATCTTTCTCTTGCAGATGCAGATATTATGCAGTCAAAGATTTGGGATCTTCCCCAGGCGAGTTTTGAAGCCAATGCTTACAACCCCGAAAATAAAAAAATTTTTGACCTTGGGCCTTCTAAAAGTTTTGCAGTGCAGCAACTTTTCGTGCTTGGTGGCAGAAGAAAAAATGAGGTAGGATTTTTTAAAAGCAATAAAGAACTAGCAAAACTTCAATTGCAGCAATTATTGGTGCAACTAAGAACGCAATTACGGGAAAGTTTTTACTCAATTTATTTTGATCAACAAAAATTAGTAAGTATTGATAAACAGTTAAATTTCATCACTGATTTAGTTACAGCTTATAAAGTGCAGACTGCAAAAGGAAACATAGCGCTTAAAGATGAAGTTCGCTTACAGGCTATCGTTTTAGACCTAAATAATGAAAAACTACAAATTAGAAACAGCATTTCTACAGAAGTGCAAAATCTGCATATTTTAACGGGAATTACCGGTGATATTTTACCCGATGTAAGTCCGGATGAAGTTTCGGAAATCCTTAAAAAGCAACCTCTGAATTCTCTTTCAGAAATCCAGCAAAAAGCTTTAGAAAATAATGCCGATTATTTATATGCTACCAAAAGCATTGAAAGTAATACGTCTTATTACAAGTGGCAAAAATCTTTGAACACTCCAGATGTTACAGGTGGATTACAATGGAATCAAAATAGTGGCATTTATAAAAATGAAGTCAATTTCACAGTTGGAATCCCAATTCCCTTATGGAAACAAAACGCTGGAAATGTGAAAAAGGCTAAAGCATTAATTGATCAGAGTCAGAAAAATTCTGAAGGTAAAAAGTTGGAAATTGAAAATAATGTAGCTGCAGCGTACCAAACTTGGCAAAATAACTACAATCTCTATTTCAGCATTGAGCAAATTGATATTAACAATTTGAATGCGGTTTATAAAGGAATGCAGGATAATTTTAAAAAAGGAAACGTGTCTTTAATTGACTTTACGGATTTTACTAACAGTTATAAAGAAACGACCTTAAAATTAAATGAAATGCAAAAGCAAGTCGTAATGTCTGCAGAAGAACTAAACCAACTCGTACAAACACCTATTTTTTAAATAATTATGAAATCACCATTAATAAATTTGGAAATCATCAATCAAGACTTGGTGACCCCATTTGGCATAAAAAAAACAATAAAAATATGCAAATGAAAAAGCACTTAGCCGTTATATTGACAATTTTTGTTTTAATAGGCTGTAATAAAAAAGATGAAAACACGGAGGCAGTTCCCGCAAAAGGTTTCGTTATCAGTAATTTAATGATGAAATCTACGACGCTCGCTGCGGTACAAAATCAATTTGTAAATGACGAGCTGGTTTTTTTTGGAAAGATTGCAGCTAATAAAAATCAATACATCGATATTTTTCCACTCGTTGGCGGCAATGTAATGTCAGTAAATGTCGAATTGGGAGATCATGTAAATAAAGGTCAGGTTTTAGCAACCATAAGAAGCACAGAAGTTGCGGGTTTTCAAAGAGATCTAAGTAATGCTAAAACAGATTTAGTAGTTGCTCAAAAAGGCCTTCGCGTCGCGCAAGATCTTTACACTGGAAAATTAAATACCGAAAAAGATGTTTTAGAAGCGAAAAGTCTCGTGCAAAAGGCGCAGGATGAACTGCGACGGTCTCAGTCTGTAAATCAGGTTTATCGTATGAGCAAGGGAAATATTTATTCTGTAGTCTCGCCAATCAGCGGTTTTATCGTTCAGAAAAACATTAACAAAGACATGCAATTGCGAAGTGATCGTACAGATAATATTTTTGATGTTGCAAATACAACCAATGTCTGGGCAATTTTAAATATTAACCAAAGCGATATCAATAAAATTTCTTTGGGGATGAAGGCAGAAGTTTCCACTCTGGCGGCACCGGATAAGATTTTTTATGGAAAAATTGACAAAATTTTTAAAATTATTGATCCCGACACCAATTCGATGCAAGCAAGAGTGGTTTTAGATAATGCAAAAGGTGAGCTTATACCCGAAAGTAAAGCCACTATAAAAGTTTTAAATACTGAAAATAAAACGGCGCTTTCTGTTCCTTCTAATGCTTTGATTTTTGACGACAACCGCTATTTTGTAGTTATTTTTAAAAGCCAAAGTGATGTGAAAGTTCAAGAAGTAAAAGTCGCAAAACAGACGGGTGATATTTCTTATATATCCGATGGACTAATAGAAGGCGACAAAGTGGTGACTAATAATCAACTTTTATATTACCGTTCATTAAGCGAATAATTAAAATTCTAATTAAAAAATACATCAACAAAATCCAGTTGAGTAAATAAAAACTTCATGAATAAATTCATAAAAAATATTATCGCTTTTTCCCTTAAAAATAAGTCATTTACTTTTATTTGGGTGGGATTATTGGCTCTGGGTGGTTTTATTAGTTTTAAAAATATGCCGATTGAGGCATTTCCCGATGTAACTAACACTCAGATTGTCATCATTACCCAGTGGAATGGTAGAAGTGCGGAAGAAGTAGAGCGTTTTGTGACGACACCTATTGAGTTGGCGATGAGTCCAGTGCAAAAAAAAGCAAGTATCAGAAGCACAACCATGTTTGGATTATCCATTATTAAAATTATTTTTGATGATGGCGTTGATGATACATTTGCAAGAAACCAAGTAAATAATCAGATAAGATCTGTGACGCTTCCCGATGGTGCCTCGCCTGGAATTCAGCCGCCATATGGACCGACGGGTGAAATTTATCGCTATATAATACAAAGTCCAAAAAGAGATTCTCGTGATTTACTAACCTTGCAAACATGGGTGATAGATCGTGCCTTCCGTGGTATTCCGGGCGTTGCAGATGTAAATGTTTTCGGGGGTCAAGAGAAAGTATTTGAGTTAAATATCGATCCACGAAAACTTGAACAATATAATTTGACCACTTCTCAGGTTTATGATGCCGTTAATCAGGGAAATCTGAATGTTGGTGGCGATGTTATTGAAAAAAATGGGCAGTCTTTCGTCGTGCGCGGTATTGGATTATTAAAATCAATACCGGATATCGAAAATGTGACGATTCAAAGTGTTCATGGAAATCCGATTTTAGTAAAAAATGTTGCATCAGTTGTTGAAGGTTCGTTGCAAAGAGTAGGGCAGGCCGGTTACAATAACCAAGATGATGTGGTTGCAGGTACAATTGTAATGCGGAAAGGTGAAAATCCGGAAGAAGTATTAAAACTTGTAAAAGCAAAAATTGAAGAGTTAAATAATAAGATCTTGCCCAAAGATGTAAAGCTTATTACCTACTATAACCGCGAAAATCTGATGGATTTCACCACACATACGGTTTTACATAATTTATTGGAAGGAATTATTTTAGTGACGGTCATGGTTTTTATTTTCATGGCAGATTGGCGCACCACATTTATTGTTTCAATCATAATTCCGCTGTCGTTATTATTTTCATTTTTATGTCTGAAATTAGCCGGAATGAGCGCCAATTTACTTTCACTTGGTGCGGTAGATTTTGGGATTATCATTGATGGCGCCGTCGTCATGGTGGAAGGCGTTTTTGTTATGCTCGATCACAAAGCCAAAGAGAAAGGAATGGATCGGTTTAATAAAATGGCGAAGGGCGGTTGGATCAAAACGACCGGAACTGGCTTAGGAAAGGCTATTTTCTTTTCAAAGATAATTATCATTACCTCACTGATTCCTATTTTTTCTTTTCAAAAGGTAGAAGGAAAAATGTTTTCGCCGTTAGCATTCACGCTTGGTTTTGCCTTATTAGGCGCTTTATTATTTACTTTAACACTTGTTCCGGTTTTATCCAATATACTTTTAAATAAAAATGTAAGGGAAAAACACAATCCGTTCGTCAACTTTTGGGACAGAACTGTGGAAAGAGGTTTCAAGTTTACTTTTAGAAATAAAAAAATGAGTTTGTTAGTTGCCATCGGACTTTTGGTGGTCACCTTATTTTCTGCTAAATTTTTAGGAACAGAATTTTTACCCCCTTTAAATGAAGGCGCACTTTGGGTTACTGCAGAAATGCCAATGAGTACTTCATTAGACCAATCCCTTAAAACGACGGATAAACTAAAGAAAGTGATTTTATCATTTCCAGAAGTTACAGGCGTGCTTACACAAACTGGAAGAAGCAACGATGGAACAGATCCTAATGGTTTTGGCTTTGTGCAGTTTGCCGTGAATTTACAACCAAAAGATGATTGGAAACGGAAAATGTCAATGGATGATCTGATTGAGAAAATGGATAATAAATTAAAACAGTATCAGGGAATCACATATAATTATTCTCAGCCAATTTCTGATAACGTTGCCGAAGCAGTCGCTGGTTTTAAGGCGGAAAATGGGGTAAAAATTTATGGTGATAATCTTAATACTTTAGATCAATATGCCAAACAGGTTTTGGCCATAATTAAAAAAGTTCCTGGCATAAAAGAGCCCGGAATTATTAAAAATATTGGGCAACCGGAAGTAAGTGTAATTCTTGACAGAGGTAAAATGGCGCAATACGGCGTCAATCTTGCGGATGCACAATCCGTTTTAGAAACTGCTTTTGGTGGAAAAACAGCTTCAGAATTATTTGAAGGTGAACGGAAATTTGACATCAGAATACGGTATGAAAAGCAATATAGAAAAGATGAAAATGATATTGCGCAATTAATGGTTCCTTCCCAAGCCGGCGCACTAATTCCTTTAAAAGAAATCTGCGTAATTAAACAAGATAATGGTGCTGCTTTTATTTATAGGGATAATATTAAACGTTTTATTGGTGTTAAATTTTCGATTCGTGATAGGGATTTAGGAAGTACGATCGCGGAAGCACAAAAGAAAGTGGACCAAATTAAGCTACCGGACGGTTATAGTTTTGGTTGGACGGGCCAGTTTGAAAATCAAGAGCGGGCGTCGAAAAGATTAGAGCAGGTGGTGCCTATCAGTTTGGTTATGATATTTTTCTTACTCTTTATTTTATTTGGTAATATTAAAGATTCACTGCTGGTTTTGGCTAATGTTCCTTTTGCTTTGATCGGCGGTATAATTGCTTTACATCTCACGGGCATGAATTTCGGAATTTCTGCAGGCGTTGGTTTTATTGCTTTATTTGGAATCTGTATTCAAAATGGGGTACTTCTTATATCAGAATTTCATCAAAATATTAAAGCGGGAATGGCAGTTGCAGAAGGAATTCTGCTTGGTGTAAAAGTTCGAACAAGAGCGGTTGTAATGACGGCGTTAATGGCTTCCGTTGGTTTACTACCTGCCGCACTTTCTACGGGAATTGGTTCAGAGTCGCAGAAACCACTCGCAATTGTTATTATTGGCGGGTTAATTACGGCGACTATTTTAACTTTATTAATTTTCCCTATTATTTTCTGGATTTTTAACAGAACAAAAAAGTCAGAAAAGGTTTAACTTAAAATAATAAAAAAAGCCTGAAATAATAATTATTTCAGGCTTCTTAATGAAAATTTAATTTAAACTAGAATCCCAATCCTACAGAAAATCCTCTCACGGAATTTGGATAGGTTGCTATCGAAGTAGCGACGTCTGTGCTGGTGTTCACGGTAAAAATTTTATTGTCAGTACCAACAGATGCTAATAAATAAGCTTTCTGACTGGTGCTTCCAATATCAAAACCATTTGCGGCAGTGATATTGATACCTAATGGACCTACGTCTGCCAAACTTCCGGCATTCGGAGGATTTTGTAAATACAGTCTATCAGTTATATGATCTATTACAAAAAGCGAGGTAGTGGTTGCTCCTGCAAAATTATTAGAATAAAAATCTATCGAGGCTGTAGAACCCGATATTGCGGGTGTGAAAGCTGTTGTGCTAAAAATTCTAGCTGAAGCTGTTGTGGTATTTATAATATAGAATTTACTTGCATCAGATACGGCATAAAGTTCGCCAGTGGCTGGTCGAAAATCGATACTAAGAATTTTTTCTCCAGCGACCAGACCTGTTATCGAGATCTTTGAGGAAAAGACAGCTGGTTTATTAGTATTAAAAACTACCAACTCATTTGACTGAGTAAGACCATAGGCCACGGAATCTGGACCAACATTTAGTGACAATTGCAATGCCATGGGATCTAACATTTCATTTTTGCATGAAATTGTCGAGACAAGTGTCAGAGTTACAAAAAGCGTTTTAAATAAATTTTTCATTTATTTTAAGTTTTAATGTAAATTAATGATATAAGGTGCAATTATTTACGACAAATTTTCATTGATAGATTTATATAATTTAATTAATAAAAAAAATTGAATATTAATTGATTATTTAGCATTTTATTTCTTGTTTCAAACTTTGATTTTAATTTCTAAAAATTTTTGTATTTTTGCACTTTAAATTTTTCAACAGAGCACAAGGCGGTAAGTTTGAATGTTAAAAATTATTAAATTGAACTTAATAATTTTTTTTATTCAAAATTTCACTATATTTGCGCACTGAAAAAATCAATTAAGTAAAATCAAAATAAATATTTAAATCATGGCAAAGGAAACGTTTAATCGTAACAAACCCCACTTGAACATTGGTACTATTGGTCACGTTGACCATGGTAAAACAACACTTACTGCAGCAATCAGTAAAGTATTATCTGATAAAGGATTCGGAACTGCGAGAGATTTCTCTTCAATCGATTCTGCACCGGAAGAAAAAGAAAGAGGTATTACAATCAATACTGCTCACATCGAGTATGAAACTGCAAATAGACATTATGCGCATGTTGACTGTCCAGGTCACGCGGATTATGTAAAAAACATGGTAACTGGTGCTGCTCAAATGGACGGAGCTATTTTGGTAGTTGCGGCTACTGACGGACCAATGCCACAAACAAGAGAGCATATCTTACTTTGTCGTCAGGTAAATGTCCCTAATGTACTTGTATTCATGAATAAAGTGGATATGGTAGATGATGAAGAATTATTAGAATTGGTAGAAATGGAAGTTAGAGAACTTCTTTCCTCTTACGATTACGATGGTGATAATTCCCCAGTAATCCAAGGTTCTGCTTTAGGTGGTCTAAATGGAGATCCAAAATGGGTAGCGAAAATTGACGAATTAATGGAAGCTGTTGATACTTGGATTGAATTGCCAACCAGAGATGTTGACAAACCATTCTTAATGCCAATTGAAGATGTATTCTCTATCACAGGCCGTGGTACTGTAGCAACAGGTAGAATTGAAGCAGGTGTTATTAACACAGGTGATGCAGTTGATATCGTTGGTATGGGTGATGAAAAATTAACATCAACTGTAACGGGAGTAGAGATGTTCCGTAAAATATTGGATAGAGGTGAAGCAGGGGATAATGTAGGTATCTTATTAAGAGGTATTGAAAAAGATGATATTAAAAGAGGGATGGTAATTGCGAAAGCAGGTTCTGTAACTCCACATAAAAAATTCAAAGCTGAGGTTTATGTTCTTTCAAAAGAAGAAGGTGGGCGTCACACTCCATTCCACAACAAATACCGTCCACAGTTTTATGTAAGAACTACAGACGTTACAGGTGAGATTTTCTTGCCAGAAGGTGTAGAAATGGTAATGCCGGGAGATAACTTAACTATTACTGTTGAATTATTACAGCCAATTGCATTAAACTTAGGTTTAAGATTTGCAATTAGAGAAGGTGGTAGAACAGTTGGTGCTGGTCAGGTAACTGAGATCTTAGACTAATTTACATTAAATAAAAAAATTCCGCCGGGAAACTTGCGGAATTTTTTTAATCTACGGGCATCGTCCAATGGTAGGATACCGGTCTCCAAAACCGTTGATCTGGGTTCGAATCCTAGTGCCCGTGCAAAATATTATTATGAGTTCATTAATAGAATTTTTAAAAGGTTCTTATACAGAATTTACCACAAAAGTAGAGTGGCCGAAATGGCCTGAATTACAGTCTTCCACTATAGTTGTTGCAGTGACTTCAGTACTGTTAGCCCTGTTTACGTTTGCAGTAGATTCAGCATTTAGCACATCTATTAAGAATGTGGTAGGTAGCTTAATTAACCTGTTTCATTAAAAATATTATTTTCCAAAAGAGATGAGTGAAATAAACTGGTACGTCCTAAAATCCATTAGCGGGCAAGAAAATAAGGTGAAGACCTATATTGAAAATGAAATGAAAAGGCTGGGTTTCGAAAGCGACGTTACCCAAGTAGTTATCCCGATGGAAAAGGTGATCCAGATGAGGAATGGTAAAAAAGTTCCGAAGGAAAAGCCTTATTATCCTGGATATTTAATGGTAGAATCTAATCTGAAAGGTGAAATCCCTCATATTATTAAAAATATACCTGGTGTTATTTCTTTTTTAAGTTTGACAAAAGGTGGTGATCCAGTTCCAATGCGTAAATCTGAAGTTAACAGAATGCTCGGCAGAATGGATGAATTGTCAGAATTTGCTGTTGATATGGAAATTCCTTTCATCGTAGGAGACAGTGTAAAAGTAACAGATGGTCCTTTTAACGGATTTAATGGTACTGTAGAAAAAATTCATGAGGAGAAAAAGAAAATTGAAGTTTCAGTAATGATTTTTGGTCGTAAAACACCAATGGAACTGAGCTTTATGCAGGTAGAGAAAGTTTAATTTCTATTTTAAATATATTAAATACCGTTCATTTTTGAGCGGTATTTTTTTTATGTAAAAATAGAACTGCTGTCTACAGCAGAAATATTAATGATAAAATCTTCAGGCAGTTTTTTAACAGGATCTTAACGATTCAAAGTCAGGATAAAAAAACGGTAAAAAAGTTTTTAGTCAACTAAAGTTTTTGGCTAAATAATTTACATGAGAGCTATTAAATAAAAAAAATCCCGAGAATTTTCTAATTATCGAAATTTTGAAGTATTAACAGCTAAAACTGAGGTTAAAATAATATTTATAAGAGTGTGAAGTTCTATTCAATAAACCAAATATTATCACGTATTATGATACAAAAGAACAGTTCATTTTCTGTCACGAAAAAACAAATAACTCTTTTTAAATCTTTTTTAAATCTTTTTTGAATTATAAAGGTTTTACAGGGTTCAATTGAAATTTTCGAAATTTTGTTCAATCATCTTTTGAATTGATGCTATTAAATAGAAAAATAATCCAGGTTTAAGATCTAAAAGCTAAAATTAAGAAAGCCAAGTAAATATGTAAAAAAAATTAGATAAAATATGTAATTTGAAATGGATTTCACTTGCGTAATCAAAAAATAGTCTTAATTTTGCAGTCCGAAATGTAGAGTTACCAAATGCTATGGTAAACTGCAGATTTATAAATGCTTCCACATTCATAAATTATTAATTTTTTTAAAAAAAAGAAAATGGCTAAAAAAGTCTTTAAAATGGTGAAACTCCAGGTGAAAGGTGGCGCTGCCAATCCTTCCCCACCAGTTGGCCCAGCTTTGGGTTCTGCAGGTGTGAACATCATGGAATTTTGTAAACAATTTAATGCTAGAACGCAAGATAAAGCTGGTCAAGTTTTACCAGTTTCTATTACGGTTTACGAAGATAAATCTTTCGAATTTGTTATTAAAACTCCTCCAGCAGCGATTCAGTTGCTAGAAGCGTCTAAACAAAAGAAAGGTTCTGGTGAACCAAACCGTGTAAAAGTTGGAACTGTTTCTTGGGCACAAATTCAAAAAATTGCTGAAGATAAAATGACAGATCTTAATTGCTTTACAATGGATTCTGCGCTTACAATGGTTGCAGGAACTGCAAGATCTATGGGTTTAAAAGTATCAGGAACTAAACCAACTAACGCTTAAAACTAATAGAAATGGCAAAAATTACAAAAAAGCAAAAAGAAGCTTTAAGCAAAGTAGACAAAAATAAAATCTATAATATCGAAGAAGCCTCTTCTTTAGTTAAAGAAATAAATACTACAAAATTTGACGCATCTGTTGATATCGCTGTAAGGTTGGGTGTAGATCCAAGAAAAGCAAACCAAATGGTGCGTGGTGTAGTTTCATTACCTCACGGAACTGGTAAAGACGTAAAAGTTTTGGCCTTGGTTACTCCTGAGAAAGAAGCCGAAGCAAAAGAAGCTGGTGCAGATTACGTAGGTTTAGATGAATATTTACAGAAAATAAAAGAAGGCTGGACGGACGTTGACGTTATCGTTACTATGCCTGCTGTTATGGGTAAATTAGGACCTTTGGGTAGAATTTTAGGCCCAAGAGGTTTAATGCCAAACCCAAAATCTGGAACTGTAACAATGGATATTGGTAAAGCAGTTGCAGAAGTGAAAGCTGGTAAAATCGATTTTAAAGTTGACAAATACGGTATCATTCATGCTGCGATTGGAAAAGTGTCTTTTGATGCTCAGAAAATTAAAGAGAATGCGATTGAATTAATTCAAACTTTGAATAAATTGAAACCGACTGCAGCGAAAGGAATTTATGTAAAAAGCATTTACATGTCTTCTACAATGAGCCCGGGAATTGCAATTGATACTAAAACAAACTAAACCTGAGAAACAATGACTAAAGAAAAAAAAGTAACTGCGATACAGGAAATAAAAGATTTGTTAAAAGATGCGAAGAATGTTTATGTAGCAAACTTAAATACTCTAAACGCGGCAACAACTTCAGAATTTAGAAGACAGGCTTTTAAAAATAATATCACGTTAAAAGTAGTAAAAAATACTTTACTGCAAAAAGCGATGGAGCAAACAGAAGGAACAGATTATTCTGAAATGTTTGAAACATTTAAAGGAAATTCTGCCTTATTAATTTCTGACATTGCAAATGCACCGGCTAAATTAATCAAGACTGTCAGAAAGAAAGGTGATTATCCTGCTTTGAAGTCTGCTATTTTAGATGGTACAGTTTACGTTGGTGATGAAAACCTAGAGATACTTGCAAACATTAAATCGAAAGAAGAAATGTTAGGTGAGATCATCGGTTTACTACAGTCTCCAATTAGAAACGTAATTGCAGCGTTGCAAAACCAAGACAAAATGAAAGGCGGAAGTGCTGAAGCAGAAACTACTGAAGAAGCAAAACCAGAGGCAATAGTTGAAACTGAGAAACCAGCAGAAACTGCAACTGAAGAATCTGCAAAAGGAGAAGATACTCCGGCTGCAGAATAAATAATACTCAAAATAAAATCAATAAATCGTTTAACAACAAAAAACATTATTAAAATGTCAGATTTAAAAACTTTAGCGGAATCGCTAGTAAACCTAACGGTAAAAGACGTAAATGAATTAGCAACTATCCTTAAGGATGAATATGGTATCGAACCAGCTGCTGCAACTGTCGTTGCAGGAGGAGGTGCAGGTGCTGAAGCAGTTGAAGAGAAAACAGAATTTGATGTAATCTTGAAAGCAGCAGGTGCTTCAAAATTAGCTATCGTGAAATTAGTGAAAGACTTGACAGGTGCAGGTTTGAAAGAAGCTAAAGATATGGTAGATTCTGCTCCAACAGCTATTAAAGAAGGAATTCCTAAAGATGCTGCAGAAGCGTTGAAAAAACAATTAGAAGATGCAGGTGCAGAAGTAGAATTAAAATAATTCTTTCTCTCACTTATTTATAAAGACCCTTTCGAAAGAAAGGGTCTTTTTTATTTAAATCAGTAAATGAATAATAACCATTCCCTAAAACTCCTTTAGCCGCATAATTTCTGCAGACGGTGTTTTAGTGTTAGAATCTTCTAATTTAGCAATGGTCCTACCAACCGTTTCCGATGTTGCAAATATCCCGAGTCCTTCGCCTGGAATGATGGTCTACGTCAACAAAACTGGTGCGAAAAGATCTGCTGTTTACAATGGAAGTAATTGGAGCTTTTTTAAACCCTTAAAATATTTCCGTGTCAATCAAAGCAGACTTAGAAATAAGACTGCTTTTTTTTAAAAAAATATTCGTTTCGCAAATCCTTAATTTATATCATTTCGTAAATGCAATTTTCAATTATTGTTTTAGGAATTATATTGAAAATTATTACGAAAAATTTAATTAAAAATAATTTATAATATTTTGGCATAATTATTGAAAATCAAGTTTTTTTTAAAAGTTAATTCTAAATTTTTCCTAAAAATTATTTATGATACGAGCTTCGATGTAACATATTTGAGACTGTTTACTATTTAGTAATGACGAGATAGTTATTTTTAAAGCCGCTTATAATTAAACAAAATCAATTTGAAAGGAAAATATACATAGACAAATAGAACACAACACAAATCCAGGTGAAAAAAAATTATTTTATTACAGCATTAATCTTACTGATTAGTGTTTACGTTTATGGTCAAAACGGCTATATATACCTTCATAAAAAAGCGATCAGTGAACTAGCATCTCAAAATTTTACATTTACTTTATCGCAGGGAGTTTTACCACTCAGAACTTTTGCGCTTAATGATCAACCTGATGCGCTCAATGCCTTTGACTTAGGTAATAGTCAAGGTACTGGGCAAGGTCAATTATGGGCAGTTATCAACGATGCGAGCGCGAGTGGTACAACTCATAATGTTACCGGTTCTTTATATACAAGACTTAGTAATACTGCGCAATGGATTGCAACAAATGTTACTGATGCAAGATCAGTGGATGGGATTGCTGCAAATTCGGCGTTGTATTCTGATAGTATTGGTGCAGTTTATATTTATATTGCCGGTATCTCTACCAAAATTTGGACGCCAGGGTCAAATGGAAATATTCAGATTGTTGATGTTGCCTCCGGTGGTTTGGGGGGTGTGATAGCTGTCACAGGAAATAACGGAAAAATTTATAAGTACACGGGCAACGGAACGAATGATAGTTGGTCGGTTTATTCATCTTCAACCATAATTGGCGCAAGCAGGTTAGACATTAATCCAACCACTCAAGAGATAGATTTTATTCAAAATAATGATTTTAAAATTTATAAGTTGCCAAGTGCAAATTCTGCAACTAATCCTACAACTATTGATGGACCTAGCAATACTACATTGGTAGGTATTAGTCTTCGCGACATTGCGGTAAGTAATGATGGTACCATTTATTCTAATTACACAAACAGTATTAGTAGCAGTAATGTTTTTGAATATACCACCAGCTGGGCCGATAATCCAAGATCCAGAAGTTTGAGTGGTCTTACGGCTGGCTTAGGAAATCAAGTTTGGGGTATAAATAAAGTAAATCCTGACTTAATTAAACACAGTATTTTTGCACGGGTAAGCAGTGGACTTTGGCTGGATGACGAAAGAGTTCGTACAATTACTGCCAATGGAAATTCTATTATGATACCTGTCCTTCCGGGAACTTATACTTTACAGGAAACCGGCAATAATGGATGGAATAATAGTGAGATTTCTATTTATGACCCTACCAATAATAGTTTTTCAAATCTTGCAACATCTACTTCAACCATTAATGTTGCTGCAGATGAAGTTGTAAATGTTGTTTACTCGAACGCCGTTACAAATCCAATAGTTTCACCAGCAATTTGTGGCACCAATTATCTCATCAATTTTGGAAATGGATCTTCTGCCTATGGATCTGCATTAAATGGTTTTACATCTTATCATTATGCGGCTAAAGGAGTTTTAGGGGATGGTTATTATTCACTAGTTAAAAATAGTGCGGAGTGGTTTGGTAATGGTAATTTAACCTTACAAAATCATACGCCGAACGATCCGAATGGTTATTTTGCGATGTTTAATGCTTCATACAATACCGATGATTTTTTTAGACAGACAGTTAAAGGTCTTTCGGTTGGCACTGTGTATGAATTTGCTTTTTGGGTTGCAGATCTTTCTCCAGCGACTGGGATTAGACCAAATGTTACAATGGGAATTGTAGATCCTACCACTGGAATATTGATCAATTCTATTAACACGGGCGACATTACCTCAACAGTTTGGAAGCAATATAAATTTAATTTTACTGCAACGTCAACAACAGGCGAAATATTTTTAAAGAATAATTCTATTGGCGGATCAGGAAACGATTTAGCTATTGATGACGTAACATTTTCGCCTGCGCCTTTGCAACTTGATGATAATACAACAAGCACTACGTCATTGTGCAGTAATAAAAGTGTTCCCGATCAATATACTTTCGGTAATACAAAAGCTGGTGGAACGTGGAGCGTTGACCGTTCAGATTTACTAATAATTAATTCCGCAACTGGTGTCGCCTCCACTATTTTTGGCAAGATCGGAACTGCAATTATAACTTATTCCTACACCAGTCCAAGTGGTTGTTTAAGTACAAAAAGTATAACAGTAAATGTTGGAAGCTGCGCTTGCTACGCTGATGCAAGTACTGCGTCAGAAGTAGGAAAAACAAAGCATGGTATCACTCTATTGCAGAGGGCTGGCGTTGATAACGGTAACTGGCCGATGATTCGAAAATCAGCACAAACTGTTTTAGAATCAAATAATAAAGGTTTTGTTATTACCAGGATGACCAGTGATCCAGCTCAGACAGCCGCCGCCAATTATATTTCTAATATTACAAATCCACAGGATGGAATGATGGTCTATGACACTTTTGCTAAATGTTTGAAGTTGTATGATGGCACCACTTGGAGCTGCTTTAATACACCATCTTGTCCATAAAAATCTGATCTCTATTATCATAAATATTTAGCAATGGCTAGATTTAAATTTAAAATCAAATGAAAAAATTATTAATTATATTTCTTGTAGTAATTACAACTTCTGCTTATGCACAAGTTATCATTGGCGATGCAAAAGGAACTGCGCCTATAAAAACATCTGTTTTATTAGAATTTGCTCAAAACCAAAATAAAGGTATCATTGTTCCTTATGTAAGAAATCTTCCTACTGCTGCTGCGCTTGTCGGTGGTTCAATAATATTGGATGCAACAGTGCAGACTGCTGCAAGAATGAAATTTTACAATGGAACAAGCTGGATAGATCTAAGCGGTCAGGGCGCAGATATTACATTAACTTTGGTAAATCAACCTACGGGTGTAATAGAAGCTTCAACTTCAAAAGCAATTATTGGTGCTTCTACGAGCTCTGCAGACGGTGTTTTAGTGTTAGAATCTTCTAATTTAGCAATGGTCCTACCAACCGTTTCCGATGTTGCAAATATCCCGAGTCCTTCGCCTGGAATGATGGTATATGTAAATAAATCTGGTTCCAAACGACTCGCAGTTTACAACGGTAAAAAATGGAGTTTCTGGCAATCTTAAGAAATTTGTTTGAACTGATTTAATATAAAATCCACTTTAATTAATTAAAGTGGATTTTCTTTTTATAATTAATTTTAGTGTGATCTAACTTTGTAAAAAGTCAACCAGTATTTTATTCAATTCTGCTGTGTGCGTTACATTTAAACCGTGTGGCCCATCGTTTATTATTTTAAAAATATTGTCCACAATTCCAGCCGCAGCTTGTTTTCCAGCTGTTTCTATTGGAACGATTTGATCTGCATCACCATGAACAATTAATGTTTTCACTTTTATATTTTTTAGTTCTGATCTGAAATCTGTGCCAGCCCAGCTTTCCGCAGTTTTAATAGTTGCTAAAGGAGAAGCATGGGAAGCGATACTCCAATCGTAATCCAGTTGTTTTTGGCTAACAGAATGTTTTAATAATCCAAAATTATAAAAGTTTTTATGAAAACCTTCCAGGAATGTTACGCGGTTATTTTTGACCTCGTCCAAAATTCCCATCAAATTCTTCTCTGGAACGCCACTACGATTATCTTCCGTTTGCTTAACGATCGGAATAATAGATGATATTAATCCAACTTTCGCAACATTATCACAACCAAAATTAGTCAGATATCTTACAACTTCACCACCACCCATTGAAAAGCCAAATAAAATCACATCTTTAAGGTGTAGTTCTGTAATTAAATTGTGTAGATCATTTGTCAGCGTATTATAGTCAAATCCGGAGGTTGGGAAAGAAGATTTTCCAAAACCACGTCGGTCATAGGTGATAACTCTATAGCCTAAATCTACTAAAACAGGCACTTGTAATTCCCAGGATTTACTGCTTAGTGGCCACCCGTGAATTAAAATAATTGGTTGACCAGAGCCATAATCTTCATAATAAATTTTTAGATCGTTTTCATTTTCTGATTTAGTGTACGGCATAATTGTATTTTTTTTATTTTAACCAATTTTTACGCCAACTAAAATCAAAGTCTTTAATTAGTCATTAAAAATTACTGCTTTTAAGTGATTAAAAACCCTTGCGAAAATTGTATTAAAATATTTAGCTTTTTTCAATGGCAATTTTTAGATTATTAAAAAAGAAAGAACTTTAAACTAGTAAAGTTCTTCTAGAAAAACCACTGAAAATTTTCTAGTTAAACTAATATCGCAATTTTTCGCCTCCAAGGAAGGGAGTCATAAGCATCAAATAAACTACGATCTCTAAAGCCTTATCTTCATCTCTTTAAGGGTATTTCATAAAATAAATTTATGCGACTTCTGTTTTGGGAAGAATAAAAATTAAGTATATACTGTACATTATAAATCTACAGTAAAATAATTATTAAAAACATAAAATTATTACTAATATTTTTGAATTTAACATTTAAATATCTACTTTTTCACTTCTGTTTTAAAGCCTATACATATCTTAATTATCCAAAATCAATAATGACTTTTTATAATTAATTAAAAGGCTTTTGTGGATTTTGAGAGATAAATCTATTTAAAAGCCTAATTCAGAAAAATATTTTACATTACTCCGTGAAACATATGCCGGTGATCAGTTGGGGCTCAGATTAATGACTAATCATTACACAAAAAGACTTTAGAACATTGCTCACAAAAAGTATTCGGGCTTCAAACACCATTCAATTCTTTTAAACGAATTTTTAAATCTATAATCTCTCAGTCTATTATCTTTTCGTCTAAACCCTGATATTTTTTAAATCAAAATATTTTTTAACCCTTCTTAAAAATTTTATGAGTAAATCTAAAGCAGTCACTCAAACTCAGGGAACCGAAAGGATTAATTTTTCTACAGCGAAAGGAAAAATTGAAACACCTGACTTTTTGGACATTCAGATCCAGTCCTTCAAAGAATTTTTCCAACTGGATACCCTTCCAGAGCAAAGAATGAACGAATCTTTGTACAAAACCTTTGAAGAAAATTTCCCAATTACCGATTCTCGAAACAATTTCGTTTTAGAATTTTTAGATTATCTGGTAGATTCTCCACGTTATTCAATTGACGAATGTGTAGAAAGAGGTTTAACCTACAATGTGCCTTTAAAAGCACGATTAAAATTATACTGTACCGATCCAGAACATGAAGATTTTCAAACCGTTGTGCAAGATGTTTATTTAGGACCTGTTCCTTATATGACGCCTTCCGGTTCGTTTATCATCAATGGGGCAGAACGCGTTATTGTAACGCAATTACACAGATCTCCTGGTGTTTTCTTCGGACAGACTTACCACGCAAATGGTACAAAATTGTATTATTCCCGTATTATTCCTTTTAAAGGATCTTGGATGGAATTTACAACGGATATCAACAACGTAATGTATGCGTATATTGATAGAAAGAAAAAATTACCTTTAACAACTTTGTTAAGAGCAATCGGCTACGAATCTGATAAAGATATTCTTCAGATTTTTGACCTTGCAGAAGAAGTGAAAGTTTCTAAAGCAGCTTTGAAAAAAGTAGAAGGTAGAACTTTGGCAGCGAGAGTTTTAAACACTTGGTTTGAAGATTTCGTTGATGAAGACACTGGTGAAGTAGTTTCAATCGAAAGAAATGAAATTATTTTTTCTTACTGTGAAACTATTTTAGACAAAGAACATTTAGATCTAATTTTAGATTCTGGTGTGAAAACTATTTTGATTCACAAAGAAAATTCTAATGAGTTTTCTATCATTCAAAATACCTTACAAAAAGATCCAACGAATTCTGAAAAAGAAGCCGTTGAATATATTTATAGACAATTAAGAAACGCAGATCCACCCGATGAGGAAACAGCAAGAGGAATTATTGAAAAATTATTTTTCTCCGAGCAGCGTTACTCTTTAGGTGAAGTGGGCCGTTATAGATTAAATAAAAAATTAAATCTAAAAATCGCTGAAGACAAACAAGTTTTAACCAAAGATGATATCATTGCAATTGTAAGATATTTAATTCAGTTGGTTAATTCTAAAGCAGAAGTTGATGATATTGATCACTTATCAAACAGAAGAATTAAAACTGTTGGTGAGCAACTTTCTGGTCAGTTTGGTGTTGGTTTATCAAGAATTGCACGTACTATTAAAGAGAGAATGAACGTTCGGGATAATGAAATATTTACACCGACGGATTTAGTTAATGCTAAAACGTTGACTTCTGTAATTAATTCCTTCTTTGGAACGAATCAGTTGTCTCAGTTTATGGATCAAACCAATCCACTTTCTGAAATTACGCACAAAAGAAGACTTTCTGCACTGGGACCTGGTGGACTTTCCCGTGAAAGAGCAGGTTTTGAAGTACGTGACGTTCACCATACACACTACGGAAGAATTTGTCCGATTGAAACGCCAGAGGGACCAAACATTGGTTTGATCTCTTCTCTTGGTATTTATGCGAAAATTAACAATCTTGGTTTCATTGAAACGCCTTATAGAAAAGTAACTAACGGTAAAGTTGATTTAAATTCAACACCGATTTTCTTAAATGCAGAAGATGAAGAAGATAAAGTAATTGCGCAGGCGAATGTTGAAATGAAAGATGACGGAACTATTTCTACTGACCGTGTTATTGCACGTTTAGATGGTGATTATCCAGTTGTTGAGCCTCAACAAGTTGATTTAATTGATGTTGCACCAAACCAGATTTCTGGTATTTCTGCTTCGTTAATTACTTTCTTGGAACACGATGATGCGAATAGAGCCTTGATGGGATCAAACATGATGCGTCAAGCCGTTCCTTTATTAAAACCAGAAGCACCGATCGTTGGAACTGGTCTTGAGCAACAAGTTGCAAAAGATTCTAGAATTTTGATCAATGCGGAAGGAAATGGAACCGTAGAATATGTAGATGCTGATAAAATTGTCATCAATTATGAAACTACAGAAAATCAGGATCTTGTAAGTTTTGATACTTCTGTGAAATCTTATAAATTAACAAAATTCCGTAAAACGAATCAGGGAACAACCATTACTTTAAGACCAAATGTAAGAGTAGGTGATAAAGTAGTAGAAGGACAGGTTCTTTGTGATGGTTATGCCACTGAAAAAGGTGAGTTGGCCTTAGGTAGAAACCTAAAAGTTGCCTTCATGCCTTGGAAAGGATATAATTTTGAGGATGCAATTGTAATCAACGAAAGAGTAGTTCGTGAGGATTGGTTTACTTCAATCCACATAGATGAATATTCTTTGGAAGTGAGAGATACGAAATTGGGTATGGAAGAATTAACTTCTGATATTCCTAACGTCTCTGAAGAAGCGACCAAAGATTTAGATGAAAACGGTATGATCCGTATTGGCGCAGATGTAAAACCTGGTGATATTTTAATTGGAAAAATTACACCAAAAGGTGAATCTGATCCTACGCCGGAAGAAAAATTACTTCGTGCCATCTTTGGTGATAAAGCAGGTGATGTAAAAGATGCTTCTTTAAAAGCAGATTCTTCACTTCGTGGTGTGGTAATTAACAAAAAATTATTCGCACGAAACATTAAAGACAAAAAGAAAAGATCTGAAGAAAAATTAAAACTTGAAGAAATCGAAAATTCGTTCAAATCGAAAAACGATGATTTAAGAAATATTTTACTAGAGAAATTAAACGTTTTGGTAAGCGGTAAAACGTCCCAGGGTGTGACTAATGATTTAGATGAAGAAGTTCTTGGTAAAGGTGTAAAATTCACACAGAAATTACTTTCAAGTGTTGAAGATTATGTTAATATCAGTGGTGCAAACTGGACTGTTGATCAAGATAGAAATGAGTTAATTGTAAAATTAATCCATAACTATAAGATTAAATATAACGAATTACAAGGTGTGAAAAACCGCGAGAAATTTGCGATTTCCATTGGTGATGAGTTACCAGCAGGTATCATGAAACTGGCTAAAGTTTATATCGCTAAAAAACGTAAGTTAAATGTTGGTGATAAAATGGCGGGTCGTCACGGTAATAAAGGAATTGTTTCCCGTATTGTACGTGAAGAAGATATGCCATTCTTAGAAGACGGAACTACGGTTGATATCGTTTTAAATCCACTTGGTGTGCCATCTCGTATGAACATCGGTCAGATTTATGAAACGGTTCTTGGCTGGGCTGGTAAAGAATTAGGTTTAAAATTCGCAACACCAATTTTTGATGGTGCAAATATTGACCAAATTACTGAATATACTAAGAAAGCAGGCGTTCCAGAATTTGGTAGTACGTATCTTTATGATGGTGGTACAGGTGAAAGATTCGCGCAACCGGCAACAGTTGGTATCATTTACATGTTGAAATTAGGACACATGGTAGATGATAAAATGCACGCACGTTCAATAGGACCTTATTCATTAATTACGCAGCAACCTTTAGGTGGTAAAGCGCAGTTTGGTGGACAAAGATTTGGTGAGATGGAAGTTTGGGCTTTAGAAGCATTTGGTGCTTCAAACATTTTAAGAGAAATCTTAACTGTGAAGTCTGATGACGTGATTGGTAGAGCAAAAACTTACGAAGCCATCGCAAAAGGTGAAGCAATGCCAGAACCTGGTATTCCGGAATCTTTCAACGTATTACTTCATGAGTTACAAGGTCTTGGACTGGATGTGAGACTTGAGGAATAAATAGAAACAAGAAACAAGGATCAAGACACAAAATTTGAAGTCTTGGTTCTTGACTCTAGACTCTCTTAATCTTTAAAAATAAAAAATGTCAAATAAAAATAAAACAAGTAATTTTAGTAAAATCAGTATTGGTTTGGCTTCTCCGGAATCTATTTTACAGGATTCTCGTGGTGAAGTTTTAAAACCAGAAACGATCAACTATAGAACGCACAAACCTGAAAGAGACGGTCTCTTCTGTGAGAAAATTTTTGGTCCTGTAAAGGATTATGAATGTGCTTGTGGAAAATATAAGAGAATCCGTTACAAAGGAATCGTTTGTGACCGTTGTGGTGTAGAGGTTACGGAAAAAAAAGTACGTAGAGAGCGCATTGGGCACATCAGTTTGGTGGTTCCTGTGGCGCACATCTGGTATTTCCGCTCTTTGCCAAATAAAATCGGCTATCTTTTAGGTTTACCGTCTAAGAAATTAGATATGATCATCTATTACGAAAGATATGTCGTAATTCAGCAAGGTATTGCAAAACAAGCCGATGGTTCAGATTTCGAGGATAAACAATTTTTAACTGAAGAAGAATATTTAGATATTCTAGAAACACTTCCTCAGGAAAATCAATATCTTGATGATCATGATCCAAATAAATTCCTTGCCAAAATGGGTGCGGAAGCAGTTGAAGAATTATTAAGAAGAATAGATCTTGATTCTCTTTCTTTTGATCTACGTCACAAAGCGCACAATGAATCTTCAAAACAAAGAAGAACTGAAGCACTTAAAAGACTAAATGTTGTTGAAGCCTTAAGAGGTGCAAACACCAGAATGATCAATAAAGCAGAGTGGATGATTATGCGCGTTTTGCCAGTAATTCCACCAGAATTAAGACCTTTAGTGCCATTAGATGGTGGTCGTTTTGCAACGTCTGATTTAAATGATCTTTACCGTAGAGTAATTATCAGAAACAACCGTCTAAAAAGATTGTTGGAAATCAAAGCACCAGAAGTGATCTTAAGAAATGAAAAAAGAATGCTTCAGGAATCTGTAGATTCATTATTCGATAATACAAGAAAATCTTCTGCTGTAAAATCTGAATCTAACAGACCATTGAAATCACTTTCAGATTCATTGAAAGGTAAACAAGGTCGTTTCCGTCAGAATTTATTAGGAAAACGTGTGGATTATTCAGCGCGTTCCGTAATTGTTGTAGGGCCAAACTTGAAACTTCACGAATGTGGAATTCCAAAAGATATGGCGGCAGAACTTTACAAACCATTTGTAATTAGAAAACTAATTGAAAGAGGGATCGTAAAAACTGTAAAATCTGCAAAAAGAATCATTGATAGAAAAGAACCTGTAGTTTATGATATTTTAGAAGGTGTGTTAAAAGGCCATCCAGTATTATTAAACAGAGCACCCACTTTACACAGATTAGGAATCCAGGCGTTTCAGCCAAAAATGATTGAAGGAAAAGCGATTCAGTTGCACCCTTTGGTTACGACGGCATTTAATGCGGATTTTGACGGTGATCAAATGGCGGTACATTTACCTTTGGGTCCAGAAGCAATTTTGGAAGCACAATTGTTAATGTTAGGTTCTCAGAATATTTTGAATCCAGCAAATGGTTCCCCAATTACCGTTCCTTCTCAGGATATGGTTTTGGGTCTATATTTTATGACTAAAGAATTATCTTCTACTGAAGACATGAAAGTAAAAGGCGAAGGTCTTGCTTTTTATTCGCCGGAAGAAGTTGAGATCGCTTATGCAGAAGGACAGGTTTCCTTAAATGCAAAAGTTAGATGTAGAGTTCCTGTTAAAGTTGATGGCGAATTAGTTGTTAAATTAACTGAAACTGTTGTTGGTCGTATTTTGTTTAATCAAATTGTACCAAAAAGTGTAGGTTTTATTAATGAACTTTTAACTAAGAGATCTTTAAGAAATATTATTGGTAGAATCTTAGATGATACTGATTTCCCAACAACTGTAGTATTCTTGGATGCTATGAAAGATTTGGGGTATGCTAATGCATTTAAAGGCGGTCTATCTTTTAGTTTAGGTGACATTGTGATCCCTGAAGAAAAGAAAAAAATGATCACTACTGCGGTAGAAAATGTTGATGAAATTAAAGCCAATTATAACATGGGTTTAATTACAGATACAGAACGTTACAACCAAGTAATTGACGTTTGGACCAATACCAATGCAGGTTTAACGGAAATGATCATGAGTAGAATGAAAGTCGACCAAGGTGGATTTAATTCTGTATATATGATGCTAGATTCTGGTGCACGTGGTTCCAAAGAGCAGATTCGTCAGCTTTCAGGAATGCGTGGATTGATGGCAAAACCTCAAAAAGCTGGTGCTGGTGGTGCAGAGATTATTGAAAATCCAATTGTAGCCAACTTTAAGGAAGGTTTATCAATTTTGGAATACTTTATTTCTACGCACGGTGCGCGTAAAGGTCTTGCAGATACCGCATTGAAGACAGCCGATGCTGGATATTTAACAAGAAGATTGGTAGATGTTGCACAGGATGTAATTATTACTGAGCAAGATTGTGGTACTTTAAGAGGTACTGAAATCGCTGCATTGAAGAAAAATGATGACATCGTAGAGAGAATATCTGAGAGAATTTTAGGTCGTGTTTCATTACATGATATTTACGATCCAGAAACAGATGAACTGATGGTTCATGCAGACGAAATTATCAACGAAACTTTAGCCAAAGCAGTTGAAGCCGCAGGTATTGAGACCGTAGAAGTACGCTCACCACTAACTTGTGAAACAGCAAAAGGTATTTGTGCTAAATGTTATGGTAGAAACTTAGCCACTGGAAAACCTATTCATATGGGTGAAGCGGTTGGTGTAATTGCTGCGCAATCCATTGGTGAGCCTGGAACTCAGTTAACGTTGAGAACTTTCCACCAAGGGGGAACTGCAAGTAATATTACTGAAAATCCTTCGATTGTTGCAAGACGTGACGGTATCGTAGAAATGGACGAGGTAAGAACGGTAACTTCTGAGGATGAAAACGGTAAAAAAGCGGAAGTTTTGGTATCGCGTTCAACTGAATTTAGATTAGTAACTGATAATGAATTGAGAACGCCAATAATGGTTGCCAACGTTCCTTATGGATCAATCTTATCTGTAAAACCAGGAGATAAAGTGAAAAAGGGAGATCTTATCGCTAGATGGGATCCGTATAACGCGGTAATTATTGCGGAAAGTGCTGGTAAAGTAGAATATGAAGATATTATACAAGGTATTTCTTTCCAATTGGAGATTGATGAGCAAACTGGTTTCGAGGAGAAAGTAATTTCTGAATCTCGTAACAAAAAAGCCGTTCCAACATTGAAAGTTATGGATGGCAAAGGTGAAGAGATCAAAGCCTATAACCTTCCAGTTGGTGCCCACATTATGGTAAACGATGGTGAAAAGATCAAGTCTGGTAAAGTCATGATCAAGATCCCTCGTAAATCTGCAAAATCTGGGGATATTACCGGTGGTCTTCCACGTGTAACTGAATTATTTGAAGCGAGAAATCCTTCAAATCCTGCAGTTGTTACGGAGATTGACGGTGTAGTTTCTTACGGTAAGATCAAAAGAGGTAACCGTGAGTTGATCGTTGAAGCAAAAACTGGCGAGATCAGAAAATATTTGGTAAAATTATCAAATCAGATCTTAGTTCAGGAAAATGACTTTGTACGCGCTGGAGTTCCATTATCCAATGGTTCTGTAACGCCGGACGATATCTTGAAAATTAAAGGACCAACTGCCGTTCAGGAATATTTGGTTAATGAAATTCAGGAGGTTTACAGACTTCAAGGCGTGAAAATCGATGATAAACATTTTGAAATTATCGTTCGCCAAATGATGACTAAAGTTGCTGTAGTTGACGGTGGAGACACTCAATTCTTAGAAAATGCTTTAGAACATAAATTTGATTTCTTACTAGAAAACAACCGTGTTTTCGGTCTTAAAGTAGTTGTGGAAGCCGGAGATTCGAAAGAATTTAAACCTGGTCAAATGATTACCACTAAAGAATTAAGAGATGAAAATTCTAAATTGAAACGTGAAGATCAGGCTTTAGTAGAAGTGCGTGAAGCATTATCTGCAACTGCAACGCCAGTATTACAAGGTATTACAAGAGCAGCATTACAGACGAAATCTTTTATGTCTGCAGCCTCTTTTCAGGAAACAACGAAAGTTCTTAACGAAGCAGCAGTTTCTGGGAAAATTGATTACTTAACTGGTCTTAAGGAAAACGTGATCGTTGGTCACAGAATTCCTGCCGGAACTGGTTTAGCAGTTTACCAAAACGTGATCGTTGGTTCTAACAAAGAATTTGAAGACCTAAACTAAATTAAGAGTAGTTTGAAATTGTTTGAAAGGTTTAGTATTATCCAAACTTTTCAAACAGAATCAAACCTTTTCAAATAAATTAATAATTTAAAAATAAAAAAATAATGGACATTAATCAAAACGACAACCAAGATCCAAATAACATTAATATTAATCTAAATGAAATAGTAGCCCAAGGTGCTTATTGCAACTTGGCTTTAGTAAATCATTCTCCTTCAGAATTCGTTGTAGATTTTATTCAATTAATGCCAGGAGTTCAGCAGGCTAATGTAAGATCAAGAATTATTCTTGCGCCTTTACACGCAAAAAGAGTAATGGCAGCTTTACAGCAAAATATTACAAGCTATGAGCAACAATTCGGTGAGATCAAAGAATTGGAGCCATTCGTAGTTGGTCAAAATAACAACGTACAAGCTTAATATTTTTCACAATATTATTCTAAAATGCCATCGCTTTTGCGGTGGCATTTTTTTTATTTAAAATTTTAAAGTCAGGAGCTTCACAGTCTTGTTTTTTGTGAAGTCTCGTCCCGCTGTCCGCTTTATCTTTTTTTAGCGCTCGCTTCGCTCTCGCTAAAAAAAGGATATCGCTTCCATCGCGGCTAGGTTTCCGGATCAGTTTAATTTTTGAAAGTAAGATGATTTAGATGATATACAATTTTAGGGTAAGCACAAGAACCTCGCTTTATTGCAATCAATTTTTAAATACGTGTGAAGCATAATTAAGAAAACTGTTATGAGCACGCAATTTTTTTTTAAAATAATAAAAATTATATATAGCTTAGCAAAAATTAATAATATGATGAATAAATTTATATGCGGAGTTTTTTTTATTATTTGTAGCGGAGCTTTTGCACAGAATAATGAAACAGCAACGAAAAGAAAATTATTGCAGAAACAATATTTAAAATTAGAAAAATCTCTTAAGAAAGAACATGTAAAATTAGAAGCCGCCGGTATTCCGCCTAATGCTTACAATGAGCAGGACTTCAAGAACACTTTGGACCCTACAACAGGAATGCCTGCTTTCTCGTCTTTAATTAAATTAAGAAAGGATTTAAACGCAGGAAAATTTGCACCTAAAACAGCTTTAAGTTTTCTTGGTGGTACAACATCCAACGTTAATGGGAAAACGATAATTAATCAAACGTGGACTGAAAGAGGGCCTTATGCAGTTGGTGGCAGAACCCGGGCAATGGGATTTGATCCAAATGATCCGACAGGCAAAAGAGTTTTTGCGGGTGGGGTTTCGGGCGGACTTTGGGTTAACCAAGACATCTCGAATTCTGCTAGCGAATGGAAACCTTTAAGTCAGTTTTGGGCAAATACTTCTGTAGTAAGTATTGCCTTTGATCCAAATAATCCCCTAGTGTTTTACGTTGGAACTGGTGAGACAGAAACAAACGATAATAGTGGTTCCGGAATTTGGAAAACTACTGATGGTGGAACTACTTTTACAAATATTTTTACGGTTCCAGTCACTTACCTTGGTACTACGAGAAGAGGTAATTTTTATATTAATGATATTAAAGTTAGGAACAATGCCGGTGTATCAGAAATTTACGCGGGTGTTAGTGGTGGCTATAATGCTGGTTCATTTAACGGTCTGTATGAAGCAGGTCTTTACAAGTCAACTGATGGAGGTGCGACATTTACGAGAAATACAAGTTTTGAAGCGTACAGTAATGGTGGAACAAATATAGGACATTCTATACAACAGATCGAAATTGCAGCAGATAATTCAGTTTGGATATCTACAAGAATTTCGAGATTTGGAAACGTAGTTCCCTCTGGTGGTAAAATTTTCCGTTCAACTGACGGTGTAACTTTTACAAATATTTATAATTCATCACTTCTAAACAGTAGAGTAAATTTTTCTTTGTCTAAAACAAATCCTTTAAAAGCTTATGTATTAATGCAGGGAGCAGACGCGAGTACAGAACCTGTTAGAATTTTAAAAACTATAAACGGTGGTAGTACTTGGCAATCAACTAATGATTCTACACCATCAATAACTCTTCCAGTAGATGCTGATATTCCACAACCTGCGATTGGATATGGAGGAATTCCTGCAAATGATTTTACCCGCGGACAATCTTTTTATGATTTAATAATTCTTGCAGATCCAACTGATGATAACATCGTTTATACTGGGGGTATAGATTTATTTAAAAGTACAGATGGCGCCGCAAATTGGTCACAAATATCAAAATGGTCTAATAATTATGGTTTAGCCGCTTTACCAATATCCACAGTACATGCGGATCAACATTCTTTAGTATTTAATATCCAAAATCAAAATCAAATGCTCTCTGGAAATGATGGAGGTATTTATTTTGTGTCAGATAAAGCCAATATAGCAACTGCAACAGGTTTTAATAGTAGAAATAACCGCTATAATGTAACTCAGTATTACCGTGCAACTTTAAACCCTACTAAAACGTCCGGCTCAGAAGAGTTTATTGCTGGTGCACAAGACAACGGAACGCAGAAATTTGCTGGTGTCCCTCAAACGAATAATTTTTACAATACTTCTAATTATACAGGGGGTGATGGTGCCTTTACGGAATATGATGATAACGCGCAGTATATAATAAGTAGCTATGTTTATAATACGCATTATTTGCAGTCTATCCCTGCAGGAACTAGTAATGTTAATCTTATTATCTCGGCGGACAGAGGTTTAGGTCATTTTATAAACGAAATGACGGTAGATAGAAATTTAGATATTTTTTATTCATACCGCGCCGGTCTATCCATAAATAAAGTAACGGGATTGCTAAGCTCTGGTCCACAGACATTAGTCCAGACAACTATTTCCGCGGGAACTCCGGCGGCGACTGAACAAGTTTCTGCTTTAAAAGTTTCGCCTTTCACGACGGCGAGTTCTACATTGTTTGTAGGTTCTAATTTAGGTAAACTTTATAAGATTATTAATGCAGATACTAGTACTCCAACCTCTACTGTATTTGTTACAAATTTTGTAGGAACTATATCTGATATCGAATTTGGCATTTCAGAAAGTCAAATTTTAGTAACGATTTCCAATTACGGAGCAACCACTGTAAACGTTTTTTATTCTGATGATGCTGGTGTAAGTTGGAAAAATAAAGAAGGGAATTTACCAGATATGCCAGTAAGAAGTATTTTGATGAATCCATTACAAATCTCTGAAGTTATCATCGGAACTGAGTTGGGAGTTTGGGGTACTGCTAATTTTATGGATCCTTCGCCAACTTGGGCACAATATGCAGGAGATATGGGAAATGTGCGCGTAACGGATTTAGATTACAGACCTTCAACCTTTACAGTTTTAGCTTCAACCTATGGGCGAGGTGCCTGGACAAATACAATTGGCGATGCATTATCAACCTCGAACGTTATTTCTAACAGCTCAGTTAAAATTTATCCTAATCCTTCTAATGGTATTTTACACGTAAAATATGATAATGTGAAGTATAAAAATTTAACAGTAACTATCTTTGATGCATCTGGAAAATTAGTCTTCACAAAAATCAACGTTTCTTCTGACCAAGAATTTCAAACAAATCTAATTAAAGGATTTTACGTTTTAAAAGCAATGAGTGGAACAGAAAAAGTACTGAGCTCATCTTTACTTATCAACTAAATGATTAATAATAATCTCAGATTAATTTTTTGCACATTTCTACTTTCGTGCGGTTCTGCAAAAATTACGTCTGAGATTAAAATTTTATTTCACTGACTTATCATCTAAAAATTAAATATAAAATTACTTTGATATTTTGAGAATCTAAATAATAATAAATGTCGTAGTTTGCTTAAAGTTAACCTTGTAAATCTAATAATAATACGCTCGTACAGATTAGATTTTTACATAATTTTGACTATCAATAACGATATTAATTTATAACTTAGCAAAAAATAAAAAATATGATAAGTAAATTATTTTCTAGTATAATTTTATTAGTATTTATAGGCACTTTTGGGCAGAATAGTGAAATTGCAAGTAGAAGAAAAGTATTGCAAAATCAATATGAGAAATTAGAAATTGCTGCAAAAAAACAACATGCGATAAATAAAAATGCAGGCATACCTCCAAATGAGTATAACGAACAAGATTTTAAAAATACAATAGATCCCGAAACTGGAACTACCCATTTTTCCTCTTTGTTAAACATTCGACAAGATCTGAATGCAGGTAAATATGCACCACGAACTGCTCTAAATTTACTTGGCAATAGTTCTAGCGGGAATATAAATGGCAGAACGATTATAAATCAACCTTGGGTTGAGCGCGGGCCGTATTCGGTTGGCGGAAGAACCAGAGCATTTATGTTTGATCCAAATGATGCTACAGGCAAAAGAGTTTTTGCAGGTGCTGTTTCTGGTGGGCTTTGGGTAAATCAAGATATTACAAATCCAGGTAGTGAATGGAAACCATTAAGTCAATTTTGGTCAAATACATCTATTTCCAGTATAACTTATGATCCCAATAATACGCAAATAATATATGTAGGAACAGGTGAGTGCGAGACAGGTGACGCAATAGGTTCAGGTATTTGGAAATCTGCAGATGGAGGAACAACTTGGTCAAATATTTTCACAATTCCCATCACTTATACGGGATCAATAAGGAATGGCAATTTTTATATCAATGATATTAAAGTAAGAAGTTTTAAAGGTGTTTCTGAAATTTATGCAGGTGTCAGTGGTGGCTACGTGGGTCGCAACTTTAATGACGGATTCAGCGGTCTTTATGAAGCCGGATTATATAAATCTACTGATGGAGGTGCAACATTTACCAGAAATACAAATTTTGAAGCATCTGGGAGTATTGGGCACTCTGTTCAGCAGATCGAAATTGGTTCAGATAATTCTATTTGGCTTTCTACGAGAACCTCAAGATTTTCAAACGTTCCCTCTGGTGGGAAAATTTTTCGTTCCACAGATGGTATTACATTCACAAATATTTACAACTCTGGACTTGTATCGAGCCGTGTGAATTTTGGCTTATCAAAGTTGAATCCATTAAAAGCCTATATAGTAATGCAGGGAAGTGGTTCCAGTGAGCCAGTGCGCATTTTAAAAACTCTTGACGGTGGCAATAGTTGGTTAGCAACTAATGATTCAACCCCAGTAATTTCACTTCCGAAAGATGCTGACACGGGGATTCCAACTAATGATTTTACACGTGGCCAAAGTTTTTATGATTTATTTATCATCACCGATCCTGCAAACGATGACATAATATACACGGGTGGCATAGATTTATTTAAAAGTACAGACGGTGCAGCAACTTGGCAACAGATTTCAAAATGGTCTAATAATAATAATTTAGCAAATTTATCTGTATCAACAGTGCATGCCGATCAGCATGTTTTAATTTTCAATCCAAAAAATTCAAGTCAAATGTTATCTGGTAATGATGGAGGGATTTATTTCATCGCCAATAAAAATAATATATCGGTAATCGGAGGAATTTCTGTTCAAAATGCAAGATATAATGTGACTCAATTTTATCACGCAACCTTAAATCCAACTGCGAATCCTGCAAACGAAGAATTTATTGCAGGTGCACAAGATAACGGAACTCAAGCACTTACTGGGGCGCCTTCAGCAAATAATTTTTATGGAGCATTTCAATACACAGGTGGTGATGGTGCTTTTACCCAATATGATGACCAAGCAAAGTATATTTTGAGTAGTTATGTTTATAACAATCATTCTATTCAATCTGTACCAGATAATAATTCATATAATTACCTTTTATCTTCCAGCACAGATAGAGCTTTAGGTCATTTTATTAACGAGATGACAGTAGACAGAAATAAAGATATTTTTTATTCTTACAGAGTAGGTTTAACAATTAATAAAGTGACGGGTTTACTTTCTACCGGTCCACAATCTCTGATCGCTACACAAATTTCTGTAGGTACACCAGATTCGGGCGAAGAAGTTTCTGCCTTAAAAGTATCACCTTTTACAACTGCTTCATCTACTTTATTTGTAGGTACTAATTTGGGTAAAATATATAAAGTTACCAATGCAGATACTGCTTCACCTGCATCTACCTTATTAGTTACGCCATTTGTAGGTACTATTTCAGATATTGGTTTTGGCACTTCAGAAAGTCAAATTGTTGTTTCTATAGAAAATTATGGTGCCTCTACAATAAATGTTTTTTATTCTAATGATGCAGGTGCGACATGGTCTAATAAAGAAGGAAATTTACCTGATATGCCTGTGAGAGCTGTGCTAATGAACCCAGAGAATACCTCAGAAGTTATACTTGGAACAGAAATGGGCGTTTGGGGAACTGCAAATTTCATGGCTGCTAATCCAACTTGGGCACAATATTCCGGGGATATGGGAAATGTAAGAGTTACAAGTTTCGATTATAGAACAGTAGTTAGAGGTGCAACTACTATTTTAGCATCAACATATGGTCGTGGTGCCTGGACGACTGCACCAGGACTAAATCTAGCAACCTCTGAAACGGTAACAAATAGTTTTAACAGAGTTTACCCAAATCCATCCCAGGGAAATTTACATTTAAAATATGATAACTTAAAATATAAAAATGTAACTATTTCAATCTATGATGCGTCTGGCAGATTAGTTTTTACAAAAGATAATGTTGCTTCAGATGAAGAATTTCAAACAACTTTAGTCAAAGGATATTACGTTTTAAAAGCGGCAAGCGGTTCAAATTTAGTTTTTACTTCTGCATTACTTATAGAATAAATGATAAATTCTAATCTAATATTTATACTTTCTGCACTTCTACTTTCTTGTAGTTCTGCAAAAAATATGGATAAGATTAACAAAGATTTTACTATCATCTCTGCTGAAAAATCGACTTGGTTTGGAGGCAGAGAAGGTGTAAAAGGAACCAGTTTTTATTTTATTTTAAAAAATAATCAAAATCAAACTTTTAAGTTTACTAGTCTCAAGATTGGTAAAAATAGCTATCCTTTGAAAACTGATATTAAAAAAGATTCAATTTTTATTTCAGCATCTGTTTCATCTGTTTATCATGAGCCACAGTTAAATATGGATACTGGTAAAACAGTTGAAAATAAAATAAAAACAGATGGGATTAGTGCAGTAAGTTTAGAATATATTTTGCTTAACTCTAAAATAATACACATTATTCCCGTGAAAAATATCAGTGAAAGAGACTCGGATATTTTTAGAGAAGCACTTCCTAATTAAAAGCTTAAATAATTTTTTTCAATATTAATCAAAATTTATTTTAAATTATCTTTAATTTTTGATCGTATCGTAAATTATCTAATTTACATTTAACAATCCCTTAATTCATTGGGATTATTTGTTTTATAAAGTCAATGTAAATTTTATTAATGGTATTTCACTTTAGTATCTTTATCTAAAAATTATTTTAATAAACAATTATAATATATTAAGTATGAAATACCTGCTGTTACTAGCCTTATCAATCATTTCATGCAAAACAAGTGCTAGTAAATCTATTGCAATTAAAAAAACAAATGAAATGGTAAATCAGAAAAGTGCTTTTTCAAAATTGGCTAACAGTGATAATTCTTACACCTTATATTATAAAATTGAGAAGAATAGTAATTCTCCTGTAAAGCTTTTTACATATTATGTTACTGATAACAAGACAAATAAAATACTGAAAACTACCGAGCAGATTGCTGCCGAAAAAATATTTTGGAAGGATGATCATACTTTAGCGATTATTCCCTACACTGAAATGATACCGAAAAACGATGTAGTAGGAGAGCCATTTAAAATAGCTGAAATTTTAATAAATATAAAATAATAATATTGTGAGAAAGAACTACTTGATCCACGGATTGGTTATTGCGAGCTCATTGACACTGTTAAATGGCTGCCAGCATTTAAACAATTCTTACTCGAAAAGCAACCGTAAGCTTGTTCCGATAGAAAAAGAGACAAAGATGATTGCAAATGGTCAGGCCATGAATATTTCCAACTCTTCCGAAGAAGAAGGGGAAGGGGATGATGACACTCAAACCACTAAAATTGCAGAACATTCAAGAGAGGAAAAATCAGATTTTAAAAATATTTTTAAAAATCTAGCCGATAATGATAAGCAAGCTGAGGTGAGAAAAGAATTTTTGATGACGCTTTCTAAACCTGGAGAAAACATGTTTAGAGATGCTGCAGACAAGAGAGAACAGAAGATTAAAAGTAAATTGGCAGGTCAAAAAACCGGTATTGAAGAAATGTTTGAATACCGAAGACAAATTACAATGCCGATTGGTACTACTACATTGTTATATAAAAATGGATATTTAGAAACAGCTTACAATAAAGCAATTACAAGCCCCATTTTAGCACAGGCAAAAGCAACTCGCTTTAAAACATCAAAAACTGGTACTTATTCTTTAGCTAATGTTGTGTGGAAAGAAAGAGGGCCAGATAATGTACCGGGAAGAGGGCGAGGTTTAGTTGTTTCTCCTGCAAATCCAGATAAATGGTACGATGGCACAGCCGGAGGCGGCGTGTGGGTAACTAATAATGCGGGCTTAACTTGGAGTAATACTACAGATTTTGCAATTCCCAATTTAGCGACTACAACTGTTGCGATTTCTGCCGCTAATGCGAATGTAATCTATGCTGGAACTGGAGAACCTTTCCAAAATTCTGATGGTATTACAGGTTCTGGAGTTGTGAAATCCTCAGATGCAGGTGCCACTTGGAATTATTTAAACAATACTTTATCTTTTGGAAGTGTGGGAAGAATTTTGGTTAGCCCTACAGACGAAAATACCTTATTGGTAGGTGCCTCTTCTGGTATTTACAGAAGTACAAACGGTGGAATATCTTGGACTAAAACAAGCAGTACTGGAAATACACAGGATTTAAAATATAGTGTAGATAATAATACGATTTTTGCTTCAGTTAATGCTTCTGGTATTCAACAATCTACTGATGGCGGTATAACCTGGACGCAGACTTTTGTAGCAACTGCTAACGGAATTGGTAGAATGGAAATTGGGATTTCGCCAGCTGATAATAACAGAATTTATTTAAGTACTGCACCGCCTCCGGGGCCAACTGGTTCGGGAATGTACATGAGTACAGATGGAGGAGCCACTTTCTCAGTATTGACTTATGTTGCAAGTGACAGTAAAGATATTTTAGGTAATCAAGGATGGTATGACAATACGATAGTAGGACATCCAACTGATAAAAACGTTGCTTATGTTGGAGGTGTTTCTGTTGGAAAAGTAACTGTTGATCCGATCGCCAATACTTACAAAGTTGTAAGTATTGCAAGTGGTTACACCGCTGGTAAAGCAAATCAATACGTTCATCCAGATCAACACGGCATCATTGCACAGATAAATGCAGCCAATCCAGCGCAGTTTAGATTGCTATTGAATAATGATGGTGGAGTTTGGTATACAGATTATAAAACAGATCCTGGGGTTGCTGATAACGATTTTAAAGCAAAAGCTAAGGGACTGAATAGTACACAATTTTATGGAGCAGATAAGAAGAAAGGAGTAGACGCGTATATAGCCGGTGCACAGGATAATGGATCTAATGCTACAATTGCGGCACCATCTTCTGCAACATCTGATTATTTTCCAATGTACGGTGGTGACGGCTTTGAAGTTCTTTGGAATTACAGAGATACTCAAAAATTATTATTTGGCTCCCAATATAATAATTTTGCGACATCTTTAACCGGTGTTCAAAATACAACGCTTTATGCAGCAAGTAATGCAGATGTAGGCGCAAATGTTTCGCCATTTTATTCTAAATTGGCAAACGCAAATAATAATCCTGATACAGTATTCACGGTATCAAAAAATGGTGTCTGGAAAAGTCCTGACTTTGGTTTATCCTGGACTTTATCGAAATTTACAACTGCAGCTAACGGAAATTGGTTAGGTTCAGCAACTGGTGCACAGGTAAAAGTATCGGTAGCCAATCCAGATGTTATTTGGGCTGGTACTGCTGTATCTGCAGGCGCAGGAACAACTTATAAAATAAATGTTTCCAAAGATAATGGAACAACTTTCACTAAAACTACGGGTTCTGTTCCAATTACAAGTGCTGCTTTAATCTCTGGACTATCGGCTTCTAGTGTAAATCCTGCTCAAGCATACACAATTTTCAGTTTAGCTGGTCAAACAAAAATCGTTAAAACGAGCGATTATGGAGCAACATGGACCGACATAACTGGATTTACCACTGGTACAGCTACTGGTTTTCCAGATGTTTCCGTTCATAGCGTGATAGAAATGCCTTTTGATCAAAATATATTGTGGGCTGGAACGGACGTTGGTCTTTTTGAAACTACAAACGGCGGTGCATCTTGGTATTTAATTACAGCTTTGCCACCAGTTTCAGTATGGAGTATGAAAATCGTTGATGATCAGGTTGTCCTTGCAACTCACGGTAGAGGAGTTTGGACAGCAACAATTCCTGAGCTATCTACTTATGTTTTACCAACGTATGTTTCAGCGCCAATTATTGAAAATGCAGCACAGTTTGCGATTCATGATATGCGCGCAAAAGCAGTTTTTAATTATTTTGCTACTCAAATTACGGATTTAAAAGTTTACGTAGACAATGTTTATGTTTCTACTATAACTGCTACAACTGCCAATACAGATTATACTTTCACATCAGTAGCACTCGCGGAAGGTAGCCATACAATTTCTGTTTCAGGATTATATGCTGGCGGCGCAAATGAGACCGTAAAATCAACAACAAATTTTGAGATTATTAACTTCAACCCAGGTAAACAAAATGTTAATTTGCCAACAATCGTGGCTACAGATATATATATTGGAACAAACGGAAAATTTGTAATAGATGATGTTGCAGCCAAATTCCCTTATACAGTTTTAAATAATTTAGGACATCCGTATGCAGATCAAACAACTTTCCAAACTTATCTTAGAACGCCAATTGTACTTGGTACAGATTCGAAAGAAACCATTACACATATGGCATTTACGGAAGGTGGCTATGATTTTGCAGTTGTAGAAGCATCAAAAGATTTCATAAATTGGATTCCTGTGGCAAGTTATGATGAAACATCATTTCCAGCAGATTGGAATAATGTGACAACTGCAGCACAAGTTAATGAAGCAAAATTTAAAAACACAGTTCTTAATTTTCCTGGTAATGCAAATTTTGCCTTAGGCGATGAAGTTGCGGTTCGTTTACGTTTAACTTCTGATGCCAATACAAATAGATTTGGTTGGATTATTAAATCAATAGTACCGACAAGTTCCCTTGCAACTATTGACAGTGTTTTAAAAGAAAGTGAAATTTTAATTGCACCAAACCCAGCAGGTACAGATACAGATCTTTATCTTCCTTCAAATTTAAAAGGTAATATATCAGTTGGCATTTATGATGCTTCCGGTAAATTAGTGAAATCAATAAACCAGTCTGCAGCTGCAAAAATTAATATAAATGTTAATAATTTCCAAAAAGGAATTTATCTGGTATTGGTAAAAACTTCAATTGGAAACAAAGCGCTTAAATTAATGAAAAAATAAAATTCTAAATTAGTATTATGAAAAAAAAAGAGGTGGATTTTTCCACCTCTTTTTTAATTCAGAATTTCTGATGCGCAGTCATATATTTATAATTATTAGATAAGAAGTTTAATAAGAGTTTAACATATTGAATGATTAAAAAGTTTTTATCCAATTTATGTTAAAAATTGTTAATTTAGCCGCAGATTAATAAAACAGGTTTTTTCGAAAGTTAGACTTCCGACAAAGTTCTAAAAATCTATTTTTTAAACATAATTTGATTGAAATTTAAGTTCTACTATTTAATATTTGCATTTTTCATAGGCCTCTCGTTTATGACTTTACCTATTGTTCATTATTTAAAAAATGAAGTAAAAAAGGAAATTCATTATAAGATTATTAAGAATGAAATTAACCAAGAAGATCTGCAACAATTTTCACAGAAGGATTTAGAAAAAGCCGATTGGAAAGATGAAAGAGAATTTTCCTTACAAGGTAAAATGTACGATTTAGTAAAAACTGAAATTATAAAAGGTAAAAGAATGTACTATTGTTTTCAGGATAAAAAGGAAACAAAAATCGGAAACCTTGAAACAAAAATTCAGGATTTTTTCTTAAATTCAGCTTATAGACACACACAGGCAAAGACTTTTTACACCAATTCACTTAAAATAAATCCTGTTTCCAAAGTACAAAATGTTTCATTTTTTCATCTACAAAAAAATAATTCTTTAAAATCACAATTTCAATCCTACCAGTCATCAATTAAAACTTCAGGTTTTATTGAAAAATTACTGATTCCCCCAGAAGTTTAAAAGTTTTCTGTCTAGAATATTCGTACTAGCTATTAACCCGCATTTTTTTAAAGTGGATTTTTAGCGGTGATATCTTTTTGATAATCACATTTTCTAAAATTATAATATGATCATGCGTTAATGATTGTCTATAATGAAGAATATTCGCAATTTTTTTTTAAACTTATTAAACTAATAAATGAAATTACAAATACTATTAGGTGCTATTTTAGCATCATCAATTACTTTGGCACAAAACGAACAGTCCATTGATACTGTACAAGTTAATGGCCGCAACAAATTAAAACATGAGCGCGCAGAATTTAGACGCCACGCACAAAGCACAGAAACTTTAGGGATTTACGAACTTAATCGAAATAACTCGGCTTACATTGAGCAAAGTTTAAACACGATGGCAGGCGTTCAAGTGGATAAACGTACCGCTTTGGGTGGACAAAGAGTTGTGATTCGTGGTTATGGAAATGACCAAAAATTTAATAACTGGGGGGTAAAATTTTATTTAAATTCTATTCCAATTACCAATGCAGACAACACTACAACTTTAGAGGGAATCGATTTTTCTTTGGTAAATAGTGTTGAGGTTATAAAAGGTCCAGCGGGAACAATGTATGGCGGTGGCGTAGGCGGCGTTGCCCGTTTCTATATGAGACCTGAAACCACCAAAGGAGTTACATTGTCAGAAAAAGTAGCAGGCGGATCTTTTGGTTTGCTACAATCTGCAACAAAAGTAGACGCGGTGGGAGATAATTATTCAGTTATGTTCAATTACAGCCATTTACAAAGTGACGGTTATAGACCAAATGGTGCAAGTTTGAGAAATGATTTTGCTTTTTTAAGCAATTTTCAACTAAATCCTAAAGAAAGTCTAACTGTTTATGCAAGCCAAAACTATTCGCACGAAGGCGTTTCCGGTCAAATTTCTTATGCAGATTATTATGCAGGAATTGACAATGGCAACACCGCTTACATTAGAAAAGATTCCGGGAATAAATTACTTTCTACCAGAGTAAGTATTACGAATAACTATCAAATTTTATCAAATTTAAGCAATATGACATCTATTTTCTATTCCAATCTGGATTTAAATAGTGTTTCTGCTGGAGCGTTGGGAAATAGTGTAAGTCCAAATTATGGTTTCCGATCTACTTTTCATTTAAAAAATAAAATTAACGAAGATTTTAAAAATGATGTAGAATTTGGAACAGAATATCAGACTTCTCGTTCTTTAGGTACCAGTTATAGATTTACAGGTAGTATTACAAATCCTTTAGAAGTAACGCCAATTGCGGGCTCTTCTTATGCCAGAACTACAAACCAAAATGTTGCTTTTTTTGCGATTGATAAAGTAACTTACAAACCATGGGATTTAACTCTAATTGCAGGACTTAGCGGTAATAATACCAGATATAAGCGGGAAGATCTGTTGGCTGTTCCGGGTTTAATCGTGGGTCACAAAGACAATTCTTTCAATAAAAATTATGGAACCGTTTATACGCCGCACATCGCTCTGCAGAAAGTATATAAAGAGCAAATATTCAATTTAAGTTATAGCGAAGGGTACAATGCTCCAACTTCTTCAAGTTCATTTATTAGTGCGCTGAATATTGCTAATGACAATCTGCAGCCGGAACGCGCAAGAATGTGGGATTTTAGTGTACAAGGTTTATTTAGTCATACAAGATTTGATTACCAGGTTTCTGCTTTTAGAATAAATGTGAGAGACAAATTAACTCAGCTTTCAAGTATTTCTGGTGGGACAGCCTACACTTATTTCGCAAATACAGGTAACCAAAGAAACCAAGGCTTAGAGGCGAGTTTAGGTTACGTTTTTTCCCAAAATAGCAGTTTTTTAAAAACTATTCGTCCTTTTGCGAATTATTCTTATTATGATTTCAAATACACTGATTTCAAAACACTATTAGCCGGTACTTTAAATGATTACACGCACAAAATAGTAGTTGGTGTACCTAGAAATAAATTGGCAATCGGTTTAGATTTTGATACGACAGCTGGTATTTATTTAAACAATACTTTCAGCTATTTAGGTGGAGTTTATTCAGATTTTGCAAACACCAATTTGGTAAAAGGATATACGCAATACAACGCGAAATTAGGTTACAAAATGACCTTTGGTAAATTTGATTTTGACATATATGCTGCGGGAAACAACCTTACGAATCAGATTAATTACACTTTTTTGTTCTTGGGTAACAGCATAAATGACAGTGATACCAATTCCAATTACCCTGGTCAAAAAACGGATATTAATCCAGGACCAAGCAAAGCTTATTTTTATGGTGGCGCTAATATTAAGTATCACTTTTAAAATGACGTTGCGAGGAAAAGGGCAATCCTTAAATTAAAAATACAATTGAGTAAATCGCCTTAATATTAATTTTTAAGGCGATTTTATTATTTAGGAGCAACACATTTTTGTTTTTTTTTAGAAGACTTTACCTGCTCTTTGTTAACATCTTTTTAATAATTTTTTCAAATTATTAAAAAAGGATTTTCACTGCGATCAGGGCTAAAAGATAGTTTAGATTCTCTTTTAATTTTTTTTAAAAGTCATTCTTATTTCGAGATTTTAATGATCTAGAAAATGGATTCGTTAAGGAAAAGAAGCAAATCATAAGGGAAATTAAGATATTTAACTCAACATCCAGCCCAAATTAATTACTTTTGTCCTTCAAAATTAAAACCATGAAAAAATACTTTTTCTTACTTTTACTAGTAAGTTTCAATTTCTCTTTCTCACAGTTAGACACGGCGCAAATTGTTGTTCCTCAAAGAGAAAATTCAAAAATTTCAGAAACAAAACCTTACGTCATTTTAATTTCTGCGGATGGTTTTAGATATGACTATGCTAAAAAATACAATGCTGTAAATTTATTAAAGCTTTCAGAAAATGGAGTAGCAGCCGAAGCAATGATGCCAAGTTTCCCAAGTATCACTTTTCCCAATCATTATTCTATAATTACCGGTTTATATCCTTCGCACCACGGTTTGGTTGATAATTTCTTTTATGATTATAAGAGAAAAGATTTTTATTCCATGAGTGCCAAAGATAAAGTACGGGACGGAAGTTGGTACGGAGGACAACCACTTTGGACGCTAGCTGAAAAACAGGGAATGCTTGCTGCATCAATGTTTTGGGTGGGTTCAGAAAGTGATGCTGGCGGAAAGCGTCCCACTTATTATTACAATTACCACGAAAAATTTTCCCCGGAAGATAAAGTAGAAAAAGTTATCAACTGGTTGAAATTACCTGAAGATAAAAGACCACATTTAATAACGCTTTATTTCCCCGAAGTTGATCATGAAGGTCACGGTTTCGGTCCAGATTCACCTGAAACTGAAAAGTCTGTTCATTTAATAGATGCTGCAATTGGCGGTTTAGTACAGAAAGTAAAAGATTTAGGTTTACAAAATGTTAATTTTATATTTCTGTCAGATCATGGAATGATAAAAGTAGCGGGCGGAGAACCAATCGCAATACCCGAAATACTATTGGATAAATCCAGATTTGATTTCTATAATTCTCAAACGCTTTTGCGTATTGTTGTAAAAAATCCCGCAGAAGTGAAAAGTGTCTTCCGTGAATTAAGAAAAAACCAGACAGATAAGTACAAAGTTTATTTAGATAAAAGATTGCCCCGAAGATTACATTTTGCCCAGCGAGACGACCGTTATAATAGAATCGGACAAATCCTTCTTGAGCCGAAAGCACCCAATATTTTTCTTGAAAAAGGAAAAAAATCTTCCATTGGGAAACATGGTTACGATCCTAAAACGACGCCAGAAATGCGCGCTACTTTTTTTGCATTCGGTCCTGCTTTCAAGCAACATCTAGAAATTGCTAAATTTTCAAACGTAAATATTTATCCTTTAATCGCTAAAATTTTAGGTTTAAAAATCATAGAACCAATCGACGGAAATATCAATGTTTTAGAGAAAACCTTAAAGTAATTTTTGTGGATGAGAATATGATCTGTAATCCATAAATTATTTTTACAAAAACGAAGAATCAAAAGAAAACGGTAATAAATCCCGAATAGATTTTGTTTTGTAAATCTCACCATCTAGAGACGCAAAATAAATTTCTATTGGCTCTTTTTGCTTGGCTTCATATTCTAAAATACTTTGTCTACAAGATCCACATGGCGGAATTGGTGTAGAAGTAGTTGCTGTTTTTGGTGCACCGATCACGAATAATTTCTTAATTTTTTGATCAGGAAAATTTGAACCGATCCAAAAAATGGTTGTTCTTTCTGCACATAATCCAGACGGATAAGCTGCATTTTCTTGGTTACTTCCGGTGTACATTTCGCCGTTTTCTAACAAAACTGCACAGCCAACTAAAAATTCAGAGTAAGGCGCATAAGCCGATTTTCTAATGTTCATCGCAGCATCAAATAATTTTTGTTCTAAATCATTTAAAGCCTGATAATTTTCGATCACTTCAAAATGAATGTTTATTTCTTTTTGCATTAGTTAATTTAAGGGTCGTAAAGATAGATTTTTTTAATCGATATTAAAAAGTAGTTTCTCCGCGTAATTGTAGTTTTGCAGGGCAATTAAAAAAAATAGTATTATGTTATATTCTCCAATAAAATTTAGAAATTTAGAACTTCCCAATCGTTGGGTAATGTCGCCAATGTGTATGTATTCTTCCGAAAATGGAGTGGCTACAGATTTTCATTACGTACATTATGGAAGTCGTGCACAAGGTGCAACTGGCTTAATTATGATCGAGGCGACCGCAGTTTGTCCGGAAGGTAGAATCTCACCAAAAGATATGGGAATTTGGACTGACGAACAAGCCGCCAAATTAGCAGGAATCGTAAAATTTATCAAAAATTTTTCTAAAAGTAAAACTGCGATTCAGTTAGCACACGCTGGACGAAAAGCTTCTGCGTGGGAAGGAAAACAATTGGCTTTAGATAATGAAGGTTGGGAAACGGTTTCCGCAAGCGATATTCCTTACGAAGAATCTGAACGAAAACCACATTCTTTAACAATAGAAGAAATAAAAGAAACGGTTGAATTATTTAAAATCGCAGCTCAACGTTCTTTGGACGCGGGTTTTGATATTATAGAAATTCACGCCGCGCATGGTTATTTGGTTCATCAGTTTCTTTCACCACTTTCAAATACAAGAACTGACGAATATGGAGGAAGTTTAGAAAATAGAAGTCGACTTTTAATAGAAATAGTAGACGCTGTAAATGAAATTTTAGATGAAGATCATCCTTTATTTGTGAGAATTTCTGCGACAGAATACGCTGAAAATGGCTGGGATTTAGATGAAAGCATTGCACTTTCAAAAATATTAAAAGAAAGAAATGTAGATTTAATAGATGTTTCCAGCGGTGGTAATATTCACGGCGCAAAAATTCCGGTTTATCCAGGTTATCAGGTTCCATTTTGTGAGGAAATAAAGAAAGATGTTGAAATTAAAACCGGCGCTGTTGGCCTAATTACTTCAACACCGCAAGCAGAAGAAATTTTGCAGGAAGGAAAAGCAGATTTAATTTTTATCGCACGTGAGATATTGAGAAATCCGTATTTAGCGATTGAAGGTTCTTTTGAGATGAAAGAAGAGTGCTTTTTTCCGCACCAATATGACCGTGCGAGAATTTAGATTTCAATCTTAAACAATAAAATCACAAAATTTAAATTTTGTGATTTTTTTTGTGAAAAAACTAATTTAATTAGCGTACTCAAATTTTCTAACTGCTTCTAGCGTTTTATCTATTTCCGTTTCTTTAATCGCATCAGAGATAAACCAACTTTCATAACCGCTTGGTGGCAAATATATGCCATTAGCTAATAATTGATGGAAGAAATTATTAAATAAAGCGTGATTTGCATTTGACGCTTCTGAAAAATTTGACACCGAAGAAATATGAAAAAACACAGACATCATAGAACCTTTTCGGTTAATCCTGTGTTTGATATTCTTTTCGCTTAAAATTTTACTGATTTCAAAATCTAAAGTTTCAGTTGTTTTAGCTAAATTTTTATAGAAATTTTCGTCTTTTTTGATTAATTTCAAAGTTTCAAAACCCGCGCGCATCGCCAGAGGATTCCCGCTTAAAGTTCCAGCTTGGTAAACTGAACCTTTGGGCGCTAAACAATCCATAATTTCATTTCTCGCCGCAAAAGCTCCAACTGGAAGCCCACCACCAATAATTTTTCCGTACGTAACGATGTCTGCTTTTACATTATAAAGTTCTTGTGCACCGCCAAAAGCGAGTCTGAAACCCGTCATCACTTCATCAAAAATTAAAAGAGCTCCGTATTTATCGCAGAGTGTTCTTAATTTTTGCAGAAAATTATTTTCCGGCAAAACACAACCCATATTTCCACCAACAGGTTCTACAATTATAGCAGCAATTTCGCCAACATTATGTTTCAATAGATCTTCAACCTGCTCTATGTTATTATATTCTGCCAGCAAAGTATCTTTCGCCGTTCCAACTGTAACGCCGGCTGAATTTGGAGTGCCAAAAGTTGCCAAACCACTTCCTGCTTTTATCAAAAATGCATCAGAATGTCCATGATAACAACCTTCAAATTTTATAAATTTTTCTCTTTTCGTAAAACCGCGTGCCAATCTTATCGCACTCATACAAGCTTCAGTTCCCGATGAAACCATTCTGATCTGGTCGATATTCGGAACGTTTTCTACAATGAATTTTGCAATTTCCGTCTCCAGTTCAGTTGGTGTCCCATAGGAAAATCCCTTTTCTGCCTGTTTTGTAATGGCTTCTAAAACTTCCGGATGTGTATGTCCTAAAATTGCAGGTCCCCAGGAATTAATATAATCGATATATTTTCTGTCATCTTCGTCCGTTATATAAGCACCTTTCGCGGCTTTCATGAAAAGTGGTGTTCCACCCACAGATTTAAAAGCGCGAACTGGTGAATTTACTCCGCCTGGAATATATTTATAAGCTTCTTCAAAAAGTTTACTGCTTCTTTCGTATAACATTAGGTTCTTGATTTTTTATGATTAAGATATATCAGCTGACCAACTTTCGGCTGTTGACCATCATCCATTCTATTTTTAGAATATAATTTTCTCAGTTTTATGCCAAATTTTTGTGCAATACTGTGCATGTCGTCGCCAGAAACTGCTTTATAAGTGTCAACATTGCCACTGGAATTTTTAGATTCCAAAAAGATGATATCGTTTTTTTTCAGATTAGTAGATGTAAGTTCATTCCATTTTGTCAAACGTCTTTCGCTAATGTCGAATTTTTCTGAAATTTCCTGCACTGTCAGATCTTCGGGTATGATCAGAAATTTCAATCCGCCATTCGGATGGTTTTTAACAAGAATTGAATTTAAAATATCCGCTTTAGTTTTTATTCTCTCTACACGTTCTTGCTGTTTGGCGTAAGAAACTGGTTTATAGGGAACTAAAATAGTTTGAGGTGTCGTAATTTCAGCTTTTTTTCCTAAATTGGCCATAAAAATTTTATCACTATTAAGATTTGGATATTTTTTTAAAATAGCATAAAGGACTGTTTTAGAATCTGTATTATCAAAATCTTCTAGATGATAGCGCTCAATTTTTCCGATTAAAATATTTGGGTAGCTCGGATTGGTTGCATACCCGGCCTTTTTTAAACCATAAGCCCAAGATTTGTAATCTTTTGGGTCAAGTTTAAAAAGATTTACATAATATTTCCGAAAAGCCAAAAATTTTGAATGGTCTTCATAAGATTGTTTAGGGTCGTCATAAACGCGAAAGCATTCGTTTGGCGCATCATCGGTATGTGTCATTGTTTTCCCGGTCCAGTCTTCTTTACATTTTATACCAAAATGATTATTTCCCTGCTGTGCGAGAATGCTTTGTCCACCAGCAGTTTCCAAAAGTCCCTGCGCCAAAGTAATGCTTGCGGGAATTTTATATTTTTCCATTTCTTCCACAGCGTAAGGCGCGAATCTTTGGATATATTGTTCTTCCGAATTCCACGTTTGAGCGCCCAATTTTGCTAATATTAAAAATCCAAATAACTGGAATAATCTTCTCATAAACTTTCTGTCTTTTTCTTTTAGTTGGGGCAGCTTTTTCCGCCTTCCGCTCTCAATCTTTTTTGCCAACGCTTTTGTCCTCAAAAAAAAGGATTTCCGCTCAAGTCGGGCTGCAGAGTTCTTCGAAAAACAAAAATTATTTAATAATTAAAGATGTCATTTCTCTGATCTCTCAACTCTAATTTCTTCCCGGTTTTTTTTTCTCAACATTACATTTGCCCCTTCAATTCCTTGCAATCCGCCGGTATGGAACGCCAGAATTTTTGTTCCAGATTCAAAATAATTTTGCCCAATCATTTCAAATAATTTCTGCATCATTTTGCCTGTATAAATTGGATCCAGAAGAATTCCATATTTTTCATGAAAATCATTTATAAACCGAATGTTTTCCTCGGTTATTTTACCATAAGCGCCATAACTCGCAGAAATTAATTCGAAGTTTTTCTTTCCAGACCAGTTGAAAATTTTTTCCTTTAATGAAGAATCTTCAACTACTTTAAAACCTAAAATCTTTTGTTTATCTTCTGCATATCGGGAAATTCCGCCTAAAGTTCCGCCCGTTCCAACTGCGCTGCAAAGATAATCAAATTCTTTTGTTTCATTTGTGAGCATGTGTCGTATTCCTTCCACGGCAAGTTCATTAGATCCACCTTCTGGAATTAGCAAAGCGTCTGGAAATTCTTCCCGTAATTTTTTCGTAAAATATTCCTTGTTTTTATAATCTTCTCTGGTAACAAAGCGAAATTCCATGCCGTTTTCATTGGCTTTTCTTAAAGTAAAATTTTCTTTCCATTTTTCTTCTAATTCTTCCCCACGAATTAGTCCCAACGTTGAAATATTATAAATTTTACCCACCGTAGAAACCGTAAAAATATGATTGGAATAAGCGCCACCAAAAGTGATTATCTTTTTGTCAGTAATGGTTTTGTCTTCATAATTATTAATGTTGTAAAATAATTTCCAATATTTATTACCTGAAATTTCAGGATGAATTAAGTCTTCACGTTTTAAAAATAAGCGTACAGATTTTTCTAAAGGAATTTCAATAATCGGAACTGAAAGCAGAGGAAGTTTCATTTCGTAAAATTCCGATAATTAAGTTAAATAGTTATGAATAAATCTGTGTAATTAAAATCTTTAATTATGTTTAATAATTTGAAAATTTTAGCATTATCAGTAGGTATTTCTTCATTAGATGAACTTGAAAAGTTAGTAAACAAAAATTAGATTAGTTATTTTTAATTAAAGTAAATGCAGGATTTTATTTTGTGATATTATCATTATTTTTACAAAATATTATGGAACAAAAATCAAAAGATCCGTTACACGGAAAGCGGTTAGATACTATTCTTGAAGAATTAGTGGATTTTTATAATGGTTTTGAAGAATTAGGAAAGCAGATCAACATTAAATGTTTTACGGATAATCCAAGCATCAATTCTTCTTTAAAATTTTTACGAAAAACCGACTGGGCAAGAGCAAAAGTTGAAAGTCTTTATTTATATGTTCTGCGACAGAAAAAGAAAAATTCTTAAATGTTACTATCCAAAAGTAAGAATAATTTTGTCTTTCAAAAAGTTATAAAAATAAACTTTTCGGGTTTCCTTACCCATTAAATTTCAGTAATTTTGCGACTCGGTTTTTAACTGAAAAATAGTTGCCGAATATTATAAATTTTTGACTAGTTTTATATGAAAAGATGGTATCTCTACCCTTTTTCTTTAGGTTATCATTTAGCGACATCACTCAGAAATCGCTTTTATGACTTGGGGATCTCTAAATCAACAAAATTTCAGACACCAATTATCGGTGTGGGAAATTTATCTGTTGGCGGAAGTGGGAAATCGCCAATGGTCATGTATTTGGCAGAATTATTATCAAAAACCTATCGAACCGGCGTCCTTTCTCGTGGTTATGGAAGGATCACAAAAGGCTATGGAATTGTAAATTATGAAAGTAATTATAAAACTGTTGGTGATGAAGCAATGCAACTTTTTGAAAGATTTAAAAATAGATTTGCAATTGGTTTGTCGGAAGAGCGCGTTCCAGGGGCTAAAAAACTGATCAAAGATATGGACTTAGAGGTTTTAGTTTTGGATGATTCTTATCAACATCGCGCAATAAAACCAGGCTTTAATCTACTTTTAACTGATTATAATGATCCATATTTTAAAGATTATATTTTACCAGCGGGAGATTTGAGAGAAAGTAGAAATGGTATGAAACGCGCAGATTTAATTGTAGTTACAAAATGTCCGGACGAATTGACAGAAGAAAAAAAGCAATATTTCATTAGCCGGATAAAACCGCAACATTATCAAAAAGTATTTTTCTCTTCTATAAATTATGATGAAAATGTGTATGGTTTGGCTAAATCTTTACCTGATAATAATTTAAATTATTACGATATATTATTAATTACAGGGATTGCAAATCCCACTTTACTTATTAAGCATTTGGCTAAATTTTCCAGCCGCGTAAAACATTTGAAGTTCAAAGACCATCATAATTTCAGCCAGGAGGATATAAAAAAAATAGGTGCGGAGTATAAAAAACTAGGCGAGTATAAATTAATTTTGACAACAGAAAAAGATTATGTTCGTCTAAAAACTTTTGATTATCTGCGGGATAAACTTTACTATTGGCCCATAAATGTGAACATTCAGGATAAAGAAAAATTTGACCAGACTATATTACAGCATGTTAGAAAAAATTAAAAAACTTTTTTCTAACGACAAATAGGATTTCATTGTAAAGTTTTCTTAAATTTAATAAGTTTTCACTTAGTTTAATAAATTAGTCCGAATTTAGTTTAAAACTAAATTCGGACTAATTGTTTTTATCTTTACAAAATCAATCTTCTTTCTTAATGGATCATCCTCAACGCAAAATAATCCACATCGATATGGACGCCTTTTATGCTTCTGTAGAACAAATGGATTTTCCTGAGCTTTGTGGAAAACCGCTTGCGGTTGGCGGTGGAGAACGTGGAGTAGTTGCGGCAGCAAGTTATGAAGCCAGAAAATTTGGTGTTCGTTCTGCCATGCCAAGTAAAATAGCGAAAGAAAAATGTCCCCAACTTATTTTTGTAAAACCACGTTTTGCGCGCTACAAAGAAATTTCTCAACAGATCCGAAAAATATTTTTGGAATATACAGATTTAGTTGAACCTTTGTCTTTAGATGAAGCCTATTTGGATGTCACAGAGAATAAAAAAAATGTTGATTCCGCTAATGATCTGGCGCGAGAGATCAGAAAACGGATTTTTGAGGAGGTTGGTTTAACAGCTTCTGCGGGAATTTCGGTTAATAAATTTTTAGCAAAAGTTGCTTCAGATATTAATAAACCAAACGGACAAAAAACGATTCATCCTTCAAAGATTTCGGAGTTTTTAGAAGCGCTTCCCATTGAAAAATTTTATGGAATCGGTCGCGTGACAGCAAATAAAATGCACACTTTACATATCTTTAATGGTGCCGATTTAAAACAAAAAAGTTTAGAAGAACTCAGTAATTTATTTGGAAAATCTGGCGCTTATTATTACAATGTCGTGCGAGGGATTCATAATGGTGAAGTAAAACCAAATCGAATTCAAAAAAGTGTCGCTGTGGAACGCACATTTTCGGAAGATTTAAATGATAATCAACAAATTAGAGATCGTCTTGAAGCTTTGAGTTTAGAATTAGAAGGGCGGTTGAGTAAAAAAAGTATTTTAGGTAAATCTTTAACTTTAAAAATTAAATATAAAGATTTTTCGCAATACACCCGAAGTAAAACGCAGGAAGATTTTTATCAGAGTTCAGTGGATTATTTTAAAACAGCGCTTCAACTTTGGCAAGCACGACCTTATGATAAAGCAATTCGACTTTTAGGTTTATCACTTTCTAACTTAAATACGGAAGAAAAAAAGCAGGTTTCTGTGCAGTTGAAAATTCCTTTCATAGAATTTCTGTAACTAATGATAAACTTACTAGATCGATAAAAACTATTAGAATTTCGGTTTTTTTGTTTGCAAATTTGCACTTTAATAATTTTCACTTTCACAATAATAAATATGTTAGAAAACTTTACATTTTACCTTTCAATGGTGTTGTTGATCACTTTTATCATTATTTTATCAAAAAAAATTCAGGTTGCATATCCTGTGTTGCTAGTGATGGCGGGATTGGCAGTGAGTTTTATTCCTGGAGTTCCAACGATAAAAATAGAACCGGAATTAATTTTTTTAATATTTCTACCACCCTTACTTTATGATGCCGCGTGGAATTCTTCCTGGAAAGAACTTTGGCGGTGGCGTAGAATAATTTTTAGTTTTGCATTCGTAGTTGTATTTTTTACAGCACTTTCTGTAGCAATTTTCGCTAATTACTTTATACCCGGATTTTCTTTGATCTTAGGTTTCGTTCTCGGTGGAATTGTTTCTCCTTCTGATGCCGTGAGTGCCGGCGCAATTTTAAAAGTTATAAAAGTTCCTAAAAGATTTATTTCAATTCTTGAAGGCGAAAGTTTGTTGAATGATGCGTCCTCTCTAATCATTTTTCGATTTGCGCTCATTGCCGCAGCAACTGGTCAGTTTATTTGGTTAGATGCCGCCGGAAGTTTTATTTGGATGTGTATTGGTGGGGCCGGAGTTGGCGTATTAATTGGCTATGTTTTCCTAAAAATACACAAAATTTTACCAACCGAAGCCAATACAGATTTACTTTTGTCTTTAGTAGCACCTTTTGCGATGTATTTGGCCGCAGAGGAAATTCATGCTTCTGGTGTCTTAGCCGTAGTAAGTGGGGGATTATTTCTATCTTACAGAAATCACGAATTTTTAAGCAGTTCATCCAGGCTGCGCGCGTTGACGGTCTGGGATAGTTTTTGTTTTTTGTTAAATGGAATTGTCTTTATCTTAATAGGTCTGGATCTGCCAGAAATCGTGTCGGGATTAGGAGATACCAATATTTACACAGCGATTGGATACGGCTTTGCAGTAACTGGGGTTCTGGTTCTGGTAAGAATTTTAGCTGCGTACGGCGCTGTCATTACCACGTTGATAATGAGAAATTTCATTACAGTTGCTGATTCAAAAATACCCAACTGGAAAAGCCCAATGTTACTTGGCTGGACTGGTATGCGAGGTGTTCTTTCGTTAGCAGCGGCACTTTCAATTCCTTTAACTTTAGCAGATGGTACACCGTTTCCGCAAAGAAATCTTATTTTATTTATCACTTTTATGGTAATTCTTTTAACGGTTCTGGTGCAAGGACTTACGCTTCCTATCTTACTCAAAAAATTTCCACCTGAAGATCGGGATTTTGTTAAGAGTGAAAAAGAAATTGATTATGAAATTCGTAAAGAACTTGCAAAAATTGCCATTGATAAATTACGTAGTGATTACCCCGATAAAATTGAAAAATTTCCCGTGTTAAAAGATCAGTTGGAAAGTTGGCAAAGACGAATGAATAGTTCAGAGATCATTATTAATTATTCTGAATACCAAAGAATCTATTCGGACATTATTTCTACCCAAAGAAATTGGCTGATTGATAAAAATAGACAAGAACTTTTATTGAACGAAGAAATTATAAAAAAACACATTAGACTACTGGATCTTCAGGAGGAAAAATTAAAAATAAGTTGATAAATTAAATATTTTGCTTTAGAAAAGTTTTGTACAATATTTGATTGCTAATTTTTAAAAATATAAATTATGAATTCTACAATGATTCAATTTTTCCATTGGTATACTGATGGAAGTTCTCAATTGTATGATCAAATAAAAAATTCTGCAGATTATCTTAGTGATTTAGGAATCGATCAGGTTTGGTTTCCACCCGCCTATAAATCGGCTGGTGGCGGCTATTCCGTGGGTTATGATCCGTATGATTTGTTTGATCTCGGTGAATTTGATCAGAAAGGTTCGGTTCCTACAAAATATGGTTCGAAAGACCAATACTTGGAATCCATCAAAGCCTTAAAGGATAAAAACGTCAATGTTATTGTAGATATTGTCTTAAATCATAAAGCAGGTGGCGATGAAAAGGAAACTTTTCAGGTAATAAAAGTAGATGATGAAAATAGAAAAAAAGCCATTAGTGAAGTTCAGGATGTAGAATCTTACACGAAATTTACCTTCCCAGGAAGAGGGGATGCCTATTCAGATTTTAAATGGAATTTCACGTGTTTTTCTGGTGTAGATTACGCGGAAGGTCAGGAGAAAGGTATTTTCAGAATTATAAATGATTTTGGTAAATGGGATGAAATGATTGATGATGAAAAAGGAAATTATGACTACTTGATGTACGATGATATTGAGCATAGAAATCCTGCAGTACGCGAAGAATTAAATTATTGGGGAAAGTGGTATCAGGAATTGACAGATTTTGATGGCGTGCGTCTAGATGCTGTGAAACATATTTCGCACGATTTCTATAAAGAGTGGCTGACTTTATTGAGATCCAATTCAGGAAAGGATATTTTTGCAGTTGGTGAATACTGGGCGCCCGGACAGTTGTCGCTACTTCAAAAATATATCGATTACACGGAAGGTTGCATGAGTTTGTTTGATTCTTCTTTGCAACATAATTTTCATGTGGCTTCTAAAGAGGGAAATACTTACGATCTGCGGGAAATTTTTAATGAAACTTTAACGCTAGCTGATCCAATGCATTCTGTTTCTTTGGTGGATAATCACGATACCCAACCGTTACAAGCACTTGAAGCGCCCGTTGAAAAGTGGTTTAAACCAATTGCGTATGCATTAATTTTACTGCGCGAAAATGGCTTGCCATGTGTTTTTTATCCGGATTTATTTGGTGCACATTATACTGATAAAGACAAAGAAGGCAATGATCAGGAAATATTTTTAGATAAAGTAGAGAAAATTGAGGAACTTTTAAAAGCCCGTAAAAATCACGCCTATGGAATCCAAAAAGATTATTTTGATGATGCTAACGTTTTGGGTTGGGTGAGAGAAGGAAATGAAGACCACGCCGGTTGTGCCGTGGTTTTAAGCAATAAAGATGCATGTAAAAAATCCATGGAAATGGGTAAGAATTATGCTGATCGACAATTTTACGATTATCTCGGTTGGTTTGAAGATAAAGTCAACATTGATGAAAACGGATGGGGAAATTTCCCAGTTCCAGCCGGAAATGTTTCGGTTTGGGTGGCGGAAGAGTGATTTTAGAGGCAACGGCAATGGCTGAGAAACAAGAATCAAGAACCAAAAACCAAGAATTAAGAGGTTAGTTATTTCGCTGCAAATCCCGTGGAAAGAAGAAAAAAACCTAATTTTTAGCCCGGATAGAAGTGGCATCCTTTTTCATTTTTTTTTAAAATGAAAAAGATAGAGCGGATAGCCGGTAGAAGTGTCGTAAATAAAACTAATTACGTTGCTTCTAAATGTTAAACTTTTCGCAAAAAATGGTTTTGTGATAAATTCAATTTTTAAGGGCTTAAATTTACAATTCGAAAATATAAAATAAATGAGTACAACTAAAGTTAAAGCCTACGGAGCAGAATCTAAAGAGGCAGATTTAAAAGAATTACATATCGAAAGAAGAGAAGTGACCGCAAACGATGTCGAAATTGACATTTTATTTTGTGGCGTTTGTCATTCCGATTTACACACCGCAAGAAATGATTGGGGCGGTACGAAATATCCCGCAGTTCCAGGACACGAAATCGTGGGAAGAATTACAAAAATCGGGTCTGAGGTGACCAATTTTAAAGTGGGTGATCTTGCTGGAGTTGGCTGTATGGTTGATTCCTGCAGAGAATGTGAAAATTGCAAAAAAGATTTAGAGCAATATTGCACGCAAGGAATGGTAGGAACTTACAACGGAAATGATAAACATTTGCACCAACAAACTTTCGGAGGTTATTCTGAAAAAGTGGTTGTTGATAAAAACTATGTTTTAAAAGTGCCGGAAAACTTAGATCCAGCAGCCGTTGCACCACTTTTATGCGCAGGAATAACGACTTATTCACCATTAAAACATTGGAATGTGAATGAAAATTCTAAAGTTGCGGTGGTTGGTTTAGGAGGTTTAGGTCACATGGCAATTAAATTGGCAAAAGGTTTAGGTGCACACGTGAGTTTATTTTCTCGTTCGCCAGAAAAAACGCAGGATGCTTTAGATTTGGGTGCTGATAAAGTAGTAATTTCTACTGATGAAGCACAAATGAAAGAAGTGCAGGGAAAATTTGATTTAATTATTGACACCGTTCCTTACGAGCATGATCTGAATGATTATGTTTCTACTTTAAATATAGACGGAACCCTGGTTTTATTAGGTTTCATCGGTAATTTAGAATCAATTATCAGCACAGTTCCAATTGTTTTGGGAAGACGTTCAATTGCTGGATCACTTATTGGTGGAATTGCAGAAACTCAGGAAATGTTAGATTTTTGTGGCGAACATAATATTGTTTCAGAAATTGAAATGATCGATATGCAAAATATCAACGAAGCCTATGAACGCATGCTAAAAAGCGACGTGAAATACCGTTTCGTAATTGATATGAAGAGTTTAAAAAACTAAGAATTTTTAACTTTCAGATATTAAAACACTTCAGAAATGAAGTGTTTTTTTGTTTATTCATTTTTTTTTATGGCAGCATTTCCGCCCTCCGTTCCCAATCTTTTTTTCAAATGCAAAAAAAAGGATTTCCACTCAGGTCGGGCTGCGTAAGATTCTATGAAATTAATACACTTAATAAGTTTATATTTTTTGTTTTAAATTCGTTTAAAATAGTAGCAATGAAAATTTTTATTCTCTTTCTTTTAATGTTTATTTCTTGTTCAAAAATTAGAAAAAATTATTCGGGTGGAATGACGGATAAATTTCTTGCAATCGAAATTGCACAAAAGAAATGGAATGAAGTTTATGGTGAAGAAAAAATGTCTAATGAGCAGCCGTTGGAAGCAAGAAAATTAAATGGCAGTATTTGGTACGTGGAAGGAACATTTAATTCGATTGGTTTTGGTGGAGTCGCCTTCGGTAAAGTTGATGTCAAAAATAAAAAAGTCATTGAATTTTCTCATGGGAAATAATCTTAGTTTCATAATTCATAATTCATAATTCAAAACTTCACAATTATTCATTATCTTCGCCAAACTTTTGGTTTCCGCGTAAAAACGGGATTAATAGGGAATGAAGCGTAAATCTTCAACTGTCCCCGCAACTGTAAATCACGTTTAGATTTTTTGCAAATTAGCCACTGTTGAAAGATGGGAAGGCGCAAAAAAAGTGAAAGTCAGGAGACCTGCCAAATTTATTTATAATTTTTATGCTTTCGGAGGAAAAGCCAAATTTACTGAATCATTCGGTTCAGTTCTATTTGCTTTAATTTTTCCGATAAGTCATACTTTAACCAAATTTATTTTCAAAAAAATGAAAAAAGAAATTTTAGTTGGAGCCATGCTTGTCGTAAGTTCATGTGCGTTTGCCCAACAGGAAACTGGAATTCAAGAAGTTACAATTGCTTCTAAAGTTTCACAACAAATCTTTAAAACAGGAAAAAATGTGCAATTGCTTTCCGCAAAAGATTTAGAAAAGTATAAAGGTCAAGACGTAAATGACGTTCTAAATCAATTAGCCGGCTTCCAAATTACAGGAAATAATAACAATGGAACGGAACCAAAATCGATGAAAATCAGAGGTGGAAAAAGTGCTAATGTTTTAATTTTAGTAGATGGCGTCCCGTTGAAAGACGTTACAGGAAATGATTATACGGTTTCAGATTTACGCCTAATTGCTTTAGAAAATATTGAAAGTATTGAAGTTTTAAATGGTGCCTCTTCTGTCTTATATGGAAGTAATGCCACGGTTTCTGTGATTAATATTAAAACTAAAAAATCAGCGCAGAAAAATATTGAAGGTCAACTTTCTGCAAGAGCAGGTTCGTTTTCCACTTATGGACAAGACGTTTTGGTCAAAGGAAAACTATCAGATTTTAACTATCAGGTTTCTGGTTTTAATGAAAAATCTTTAGGATTAAGTTCTGCGGAAGGTGAAAATTTTAAAAAAGATGGCTACGAAAAACAAAATTATGCCGCAAATGTAGGTTACAATAAAGATAATTTCAGCCTAAATGTAAACGGAAGTTATAGCCATAATTTATTTCATTATGATGATGGTGCTTTTACAGACGGTAATAATCGGGGAAATGATGTACAAAAATTTGCAGGTTTAAGTTCAAAATATACTTATAAAAATGGCGAAATTCATTTTAATTCCAGACTTTCTGCAACTGATAGAGTTGGGCAAAGTTATGTGGGAAATGAATTTCAAGATCAATACAGCTACGCAGGACGTAATTTGTTTACTGAATTATTTAATCAATATCAGTTTTCAAAACATATTAGTTTAGTGGCCGGACTTCAATATGAAACTCAGAAAATGGGCGCAAAATCACTTCCTTATGGTGGAACTGCGTTGGAAGATATCTTGCTTAAAAATGATACAAAAAATAATAATTTTGATGTTTTTGCACAAGCCAACTTTAATTTAGCAGGATTTAATTTAGACTTAGGAATTAGAAATACCAAACAGTCAAAATTTGGTAATCATGTGGTTTACAGTATAAATCCTTATTATTTAAAAGAATTTTCTGATCAATATTTAAAGATTGGTTATTCTTATTCTACGGCTTTTATCGCACCAACTTTGTATCAAAGTTTTGGTTCTTTGCCTTACACATTGCCTAATTTTGATTTGAAACCAGAAACCAATTCTTCTAACGAAATTGATTTTTCTTTTGGTCAAAAAGACCAAAGTTTCGTAATAAATGCCTCACTTTATCAACGTCAGGAAAAAGACGCGTTTGCCTATCAAACTGTAGATTTTGTGACTTATGCAGGTAAATTTTTAAACGTGGATAGCAACAAAGTAAAAGGCGTCGATGTTGGGTTTAATTACAGAATTAATCCAGTATTTAATATAGGCGGCAATTTCAGTTATGTTGAAAAAGAAAAGGAAGCAACGATGCTACGCCAGCCGAAACAAAGAATTAATTCTTTCTTAGAAATCACGGCTTTCAAAGGAAATAGAATCAATTTAACGCAACAATTTGTGTCCAAAAGAACCGATGCATACTATGATTCTGTCAATTTTGCTGTCGTTCCCGTGGATTTGAAATCTTATAATTTATTTAATTTAAACGTCAATCAAACGATTGTAAAAAACCTTTCGATTTTTGCAAACATTGGTAATTTATTTAACACAAGTTATGTTGATGTAGTCGGTTACACAACTAAACCGCGAAATTATACCGTTGGTGTAGACTTTAAATTTTAAAGAAAACTTTGTCAGAGTTTGAAAAACTTTATCAATTTTTATTTTTCATAGAAGATGCTTCCTTTTGGAAGCATCTTTTTTATTAGATATGATTTCTCCGTTAATCTGTGGGGATATTTTTTGCCTGCAGATTTCACAAATTGAGCAGATTATAAATGCATTTTATTTACGTTATCTTTAAAATTTACGTGAAAAATTTTAACTTTTATAAGACAGATAGAATTAAACCTAGTTTCTCACCTTCATTAATTACAAAATTTCTCGCTTCATCTTTATCATTTCCGATTTCTCCCTCCAAGATCGCTTCCTTTACTTTTTCTTTTAAAATGCCAATTTCCCGACCAGGTTTTAAATTAAATAATTCCATAATTTCTTCTCCGGAAATCGGTGGCTGAAAATTCCGAACGTGGTCTTTAGCTTCTACTTCTTTTATCTTTTCGGCTACATATTCAAAGTTTTTCTTAAATTTTTCCTGCTTTTTTGAATTTTTGGTGGTGATATCGGCTTTATTTAAAATGAAGAGATCTTCCAGATCTTCGCCTGCATCAAAAAGCAAACGCCTTAAAGCCGAATCTGAAGTTCCATCGTCAATTAACGCAATTGGGCGGGAAGATAATTTGACCATTTTTTGCACAAATTTCATGTCATTTCCCAAAGGTAATTTTAAATGATAAAAAATATTTTTTACCATTTTTGAACCTAAAAATTCGTGTCCGTGGAAAGACCAACCTATTCCTTCAATAAATTTTTTTGTCGGCGCTTTTCCAATATCGTGAAGCAAAGCTGCCCATCTTAACCAAAGATTATCAGTATTTTCAGAAATATTATCTACAACTTCTAAAGTGTGCCAAAAATTATCTTTGTGCGTTTGTCCTTCTTTTTCTTCAATGCCTTTTAAAGCAATTAATTCTGGTAGAATCAATTTTAAAAGTCCAGTTTCTTCCATTAATTTTAAACCAACCGAAGGTTTTTCGGACAGAATAATTTTATTAAATTCTACCATCACGCGTTCCAGCGAAACTATTTTTAGTCTCTCGGCCTCTTTTTTAATGGCTTTTAATGAATTTTCTTCAATTGTAAAATTCAGCGTTGAAGCAAAGCGCAAAGCGCGCATCATTCGCAAAGGATCGTCAGAATAAGTTTGTGACGGTGCTAAAGGTGTTCGTAGAATTTTATTTTGTAAATCTTCCCGACCATTAAATGGATCAATTAATTCTCCAAAATTTTCTTTATTTAAAGAAATTGCTAAAGCGTTTATAGTGAAATCCCGCCTTCTTTGGTCATCTTCTAAACTGCCATTTTCTACAGCTGGATTTCGACTGTTTTCAGAATAACTTTCCTTTCTCGCGCCAACAAATTCCAGATCTAAATGGTTGAATTTTACCATCGCCGTGCCGTAAGTTTTAAAAATTGATACTTTTAAAGAGGGATCTAATTCTTTTGCAACGGCTTTTGCAAGATCGATCCCGCTTTGTTCAGTGACAAAGTCAATATCTGTTGGTGCCTTTCTTTGCATCAATAAATCGCGCACAAAACCGCCCACAATAAAAACCGATTGATCATTTTTTTCTGCCACGGCAGAAATAGTTTTAAATAATTTAAAATTTTTATTTTGAGTAAGATTGATGGTCATTTTGCAAAGATACGATTCAGAAATATTTTGAAAGTTATTCATTTACTGATTTACTTTCCTGGTCGGGTTTGGAAATTTAGGAAAAGAATTCAATTTTTAGATGATTTTTCAGGAAAGGTTTTTTGGGTTTTTTTTATTAAGAAAAAAGAATGTTTACTCACGGATAATTTTAATTCTACTGTCATTCCAGATTTTAATAATTGAAGAACCCGCAAATTCCGACACTTTATCTTCTGAATCTTCCACAACAAAATCCACCGAGTTTTTAATTTCTTCAGAAATATCAGAAAATTTCATTGGACTTTTAAAACCGCTTAAATTGGCAGAGGTTGAAACCAACGGTGCATTTAATTTAGTAATTAATTTTTTACAGAAATCATTTTTCACTACACGAATCCCGATAGAACCATCTTCTGCCAAAAGTTCTTCTGGCAAATTTCTAACCGTTTCATAAATGATAGTGACTGGCTTTTCGCTTACATCAATTATTTCCCAGGCGATCTCCGGGACATCCACTAAATCCTGCAGACGCTTATCATTTTCAACCAAAATCACCATTGATTTTGAGGCTTCTCTTTTTTTGATTTCAAATATTTTTTGAATCGCATTTATATTTGTTGCGTCACAACCAATTCCCCAAATCGTGTCCGTTGGATAAAGGATGGTGCCGCCGGATTTTAAAATTTCTATAATTTTTTCCATTAATTATTTTAGTTTACAAAAGTAATGAAAATGTGACGAGTCTTTAAACTTGACTTTATATCTTAGGTCAATTTTTCTGGATGTCTATTATCGTAAATTTGCTAGAGTTAAAATTAAAAAAATGGAATTAGGAATTGGTATGTTCGGCGATTTAGATTTTGACCAAACTACCGGAAAATACAGAGATGCAGGCTTAAAACTTCGTGAGATTTTAGAACAGGTAAAATTAATGGATGAAGTGGGAATCGATGTTTTTGCGATGGGCGAACACCATCGCGCAGATTATGCGGTTTCTTCCCCTGCAATTTTATTGGCAGCAGCAGCAAGCATCACCAAAAACATAAAATTAGCAAGTGGCGTAACGGTTTTAAGTTCCTCTGAACCGGTAAAAGTATATCAGGATTTCTCAACCTTAGATTTAATTTCAGACGGAAGAGCCGAGATATTTGTCGGTCGCGGAAGTTTCGTTGAATCTTTCCCTTTATACGGTTATTCTCTAAATGATTATGAACAACTTTTCGACGAAAAATTAGATTTATTATTAAAAATTAATTCTGAAGAAAATGTTTCGTGGACGGGAAAACTTCGTGCGCCGATGGAAAATCAAACCGTTTATCCAAGAGCAAAAAATAACGGAAAATTACCAATTTGGCGCGCCGTTGGTGGTACGCCACAATCGGTTTTAAGCGCGGCAAAACTCGGAATGCCATTAGTGGTTGCGATCATTGGCGGAATGCCGATCCAGTTTAAAAATTTAATTGATTTCTATAAACAAGAATATTTAAAAAGCGGTTTTGAAGAATCTGAAATGCAAATCGCTATCCATTCACACACTTTTGTCAGCGAAGATCAAAAGGTGATTGATGGGTATTTCGAGAATTATAAGTCACAAATGGACAGGATCGGTTCATCGCGCGGTTGGGCGCCTTACACGAAAATGCAGTATGAAGGCGGCAGAATGAAAGATGGTGCTTTATTTATAGGAAATCCAAAAGAAGTTGCCGATAAAATAAATTACATGAAAGAGATTTTTGGAATCACAAGATTTATCGGTCATATGGATGTTGGTGCCCCTTCAAACGATATTATGATGACATCAATTGCTTTATTTGGTGAAAAAGTAGCGCCACAAGTAAAATAATTTCTTGAGATAATTTAAACGAAAAGAACGGAGATTAATCCGTTCTTTTTTATTTGTATTTCAAGTAGACAAAGACTTTTGCCCATTTAAAAAGATTAAATATTAATTAATTTTAGCCAAAATCTATTTTATTTCTAGCAAATACCTTTCCTCGATAATTTTTAAATGATGTAAATTATGCCCCACAATCAATTTGCCGATTGTCTCTGCAGAAATTGCATTACCATTTGCAAAACCCTTATTTGCAAGCGTACCTTCTTTAAAACTTTTAAATAGAATTAAACTTGAAGAACGAACTAACGAAAATTCTTTAATTAAATCTACTAATTTTCTTTGATCAGCGTTTGAATTTTTGGCAAACAATTCTTCATCAAATCCAGGTAAATTTTGTTGATCTCCTCTGGAAATTGATAAAGCACGAAATTGGAAGATCCTCTCGCAGTCTATTAAATGTTGAATCAATTCTTTTAAACTCCACTTGTCTTCGGAATATTTAAAAAGTGCAGAGTCGTCATTTAATTTTGAATAAATTGATAAAGTTATTTTTTCCGCTAGTGACAATTCTTCCATCCAATTTTCCGTTGGAATAAAGTCTAAGTACCGCTTAATGTATTTCTCAAATTCTGTCATGGATCGATTAGGTTTTATAAAATTATATCTTTTTAGAAGCCACTTTGTTAAAGATTTAAAGTACAAATAAAGTTACTATGACAAAGTTTTTTCAACAATTATTATTAAAAATTAGGCTTTAAAAGCATGTTCTAAATCTTGAAGCAGATCTTCAGCATCTTCAATACCAACACTTAGACGAATTAAATCATCAGTAATTCCCAGTTCTGCTCTTTTTTCCGCGGGAATAGAAGCATGCGTCATTGATGACGGGTGATTGGCTAAAGATTCTACGCCGCCTAAAGATTCTGCCAAGGTGAATACTTTTACATTTTCTAAAAATTTCACCGCGTCTTCTCTTTTAGTAGATTTAAAGGTAAAAGAAACCATTCCGCCAAAATCTGACATTTGTTTTTTCGCTAATTCGTGTTGCGGATTAGATTTTAAACCAGGGTAAAAAACTTTATCCACCGCGGAATGATTTTCTAAATATTCCGCTACTTTCATTCCATTTTCAGAATGTCTTTGTACACGTAAAGCTAAAGTTTTGATACCTCTTAAAACCAAATAAGAATCGTGTGGTCCTAGAATTCCGCCACTTGCAAACTGGATAAAGTGAAGTTGTTCTCCCAATTCTTGTGTTTTCGCAATTAATGCGCCGGCAATTACATCAGAATGTCCACCCAAATATTTTGTCGCGGAATGCATCACAATATCGGCGCCTAAATCTAAAGGTTTTTGCAAATAAGGCGTTGCAAAAGTATTATCAACGGCCACTAAAATATTTTTTCCTTTTACTAAATCGCAAACTGCTTTTATATCAACCAATTTCATTAGCGGATTGGTCGGCGTTTCAAGCCAAATCAATTTTGTAGAATTTGTGATTTTATCTGCTAATTTTGAAACATCATCGAAATTAATAAAAGTGAATCTTAACTGGTATTTTTCAAATAATCTGACGAATAACCGGTAAGTTCCGCCGTATAAATCATCTACAGCGATTACTTCATCACCAGGATTTAATAATTTTAAAACACAGTCAATCGCAGCCAGTCCAGAACCGAAAGCCAATCCTTTTGCACCATTTTCTATGCTTGCCAAACTGTCTTCTAAAGCTTGTCTCGTAGGATTTGCAGCACGAGAATATTCATATTCTCCGATGGGGTTTCCGGGTGATTTTTGCGCGAACGTTGAAGTCAGAAAAACGGGCACATTTACTGATCCAGTTGTTGGTTCGAAATGTTGATTTCCGTGAATTACTTTTGTATTGAATTTCATAATATATTTAATTTGCCAATGTAATAATTTAGCAGTTTACTAATATTTATCAAATTATTACATTGATAAATTACTACATGAATTTTACATTTTTATAGCTGCTTTTATAGCAAAAGTTTCGGCGGTTTCTTCAAGCCATTGCGCTACATCTTCTTCGCCAGTTGCTTTTTCATAAGTGTGACTTAATGATAATAATATTTGGTGCAGAAACATTTTCATATCATCAACCGGCATATCTTTCGTCCAAAGATCTATTCTTAGAGCTTCTTTTTTTGCATCGTCCCAAACGGAAATTAAAGTAGCTTTCGTTTCTTCATTTTCTACGCCACCGTCTTCGGCGTTCCAAAACATTTTATCTGGAACTTGGTTTTCGTCCAATTCAACGCGGATGTTTATATTTGTCGTTCTCATTTTTAAAGTTATATATTTAATGGTTGTTTATTAAAATGCGCTAGTTTATGAATGTTTGAGAAGTAGATCGCTACACAAAAAATTTCTAAAACTAATTTTTTGGTTTATAGCCAGATTGATTAAAGATGTCTGTAGCATTCATTTTTAAAAAATCCAGCAATTTTGTGTCAGGTTTTTCTTTAAAAAATTTCCGGCAAATTTGCCAACCTACGAAATTCCCAATTTGTGGTGAAGATTCATTATCGATTTTTGTGTAAAATTTGGAAAAAGGACCAACGGACAAAAAACGTTCTTCTAAACGCGAATCATCACTAAAAACTAAATTATTTTCTACGAAATAATTCCAAATATTTTCTTCATTTGCTTGTGCCCATTCATATTGTTTTAACGTGTAATTCATTTTTAAATAATCTGGTTCCCCTGGCAAAAAAGCATCTTGTAAGGTTAATATTTTCCCCTGATAAACGATTTGATCTAAAAATTTTGAATGATTTTTATCTGGTCTGATAATCTCGTTTATAAAGGTTTCAGAAACTTTCGGAAGAATATTTTGTGCATTCATTGACTTCTGAAAGTACAGTTCCATTCCGCTATAATTGGGATTATTTTCACCCATAAATCCCGTAATATCTATAAATAATAAGTTATTTTTTGATTCTAAAAAAACCGGATCTTTCGCCATTTGTAGATCTGAGGAGAATAAATAGACTTTCGGAATTTTAAATTGTGGATAATAATTTTGAATGTGTGCAAAAAGCAGACTTAAATCTTCTTTCAATTTTTGCTGATTTATCTTCGCAATGGCTTCTTTGTAAAGTTTTATTTCATTCGTGTCTGCTCTTCTGGCGCTGTAATCTGCATCTGGAACGCTTCCTTGAAACCAAGGAAATTGTGTTTTAAATTGATCTAAAGAAACTTCAGGATTATAAAATTCTTTAGAAATATCCGTTAATTCAACGTTTGGAATGTTATTTTCAAGTTTAATGTCCCATTTATTTGTGTTTTCTTTTTTGCAAGCTTGAAGTCCCGAAATTAAGAGTGCTGAAAGGATAAAATATTTAAAAAACTTCATTATTTTTACCAAATTAATTTTACGCAAAAATAGTGAAAATTTTGCGGAAAATTCTTTTGGACAATAGAATTGATGAGTCCACATCATTTTAAAATTTAAGTAATGCAATCACAAAAAATTATAGATTTTATCGTAAAATGGTTGAAAGATTACGCTATAAGTGCCGATGTAAAAGGTTTTGTAATTGGTATTTCGGGCGGTGTTGATTCTGCTGTAGTTTCTACTTTATGTGCTAAAACGGGTTTGAAAGTTTTGCTTTTAGAAATGCCAATTCGGCAAAAACAGGACCATATAAATCGTGCGTGGGAACATATTGAACATTTGAAAAATAAATTTACAAATGTGGAAGCGTTATCTGTAAATCTAACGCCTGCTTTTGAAGAATTATATAAAACTTTTGACGTTAATGATATAGAATTCCCCGCAGAAAAATTATCATTTGCAAATACCAGAAGCAGATTAAGAATGTTAACGTTGTATTATTATGGTCAAATCAACGGACTTTTAGTTTGCGGAACAGGTAATAAAGTGGAAGATTTTGGCATCGGGTTTTATACAAAATATGGCGACGGTGGGGTAGATGTTTCGCCCATTGCAGATTTATATAAAACGGAAGTTTATCAATTAGCCAAAGATCTAGATCTGGTTAAAAGTATCCAGGAAGCAGTTCCGACGGATGGTTTGTGGGATATAGACAGAACAGATGAGCAACAAATTGGTGCAACCTATCCAGAGCTGGAAAAAATTCAGAAGGAATTTGGAACTAAAACTGAGGCTGATTATATTGGTAGAAATTTAGAAGTTTATAAAATTTTTTCAAAAATGAACCGTGCTGGTCAACATAAAATGAACCCAATTCCCGTTTGTGATATTCCGGAAGAATGGAGAAATTAAAACTAAAATTATGAATTCTGATAAAAAGAAAATTTTCCTTTATTTCCTATTTGGCGCCTTAGGTGGAATTTTGGTGATGTATTTAATGAACGGTTTTCCAGCTGATAAATCAACTGAAACACAAAATAAGACCGCGAAAGTTGAAGCTGTAAAATCTGCATCTCAAATTTCTGCTATTGATATTTCGCAAATCACAAAAGCCGAAACTGTTATTACATTTGTTAAAACGAATCATCAATTGCCCAGTTTCTATTTAACTAAAAACGAAGCAAAAAAACTCGGATGGAATCCTTCAAAAGGAAATCTTTGTGAGGCTTTGCCCGGAAAAGCAATTGGTGGAGATTATTTTAACAACCGTGAAAAACAATTGCCTTCCAATGAAAAATATTTTGAAGCGGATGTGAATTACAAATGTGGAAGTAGAAATTCTGATCGAATTATTTACACAAAATCCGGTGAAGTTTATTTAACTACGGATCACTACAAAAGTTTTCAAAAGCAGTAAAAAGAACCAAGAATAAATAGATAAATGAAAAAAATAGAAATTGACTTCACAAATATCGGTGATACAGAAGAATTTTACGCAGAATTAAAATCAAAAATTGAATTACCAGACTATTTTGGTGGTAATCTTGACGCGCTCTCAGATGTGATTTCAGGTGAGTTAGAAATGCCGCTTGCATTAGAATTTGTAAATATGAGCGTAGATCAACTGGAAACTTTTGAGAATTTACTGGAAACGCTGGAAGACTTAGAAGACGAAGTGGAAGGTTTTTCTTTTAGTTATTATTTAGAACAGTTTGAAGATCAAAATTAAAAATTAAAAATTAAAAATAAGAAAATCCTGCGAAATGCAGGATTTTCTTATTGATATGAAGAATGAAAAATTTATTTATATCAAAGATTTTCTGAAGTTTTAATTCGAAGAATTTGCAATATCCCAAGTTGTTAAACCAGTCCATCCTTTTGCCCAATCTGGAAGTGCAGTTCCGTTTCCGGCACCTTTTGCACTGACATTAATTGTGAAGGTTGCAGTCAAATCTGGAGCAGTTGGATATTTTGCACTTGATTTTGAAGCATAAACTTTGGCAACATTTACCATTTTTATGTTTGAAATATAAGACCCGCTTTTAAACCAATCGTAAGTTCTGTCCGTTTCAAAATCTAAACCTGTGGAAAAATTCGCAATAACGATGTTGTTAAATTTACCGTTACTTCCAGCGCGTAATTTTAAACCTTGAGATTCTGAACCCGCAGAATTTCCAATAAAAGTTGCGTTTGAAATATCTGGGTTTGAAACTCCGTTTCCGTTTGTTGTATTTGGATCTGTGTCTTGTGTATCTGCTTCTATACCTCTGTTTCCTGGATCAGTACCATTTTGAAAAACTTTATCTCTGGAAGCATACATGAAAGTCGCGGATCCTGAAAATCCTTCTGTCCAGTCAAAGGAATCATCTTGATTGCCGATTAAAACCAAATGATCATATTTTGGCGAACCACCGAAAGATTCTACCGCGTCGTCCGCGCCGTTTGCAATGTAAACATAAGAAACACTTGTTCCGCTACCACAACCAAAAAGCGATAAACCATTAAATTCTTTTTCAGGATTATATTTAAAACCTGTGTCTTTAATGATACAATAGTTGATAATTCCTGAGGAATCTAAAGAATTAGTTCCGCCATAAGTTAAATCTCCCAGTTCTGAAGTTGAAGTTCCCGCTGCGCTTCTGTTAGAAGGTGCATTACCAAGTAAAACAACTCCGCCCCAATAACCTTGCGTGTGAGCTGCGCCATCAAATAAAACTGGATTTGAGGCCGTTCCATTAATAAAAATTTTCCCACCTCTATCTACCAAAAGATAAGTGGCACCTTTCTCACCTATAATATGAGTTCCTGCAGGAATAATTAAAGTTGCACCATTGTCTACAATTAAACTTGAAGTTAAATGATACGTTTTTGTAGCATCTAAAGTTGCTGTTTGTCCTGTTTTAATGTGGCCTTCAAATTTCGCCGCATCCACAGTTGGACCTGTTGTTGCAATGACATCTGCCGTTGCATTACGGCCACAAGAACTCAATGTTGCTGTGATAACCGTGGTTAGAGCCAGTAAATGACCCGCTTTAAAAATTGACTTTTTCATAATTAATTAATTTTTAGTGTGATTTATTTATTTAAAATTTGTAGGAAAGATTTATTCCTAATTCGCGACCTCTTGTATAATCTCTGTTGATAAAGGTTCCCGCGTTATTTTCCTGTGTGATAATATAATCTGGATTTAGTAAGTTTTTAGCAAAAATCCCAACACCAATTCCGTTTAGATCAATATTTAAAGTTGCATCTAAAACGTTAATTGGTTTTTGATAAAAATTCCCCGTATTATTAGTTCCAATGGAATACAAACTTCTTCCGACATAAGAATATGACACCACGAAATCTAAATTTTTCCTGTTGTCCGACCATTTGTGATTTAAACCCAGATTTGCATTACCAATAAAATCTGCCGCACCTTGAATTTTCTCATTGGTTTGACCGCTGAATTCAATGCTTTTTCCATTTTCTCTGGCTACTTTATCGGCGTTTAATTTTTGATTGGTATTCATATAACTTCCGTTAAGGAAAGTGTAAAGTCTGGTTTTGCCCCAATCGTAAATGTCTTTTCTGATTTCTATTTCTGCGCCTAAAATAGTTCCGTTATCTGCTATGTTAAAATAAGTCATATCGCTTGAAGAAGCTGATGAATAAGTTGTTCTGGCAATCGGATTTTTAATATATTTTCCAAAAGCTGTTATGGATATTACTTCGCCACGTTTCGGGAAATATTCCCATTTAAAATCACCGTTATAATTGTCTGAAGGATAAACTTTTGGATTTCCGTAAGTGTTGTTTGTAACATCATAGTAAGCAATTGGCACTAATTCTTTTGCTTGCGGTAAAGTGTAAGTTTTTGAAGCTGCAAACCTTAAATTTTGCTTTTCATTTACAGCGTATTTTACATTAATTGCGGGTAAAAATTTATTGTACTGCGTTACTTTTATGCCGGTACCCATCTCTGAAGAATCCCAAGTATTATCAATATTGATATAATCATATCTGCCGCCAATTTGTGCCGTTAATTTATCGGACGCTTTATAATCAATATTTAAAAAGCCAGAATGAATAATTTGTTTGAAATTATAAAAGAAAGGATCAAAAACGCCGTGTCCGTAACCTCGCAACGTGTTATAGTTTATAGAACCATTATTTCCGGCATTAAAAAATCCGTCTACATTATTTACATTAATTTTTGCCGGGACATTATCCAATTGCAAACCGATTGTTGTGTAATTGAAATTTCTTGTTTTAAACTGTCCATCATAGCCAAAATTAAATTTAAAATCTTTAAATATTTTGGTTAAATGTGCAAATCCCAAGACGGTATTATCTTGCAAATCATCAAAATAGCGGTGATTTTGAATAATACTTCCAGTCAATAACTTTGGTTGATCTGGGTCTGTAATATCGAATGTGTTTTGCAGGCGATCGGGCCGTTTTGAGTTTAAATAATTATAACCTACTGCCCAATCTGCCGTCCAGGTTGAAGATAATTTGTGATTTCCAAACAGTTGATTGATCCAAAGATTTGAAATTTTATTATCATTTCTCTTAATTAAAATATTATTCATACTTCCAATTTCGCGAAGTTTACCAGTGTAAAATCTGGCGTCTTGTACGGAAGTGTGAATAAAATTACTAGTATAAGAAATTTTATTATTGCTGTTCAGTTTTAAAGAAACATTCAATAAACCCGTCGTATTTGTGGTGTAAATATTGCGCTCAATTTTATCTAGTTCTTTGATAAATTCTCCGGTAGAATCAAAAAAACCTTCTTTTCCCTGGCTGTATACGTAATCATTATCAAAACCACCGTAAGCAAATACTGATAATTTTTTACCGCTTTTAAAATTGAAACTTTTACCGCCTTCCAAACTTAAATTGGAGTTGTAAGGATTTTCAGCATTTTTAAAATTCCAAGAGGTATTAAAAGGATAAGTTTTTTCTGGATCTACATTATTTTTAAAAGTCGAAACTTTGTATCCAAAAAATCCTGGTCCGCCATTTTGTAACTTAAAATCCTTTTTCTTGAAAGTTTGTAGATTAACACCACTTCCCAAACTAATTTTAATGTAAGGTTTTCCACTAAATTCTTTTGAGGTAATGTTAATATTTGCACCGCCGAAATCTCCCAGAATATTAGGTGAGTAGACTTTATCCAGCGATAAATATTCCACCATTGAAGTTTTAAAAATCCCTAAATCGATGTTTTTATTTTCCGGATCGTCAGATGGAATTGGCAAACCGTTGAGGGTTGTTTCATTATATCTGTCGCCTAAACCTCTGATAAAAATGGCGCCTGTCGCTTCTTGTTTTTGCGTTCCGGAAGCTTTTGTTAAAGCCGTAGCGACATCGCTCACACCTTGTTTTTTTAGTTGTTCATTTCCAACATTTTCTGTGATGCCGACAGATTTTCGCTGCATATTAATAAGTCCGTTTTCCGTACTTTTTTTCGCAGTGCCCTGCAAAATAACGCCTTCAATTTTTTTCTCATTATTTAATAGATCTGTTTTTGTTTTTTGGCCATATATAAAAACTGAACCGTAGAGAAATAACACTGAAATACTTATTTTTTGAAGCCTCATAAAATATCGTTTAATATAAATGCAAAGAAACTGGTAAGTTTTTCGAAGTGTATTGAGTGAACTTTAACGTTTTATTATCTTATAATTAATTAATTGCTTTAATATTAATTAATTATAAATTTTTAAATAAAAAGAAATTACTACTTTTTTTTTCTGAGAGTTAAATAAAAATTAAAAGGTAAAAATGGAATTGAAACTGTTTCTACCTTCATTTTATGTAAATAATTATGGATGAAGAAGTCAGCAAAGCTTACGAGTAATTTTGTGCTCTAAACAATTAGATCAAACATTAATTATTTTATTTACTATCAGAGAAAATTTGAATATTAACCACAAAAAAACCACTGGAAAATTCCAGCGGCTTTTAATGAAAAATTTATTTAATGAATTTAGAAATTGAATCTTAAACCAAGTTGCATTTGATATCGAGATTCAAATTGATCGATAGAATATGGCGTTCCTGGCGTTGAATAATTGTATGTGGGATCGGCTTTATCAATTCCTGACCCGCCAACTGTACCCACTTTCGTTAAACCAACACTTGCTGTGGAATTAAAAGTTGCGGGAACGAAATATGATTTCCCCCATTGTTTATTCAATAGATTAGTTAGATTCACGATGCTGAAAGTGATCTGAATACTTTGACCACTACTTTTGCTTAATTTGATCTCGTCCATTAACCTGAAATCTGCTTGAATATTCCAAGGTGTGAAATCTGCATTTCTTTGTGTAAAATCCCCTCTTCTTGAGTTCAAGTAAGGATGAGCAGAAATATAAGCATCATATCTTGCGACTTGGGAAGCGACACTCTCGCCTGTTGCAGCGTTCACGGTAAAATATTTTGTGGCTTGTGCATCATCTTTAAAAATGTAGGCTAAACCTGCTGCCTGGCCAGTGTTAGCAATTGTTCCGTTTACAAATCCCCAAGAAAATGGACTTCCAGATTGTGCGTTGAAATACACATTTGCAGAAAGTCTATTCATATCGCTAAGTTTGATTCCGTAGCCAACTGTGGAAACTATTCTGTGTTTAGTTTCAAAGTTGGAAGTGGCTAATTTTGGATCATTTGGCGTTAAAGATTGATTCATCTGCCAATTGCTTTCCATTGAATTTCTAATCCCGTTTGTAATGTCTTTGGCCTCACCGTAAGTATAAGCGGCAAAGAAATTTAAACCAAAATTATAATTTTTTGAAATTTGTGCTGTTACGTTATATCTGTAACCTTGTTTTGTATTTGATAAAAGATATGCGTTTGAAAATGCAGGATTAATATTTGTTGTAAAAATCGGCATTTGATGGTTTGTATCGTAAGAAAAATACGTAGGATTATCTGTTTTATTTACCTGTTGAAATTGTAGATCGTACAAAACTTTGGTATAAATGCCTTCCAAAGTCATTTTGTAGCCATTTGCACTAAAGTCAAAGGCCAAAGAACTTCTCCACATTTGTGGCATTTTGAATTTATTATCAACTAAGTCTACCTGAACTTTCGGCGTTGCGTCGTGATAGCCATTTAATCCATTATTATTTAAAGGATCACCTGCTGCTGCTGACTGCGCGGGTGTTAAATTATTCTTGTCATAACTGTAGAAACCAACCCCGTCGTTATAGAAAGCGTAACCAAGCCAAGCAAAAGGAATTCTTCCCGTGAAAATTCCTGATCCGCCTCTTAAGACAACAGATTTATTTTCTGTTAAATCTAAATTAAAACCTAACCTTGGCGAGATCGATGCTTTACCAAATATTTTGTTTGTTATTTGGCTTAAAGGTGTATAAGTGTAAGTTGTTCCGTAGTTTGGATCTGCAGGAGAATTTGTCACTTTCGGGCTTAAATCAGGAAAGTTTCCTAAATGTGTATAATCTACCCGAATTCCTGGTGTGATTTTTAAACGATTTCCAACGTTAATTTCGTCCTCTACATAAGCCGAATACAAATTCACATTAAATTTAGCATAAGGATTATTAAAAAGCTCATCCCTTGAAGCGCCATTTGCAGGATACGTTCCACGAACTCTAGCAGGATTAGATGCAAAGAAATCTGCTAAATTTTTGTAAGATACTCTGCCATTTAATGCGTTTACGAAACCATAATTAATGTTGTAAAGTTCATTATGAGTACCGAAAAGTAAAGTGTGATTTCCTATTTTATAAGAGAGGTTATCAGTAAATTCAATTGTTTTTTGTTTCAAATTAAAAACACTTGCTTCCCTGTCATTTCCTAAAAGAATTGTTCCACCGTTATAACCAATTTCTACCTGCGGAAAATTAAGATTGCCGGAAAGCGGATTTCTATAATCGTGGATATCAGAATAACTTACTAAAAATGAATTGGAAAGATTATCATTGAAATGACTTTTTAATTCTAGAACTGTGCTTGATGAAGTATTTTTTTGTTTGTAATCTATACTTGAAAATCTAAAATTAGCACCGTCACTCTCAAGATTTGTCGCCTCAGAGATTACCATATTATTTCTAATTGATAAAGTATGTTTGTCTGAAAGTTTCCAATCCAGTTTGTTGAAGAATTTTGAACTTTGGGCTTCGTTTGTGTAGTTGTCAAAACTTCCCACATTAAAACCGTATTTATTTTTTACAAAATCAGAAATACTTTGTGCGGTGGTTACATTTAATAAAGAACCAGACTCACCGGCGTTATAAAAAACAGGATCTGTTCTTTTGGAATATTCAAAATTTGTGAAGAAGAAAACTTTGTCTTTTACTATCGGGAAACCAACTCTTCCTCCCAAAGTATAATCTTTAAAATCACTTGGCATTTTCGATCCGTCTCCCGCGTTGTTTGGGCCAGTGATAAATGCATTTCTACCGACGCCGTAGATAGAGCCAGTTATTTTATTCGAGCCACTTCTTGTTACCGCATTCACACTTCCGCCTAGAAAATTTCCTAATTTAACATCGTAAGGTGCAATAAAAACCTGAATATCCTGTATCGCATCCAAACTTATGGAATTCGAACGTGTAGAACTCCCTGTCATTCCTGAAGTTCCTGCTTTTCCACCTATTGACGGACTGAAACCGATTGCATCATTATTTATTGAGCCGTCAATGGTGACGTTGTTATATCTAAAATTAGTTCCTGCAAAAGAATTGTTTGAACTTTGTGGGACCAATTTCGTCACATCTTGGATACCTCGGTTTACATTGGCCAAATTATTAATTTGCAAAGCACCGATGTTTGTTCCATTTTTAACAGATCTTTTCCCGCTTAAAACAACTCCCTCAATTGTTTTTTCCTTGTTTTCTGAAATAATAATTGCAGGCAGATCGTTGTCTCCTAAATTTAATTGAACATCGCTTTCCGTGAAAATTATTTGATCATTATCATAAACGTCAATTTTATATGGACCGCCTACATTTAAATTAACCAAACTAAAGCGCCCTGTTTTATTTGGGGCTGTTTCAAAAACACTGTTGGTAGGGATGTAAGTAATTTTTACTTTTGTAGTAGCGGTTATTTCCTTTCCTGTAATTTTTCCGTCTAATTTAGATGTAGTTATTTGAGCGAATGAAATGCCGAAAGAGAGTAAAGAAAATGCAACGATTAATTGTTTTTTCATCTTTATTATTATTTTATTTATTTTATGCAAAGAAACTTGTAAATTTTATGACGTATATTGAATTAACTTTAATTTTTCATTACAGAATTATTAATAATTCGATCCTATATTAAGTATTTGTAAACTTTAATGTTTTAAAAATTTTTAAAGTAGGTTATTTTTTATCTTTGTTCTTAAACAAAAAAATGAAAGGCAAAAAAATATTGTTAGTTGATGATGAACCGGATATTTTAGAAATCATCTCTTATAATCTTCGGCAAGACGGTTACGACGTTTTTACGGCTTCTAACGGTATTGAAGGCGTTCAAAAAGCAATAGAAATAGTTCCGGATCTCATTTTATTGGATGTTATGATGCCTGAAAAAGATGGGATAGAAACTTGCCAGGAATTACGCGCCATCAAAAAATTAGATAAAACTCTAATAGTTTTTCTTTCCGCTAGAAGTGAAGAATATACACAATTAGCTGGTTATCAAGCTGGAGCAAATGATTTTATCGTAAAATTAATTAAGCCAAAAATCCTTCGCTCAAAGATAAATGCGCTTTTAAAATTGACTAATCAAGAATTCAAAAGTAATTCAGTCATCGAGATAAATGATTTAGTAATAGACAAAGAAAATTTTCGTGTTTCAAAAAGCGGACAATTATTTCTTTTACCCAAAAAAGAGTTTGATCTTCTGCATCTCTTAGCATCAAATACCGACAAAGTTTTTACCAGAGAAGAAATATTAGAAAAAGTATGGGGCAGTGAAGTTGTGGTTGGCGAAAGAACAATCGATGTTCACATAAGAAGATTGCGTGAGAAATTTGGCTTAAATTTCATCCAAACTTCAAAAGGTGTGGGCTATAAATTGATTGTTTAAATTAAAAAAAATGCGATTTCATAAACTTTCTTTTTTTGCGGGCCTATTTCTAACTTTAGTAATGTTTGCAATCGCGTTACTTTTTGATTATTCGCACACCATTAAAGGATCATTTGAACCTAATTTTATTTACAGCGTAGTTGGTTCTCTTCTGATAATGTTGATTATAAATTATACCGTTTTAGATTTTCTTTTCAATTTTTATGGCAAGAATCAAATTCGTAAAATGTCTGATTTTTTACCGGATGATTTATTGACTCAAAATGAAGTCGTAAATTTTAAACAGTTAGGGGAGAGAATTTCATCACTCACCGAAGAAAATGCGGTAGAAGTTGGCTCATTAAAGGAAATGGAAATCTACCGGAAAGAATATGTAGGAAACGTTTCGCACGAATTGAAGACGCCCCTTTTTTCCATTCAAGGGTATGTAGAAACATTACTTGACGGCGGCGTAGAAAATTTAAACATTCGGGATAAATATTTAGAGAGGATAGATAAATCTGTAGAAAGATTGCTGTCTATTGTGCAAGATTTAGATATGATCAACCAGTACGAAAGTGGCGAAATCAACTTAAATATTTCCCGTTTTGATATTAATTTTCTGGTAAAGGAAATCATTGATCTTTTAGAATTTGAAGCTCAAAAAAAACAGTCGAAAGTATCACTTCAAAATTCACAACCCTTCATATTTGTAAGCGCGGATAAACAAAAAATTTCGCAAGTCTTAATTAATTTAATTTCAAATGCTATCTATTATTCAAACAGGGAAAAAGCGCAGATTACCATTAAAACCAGCGTATTAAAAAATAAAGTTTATATCGAAGTTTCTGATAATGGAATGGGAATAAAATCAGAACTTTTACCCCGTATTTTTGAGCGTTTTTACCGCATTGAAAGTAGCAGAAATAGGAAAGATGGCGGCTCTGGGCTTGGTTTGGCAATCGTGAAACATATTCTGGAAGCACACAACGAAAACATTCATGTTGAAAGTCAATATTTAGAAGGAACAAAATTTAGTTTTCTTTTAAATTTAGGCTAAACTTTTCTTATTATCAATACAAAAATAATTTTTAGAAAAAAACCATCTTTTATTTTGGTCAATTTTCAATTGTCTTATCTTTGCATTAGAAATTCAAATAAAAATAAAATAAGTTTTCAATCATGGTATATAAGATTAGAGTGATTTTAGATGCTAAAGAAAGTATATTTCGGGACATCGGGATTAAAGATAAGCAGACTTTGTGGAACTTGCATTTAGGTATTAAAAGTGCTTTCAATTTACCTGGAGAAGAACTTTCTTCGTTCTTTTTTTCTGATGGTGATTGGTCAGAATTGCAGGCAGTGCCATTAGAAGATATGAGTGATGATGGTGAGGGTGAAATTATGTCTGATATTTATCTCAAAGAAGGTTTCCCAGAAATTGGTAGTAAAATGCGCTTTACTTATGGCTTTATGGATTTGTGGGAATTTTTCTGTGAATTATTAGAAGAAGAAGATGAAAAACCAGCCGTAAATTATCCGATCACTTCATTTAGATTTGGGAAAGTTCCTTTAAAAGCACCTAAAAAAAATGGTGCAACTGGTTCAAAAGTTTCAAAAATAGTGTCTGAAGAAATGAATTTTGATGATATGGATGAAGTGGATTTTAAAGAAGATACTGATGATTTCGATGAAGATGAAGATGATTTCGATGAAGGCTATCACGATAAATTTGAAGATGATATGTAAAAATTAAAACCCGAAATTTTCGGGTTTTTTTTATGGTTAAAACTTTACATTTTCATTTGTCACTATTGATATTTTTCAAAATAAATTATTATCTTTCGCTTTATTTTTTCCTATTAAATTAAAAAATTTTTCACTCTAGATGAAGAAACTAATTGTACTTGCAATCGCAGGATTTGCCATTATATCTTGTTCCACCCAAAAAAAAACGACTACCATGCAATCACCAAATGAGTGGAAGAAAACTACAAATATTTACGAAGTCAATCTTAGACAATATACTAAGGAAGGAACATTTAACGCCTTTGAAAAAGAATTACCACGTTTGAAAAAAATGGGCGTAGAAACTTTGTGGTTTATGCCAATCACACCAATTGCACAAAAGGAAAAAAAAGGAAGCTTGGGAAGTCAATATGCGGCGGCTGATTACACATCGATAAATGCAGAATTTGGAACGTTGGCTGATTTTAAAAATTTGGTTATTGAAGCACATAAAATGGGCTTCAAAGTCATCATTGATTGGGTGGCAAATCACACCGGTTGGGATCACGTTTGGACAAAAACACATCCTGAATATTATTTACACGATGCCGATGGAAGTTTTCATCGCGCCAGTGGAATGGACGATATTATAGAACTTGATTATAGCAAACCAGAATTACGAATCGCTATGATTGACGCCATGAAATATTGGGTGAAAGAAACTAATATCGATGGCTTCCGTTGCGATTTAGCCAGTTGGGTAGAAGTAGATTTTTGGCAACAAGCCAGACCGGAAGTTGAAAAAATAAAACCCTTATTTTTCTTAGGTGAATTTGACGAATTGGAAAATCCAGAATACGGAAAAGTTTTTGACGCGAGCTATTCCTGGACTTGGATGCACAAAACGGCGGACTACTATAGTAAAAATTTACCGTTGCAAGAGTTAAGAGATCTATTGATGAAATATTCTGCACTCGGCGATCATTCTATGCGCGCGTGGTTTACGAGCAACCACGATGAAAATACCTGGAATGGAACTGAATATGAAAAATATGGTGTAATTGCAAAACCTTTGGCCGTCTTTTCTGCCACTTGGAATGGTATTCCACTAATGTATTCTGGTCAGGAATTGCCAAATGTGAAACGTCTAAAGTTTTTTGATAAAGACCCAATTGAGTGGAATGGAGCTTATCAATTAGCAGATTTTTATAAAACTTTATTTGCATTAAAATCTACAAATCCTGCATTGCGAGGCGGCGATGCCAATGTGAAAACTTATTTTGTAAAAACTTCGGCCGACGACAAAATTTTGGCTTACATCCGTAAAAATGGCAAGGATGAGGTTTTGGTCATTTTAAATATGTCAAAAGGCGATGTGAATTTTTCGATAAATGATCCAGGAGTTTCAGGGAAATTTAAAGAAATATTTACCAAAGAAAACCGAGATTTTGATAGCAATAAAAACTTTGAAATGAAAGTTTCGGGTTATGAGGTTTTTGTGAAGTGATTTAAACAACCCCTTCAGCCTTTAAAATGCTGAAGGGGTTGATTTAAAAATCATATTTAAATTATGTAAACAATCGCACAATTTTAAAAATCACTCTTTAAAATTAGATTTTAAAATTGAAATATTTAATAAAAATCAATTAAATTTCATTCTAATTTCTTACGTTAAAATAACAAATCTATATTTTTGTAGTAATAATGTTAATGTCAAAATTCAACAAATTTCAGAATGTATAAATAAACCGTAAAATGAAAAAATTAATACTTATTCTTTGTATGTCAAGTGTTTTTGGGCTTGTAAAATCTCAAAAGTCATCATTGATAAATCAAACTTCTGCGAAGGGAAATCAAACTTTTAAAGAATTTGAAAATAAATTTATTCAGGATTATTGGGCGCAGTTTCCTGAAAGTTCTGTTTATGAGGGACTTCATAAATATGATGCGGTGCTTACAATTCCCAATTCAGAAAGCAGGAATTCTGACATTAGTTTTGCTAAAAAATACCTTTTAAGATTAAAAGAATTTCCTTTAAAGGAATTAAGTGATTTAAATAAAATAGATTATCATTTAATTGAAAATCAACTCAATGAAATTATTTGGAGCGCCAATGATTTGAAAGAACGGCAATGGAATCCAGCATCATATAATGTAGGAGGAGTTTTTGCAAAAATTCTTTTTGGCAAATATGCGCCATTGGAAGTGAGACTTAAAAGTTTTCAGAAGAAAGCAGATTTAGTTCCGCAATATTTCAAGGCGGCAAAAATGAATATTAAAAATCCGGTAGAAATTTTGCAAAATTTAGCAGTTTCGCAAAACGAGGGTTCATTAGAAATATTTGAAAAAAATATTCAGGATTCTGTAATGGTTTCTAAACTTTCGGAAGCGGATAAAAATTTGGTTTTAAAATCATCAAAATTAGCGGCAGAATCTATCAAAGATTACATAAGCTGGATAAAAGATTTAAAACCAACCGAAAGACGGGATTTCCGATTGGGTAAAGAATTGTATGATCAAAAATTTAAATATAATATTCAATCGTCTTTTTCAGCAGAAGAATTATACCAATTGGCGTTAAAAAGAAAAACTTTTGTTCACGGTGAAATGACCAAATTATCCAAAGAATTATGGCCAAAATATTACAGAAATCAAAAAATGCCGGGATCAGATTTTCAACTTATTCGTAAAATGATCGATACACTTTCTTCTCAACATGTGAAACCAGAAGAATTTCAATCGGCCATAGAAAAACAAATTCCTGATCTGGTAAAGTTCATCAATGATAAAAATTTACTTTATTTAGATCCTTCGAAACCATTGGTTGTGCGGAAAGAACCTGCTTATATGGCAGGTGTTGCGGGTGCTTCCATTAGTTCGCCTGGTCCGTATGACAAAAATGGAAACACCTATTACAACGTAGGAAGTTTGAATGGTTGGTCCAAAGAAAAATCTGAAAGTTATCTGCGGGAATACAATAATTATATGCTTCAGATTCTAGACATTCATGAGGCAATTCCTGGACATTACACACAGTTGGTTTATGCGAATCAGTCGCCAAGTATTATAAAATCTGTTTTTGGAAATGGCTCTATGATTGAAGGTTGGGCCGTTTATGGCGAGCAAATGATGTTGGAAAATGGGTACGGAAATTCTTCGCCCGAACTTTTGTTGATGTGGTACAAATGGAATCTAAGATCTGTTTGCAATACGATTTTAGATTACAGCGTACATACCAAAAATATGAGCAAAGATGATGCAATGAAACTTTTGGTAGATGAAGCCTTTCAGGAAAAAACAGAAGCCGATGGAAAGTGGAACAGAGTCTCGGTAAGTAGTGTGCAATTAACAAGTTACTATAATGGATATCAGGAAATTATAAATCTTAGAAATGAAATAAAAAATAAAGAAAAATCCGCGTTTGATTTAAAAAAATTCAATGAAAAATTTTTGAGTTACGGTAGTTCGCCCGTAAAATATATTAGACAAATGATGCTGAAATAATTTCAAAAACTTAGACTTACAAAAGATTTCATATTAAATATTTACTGTATGTCCGCTTTTCGTAATATTAAAATTTTGAACGCCAATATCGCAGAATTTTTTAAGTTTGATGTTTATTTGAGCATCTCAGAGGGGTTTTACTTAAGTTTGAGAATAAAATTTGAGTTATTATCAATTACGGAAATACACAAAAAAATTTAGGTTAATTTTTAATTACAAAACTTAAATGAACAAAACCGAAATTTTAAAATTAGTTCACCAAAAACTAGATTTAAAAATTAAAATTTTGGAAAATCTGATTTCCGAAACTCGTGCATCAAATAATGAAACCAAAAGTTCCATGGGCGATAAATATGAAACCACGCGGGAAATGGTACAACGGGAAATTAATAATTTACAGGTTCAGTTAAATGAAAATCTAAAATCTAAAAATTCTTTAAAACTAATTCCACTTTTACCTTCACAAAAAGTTAGTTTTGGTTCTTTGGTAAAAACTTCGACAGGTTTATTTTATATTTCAGTTTCACTTGGAAATATTATTTTAGATAAGGAAAAAATATTTTTTATTTCGCCAGAAAGTCCTTTGGCAAAAGCATTATTAGAAAAGAGAGAAGGTGAAGAATTTTCAATAAATAATTTAAGACAAATCATCCTAAACCTTTGGTAAAATTTTCTTTATTTTGTAATCATTAACAATTATTCATTCATTTCTTATCTTAAATCATGCAGAATTACCTCGATCTTCTTCAACATATAAAAGAAAACGGAACCGACAAAACTGACCGCACCGGAACTGGAACACGAAGTATTTTTGGCTATCAATTGCGCTATGATTTATCTAGAGGTTTTCCTTTGGTTACCACAAAAAAGATTCATTTAAAATCAATTATTTATGAATTATTGTGGTTTTTAAAAGGCGAAACCAACACTAAATATTTAACTGATAATAATGTTTCAATTTGGAATGAATGGGCTGACGAAAATGGAGATCTTGGTCCGGTTTATGGCGCACAATGGCGCAGTTGGAAAGGCGCAGACGGAAAAGTAATAGACCAGTTTTCTGATGTGATTGATCAAATTAAAAAAAATCCCGATTCACGCAGATTAATTGTTTCTGCGTGGAATGTTTCAGAAATTCCAAATATGGCTTTAGCGCCTTGTCATGCTTTATTTCAATTTTATGTAGCCGACGGAAAATTATCGCTTCAACTTTACCAGAGAAGCGCCGATGTTTTTCTTGGTGTTCCTTTTAACATTGCGAGTTACGCTTTACTTCTAATGATGGTGGCGCAAGTTTGTGATTTAGAAGTCGGCGACTATGTTCACACTTTTGGTGATGTTCATATTTACAATAACCATTTTGAGCAAGTTGAAAGACAACTTTCACGTAAGCCAAAAGAACTTCCAACGATGAAACTGAATCCAAAAATTAAAGATATTTTTGATTTTAATTTTGAAGATTTTACTTTAGAAAATTACGATCCAGAACCAGGAATTAAAGCGCCGGTCGCTATTTAGATTTTATATAAGATTTTAAATTTCTAAATTATTTAAATTTAATTTTAACAATTTAATTTAATTCCACACTAATAAGTCCAATCATAAATTAATTTTAAATGAAAAGAATCACAATTTCAGCCATTTTCTTTGCTGCTTTTTTCACAGGAAATTTTGCACTTGCACAAACGGATACGTCGGGAACTTCGGTTTACAGACAAACCCACACAAAGCATACAGAGTTAAAGCATACCAAACTAAAAGTCAGTTTTGATTACGCTAAAGAACAAATGGCTGGCGAAGAATGGTTGACGGCAAGTCCCTATTTTTACCCGACAGATTCTTTGGTTTTAGATGCTAAAGGCATGTTAATTCATGAAGTTGCATTAACTCAAAATGGAAAAAATTCGAATTTAAAATTCGATTACAAAAACGATATTTTAAAAATTAATTTAGATAAAACATATGATCGAAACCAAGATTATACAGTTTACATAAAATATACTGCGAGACCAAATGAAGTAAAAAGTGGCGGAAGTGCTGCAATTACTGACAATAAAGGTTTGTATTTCATCAATCCACAGGGAAAAGATCCGGATAAACCTACTGAAATCTGGACGCAAGGCGAGACAGAATCTTCTTCCGCATGGTTTCCAACCATTGATAAACCGAACCAAAAAACGACCGAAGAAATTTATATGACCGTTCCGTCAAAATATGTGACGCTTTCAAACGGTGTATTAAAAGATTCAAAAGACGAAGGAAATAATTTGAGAACCGATCATTGGGTAATGGATAAACGCCATTCTACTTATCTTTTTTTTATGGGAATCGGTGATTTTGCAATTATTAAAGACAAGTGGAAAAATATTCCGGTAGATTATTATGTAGAAAAAAAATATGAAGCAGATGCAAAAGGAATTTTCGGCAATACGCCAGAAATGATAGATTTTTATTCTACAAGATTAAATTACCCTTATCCTTGGCCAAAATATTCTCAAATGGTCGGACGTGATTACGTTTCCGGCGCTATGGAAAATACAAGTGCGACTCTTCATGGTGAAGGTGCTTACCAAAAACCGGGTGACTTAATTGACGAAAATAAATGGGAAGATACCATCGCCCACGAATTATTCCACCAATGGTTTGGGGATTTAGTAACCGCAGAAAGTTGGAGCAATATTACAATGAACGAAAGTTTTGCTAATTATTCCGAATATTTATGGGAAGAACACAAATATGGAAAAGACGCCGCAGATTATCACATTAGAAAAGATATTGATGGTTACAAAGCCAATCCTGCAAACGCTTCCAAAGATTTAGTACGTTTTAAATATGATTCTCGTGAAGACGTTTTTGATGGTGTTTCGTACAACAAAGGTGGCGGAATTCTTAATATGTTGCGGAGATATTTAGGTGATGATGCCTTTTTTAGCGGCTTAAATGATTATTTAACAACCAACGCTTATGGAAATGGTGAAGCGCAACAATTGCGTTTATCATTAGAAAAAGTTTCGGGGAAAGATTTAAACTGGTTTTTCAACCAATGGTATTATGGAAGCGGTCAACCAAACTTAACTTATACATATTCCTACGAACCTGTCAAAAAAGAAGTCACGGTTTTAATAGCGCAAACGCAAAGTAATTTGTTTCAGTTTCCTTTGGATATAGATATTTTTGTAAACGGCGTTGCAAAAAGAGAATCAGTTTGGGTAGATGCCAAGGCTAAAAACAATTACACTTTTAGCGCTGCAAAAAATCCAGATTTAATCAATTTGAATCCAGACGGTGTCATCATTTCAGATATTACAGAAACAAAAACGCCGGAGCAATATTTAATGCAATTTACTGGTTCTAAAGACTATTTTGCGAAATATTTAGCAGTAAAAGATGCGGCAAAAAAAGCCGATAAAAATCCTGCGGCTTTGAAAACTTTAGTTGCTGCCTTGAAAGATCCATTTTTTAGATTAAAAATTCAGGCTTTGGATGCCTTAGATTTGACAAATGCAGATGAAGCGAAAATGGCTTTAGGCAGTGTTGAAAAGTTAGCGCAAAGTGACACGAAAACTTTAGTTCAAGCCGCTGCAATTTCTGCTTTAGTGAAAACTAAAAATGCAAAATATTTGCCTTGGTATGAGAAAAATATGTCTGCGGTTTCCAATGCTGTGAAAGCCAGTTCACTCGCCGGAATTGCTGCCATAGATCCTTCAAAAGCAGCGGCATTAGCAGAAAAATTAGATCTGTCAACAGCGTCAGAAGATTTGGTGATGACTTTACTTCCTACGATTGTCGATAAGAAAATAACGTCACAAATGTCTATTATTGCACAAGTTGTTGCTTTTTATCCTTTCTTAAAATTTCAAAAACCAGAAATCGGTGCGAAAGCGGAAGAGGGTTTTAACTGGATTATGTCGTCAGATAATACCAAAGCCACGCAAAATGTGACCAAAGTTTTAACACAGGCCAAAGCTCAAGTTGAAGCAAATCCACAGGCGAAAATGATGATTGTACAAATGCTGAAAAGCGGCTTAGATAAGAAAACTGAGGCTTTGAAAGCCAATCCTTCAAGTGCAAGTTTAAAAGATCAGATCGCGGATTTAAATAAAACAATTGAGGCTTATAAGTAAATCTTTTGGGAGCAAGACGGGGATTTTTTCTTTTGAAGATTGCTCCCGCTAGCCGTTTCTATCTTTTTTATAAAATTAAAACGCACCTTTTCGGCGCGTTTTAATTTTATAAAAAAGGATAACCACTTCTATCGGGGCTATTTTTTCAAAAGTATTATTTTCTTTCATCGTGATATTTCAACTTTATTTTTCATATCCAAAACGAACAGTCTAAATTTTAATAAATTTTGAGAACGAATAAATTTTAAATTCAGTAAATTTGATAATACGAAAACAAAATGGCATTTATAGATTATTACAAAACTTTTGGCATCGCAAAATCCGCAACGGCAGACGAAATTAAAAAAGCCTACCGAAAATTAGCCAGAAAATTACATCCGGATTTAAATCCAAACGATAAAGTGGCGGAGCAGAAATTCAAGGAATTAAATGAAGCCAATGAAGTTTTGAGCCACTTAGAAAACCGTAAAAAGTACGATAAATACGGAGAAAACTGGAAACACGGCGACGAATATGACCGGCAACAACAGCAGCAAAGACAAGGTTCTCAATCTGGTGGTTTTGGTGGCGGCGAGGATTATTCGGATTTCTTTGAAAGTATGTTTGGCGGACAAGGTGGTGGTTTTGGCAGCCAAGCAAGAGGAAGCGCTTCAAATAAATTTAAAGGACATGATGTTTCTGCAGAAATCACATTAAGTTTAAAAGACGCGGCAAAAACCCATCAGCAAACGTTTACCATTAATGGAAAAAATGTAAGAATTACAATTCCAGCAGGTGTTTCAGATGGACAAAAAATTAAATTGAAAGGCCACGGAAATCCCGGTCATAATGGCGGACCAAACGGCGATCTATTTATCACTTTTAATATTTCTATAGATAAAGATTTTAAAAGAATTGATGACAATCTTTTTGCTGAGGTAGAATTAGATTTGTACACAGCGATTCTTGGCGGCGACGTTTTAATAAAAACTTTGGACGGCGAAGTTAAATTAAAGGTAAAATCCGAAACGCAAAACGATACAATCGTTCGTCTAAAAGGAAAAGGCTTTCCGGTTTATAAAAAAGAGGGACAAAATGGTGATTTAATGGTAACTTATAAAATAAAATTACCAACGAATCTGTCTGAAAAAGAAATAGAATTATTTGAGCAACTTCAAAAAATTAAATAACATGCAAGAAAAAATATCAAGAGAAGATGTGATAAAACACTACAAGATTGAGATTCGTTTTTTGGATTCTCTAGAAGAATCTGGTTTGCTGAAAACCTTTGAAGAAGACCATGTCAAATATATTTATTACGAAGAGTTGCCAAATTTAGAACGCTTCGCCAACTGGCATTATGATCTGGAAGTTAATCTGCCCGGCTTGGAAATTATTAATGATCTATTGAATAAAATGGAAAATGTTTTACAGGAAAATAGAAATTTATTACAATATAAATTAAAATCAGGCCCTGCATTTTCGGAGTAATATAAATGTCATTTAAATTTAAAGTGTCTTACTTTAACTGAAACTTTTCTCAATTTGCATGAAATAAGTTGTTAAGGTGTCACTTCCGAATTGTAAAAAGTATGAACTCATTTAATTTTGAAATTTTAGTAAATGTTGTTAATGAGTAACTGTTTCTTTAGTAAATTTTTTATAATTTAACTCTTGTTCTTCCAGTAAAATAGCTTCTTGCTGCAACGTGATTTCAACTATTTCAGATGAAATATAATAGATTGTAATTAAATTTGTATTTGTTAAATTTTGTCAAGCAATTATTAAAATAAACTATATTTTTTTGTTTAAAAGCAGTTTTCGGAATTTGGAAATTTAAAAGAATGAAAAAAGATTATTAGCATATAGCTGATTTTTATAATATATCATAAAAATATACTTTATGAAAGTGTTTTTTAGAAAATAAACACAATATTTGACAATAATCTACTCGTTATAAGAATTATTTGGTAAAAATAATTTAAGTTTGCTCAACTCATTTAAATGAAAAAGCTAATAATTTTATTTTTACTTCTAAGTAAATTAATTTTTGCTCAAGAGATTAATTTTTCTAAACTTGAAAATCAGATTGATCAAAATAATAGAGAAGGCAAAGAACAAATGTCTCAAAAAAATCTTTTGGATAAACTCCAGAAAAATAATATTTCTGTTAGAGATCAAATAAAACTAAACATCTTGTTAAGCACCACTTTCCGAAGTATCGGGGATTATGGAGCTGCGATTAATTATCTTAAAAAGTCTAAAATTATTGCAAGTGATCTAGCAAAAAATGACTCCTTAAGTATGAAGATTAATACACAGTTGGCATTTATCTATTTTGACAGCAATAAATATAAAGAGGCGGAAGTAGCAATTGAAAAGATTAGAAAAAATAACTTTGTAACGATCGATGAAAATGATAAAGCATATCTTTTTATGCAACAAGGCTATCTCAATTTTTTAGAAAAAAAATACGTTTTAGCTGAAAAGGAATATACAAACGCATTGATACTGTTGAAAAAAGTTTCACCATGTGATCAACCTGCTGTTTTGGTTAAACAAATGCAACTTTACGATACTTTAGGTGAGATCAGTAAAATTGATTCAACTTTTAATAAAGCAATGGTCCTTGCAAATTCTTATAGTATCCTAAAATATAAAATTGATGCTACTGAAGAGATAAAAAATATATATAAAAGTAGAAATAACAAGGATAAAACTTTTTTCTATAATACAAAATTAGACTCTCTGAATAAAATATATAACAAAGATCAAAATCTTTCTGCAATGCACATGGGAAATGAAAATTTTTTAATGAATCAAAGTGAAATACAAGTTAATGAAAAGTTTAAAATTTTAATCTTTAGCAGTTTGGCTGCGATTCTTTTGGCAGGTTTTGGTATTTATTTTTATAGTAAATCTTCTCATTATAAAAAGCAGACAAAGGCTGCCGAAAAGGAAATTGATTTAATGAAAAATATTATAAAACAAGTTGCAAATGATTTGTATCCAAATAATGAAAACACAGAAACACTAAATTCTGAACTTCTCAGTGATCGTCAAAAAAGTATTTTACATTTAATCTCGGAAGGTTTTACTAACAAAGAAATTGCAGCAAAACTTTTTATATCTGAAAACACCGTAAAATACCATGTAAAAAACATCTATGTGATTTTAGACTTGAAGAACAGGAAAGATCTGTTCAGAAAATTAAAATAGTCATAAGTAGTTATTTTTCAATATTGTACTTAAATATCTCAATAAAAAGATTTTCTATTTTACAAGAAAACTACCCTATGTGGTAGCCTATATGTATTTGCTTTAGTTCAATTTTGTATTGGGTAATCTTCAAACACAAATGATGAAGACAATAAATATGAAAATATTCCTAAAAGTTTTTTGATATGTTTAAAAAAACAGATCATTTAACAAAAACGATTATTTCAATATTTTTTAAATTTGAAAGAATATTTTAAAAAAACAGTAAAAAACGCTCGATAATTAAATAAAAATAATCTTATGAAATTAAAAATCAACTTACTACTTAAAATTACCTTATTGGTGCTTTTAGGAACAACAATTTCTTTAGAAGCTCAGTCTTCCAAGGAGATTAAAAAAGAAAGAAAACTTTATAGTAAAAACTATAAAAAGGTAATAAAGATTTATTCTAAAAACGAAGAAACTAAAGAAAAAGAAGCGGAAAAAGGTGGCGCTGATCTTGACCAGAAAACACCTGAGCAATTTGTAGCTTTAGATTATATTAAAACAATGGATGTGCAAACAGGAAAGCAACATCCACAGAATGTTATAAATGTAGATAAAGAAATTAGACAGGGTAAATATGATCCTACTTCTGGCAATGCGATGAAAATGTTTCCATCTAGCAATAGCAGCCTAACTGGCAAAGTAGATGTAACCAACCAGTGGACAGAAAGAGGACCCTATAAAGTAGGTGGTAGAACCAGAGCTATTATGTTTGATCCTAATGATGCAACTAGTAAAAAAGTGTGGGCAGGCGGAATTTCAGGCGGACTTTGGTATAATAACGATATTACAGATGCAAATTCTGAATGGAAACAAGTATCTGATATTTGGGCAAATATGACTGTATCCTGCATTACGTACGACCCCAATAATTCTCAGATTTTTTATGTGGGTACGGGCGAATCTTACACAAATGGAGCGATAGGATCAGGAATTTGGAAAACTTCAAATGGTGGAAGTACTTGGACACAGATATTCCTTAAAACTAAAGTTTACAGTGGAACAGATACCGTAGATGGCAATTTCTTCGTGAATGATATCAAGGTACGGAATAATAATGGTGCAAGTGAAGTTTACGTAGGACTTGGAAATACTACAGGTGCCCCAGAATTAATGCAGTTTATAGGAATTAACGAAGTTGGCCTTTATAAATCTATAGACGCCGGAGCGAACTTTACACAGATAGATATGGTACCTGGTCAAAAAGTAAGTGCAAACAGTATTTATATCAGTAGTTCAAGCGCTATATATGTGGGCACTACCGGAAATGGATATGGAAATCCTACAGGTGGAAAAATTTTTAAATCTATCGATGGCGCCGCTTTTAATGAAGTATATACAGTAGGAAATATATCTGCAAGAGTGCAAGTCGTAGGTTCCAAAACTAACAGCAACTTAATTTATGCATTGATGCAGGGAACCGGCACAGCCACTACGAGCGCTACAAATAATGATATCGTTAGATTTGTAAGATCTTCAGATGCTGGAGTTACATGGCAATCTTCTTTTGGAGGAACTCCTACACTTACAGTTCCAAAAAATTACGAAAAAGATGCGAAAGCACCATTTGATTTTACACGCGGTCAATCTTTTTATGATTTGGTAGTGGCAGTAGACCCTTCAAATGATAATACGGTTTATGTAGGTGGTATTGATTTCCATAAAACTACTGATGGTGGCGCTACATGGACACCAATTACTAAATGGACAAACAGTACTGCTAATTTCGATAATTTACCGAATTTCAATAATTTACCGGTAGTACATTCAGATCATCATGCAATTGTTTTTAACCCTAGTATTTCAACCAGTACACAAATGATTTTTGGGGGTGACGGTGGCGTTTTTTATGTTCCTAACAGGGCAGCTGCGTCAAGTCTTTCTTATGCATCTGTCAGAAATAATAGGTACAACGTGACTCAATACTATAACGGGCAGCTTAATCCTTTTAGTACTGCTGCAAATGAAGAAATTTTGGGAGGTACACAGGATAATGGTACTCAACAATTTATGGGAGCGCCTGTTGCACAAGGTACCCTTACAACTTCTTATTTAGACACAGAATATACAGGTGGTGATGGTGGATTTGTAGGTTTCGATGATAAAAATGCTTACAAAACAAGTGCTTATACAAATAATAACCTTTATCTTACTAACAATAATGGATTAATTAAGGCAGATGTTTTTTTAGCGCCAGATAATGCGACAGGTCATTTTATTAATGAATATGCTATAGATAGAAACCTTGATATATTATATAGCTATAAAGCAGATAATCCAAATATTAAATTATTCAGAATAAAAAATTTAAAAACTGCGGCACCTTCAGGTGCTGCAAATGTCGTAGATCAAACAACTATTGTAAAGGATGAATTAGATTTAGGTGTAGCAAACAACTCAGAAACATTAAGTGCAATAGTTGTTTCACCTTTTACAATAGCGAGCACTACATTATTTGTAGGTACCACAAAAAATAAGTTATTGAAAGTAACAAATGCAAATACAACGCCTGTTATTACTTCTATAAACAATCCGTTTGTAGGAAATATTTCTGATATTGAATTTGGAGTGAATGAAAGCCAAATATTGATTACTATTTCCAATTTTAATACCATAAGTGTTTATTATACAATAGACGGCGGTGCAACTTGGCAAAATAAAAAAGGAAACTTGGTAGATGTTCCCGTTCGTTGTGCATTTATTAATCCGGATAACCCAAAAGAAGTATTGCTCGGTACCGAGTCTGGTATATTTGGAACTACAAATTTTGATACCGCATCACCAACGTGGGCAGTTTATAATAAGGGAATTGGTAATGTTAGAATCACAAATTTAGATTATAGACCGAGTGATAAGACTTTATTAGCAACTACATTTGGTAGAGGTATTTTCACTACTACTAATACGACAACTGCTTTAGGAACTTCAGAAAATTTAGTTAATAATCAAAATTCCATATATCCAAATCCTTCAACAGGCGGTATTTTTAACGTTAAAACTGTAGAAACTAAAGATTTATTAGTAACTATTTTTGATGTAAGTGGAAAATTAGTTTATAAAGAAAGCAATGTAAGTAATGCAAAAACTATAAATTCAAATTTACCATTAGGTGTTTATATTGTAAAAGTGAATAATGGAACAAAAGATATTTTAACCACTAAATTGATTGTAAAATAAATTGATGAAATATTTCTTATCACTAATCCTGCTTTCTATTATAACGTTATCTTGTGCGCAAGATTTTCGTGTAATCAATGCAAATAAGTCTGCAGTTTATATGGGTACAAGTGGGTTTAGTGGTTGGAATATTAAAGTTAAAGTAAAAGAAAATTTAAAAAATATTAATTACAAATATTTTTTAAAAGATGGTCGTAAAAGTAATATAGAAGTCAAAATATTGGATTCAAATCATGTTGAAATTTCAACATTTGAAGATTTATCAGTCCCAAGCTTAACTTATGGCGAAGTGGTAAAAAAGAGAAATCCTCCGACTAATAGAGGTCAAATTTTTTATATTATTGGAAAGCAAGGAAAATTGAAAAATGTTTTGATTGAAAATTTTAATATTGTCAATAGTTCTAGCGATAAAATATTACGACAATAATTTTCTTAAACTTTTACATTACCAACTTAAGAAATCATTTAAAATTTTTTTAAGCTGTAAAATATAAATTTCTAAAAAAATAGTCAAACTCTGGAATTATCCAGAGTTTTTTTTAATTTTAAATCACGATTAAATATTTTAACGTAAAACTTTTCTAAATTTAAGCATCTGTCTACTTAACAAAAATCTTAAAGTTTCGAAAACCTTTATACATTGAAATATTACGTGTATTTTAAGATTTATTTTTTTTAGATTATGATAAAAAATTGTGAAGTTTTAGAGAAGCTAACTTATTATATGCTACGCAAAGACGATTATTAAAAAAAAATTACGAGTGAAGTCACTATAATTTTTAAAAAATATGATAGTTTATAATTAGAAAAGCGTAAACTTGTTCTTTATAAATGTGAAAACATTTATAAAAGCCACAATATAAAATCCTACTTGTGGTCAACACAAATTCTGAAAAAGTAATTTATTGTCTTCCTATTAAATTAAGAAATGACGAAATATTTACTTTTTTATTTTTATCTTTTTGCCACCATTACTTTTAATGTTGAAGGGCAAGCTACATTTTTTCTGCCTAAAATTACAGATGCACAGGGGAATGAAAACCCAGTGATAGATTGCAATTATCCGTTGAACGGTAATTGTCTTCCATTATCTGTAACATATCCCAAACTTTTTGAGACAACAGTTTATTCCGTAGAATCTGAAGATTTTAAGCCGTACGGTGCTTTTAATAGTGGAACTCCACTTTTGGCTGATGCAGATGATCTGTTTTTAAAAAAGGTAATCATTCCATTTAATTTTTGCTTTTTTGGAAAAAGTTATAACGAAGTAATAATTGGTAGTAATGGGATCATCACATTCAACAGTGCGCAGCTGGGAAATGTGAGTTACCCGAATATAAAAGTACAAAATCCCGATATTTCATTACCTCTAAATAGTATTTTTGGAGTAGCGCAAGACCTTGTTTTTTCCCAAAAAAATGATTCAGAAATTTATTATTCTGTAGTTGGAACTTTGCCTTTCAGAAAACTGGTAATTAATTATTACAAAGGGAGAGTAATCGGCTGTGAACAAACTTCAACTTCTCAAATTATTTTGAACGAAGGTACAAATGATATAGAAATTTTTGTAGATGAAAAGCCACTTCCGTGTATAACAGCTAAATTTAAAGAGTCTTTGATCGGAATTATTAATGACGATGGTACTAAAGGTTACTCCCCCCCAGGCAGAAATACAGGTATTTGGTCTGCTAAACAAGAAGCTTGGAAATTTAAAGCAAACGGGAATGAAGTGATTCCGCAGATTTCTTGGTATAATTCTGATAAAGTAAATATCGGAACTGGCAAAACGGTGACTGTTTGCCCCGAAAAAAATGAAATATATGGTGTAAAACTTAAATATGCAGTATGTGGCAGTAATAATTTTGATATTGATGCTGAAAGTTTGGTCAGTTTTGCCCCAGACTTTCCATTGGCTAAAAGTTACACGAAGATTTTATGTGGTAACACTCCAATAACTGTTAACTTAGATGATTATCTTCAAGGTTTAACACCTCAAATTCCTTCTAATCTGCGTTTTACTTTTCATAATTCTTTGGCTGAGGCGAAAAATAATCAAAATTTGCTGCCCCCGATTTTTGAACTGAATGATAATATGCTTCTTTATGTGCGTATTCAGAATCCTACAGATCCAAACTGCTACCGAACATCAGTTTTAAAAATAGATTTAATTTCTAAAAGTTTAATCAGTACAAAAGCTGAAATCTGTGATGTCAATAATGACGGCGTTGAAAAAAATTATGTACTTTCTCTGCTAAATCCAAAATTATTTAACTTGCCGCTGAATGGTTTCGTGCACTATTTTAAAAACAAAACAGATGCAGAAAATAATCAAAATGAATTTAAAAATACTGACATTACTGATAATGAGCAATTTTTTATTGTTTACCAAGCTCCAGATTGCAAGCAAATTTTTGGGCCAATTACGGTTAAATTTTTGAGTTCACCTGTCATTAAAACTCCTATTGATTTTCCTTTTACAACCTGCGATTTAAAAGATGATAATACGGAGCCTTTCGATTTCAATCTTAAATTATCTTCATTAATTGCTACAGATCCAAATTATGTTTTCACTTATTTTAATACTTATGATGAGGCTTTTTCCGGAAATGGATCACATCTTACCACTATTAAGGAGGGCAAATATATTGTTTATGCGAGGGTGGAAATCCCCGGAGGATGCTTTAGTATTGCAACCATAAATTTAGATATTAAGTTTACAAAAGTTGAGGCAAAAGACCAAACTTCTTATATCTGTTTTGATGGCACTCAAGATATTGACGTTAATTTAGATGATTATACCAAAGATATGCTCATTTATCCGTTGACCGGCATCATCAAAACTTATTTTTTGAGTGAAGCGGATGCCGAATCTGACCAAAATGTAATCTTAAATTTACAGAAATTAACAAGGGACGGCTATTTTGTTTCCAATGTTTTCTTCGTCAAATTTTCTGATCCTGCCGGATGTTATGCACTTAAAAAAGTGATTATTAATCTTGTTCATCCTGTGATTGCGCAGAATAAATTTGAAATATGCGATTTTAAAAATGATAATACTGAAAATGTTAATCTGAATTCTTTGAACAGCGCTATAATCGGGTCGCAAAATGCCACGGTTTTTTATTACGAAACGAATAGTGATGCACAATCAGACGCGAACAGAATAACTAATTTTACATTGGTGAATTCTAAGAAATTATTTGTTAAAATTATTTCCTATGGTTGCCCAAATATTTTTGAAATTAATTTACATTCTATTGTGACACCTATAATTAAAGAGCACTTAACTATTGTTAGAAATTCTGTGTGCGATAATAATAATGATAATATAGAGAATTTTAATCTTACACAACTTCAGTCCGAAATTTATGGAGGTTCAAAACCAGCAACTTTTAATTATTATACAAATTATAATCCTACCGATAATTCTTTATCAGGTTTAATTACAACGCCAATTACTTTTCCTGTGAAAGGCGTTTCTAAAGTCTACGCGCAAGTTACTTTCGCGGATGGCGGCTGCTATTCTGTAAGTTCGATAGATATTACGCTTAATTTTTTGCCTGCAATTGTTCTTAAAAAAGCAAATTTGGCGAAGTGTGATTACGATTTTAATTTGAATGAATCTTTTAATTTGAATGAGGCAATTCCTCAAAACTTTATTCAAACAGATAATAAAATTTTGTTAGCTGATCTTACAGTTTCGTTTTTTGTAAGTGAAGCCGATGCAAACGAGGGCGATCTAACAAAACAAATTCCGTCGCCTTATATTACAAAAGATTCTGATGTGACAATTTGGGCCAGATTTACATCAAAATTAACGACCTGTTATTCGGTAGCTTCGGTTAATTTAAAAACTTCTCTTCCGCCAAAAGCTTTAAAATCTACCATTGCTGATGTTTGTGATGATAATCTGGATGGTTCTTTCGACGTAAATTTATTGAATTTCACCAGTAATATGAGCACTACGAACAGCACAGATAATCATTTTGCTTTTTTCTTCACAGAATCTGATGCCAATAATAATATAAATCCAATTCCTAATCCTCAGTCCTTTAGTGCAAACCCATTGCCAGCTTTATTGTGGGTAAGAATTGAAAATATTCCCGGCTGTTATGATATTTCCTCATTTGATTTAATATTAGGTACAAAAATCCCTTTAAAAAATTATGGTCCTTTTGATGCTAAAGTTTGTGACGCTGGAAATAATGGGGAGGAAGCAGTAGATTTAACGCAGTTTCAAACCACTATTTACAGTGGGAATGCAACTTTTGAATATTTCACTTCCGTAACTGATTTACATAATTACAGCAATTTAATTCAGTCACCACAGAGTTATTTATTTAATGAAAAATCAGGACCACAGAAAATTTATGTAAAGGTTTCAGATATAGGATTTTGTCCGGAAATGTTAGTCATCAATCCTATGCTTAAAAAAACACCGATGTTTTCTTTACCAGATTATTATTTCTGTCCGGAAGGTTTTATAAGTATTCAACCAGATTTTTCGGGTTTGAATATCGTTAGTTTCGAATGGATTGATCCCTCGGGTCAAATAATTTCAACAAATAATGAAATTTTAAATATTAAAACGGAAGGAATTTATAAAATAAATGTGATTGCTATGAATGGTTGCACGTTCTCCACACAGTTTAAAGTTAAAAAATATGAAGTTCCTGTCATTACAGACTTGTCTGCCACTGGAAGTACAATTACAGTTATTGCAACTGGCAGTAAAGCAATACGGTATTCAAAAGATGGGATCATCTACCAATTAAGTAATATTTTTGAAAATTTACCGGCAGGCGTTACAGCATTTTATGTCAAATTTATTGATTCTGAATGCCTTGGCGTAGGAAAGAAAGGGTTGATTTTAAATGTTAAAAATGCATTTTCACCAAATGGAGACGGTATTAATGATACTTGGGCGATTGATGAGCTTTACGTTTTTGAGGGTAAAGTGGCCAATTTAAAGATCTATGACCGTTATCAAAAATTAATTTATGAGAAGGAAAGTTCTACAAAATTAGAATGGAATGGGAAAATTAGTGGTTTTCGGCCTGTACCAACAGATTCTTACTGGTATCTTCTGACTTTGCCGGATGGAAGAACCTTTAATGGCTGGGTAGTTTTAAAGAATAGAAATTAATTATTAGATAAATTAAACTTTAGCAAGGCCTTTGCTACCTTTGCAAAATGATATATGATGTAATAATTATCGGTGGTGGACCGATTGGTCTAAACTGCGCGTTAGAAGCAGAAAAAGCAAAACTGTCTTATTTAATTATTGAAAAAGGAACGATCGTTAATTCGCTTTATAATTATCCCCTTTATATGACTTTTTTTTCCACTTCGGATAAATTAGAAATTGATAAAATTCCTTTTATTTCTACTGCGCCAAAGCCGGGTAGGAGAGAAGCCTTAGAATATTACCAGGGAATTACACGTCAGAAAAACGTAAATATCAATCTCTATGAAGAGGTTTTGAAAATAACAAAACAAGAAAGCTTTACTTTAGAAACAACAAAAAATATTTATCAGGGGAAGAATGTAATTATCGCAACAGGTTTTTATGATTTTCCGAATATGATGAATGTGGAGGGTGAAAATTTATCTAAAGTTCATCATTATTATACGGAACCTTATCCCTATGCAAAACAGAAAGTTGTAGTAATTGGCTCCAGTAATTCTTCCGTTGATGCTGCTTTAGAAACCTACAGAAAGGGCGCTGAAGTCACTATGATAATACGGAACTCTGAATTTTCTAAAAGTGTGAAATATTGGGTAAAACCGGATATTGAGAACCGGGTAAAGGAACAGTCGATAAAAGCACACTTTAATTCTGAGGTTTTAGAAATCAAAGAAAATTCTGTTATTTTTAGAGATGAAAATGGAATAGTTCAAGAAATTGAGAATGATTTCGTTTTAGCGTTGACCGGTTATTTGCCAAACTTCAAATTTCTGGAAAATTCTGGTATTAAACTTCAGGGTGATTGCTTAAATCCTTTCTATCATCCCGAAACAATGGAAACAAATGTTTCAAATTTATATCTTGCAGGCGTAGTTTGTGGTGGCAAAGACACTCATCTTTGGTTTATAGAAAATTCCCGAATTCATGCAAATATTATTATAAACAACATTATTTCTAATTCTCAGTTGTAACTTTTCATAATTTTTTACCACTAATTGCTTAAATTAAATAATGAAACTTTCAAAAGTAAAAGTTGGCAGCTTTCTTTTTATATTGGGAATCTTTTTTATTCCAATTTCCTTTTTATCAAAAAGATTTTTTCATTTGACAGAAAATGAATATTTGTCATTTTTGATTTTTGGAGTTATTGTAGAATTAATTGGTTTCATTTTACTCCAAAAAAAGAGCGTCAATTAATTCTCAACACTCTGGATATATAAATTTTATGAAATTTTATTCCGGTTTAAAACCATCTTTTAAAGTCACCGTTTGGTTAAAAACCAATTTCTCTTTCGTAGAATCTCTGTCTTTTGTAAAATAACCTAATCGCTGAAATTGTAAAGGTTCTTCAATTTTTATATCCATAAAAGCAGGTTCTCCAAATCCATGAATTAATTCTAAAGAATCCGGATTTACGTATTCAAGAAAATCAGTTTCTTTTTCTGCATCTGGCTGTTCAACGGTGAAAAGTCGGTTATACATCCGAACTTCTATTGGTAGAGCAAATTTTGCTGAAACCCAGTGAAGAGTTCCTTTCACTTTTCTTAAACTTTCTTCCGTCCCGCTTCCAGATTTACTATTTGGATCGTAAGTCGCGTAAATCGTTGTGACTTCTCCATTTTTATCTTTCTCAACGCGTTCGGCTTTAATAATGTACGCCGATTTTAAGCGAACTTCGCCACCTAATTTTAAGCGAAAAAACTTTTTATTAGCTTCCTCCTGAAAATCTCCTCTTTCAATATAAATTTCTCTGCTAAAAGGGACTTGCCGAGTTCCCGCGTTGTCTTGTTCTTGATTATTTTCTGTTTCCAACCATTCTTCTTTGTCTGGCGGATAATTTTCTATAATTAACTTTACCGGATTTAAAACAGCCATCATTCTTATAGCAATCTTATTTAGATCTTCGCGAACGCAAAATTCCAAAAGTGCGATATCAATTAAATTTTCACGCTTTGCAACACCCACTTTTTCAATAAAATTTTTAATGGAAGTTGGTGTATAACCTTTTCTTCTCATTCCCGAAATCGTCGGCATTCTTGCATCGTCCCAACCAGTCACCACATTTTCTGCAACAAGTCTTTGTAATTTTCTTTTGGAGGTAATTAAATATGAAACGTTCATCCTTGCAAATTCGCGCTGTTTTGGTGTATTTTTATAGGCAGACTTCACGTTTGACAAATACCATTCGTAAAGTGGACGGTGATTTTCAAATTCTAAACTACAAAGTGAATGAGAAACCTGTTCTAAATAATCACTTTCTCCGTGCGCCCAATCATACATCGGATAAATTTTCCAAGTTTCACCTGTTCTGTGGTGCGCTCGTTTAAGAATTCTGTACATGACCGGATCACGCATATTCATATTTGGCGATTTCATGTCTATTTTTGCACGCAAACTCATAGAACCTTCTGGAAATTCGCCATTTTTCATTTTCTCAAAAAGCACTAAACTTTCTTCTGCGGACCTGTTTCTAAAAGGAGAATCTACACCATCCTCGAAAGGACTTTTTCTTTGTTCTGTAATTTCTTCAGATTTTTGTTCATCGATGTAGGCTTTTCCACCTTTTATCATTTCAACCGCCCAATCATAAAGTTGTTGAAAATAATCTGATGCGTAAAGTTCATTATCATATTTAAAACCCAACCACTCAATATCTTTTTTGATAGAATCCACAAATTCCTGCTCTTCTTTTTCAGGATTGGTGTCGTCAAAACGAAGGTTGACTGGCGCACCATATTTTTCACCCAAACCAAAATTAATGCAGATCGCTTTTATATGACCAACGTGCAAATAACCGTTTGGTTCTGGTGGAAAACGAAAACGAAGCTTTTCTTTTGCTAAACCGTTCGCGAGATCCTCTTCTATAATTTGCTCAATAAAATTGAGTGATTTGTATTCTTCTTCCATTATTTTATTAAAACGCAAATTTATGGAAAATTTGAGGTAAAAAAAACTCTTCAATTTTGATTTTTCAAGATCTCATTTTTTGATTTTTGTTAGTCAAATTTCTGCAGGCTAATATTTTAAAACACTACTAACAGTCAAAAATAATAACATTTATAAGAACTAATAACGGCGCACTTGGCGAGTGGGTTGAACTTAATTTTTAAAATACCGTCGGAAATTTAAGTGCTGAAAAAACTTCAACCTCAAGTAATATATCTGGGAGCGGCGACTCATATCTGTGCGATTTAGAATATGGAGTTGGTAATTTTGCGATAGGAATTGGTACGCGAATTTCCAATATCTCGGCTAAAAATTATAATATCAATGGTCTGTCACCAAATACCTCTTATAAAGTATTTGTAAAAGCCAGTTGCAACACTGCAAATTGGAGTAGTACTAATTTTACAACTTCATTTTTATTTGCAGCTGAAGCTAGTGCAATAAAACTAAATATTTATCCAAATCCAACTTCTGATTTCTTTAATTTTTCCGAGAAAATTGAGAATCTTTTAATTTTCGATAATGCTGGTAGAATAATAAAATCAGTTAAAAATTCAACAGAAATAATTGATATTTCTAAATTATCAAAGGGGATATATACGATTTCTGGCTTTGTGAATGGGAAAAAAGTTACTAGAAAAATAATTAAAAAATAAAGTTTAAAAAATTACATGAATGCTGAAACTAAAAAGTTTTGGCATTTTTATTTCGAGTTACTATGCTTTTATCGTTTAGTTTGTTTTTGAAAACAATTTCAGAGAGAAATACAAAATATATTTTTAATATTCATTTAAAGTTAATCTCATTTCAAATATAAAAATGAAAGAAAATTTAGACAAAAGTGAATTACCTACTAATTTTCGATACACATTTTTCAATATTAAAAATAGATTTATTAAATTATTAATTATTTCCTATTATAACAATTTATTTTATTTTTGCATGCGAATAATTGAGTGAGGATAATAGACTGGGAAACTTCAGAAGTTTTTGTTAAGGCATTCCTATTTTGAATAATAATTTTAATCTTGTTTTCAAGGAGGGAATGAATTTCATTTTGCTTTAAAAAAACGTTAGAAATTAAACAGAATCTGTAATCCAAAAAGAATCCTATGAAAATAAAATCTGAATCAACACAAATAGTTGATGTAAAATTAAGAAAATGGTAGTTGATATTTTAATGTGTACCTATAATGGTGAAGATTTTATTGAGCAGCAAATACAATCCATTCTGGATCAAACTCATACCAATTTTAGATTAATTATTGTCGATGATATTTCCGCTGATCGTACCGTTGAAATTATAAAAAAAATGTCACTCTCAGATAAGAGAATTGAGTTTCATCAAAATGAAAAAAACTTAGGCTATTTTAATAATTTCCTTTCTGGCTTGAATTATGTAAAATCTGAGTATCTGTTTTTTTCTGATCAAGATGATATCTGGGTGAAAACTAAAATCGAACTTCAATTGGCTGATTTGGTGCAAGATGACGAAAACGTATTAATGAACTTTTCAAATTCTTATCTTTTGTACGATGAGAACAACATTAAATCTAGTTACACAAATAAAAGACAGGCTGATAAAATAAAAACTTATTATTCCTCCTCTATTGAGTTGGCATTGAGAAATATTGTGGCTGGACATACCATTTTGATTCGTGCTAATCAAATACCTTTGATCAAGCAAAAGTTGTCAAAAATAAAAGATAAAAAAGACTTGTATTTTGATTACGTTCTTACACTTGTACTTTTAGACCTTGGGAAAATTAAATACCTTAATCAGTCTTTTGTTTATTTTAGGCAACATCCAAATAGTACTTCCACCAAAATGAGAATGAATTATTACAAGTATGTTTCGGTGAATGCGTATGCTTTTTCCCAAATAAGTGATTCTGTGAAAACAATGGACTATTTTTCTGGCTTACATGCAACGTTATCAAAAAAGTCTAATTTCCCCAATTATTTAAAGTTTTTACGTCAAAATTTAATAAACCGTAACCACATCTTTAACAATTATGATTTTTATAATATAGAAGCAAAACTTTCATTTTTAAGAAAAGTAAATATGTGCTTCAGCTTGTCCTACCGTTTTACTTTACAAAAATGATAACATTAAATTTTAAAAGAAAGTCGATCACCTTTTAAATCTAAAACTGAAGGAAAATTATTGGTGAAAAGTCCGCCCGTCCCTAAACCTTGCGGCATTTTTGAGTTTTTTGTAAAAGTATATTGTGCAATTGCATTTAAACCGATATTGCTTTCTAAAGCTGAAGTGATCCACCAACCGATTCTCATATTTTCTGCTAATGAAATCCATTCGTCAGTACCAGAAAAACCACCAACTAAGGCTGGTTTTAAAATAATATATTGCGGTTTTATTTGTTCTAAAAGTACTTTTTTTTCTTCAAAATTTATAACGCCGATTAATTCTTCATCTAACGCAATTGGCGTAGGCGTTTCAGCGCAAAGTTTTGCCATGTCATTGCGGGGAACGAAGCAATCCGTTGAATTTCTTGGCTCTTGGCTCTTAGTTCTTGTGTCTTTTGAAATCGCTTTTATTGGCTGTTCAATAGAATGAATCTTTAATTCTGCTAATTCTTGCAAAACAATTTTCGCCTCTTCAAAAGAAAATCCACCATTTGCATCAACGCGAATTTCTAATTGATCTTCAGGAAATTTTGCACGTAATTCTCTGATGATTTCTTTTTCAGATGTCCAATTGACGCCAATTTTTAGTTTAATGCAATCAAAACCTTGGGATAATTTTTCTTCAATTTGGCTTTGCATAAAATCCGCATTTCCCATCCAAATTAATCCGTTGATTTTTATATAAGATTTTCCTTCGGTAAAATCACTTGAGAAATAAATACTTTCCGGAAGATTTAAATTTAAAATCGCCTGTTCGTAACCAAACCAAATAGAAGGATAATCTTGTAATTCCTGCTTTAAAACGTCGGTATTTTCATTAATATTATTGCAAAGCCAATTTAGTTTTTCTTCATAATCTGGAACATCATCAAAACTCAAACCTCGGAAAAGTGGGCATTCGCCACTTCCTTTTTTGTCGCCGTCAAAGATTTCTAGAAAAAAAGTTTCTTTGGTATTTAAAACACCACGCGAAGTTCCGCTTGGATTTTTGAAATTGAGAATGTATTTTTTAAAAGTGGCGGTCATTAATGAAGATTATTTCTGTAAAATTAGCAAATTAATGTTTTTTAAGAAAGTTTACCGTTTCTAATTTCTCAACTATTTTTACTTAATAGTCACGGATTGCAAATCCGCGACATCGGGAATAAACTTCAAACTAGCGAGAATTTTTTTTCGATGACTAAACCCCGCCTATTGCCAATACGATTTTGTGTGTAGTGCTTTCCGCTGTCGTTTTAGGTTTATGTCCAATTTTAAAATTACAGGAATTTGCAATAAAGCACATTTTATTAGCCTCCAAATGTAATTCGTTTGCTTTTTTTATCAAGTCCGCATTTGTGATCTTCACTCTTGGGTTTAAAGTCACTTCTATAAATTTTCCGCTACCATTTTCCGTTTCCTCCAAAATTCCAGTTGCGTTGTCAATATATTCGGTAACAACTATTTTATTTACAGAACATAAATGTAAATACCAGAGCATATGACACGCAGAAATTGATGAAATAAATAAGTCTTCTGGATTATATTTGGTTTTGTCGCCCAAAAAAGATGGGTCGGACGATCCATTTATTCCGTCATATTTTCCGTCAGATGAGATTTCGTGATTTCGGTTGTAGGATTTGTAGTTCAAAGTTCCGTTTCCTTCGTTTCCACTCCATTCAACTTTTACTTTATAATTATGAGCTTTCATTTAAAACTGAGTTTTGATGTTATTACGATTTTTTTTTCATTACACACAACGTTCTGCGGCTAAGAGCAGTTTGGGACTAAATTAAGCCCTATTTTCGGTAAATTCACTTGGGAAATAAATATTTTTGGGAAGATGTAAGTTTAAAATCGCTTGCTCATGACCGAACCAAATAGAAGGATAATTTTGTAATTCCTGTTTTAAAATTTCAGGATTTTCATTAATATTCTCGCACAACCATTGCATTTTTTCTTCATAATCTGAAACATCATCGAAACTTAAGCCCCGAAATAAAGCACATTCGCCAATTCCTTTTTTATTGCCGTCAAGAATTTCCAGAAAAAAAGTTTCTTTGGTATTTAAAACACCACGCGAAGTTCCACTTGGATTTTTGAAATTGAGAATGTATTTTTTAAAAGTGGCGGTCATTAATGAAGATTATTTCTGTAAAATTAGCAAATTAATGTTTTTTAAGAAAGTTTACCGTTTCTAATTTCTCAACTATTTTTACTTAATAGTCACGGATTGCAAATCCGCGACATCGGGAATAAACTTCAAACTAACGAGAATTTTTTTTCGATGACTAAACCCCGCCTATTGCCAATACGATTTTGTGTGTAGTGCTTTCCGCTGTCGTTTTAGGTTTATGTCCAATTTTAAAATTACAGGAATTTGCAATAAAGCACATTTTATTAGCCTCCAAATGTAATTCGTTTGCTTTTTTTATCAAGTCCGCATTTGTGATCTTCACTCTTGGGTTTAAAGTCACTTCTATAAATTTTCCGCTACCATTTTCCGTTTCCTCCAAAATTCCAGTTGCGTTGTCAATATATTCGGTAACAACTATTTTATTTACAGAACATAAATGTAAATACCAGAGCATATGACACGCAGAAATTGATGAAATAAATAAGTCTTCTGGATTATATTTGGTTTTGTCGCCCAAAAAAGATGGGTCGGACGATCCATTTATTCCGTCATATTTTCCGTCAGATGAGATTTCGTGATTTCGGTTGTAGGATTTGTAGTTCAAAGTTCCGTTTCCTTCGTTTCCACTCCATTCAACTTTTACTTTATAATTATGAGCTTTCATTTAAAACTGAGTTTTGATGTTATTACGTTTTTTTTTTCATTACACACAATGTTCTGCGGCTAAGAGCAGTTTGGGACTAAATTAAGCCCTATTTTCGGATTTGCCAAATATTCCCAAATACAAAACCAACTTTAAATTAAGCCTAAAACTCCAATCTAGCCAAACGGCTGTTACCTGCTGTTTTTAACCCATTTTTCAACTGGTCAATAGATTAATTTCAAGTCCAAGAAATGGAGGTGGTAAATTAAGTCTTTTATTATAATCTTCATAAAAGGAAATTGCAGTTTGAACAGCCCATTGAGCAGCACCATGTCCAAAAAGTTTTTGCGTCCAAGTTGAACGGGTTCCTTCCGGAACCATTGCTGGGTCATACATAGGATTTAAAGAAAATCTCTTAGCAAACAACTTTTCTAATTCATGAAGTTCCTCAGGGTTATCTAATATTGTAGATGCTATAACTTCATTTGTGGGTTCATAATGGACTAATCTATTCCTCAAATTAAACAAATCAACAATTGGTTCATAAGGAGGTTTTTTTACGTCAAAATTAAAACAAGGAAGTTCAAGAAGAGAAAGAACCCTATTTAACTTTAACAGTGTAGGATCTTTAGTGAAAGATTTTTTCTGCTTAGACAATATTGATAAATATTCAGATGAAAGATTAGATGCTGCACCACCTTTGGCATTATCAACAGCATCAATTATCAATTCATTTATCATAGCCTCTAACGAAAAAGCAGACATAATAATTGCAGTAATAACATTGTAACGTAACTCTCGTTCTTTCTTCAAAATTTGGTTTGACTTTGCCTGACGTGCGAAGTAAGCAGCTGAAGCAAGATGATCGGGACCAAAATACATTCTTGCTGAAATTGAATAACCCATATTTAGATGTTTTAAAATTTAATCACTCTTTTCAATGAAAGTCGTCTCAAAATAGCAGGTAACGTTTTGCGGCTTTGCGATGGTGCGGATTAATATGACAAATCTTTCTATAATAAACAAATCTTCAAAAGATCTAAAATCTTTAAACTTGCGAAAATCCCGCACTATTGCAAAACCGCTGTTATCTGCAGTATTATTTAGGGATTTTGGCTTCCCTAAATATTCCACGTTCGGATAACTGGTTATTTTCTGTCTTGTATTTGGGTGTTAAAATATAATCAGAAATTTTTTCAATAGATTTTGTTTTAGGATTTAGTTGGACTTCCTTTGCAATCATTTTTATAATTTCTTTTCTTTCGTTTTGATATAAATATATTTCTCCTTTTTTGACTTTTAATTCATCCAAATGATTTTCTTCCAAACTTTCAACATCATTTAGGTTATAAAAATAGATACTGTCCTTTGTTTCTTTAAATTTGTCAAATTGGTATCTTCCTCCGTTTGAACTTTCAGAATATCCTTTATATTGATAAATAAGTGTCGTTAATTTTATTCCACTAAAATCTGATGATTCAATTTTCATTGGTTTGAAAATTGGGATACTTTTATAGTAAGGTTCACCGCACGTTCCGTAACAATCATGTGTTATTCCTTCTATACTCATTTTATTTGGGATTTCTGATAATTGATAAATTGGAAGAATACTTTTCACTACAACTTCAAACGTTTCTGTAGAATCTAAAATAATAAAACCATTTGGATTTGAGTCAAGTCCGCCCCAAGCGCTAAAATTATATATTACTTTTGAACTTCCTTCAATTTTCTGAACAAATAATTTATCAACTGTCCATTCCGTTTTTCCAAAACGACATCCATAGAATAAAAATAATGATATCGTTATTGGTAAAAATTTTACTTTCATTTACTAGCGGGATTTTTGGAAATATTGCAGATAACGTTTTGGGGCTTTGCGAAGAAGCGGATTTCGAAGCACTAAACTGTCTGCCAGCACTAAACTTGATACGAAGCACAAAGCTTCAATTAAGCACTGAACCCGCTTTTTTGCCAAACGCCTGTTAGCAGTGGTATTTCTATTCATAGCTTAATTTTTCGTCCTTCAATTTTACCGCTTTCAGTAAAGTTATCAAATTCCTGTCCTTCAATAATTGACCAACCGAGTTCTTTTATTTTGTTTTCGGTTAGCCGTTCGTTATTGTATTCCGTCAAGTGTAGATTTCCGTATTTGCATAAATGAAACTGAATTTGTTCGTCTTTGTCAAATAAGAAAATATATTCTGCCACACTTGGGTCGCAACGAGTTGTCCAAAAGAGAATTTCAATAAAGTCTGACAAACTGTAAATGTCAATTTGGAATGCTTCACTAAATGTCTTGTCGCCAACAATTTCTTCAAGTGTCTTGTATGCTTTTTTTAATGGCTTGAATTTGTTGTCTCTGTTTCCAAAAAAGTCCATTTTCAAGTGAGAAATTATTATGAAGTCTTTGACGTTTAATGTCTTAAATAACTCGGTTAGCTTTTCTGTTAATGTATCTGTGAAAGTGTCAATGTCTGAATGGTCTAAACCTATAATTTTATTAAAAGTCGAATAGTCAATTTCTTCATTCTTTATGCAGTCAAATTGTTCCCAATACAAATGTTCTTCGTTGTCGTCCTTGTAATATTGCAATATCTCTTCATCGTAAAACGCTTTCTGCATTTTAGTCAGTTCAGAGCCAATAATTCTCTTTGTCTTTACGATTTCCTTTCTTGTTATGAGTGTCGTCATAATATCACAGCTAACTCTCAAATATACGCAAGTTTTCAAAACTCACAAATTCATTTTCATTGCAATAAGGGATTATAGTTAGTATTTTATCATTTATTTATAAAAAATTATTACAAATACGCAACTTTATGCATGCAAATTCCGATACTTCTTTTTTCATCCAATTGCTCATAACTTGCTTTTGGTAAAAAGAAAAACTACCTGAAATTCTAGCCCCGATTGAAATGAAAATCCTTTTTTGCGCGAGCGAAGCGAGCGCAAAAAAGATTGCAATGGAAAGCGGGACAAAATTTGAAAAATCGCGAAAATTTTCTTGCTCCTAAAAATTAAGAATTATCTGCATTTCGCATGAATTCTTCTGCTTTTTCTACCATGGTAGAACTTCCGCAGAAAAAGGGCACTCTTTGGTGTAATTCGGTTGGTTCGATTTCTAAAACGCGTTGAAATCCGTCGCTACATTTTCCGCCGGCTTGTTCTGCTAAAAATGCCATCGGATTACATTCGTATAAAAGTCTTAATTTTCCGTTTGGCGATTGCGAAGTGGAAGGATAAATATAAATGCCGCCTTTGATCATATTTCTATGGAAATCTGAAACCAAGGAACCGATATATCTTGAAGTATATGGACGGTCTCCTTCTTCTTCCTGACAAAATTTGATGTAATCTTTTACGCCTTGTGGGAATTTGATATAATTGCCTTCGTTAATAGAATAAATTTTTCCGGTTTTGCTGAAGGTCATATTTGGATGAGATAAATAGAAAGTACCAATTGATGGATCTAATGTAAAGCCATTCACACCATTTCCAGTGGTGTAAACAATCATGGTAGAAGAACCATAAACAACATAACCTGCGGCAACTTGATTCACACCTTTTTGAAGGAAATCTCGTAATTCAACGGGTTGTCCAGGTTCTGAAACGCGCCGATAAATTGAAAAAATTGTTCCAACAGAGACGTTAACATCTATATTTGTAGAACCATCTAAAGGATCAATTAAGACGACATATTTGCTAAGATGTGCATTGTTACCACATTTTATTTCTAAAAATTCATCGTTTTCTTCTGAAGCTATTCCGCAAACAACTTCTCTTTGAGAAAGTGCTTCTATAAAGATTTCGTTTGCTAAAACATCCAATTTTTGCTGATCTTCTCCTTGTATATTTTGGTTTCCAGCTTGTCCGATAATTTCTGCAATTCCTGCTTTATTTACTTCTCGGTTGACTACTTTTGAAGCGAGACGAATGGCACTTAATAAACGGGAAAGTTCCCCGCTAGAATATTTAAAATCGTCTTGTTTCTCGATAAGAAATTCACCTAAAGTTTGAAAGGATTGCTCGGACATATTTGCATTTTTTAGTTGTTCACAAATTTGAGAAAACTTTTTTAGATTAAAGGTATTTCAGAGAAGTTTATCGTCTAAAAATAAGACATTAGTTTTGGAGGCGGAATCTGGAAAAGATAGTTTTAGTATCTCATTTTAAATCGATATTTTTGAAGGTTAAATACTTGGTATTATAGTGTATTTATATTGTAATAATTTGATTCATAAATAATTAAATGAAAATTTTTAAATTTGGTGGCGCTTCCGTAAAAGATGCAGAAAGTATAAAAAATGTAGCTGTAGTTCTAGGAACTGAGCATTTTTCCAATTGTCTTATTGTTGTTTCTGCTATGGGGAAAACAACAAATGCCCTAGAAAAGGTGGTAAAAAACTATTTTGAAAAGAAAAATTATGAAGTTGAAGTTGAAAATATTAAAATAAATCATCTTAAAATTACCACAGAATTATTTTCTAAAAATCACCCGGTTTTCGCTGAAATTGCTGTGTTTTTTGATGATATCAATTCCTTTTTACGCCGGAATAAATCGCCGAATTACAGTTTTGTTTATGATCAAGTTGTTAGTTGTGGTGAAATGATTTCATCTAAAATATTAAGTCAATATTTAAATGATGTTAATTTTAAAAATAATTGGCTGGATGCTAGGGATTATATTAAAACAGATTTTCAGTACCGCGAGGGACAGGTAAACTGGGACGAGACTGAGAAGAATATAAAAAATCTAAATACTTCTGAATGTTTTGTAACGCAAGGATTTATAGGTTCAGATGAAAATAATTTCACTGTAACTCTTGGCCGAGAAGGTTCTGATTATTCTGCTGCTATTTTCGCCTATTGTCTTAATGCAGATCATCTGACGATTTGGAAAGACGTTCCTGGCGTGATGACCGGCGATCCCAGAAAATTTGAAAATGTCACTCTTTTGTCTGAAATTTCTTATGAAGAAGCAATCGAAATGGCTTATTATGGAGCTTCAATTATTCATCCTAAAACTTTGCAACCTTTAAAACAAAAAAATATTCCTTTTTATGTAAAGTCTTTTATAGATCCGAAGAATGCAGGAACCAAAGTAAGCAACAGTGACGAAAATGAATACAAAGAAACTTATATTTTAAAAGAAGATCAATTGCTAATAAATGTTTCTACGAAGGATTTTTCTTTTATCGTAGAAGAGCATTTAAGTTTAATTTTTTCACTTCTGGCGAAATATAATATCAAAATTTCCTTGATGCAGAATTCTGCCATCTCTTTAGCAATGTGTTTAGAAGATAAATTTAAAAACATAAATTTGCTAAATGACGAACTTTATTTTCTATTTAATACCGAAATTACAAGCAACGTTTCTTTATTTACCATTAGAAACGCAGATCTAAAAAATATAGAAAAATTTTACAACGGTAAGAAAGTCCTTTTGGAACAGATTTCCAAACAAACTGTACAAATGGTAACTTGCTAAACAAAAACTAATCATGAGCTTAATTTCTAAACAGGATATTATTTCTGCAGCAGGTCTGCATAAAATTGGATTTCTCAAAAATCCAGTTGCCGCCGCAATTATGAAATTAACCAAGATTAATCAGGTAAATGCGATGTATGATTCACTTAAGCATCTGCGAGGCAAAGCATTTTTTGATGGTTGGGTTGAATATCGAAATTTGAAATACATCGTTTTTGCTGAAGATTTGGCAAAGATTCCTAAGGAGGGTCCTTTTATTGTGGTCAGTAATCATCCTCTGGGTGCAATTGATGGTGTTTTAATGCTAAAAATAATCATGGACATCCGACCGGATTTTAAGGTGATGGGGAATTTTCTTTTGGAAAAAATACAACCGATGCAGCCTTATGTAATTTCTGTAAACCCCTTCGAAAAGCGAAAAGATGCTTATAACAGTTCTACGGGAATGCGCGGGGCACTAGAACATTTACAAAAAGGTGGTTGTTTAGGAATTTTTCCCGCTGGGGAAGTTTCCAATACTAATAATGAATATGGTGAGATTTTAGATAAAAAATGGGAAAACACTTCTTTAAAATTAATTAAGCGCGCGAAAGTTCCTGTTGTTCCTATGTATTTCCATGCTAAAAATAGCCGTATATTTTATAAGGTTTCAAAAATACATCCTAATTTGCAGACCCTTTTATTACCTGCAGAAATGATGAACAAAAGAGAGAAACCAATACGTATAAGAATTGGAAAGCCGGCGAGTATAAAAATTTTGGAAGAATATGAAAGTATTGACGAACTGGGACAATTTTTACGGAACAAAGTTTATCGGCTAAAATCTTATTATGATAAGCGCAAAAGTCTACCTGAATTACTAAAAATACCGAATCTAGCGTTAAAATTTCCGATTCTCAAGTCTGCGAATATCATCCAAAATATTATTGACGAAACTCCTGTTCAAGATTTAATGGACGATATTAAATTGGTGAAAGAGAAAGATAAAATGCTTTTTAGCAACGGCAATTATGAGATGTATTTTGCTAAATATGAAGATATTCCTTTTATAATGAGGGAAATAGGCAGACAAAGAGAGTTAACATTTAGAAATATCGGTGAAGGAACTAATCTGCCATTTGATTTGGATAAATATGACCAATATTACCATCATTTATTTTTGTGGGACAGTTCCGCAAAAAGATTAGTGGGCGCTTATAGAATGGGTCTGGGAAGTGAGATCATGAAGAAATATGGGGTAGATGGTTTTTACACGAGTTCTTTGTTTGAGTTTGATTTGGAACTTCAGCCATTTTTTAGGAAAGTGATTGAGATGGGAAGAGCTTATATTTCCAAAGAATACCAACGAAAACCTTTGCCACTTTTCCTTTTGTGGCGTGGTATTGTACATGTTTGTCTTAGAAATCCTGAGCATAAATTTTTAATGGGGGGCGTTACGATTAGTGATAAATTCTCGGAATTTTCTAAATCATTGATGATAGAATTTATGCGTTCCCATTATTACGATGCTGCCGTTGCGCAATACGTGCATCCTAAAAACGAATTTAAAGTTCACCTGAAAGAGCGAGATAAAAACTTGTTTTTTGAAGAAATGGATTCAGACCTTAATAAATTGGATAAAATAATCGATGATCTGGAGCCAGAAATGCGGCTTCCAGTTTTAATTAAAAAATACATTAAGCAAAATGCAAAAGTAATTGCATTTAATGTAGATCCTACTTTTAATGATGCGATTGATGGATTGATGTATATTAGAATTAGTGATTTGCCAGAAAGTACTATTAAGCCCGTTTTAGAAGAAATGAGCGAGTATTACAGAAGGGAACAAGATAATATTGAAACTGAAAATCAGTAGGTTTGGGTTTTTTTTGTAAAAATATCGTAAATCATTTGGCACTTAGTGTAAAAGTTTTTATTTTTGCACCACTTTAAACAACAAAGTAATGGTTCCTTAGCTCAGTTGGTAGAGCAATGGACTGAAAATCCATGTGTCCCTGGTTCGAACCCTGGAGGAACCACAAAATTTAGTTTAAATATAATTTCCCTGCATTGTTAATGTGGGGAATTTTGATTTAAAAGATTCTTATTCGCTTATTTTAATGCAAACTATTTAGTGTTATAAATCGTACTTATTTAAGCAAAGTGTCCGTTTTGTTTATTACGTAATATCGTTTATTAAATATTTTTTTTTAACATTAATTATAATAAACAAAGTCCGGTAACCCGAATTAATTTTTAACTTTGTGAATTAAAATATTTAAATGAATAAAATAAAATATATATTTTTCCTATTACTTTCTGTACAGATCTTTTCACAAGAATCTATCAATTTCTCACAAAAACCTTTCGCCGAACTTTTATCCCAAGCAAAAGCTGAAAAAAAATTAATTTTTCTGGACGCTTACGCCTCATGGTGTGGACCCTGCAAATTGCTTGAAAAAAATGTCTTTCCGCAAACTGATGTCAAAGAATTTTACAATAAAACATTTATCAATACGCATATTGATATGGAAAAAGGGGAAGGGCCTGCTCTTGCGCAAAAATATATGATCCGTTCCTACCCAAGTTTATTGTTCATAAATGGCGATGGTGAAATCATTCAAAAAGCCTTAGGCTATATGGGCCAAGAGGATTTTTTAGCTTTAGGTAAAGAAGTAGGAAATCCAATGAATGCTGTTGAATCTCCTAAAAGTCTATTTGAAAAAGGTAACAAAGATCCCCAATTTTTAGAAACGATCATTAAAAATAATGCCAATTCCGATTATCCCTTTGCTAAGAAAGCTGCGGAGCGATACTTTGACGTAAAGAATGGTAAAGAATTAACCAAAAATGAGGTTTCTTATATTTTGTATTTTATCAAATCTACCAAAGATCCCCTTTATAAAGTTTTTTCAAATAGTAAAGATCAGATTTTAAAATCTATTCCCCTGGAAACTTATACGCAATTTGATCAGCAAATAAAACTTTCGGAAGTTTTGGAGGCGTCTGTGGATCAGTCTACAGGTAAAATCGATGAAGAACAATATTTTAAAAATGCAATACCAATTGTCGGGAAATTAGAGGCAGGAAAAGCCCTAAATCGATTGAAAATTTCACTCTTCCCGCAAACTGGCGACATTGCTTCGTATGAAAAAGCAGCATTGCAGTATTATAAAAATCCTGATAATTTTTCCGGAAAGGAGTTGGATCAAGCTGCGTGGATTTTTAGTCAAAATGTAACAGATGTGACATCACTTAATGAAGCAAAAATGTGGGCAGAAAAATCTGTTATGAAAGGCGAGAATCCCGAAAACACATATATTTTGGCCAAACTCTACCAAAAAACAGGAGACCTTCAAAAAGCAAAGTCTTTCGCGAAAATGTCTGCCGATATCTCAGCGCAATCTGGTGACGATTCAAGTTTATCAGCTGCATTATTAACCGATTTAAATAAATAACTTTGAAAAAATTCTTAGGTTTAACTTTGCTTTTTTTTACACTATCTTTTTTTGCACAGAAGCAAAAGGCTTTATATGTAAAAGGCAATGCGTTATTTTTACCGATTGGCATTTTAAACGCTGGTTTAGAATATCAACTTAGTACACATTACACCGCACAAGCAGATTTTTTGATTTCGCCTTGGAAATCATTTGCGGGAAGCCACGCGCAGGTTTTTATGGGACATTTAGAAGGGCGGTATTATTTTAACGAAGCTTTTAAACACTGGTATGTAGGAGGTAATATTGGGTCTGCCATTTATGATATCCAGAAATATAATTATATCGGGACCAATCAATATCAACGGGGTTTTAACATAATGGCTGGCGCAACGGTTGGTTATCAAATGAAATGGAAAGAGAATTGGAATATAGATCTTTATATTGGCGGTGGAAATTCTCAGGGTTTTTATCATGGTTACGAAACTATAGCACCTAATGTTGTTGTAAGATATGATGGCGCAAATAAATGGAATAAAAGTGGAGAATGGATTCCATATCGCGGTGGAATAATGATTGCGTATAAATTAAAATAAATGGATATAAAAAGTAAAAGATATTTATTAGTCGCACTTTTAACGTTCATTATTTTATTTTTTATGAATTATGTTGGAAGTACGTATCCAGACAAAATCCCACGTGCTCTAATGACAGCTGGTGCAGGCGTTATAGGTCTCACGATTGCAATGTGGTACATGCATCGCACCAAAAAAAATGATACTTTTGATGAGTTTGATTAATGAGTTTCACTGATACTTTAATCCTTATAAATTATATATTTTTCTCTTATTTTCTGAAATTTTGTTAAATCTTTTTGCCAAGATTTTCTAATTTCAACTTCTGGGATTTTTGCAATAATTTGCTTTCTAAGTTTATCGGTTCCAGCCAATTTATCGAAAAATAAATTTTTTAAGAAAAAGTCTTGCGTTGGATTTTTATAATCTGAATAAGATTTAATTAGCCATTTTAAATTAATTTCTCTTAAAGCTAAATTTTTATTTGAAAGGTTTTCACCGTAGCAAATTTGTCCGTTTAGAAACGGATCTTTTGCGCCCGAACTTGGTTTTGGTATAAATTGATATGGGAAATTTTTCGTCCACGGACTGCCGAATATCTGAAAAGGCAAATCTGTGCCGCGACCGACAGAAACTTGCGTACCTTCAAAAAAACAAAGCGAAGGATAAAGATTGATTGATTGAGCATTAGGTAAATTCGGTGAGGGTTTTTCAGAAAATTCATAGCGTTGTTTTTTGTGATAATTTTGCATCGGAATCAAAGTGTATTTTGCTTGAACACCGTTTTTTAGCCAATGTTCGCCATTTACCATTTTTCCATATTCGCCAATTGTTAAACCGTAAACCACCGGAATCTGGTGCAATCCCACAAAACTAGAATATTCTGGTTTGAGAACTGGACCATCAATAAAACCATCATTCGGGTTTGGTCGGTCTAAAACTATTACTTCTAAATTGTTTTCCGCGGCTGCTTCCATTAAATAACTTAAAGTAGAAATGTAAGTATAAAATCTCACGCCCACATCTTGAATGTCAAAAACTACGATATCTATATCTTTTAATTGTTCCGGTTTTGGTTTTTTATTATCACCATAAAGTGAAATAATTGGAATTCCCGTTTTTGAATCTAAGCCATTTTTCACATGTTCTCCTGCATCTGCGTCACCCCGAAAACCATGCTCTGGCGCAAAAATTCTTTTAATGTTAATTTTATTTTTAAGTAAAAAATCGACTAAGAAAGTTCTGTCGTGCATTAAACCTGTTTGGTTTGTGAGAACGGCTACATTTTTATTTTTTAAAAGTGGAAGGTAAAGTTCGGGTTGATCAGCGCCCGTTTTAAAAATGGTTTTATCTGAATTTTGGGCACAAAAGAATGAAGAGAAGCCAAAATAAATTAGGCAAATCAGAAGTAAAGCTTTAATTTTGAGTTTTAAATTCATTTTATTGAAATTTCCATTATATTTTTCTAAAAAAATCGCGTTTTCCAAAGATAATAAAAATAATCTTTCACGGGTGATTGTCTTTATTGGCAGGCTTTCTGTGGCTTTAGGAATCATAGTTTCTTTAATTACCGTTTCTACTGGTTTGGGTTCAAAAAAAGCCATCAAAGAAAAATTATCAGATTTTAGCGGGCACATTTCCATTAAATCTACACGCTCAAATTCTTCCTATAATTCTACAATAATTGAGCAGAAAAATTTCTATCCGGATAAAATAAAAGAAATCCCTGAGGTTGAAAGCATTCAGAAATACGCTACTGTTAGTGGAATTCTCAGGAATAAAGATAATTTTGCTGGTATTATTTTTAAAGGTGTCGGGAAAGATTTTGATGCAGAACGATTTAAGAAATTTCTGACTGCAGGTGTTTCGCCAAAAATCACAGAAGTAGGCTTTAGTAATGAAATTGCTATTTCGCAGAGAATAGCAAATGATTTGCATTTGAAAGTGAATGACAGTATCGTAGCGATTTTTTCAAAAGAAAACAAGAATCCTATTTATCGCAAATTTGAAGTTGTTGGTATTTACAAAACCGATATAAAAATGATTGATGATCTGTTCATTATTGGAGGTATCAATCAAGTAAGAAAAATTCAAGAAATGGGACCAAATGATATTGGTGGAATGGATATTTTCTTAAAAAATATTAACAATATTGATGAGGTTTTCCCTAAAGTTGAAAAACTAGTTGGTTTAAAAAATTATGCTGAAAAAGCAACTGATAAATATCCCGAGATTCTGGAATGGATTAATATATTCGATGTTAATATTGCATTAATTATTGCCATAATGTTAATCGTGGTGGTCATAAATATAATAATGGTTCTTTTAATTTTAATTATTGAACGAACCAATTCTATCGGGATTTTGAAAACTTTAGGCACTACAAACGGACAAATTCGCTCCATATTTATAAACTATACTTTACTGATCATGGTTCCGGGTATTATAATCGGTAATATAATCGGTATCGGCTTGCTTCTACTTCAAAAATATTTTGGATTGATTACTTTAAATCCAGAAAATTATTACGTAAGTGTTGTCCCTGTAGATTTAAATCCGCTCTATACTTTTCTAATATCTGCCGGAATTCTTGTGGTTTCTGCACTGTCACTAATTTTACCGAGTTTCCTTATCAGTAAAATTTCTCCTGTAAAAGCAATCAAATATAAATAGAACTGGAAAAAATTTAGTAGTTTAATATTTTAACAATGTATTTATTCGGCTAAAAATCATTTTTTCACATTAAGGGAATTCTTCTTTTTTTCGTAAATTTGCAGTCGGAAAAGACGACAAACCTATTACTAGCCCTGATTGCAACGGCATTATAAAACCGAGAAGCGGTTTTATAATATAGTGGAAAGCAGGACTAATGTTTTAGGAATAATTAAGCGTCTTGCTCCAAAAAAATAAAGTATGAAATACGCAAAAAATATTTTAGAAACTATTGGTAATACACCTTTGGTGAAATTAAACAAAGTTTTAGGTGAAGATTTTCCCGCTTTGGTTTTGGCAAAAGTAGAAACTTTTAATCCGGGAAATTCTGTAAAAGACAGAATGGCGGTGAAAATGGTAGAAGATGCTGAAAAAGACGGTCGCTTGAAACCCGGCGGAACTATTATTGAAGGCACTTCCGGTAATACTGGAATGGGTCTGGCTTTGGTGGCAATCATCAAAGGATACAAATGCATATTTGTAACGAATGCGAAACAATCTAAAGAAAAATGTGATATTTTGCGCGCAATGGGTGCGAAAGTTATCGTTTGTCCAACAGACGTAAAACCCACTGATCCAAGATCTTATTACAGCGTTTCTAAACGTTTGGCTTCAGAAACTGAAAATGGATGGTACGTGAATCAGTATGATAATCTATCTAACCGGCAAGCGCATTATGAAAGTACAGCGCCAGAAATTTGGGATCAAACCGAGGGAAAATTGACTCATTTCTTAGTGGGCGCTGGAACTGGAGGCACGATAACCGGCTGTGGAAAATTTTTTAAAGAAAGAAATAAAAACATTCAGGTGATTGGCGTGGATACTTACGGTTCAATTCTGAAAGAATACCATGACACGGGAATTTTAGACTTGAGTAAAGCTTATTCTTATATCACAGAAGGCATTGGGGAAGATATTATTCCGGAAAACTTTGATATGACCGTTATTGATCATTTCGAAAAAGTGACTGATAAAGATGGCGCAATTTACGCGAGAAAATTAGCCAAAGAAGAAGGGATTTTTTGTGGTTATTCTGCGGGAAGTGCCATGGCTGCTTTGGTTCAGATGAAAGATCAGTTTACCAAAGATGATATTATCGTTGTGCTTTTGCATGACCACGGTTCGCGTTACGTCGCCAAAATTTATAATGATGAGTGGATGAAAGAACAAGGTTGGTTAGAGCAAGACGAAAAAGTCTCTTAGACAAAGGGAATGAAATTTTTGAAAAAGAAATGAAAATAAATAATGCATAAAAATCCCCGGTAAGCCAAGCTTATCGGGGATTAAATTTAAATTAAAAATTTAAAAACTATAGTTTACTCTTAAAAATAAGTAACGTCCGTTTTGTCCAAATTGTGAAGTATTTCTGGAATATTGAAATTGATTATTATTAGAAAGATCGACTATAGAAGCGCCAGATTTGTAATCTCCTGGAATAGTTGCAATTGTGCCTCCAGGTCCTGGTAAAAATACTTTTGTCCCCGCTGTATTCGTATAGCTGTATTTACCATTGGAATCTGGTCTAAAAACAACTTGAGTTTTTAAATTTTGATCTGGATAAATATCAAATATATTATTTGATCCTACAGTTAATTTCAATTTAGAATTTACAGAGTAAGTAACTGACATATCTGTGATAGTTTTTGCTTTCCAAACTGGATGTTCGGTTTCTACAAATTGACCATTGATTAAAGAATTTGCAATATAACCATCACCATTCACATCAGCTGTATTTGGGTCTGTTACTTTACCAAAGTAACTTTCGCGCAAGAAAATATCCCATTTTTTTACTGTTAAAATATTCATTAAATTCACTTTTACTCTTGGCACAGCTTCTTCCATATAAATCCTAGTGGCTTCAGAATAGTATTTATTTATTTGTCCACCTGCAACTAATACAGGAGACCCATTAATATCGCCAACTCTTTCAGTTTTGCTCATTGTTCCGGCTAAAGTCGTATTTAAAGTAAAATCTTCGTATTTAAATTTATTACTGATTACAACATCAAGGCCTCTAGATTGCGTATTGACTGCATTACTAAAGAAAGTCGCTGTTTGCGCACCTACACTATTAAAATCTGCCACTAGTTGTGGAGTAGTAGGTGTAAAGCCGTCGGTTAGAACTACCCGATCTTTTATTTTAATATAATAACCATCGACTGCTAAAGTAAGATTGGTATTGGGAACTCTATAAGTAGTACCTAAACTGTAATTATTAGATTCTTCTTGTTTTAAGTTTGGAATTCCTAAAGCATTTGCCACTATTCCGCCATTTCTAAAAGTACCCACCTCAAAAGCAGTGCCGCCAATAAACTGAGTTGAAGTAGAACTGTAATTGATCTGAGCTAAAGATGGTGCTCTAAATCCAGTAGAGATTGCACCTCTAAAATTTAAATTATCTGTAGCTTTTACCCTCGTGGCAAATTTATAGTTGAAAGTAGATCCAAAATCCGAGTAATTTTCATATCTCAAAGCACCACTTACTAATAGCCACTTATTAATATCTAATTCAGTATCCAGATATCCGGCAAATGATCTTCTGCCATTATTTACTTGATTAACCGCTCTAAAACCGGGGAAAACTTGTGCTCCACCAGGTCTGTAATTTCCAAAGAAATCGGTTGGTCTTGAAAGGTTGGGTGTCGAAGTTCCTGCATAAACGCTTCCATCACTATTATAGGTTGCATAAGAATTTTCTGCACCAGGTTTGATTATATATCTTTCCAATCGGGCTTCTGCGCCGAAGGCGATATTTAATCCATTCAACACATCAACCTTTTTTACAAAATCTAAATTTGTGGTATTCTGTTGGAATTTTAATCTTCCAGCGTCAAATGAAGTTGGTGAGTTGATACCTAGGGTGACATTTGCTGTATTTTTAATTGTATAATCAAAAGTGTTAACGCCGAAAGTATTACTTAAATCATAATCAACACCGATTATTTTTCCTCTAAGACCAGTTGCAAAGGAATAATCAATTACTCGTGAGGCTATTTCCGGTAGGAAACCATTAGGGTATAAAGATGTTATTGCGCGGGATTGATCTGGTCTTCTGTAAAAACCTGCGGCGTTACCATCGCGATTACTGTAACCTCCGAATAAATAAAATTTATTATTCTCATTAATTGGATATTCTGAATTTACAAAAAACTGGGTGCTCGATAGTCTAGATTGTCCCACACGCATATTAAAATCTCTTCTTTGCAAACCACGTGCTTTTAATTCATCTAAAGAAGTGTCAAATTTTAAGGCATTTTGCATATCTGCAAGTGTTGAAGCGCTTTGTATAGCTGTATTCTGTGCAGAAGTAAAATAGCTTACTTGGTTAGCGCTGGTTTTTATAATATTAAATAAATTAGATTGCTGTGTTCCGGACAGCGCATTAATATTAGAAAACATTGAAGTTATATTATTTCCACTAGCTAGTGCCACGCGCTCTACAGAATTATAAGCATTGAACATAGTACCGTTATAATCAGTAGCTCTGCTTGTAGAATCTCTCCAATTGAAACTGCCCGTTATATTTATAAAACCTTTGTTTCCAAATAGTCTGGTTCCATAATTCGCATCAAGTTGGCTTTTTGTGCCGTCCCAACCGCCACGGTGATCGTTTGATCCTTCTGAAGCATTTCCGCCACCAGAAAGTGAAAGAGCGAGATTGTTGGTTGCACGTTTCATGACTAAATTTATAACACCTGCAATAGCATCTGAGCCGTATTGTGCTGCAGCACCATCTCTTAAAACTTCAATTCTTTCAACTGCAAACGCGGGAATAGCATTTAAGTCAGTACCTACCGAACCTCTCCCTGGTGATCCATTAACGTTTACGAGCGCTGAACTGTGTTGACGCTTTCCGTTTAGCAACATTAAAGTTTGGTCTGGTCCGAGCCCTCTTAACTGGGCTGGATCTACGTGATCAGTTCCATCTGCAACAGTTGTTGTATTGGAGGTAAATGAGGGCGCTACATAATTTAAAATTTGAGTTAAATCCGTTTGAGGCGCTGATACAGAAAGATCTTTCATTAGTAAAACATCAATCGGCACCGGGGAATCAGTTACGACTCTACTTTTGTTTCGAGATCCGATTGTTATTCGAACTTCTTCTACATCATTTGTCTTTAAAGTATCTTTTTTTGTTTCTTGTGCGTAAGAAAATGCGGCGGCTGAGGTTAAAGCACTCATTAAAAGTGTTTTTTGAAAATAAAGTTTCCACATGATAATTAATTTTTAAAGTTATTGAACAAATGTAAATAAATTAATAATTAATTAAGTTAAAAATAGAGATATTATTCTTAAAAATTATTAAATACTATTGAAAATTTAAAAATTTATTCTCTAATTTTAATATGTTTTATTTTACATAACCTACAAATATATATATCATCTAAAAATAATTGGTCTAATAATCAACGTTTTACAAGTAATAATAAAATTAATTTACTACTTTGTATTGCATAATACTATTTTTATTTCATATCTTTGCATAGTACAATTAAGATAGAGTCTATTTAATTTTTAAAATTTAATAATAATAACCAAATTATGAATACAGAGAACACCAAAGCGCAAATGCGGAAAGGCATTCTAGAGTTCTGTATTTTAAGCCTCATTAATAATCGTGAGATGTATGTTTCAGATTTAATTGAGGAACTGAAAAAAGGACAACTAGATGTAGTGGAGGGAACACTTTACCCTTTACTAACCCGGCTGAAAAACGCCGAATTTCTTTCTTACAGATGGGAAGAATCGACAGGCGGACCGCCCAGAAAATATTACCAGATTACTGAAAAAGGAATAATGTTTCTTGCTGAACTTCAGAAAACCTGGTCGGAATTAACAGTTTCCGTCAATCAAATCACTCAAACTTCAAACACTTAATACCATGAATAAGACACTCTCAATAGGACTTGCAGGTTTTTCTTTCACAATTGAAGAACATGCGTATATAAAACTCAGCGATTACTTAGCTGCTCTGAGAAATACTTTAGATGCAACCGAAGCTGATGAAGTAATGCACGATATTGAAATCCGTATGGTGGAAATTTTCAAAGAAACTTTAGGTAAAAGAGAAGTCATTAATGATGATGATGTAGAAAAAGTGATGGCTCAAATTGGCGCTCCAGAAAAAATAGAAGAACAGGAAAAAGCTTATTATTCTGAAAATAGTTCAACGAGAAAAGAGGAAAAAACTTCAAATTTTAGCGGTCAGAAGCAATTATTCAGAGATTCTGAAAATGGAAAAATTGGCGGTGTTTGTGCTGGTTTGGCTAACTATTTTAGAATTGATGCCGTTTGGTTGAGATTGATCTTTGTGTTCTTAGTTGCAACAAAAGGTTTTGGAGTTTTACTTTACGTCATTCTTTGGATCGTCCTTCCACAGGCAAAAACGGCTTCAGATTATTTAAAAATGAAAGGGAAACCAATTAACTTTGATAATCTCAAAGAAGAATCCGGTAAAATAGTACAGTTCGCCAATGAATCTGGACAAAAAATTGGACAGGCTTTTCAATCTCAAAAAGGGAATATTGATAATGTAGGTCATGTTTTGTTAAGTATTGTGCGCATATTTTTTGCCATATTCTTTGCCATATTAGGACTCAGCTTTTTATTAGGTTCATTTGCGTTCTTCGGAATTAATTTCGGTTCAGACGCAGTAAATGTTCCAGAAGGGATTGCTTTTTTCTTAGGAAATGATATGCCGAATTTCTTCCTGATCACGATTTTAGTTTTAACACTGCTAATCCCTGCAATAATTTTTACCTTGATCTCAATTAAATTATTTGCGCCAAATTCTAAACTTAGATACACTGGATATGTGATTGGTGCCTTGGTTTTCCTTTGGTTTGGATTACTTCTAATAGGTGGATTTACGGCTGCAAAAATGTTCACAAAATATTCGGGCGATAATGACGAAACTCAAAATATCGCAATCAATACAAAATCTGACAGTATTTTAGTAGATGTAAAAAAAGTGGAAATTCCTGCTAATTATAAATCTTATTTTGGGGATTATTTTTCTGATGGGAAAACCATTTATCAGCAGGATTATCCATACATAGAAGTAAAACATCAAGATATTGCTCAACCATATTTAATTATAAAAAGAGAAGCGAGAGGATATAACCAAGCAATACAGTTGAAAGTTCCTGTTGAAATTATTGATAATAAAATTCTTCTTCCCAACTACTTTATGTATTCTTACAGAGACAGAATGAGATATTATAATGCTAATTATCAATTAGTTGTACCCCAAAACTTTAAAGTTATTAAAGTGGGTGACAGAATTAATATGGATGATGACGCGCACAAGGAGAATGAAGATAATAATAATTTTGAAGATTCTGATAACTCAGCAAATATCAACATCAATGGAACTTCAATAAGGATACCTTCCAGTGATTCAGATTCAATCATCATCAACGGCAAGAAGGTCGGAAAAGATCAGGCTGAGAGTTATGTGAAGAAAGTGATAACTAATCCTGCCAATTCCAAAGATGTAAAGATTGATGTAAGTGCGAGCGATAATAAAAGTCAAATTACCATAAAAACTAAATAAACTAAGAATGGTAGAGTGGAAGTGAGCGGTCTTTTTAGCTAAATTATACGCTCACTTTTCTCACTCTTAGATTCTTTTACTAAATATTTAAATTAACAAAACTTTATGATGGTATTTCATTGCAAATTATTACCTTCGTTGTGTTAATTCTAACAAAATTAATAAAATTTATAAACTATGGTACAACTCGTTTTAGACCTCGTTCTTACGGTAGTGAATTTCATTACCAGTTTATTTTAACCAAATTCATATACTTATATTTGTAGTATAACCACTTGTTGGTTATACTTTTTGTTTTTAAAAGTTTTATATAGTTAAATAATATTCAGCAAAATTTTCAGAAAATAAATATAAAGAGGGAATATTCCATCCGGCAAATAAAAGTTAAATAAAAATCTACAAATGAAAAAATTAATCGGAAAATTAGGTCTGAAAATTCTAGGCTGGAAAATCGTTTTAGATGGTGATGTTGAAAATCTCAATCGCTGTATACTTGTTGTGGCACCTCATACTGATAATATGGAATATATTTTGGGAAATCTGGCCTATTGGGTTTTGGGAAAAAATTTGAAGGTGATCATAAAAGATGAGCATACAAAAGCGTGGTATGGCGGCATTGTGAAAGCCTTAGGCGGCATTGGAATTGACCGCTCTCAAAGAAACGATCTTGTAAATTTCGTAGATCAACAATTTCAAAAAGAAGATTTTAGTTTGGTAATAACGCCTGAAGGGACCAGAAGTTGGGTACAGAAATGGAAAAAAGGATTTTATCTAATGGCTCTGAAGTCACGTGTTCCCATTGTTTTAGGTGCAGGTGATTTTGGCAGAAAAGAAATTCACATGGGAAAAGTTATTTCTGTTCATGAACTTGAAACTAAAACTTACGAACAAATAATGGCTGAATTAGAGGATTACTATAAAGATATAGTTCCAAGTAGACCTGCAAACTGGAATCCAAAAATTTATTAAAATGACTGAACAGGAAAAAATACAAACTTTAGACTTTTTAAATAATTGGGGAAACGGATTATTAGCCAAAAATTTAGGAATACAATTTTCTGCAGTGACAGCAGAATCACTATCTGCCACTATGCCGGTGAATGAAAACGTACATCAGCCTTTTGGTATTATGCACGGCGGTGCAAGCTGCGTTTTGGCCGAAACTTTGGGTTCATGTCTTTCAAATATTAATTTAGATACTGAAAAATTTTATGCAGTCGGCACCAATATTAATTCAAACCACTTGCGAAGTGTTCGAAAAGGTATTGTTACTGGAACTGCCAAATTTATCAGGAAAGGTAAAACAGTACATGTTTCCGAAATTGAAATTCGTAATGAAAAAGGTGATTTAATTAATCATACAACGATGACAAATAACGTGATTGCAAAATAAAATGTCGGCTCAAATTATTTTTCGTTTGCCTTTTTCTGAAGATATTTACTTCAATGATTTAAATTCTAGTAATGAAAATATTGGCTTCACCACTTTTGATACTTTACAAACATTAGATTTTAAAGGTGATTTTCAAAAAATTTCAGAACAACAATTGCTAGAAAATCCCTGGATCTCTGAAGATCTTAATTTTTTTTTAACCGATTCTAAAGAAGAATCTGAAATTGCATATATTCAAAAGTTAGAGAAAGTTATTTCTTTTATCAAAGAAAATAAAATCCCAAAATTGGTGATTTCCCGTCGAAAAATTATTGAACTAAAGAATCAAGCGGTCAACTTATCACAAAGTTTTTTAAATTTAATAAAATCCTATGAAAATGCATTTGTGTACGTATTTAAAACTGATAATGAATGTTGGATCGGCGCGTTTTCTGAAGTTTTAGGTAAATTCAATAAGGAAACTGCTGAGTTTGAAACCATGAGTTTAGCGGGAACGTTACCTTTAAAAAATACGTGGACGAAGAAAGAATTAGATGAGCAAAAAACTGTCAGTTTATATGTTGAATCTGTTTTAAAAAAATATTCCAATAAAGTTAAGATATCTGAAACAAAAGACCATCTATCTGGAAATATTAAACATCTACGGACGGATTACAAATTAAAAATATTAGAAAAAAATTTAGAAGATTTAATTTTAAATCTTCATCCAACCCCAGCAGTTTGTGGCATTCCCAAAGATTTTTGTAAATCTGCAATTTTAAATTTTGAAAAAAAACCACGCGAGTTTTATGCTGGATTTTCTAAAGTAGAAACTGATACAGATGTCTATTTTTTTGTAAATCTCAGGTGCGCAAAAATTTATAACAATGCTGCAGAACTTTTCGTAGGAGGAGGAGTTACGGAGCAAAGCAATTCCAAAAAAGAATGGCGTGAAACGGAGCTCAAGTCTGAAGCGATCCTAAAAAATTTAGATCTTATTTCCTAGACGTAGAAAGTTTTCTTAGCGTATTTAGGATAATGACGAAAAATGTTCCCAAAACACCTGCTGCCAAAGGAAGCATGAACTTAGCATTTTCACTGTTGAAAAAACCAAGATTCCAGTCCACCATATAAAGATTAACTGCAATTAGAATCAGAAAAAGTCCAAAAAATATTTTATATAAGGTTTTCATTATTTTATTTTAAAAATGAATATATTGTGCAAATAACATTGCAAAGTTAGCGGTAAATAATTTAATAGCGATCGCTAAAAGTATAATTCCGAAAACTTTTTGTAACACTTGTAAGCTTCCTTTGCCCATCTTCTTTTCTAACCATGTTGCGGATTTTAAAACGAGATACACAAAAATAGTATTGAGAATAATGGCACAAATAATATTAATATCGTGATATTCTGCTCGCAGGGAAAGAGTGGTAGTCAGAGTTCCGGCTCCCGCAATTAATGGAAAAGCGATAGGTATGATGGAAGCAGAATTATTTTCGCCAGCTTTATTAATTTCAATGCCCAAAATCATTTCTAAAGCGATTATAAAAATAACAAATGCACCGGCAATTGCGAAAGAATACTTATCTATTCCAATCAGTTTCAAAATATTATCACCGATAAATAGGAAAGCGATCATTAAAATTGCCGCAACAATAGAAGCTTTTTCAGCCTCAATTTTCCCAAATTTTTGACGTAAGGTTACAATAATTGGAATTGATCCTAAAATGTCTATCACGGCAAACAAAACCATTGTTGCTGTAAGTGTCTGTTTTACAGAAAATAATTCGAACATCTACTTTTATTAATTTCGCAAAATTATGAATAATATTTAACTATTATTTAATTTCTGAAATTAAAATCTTTAAATTTTCACAAAGATTATCCATATGAACTTCATCTTTTATTGGCGCAAATTTTTCTATCGAAATTAGCTGATTTAAATTTCTAAAATCTTCCGCAATTTTTGCGCCTTTTGTTTGGATTAAATACTTTGTGAAAGGTAGATTATATTGTCTTTCACTAAAAATTTCCAACTCTTTTTGAAAGTTTTCAAAAGCTTTAAAGAATCCTTCAAAGTCTTTTGCGTTTTTTAATGTTTCCAGATAACTAAGTTCTTCTTCAAAGTCAAAAGGCTTTTCTTTCGCCAATCGTTCTTCAACTTCACGAATACTTTCAATTTTTTTATCTGAAAATTTCTTCTTCTTGATTTTTTTTCTTTTTTTACTTCTGTAGATGAATATTAATGCAACTATTCCGCATAATAAAACTAAATTTCCAAAGATGATTTTATAATTGATGTCATGTGTTTTTGGAATTTTTAGTTGATCAGATATCACTTTCGGGGCATTGACATTTGATAGAACGTGGATTGTATAATCATTTACTTTATCTAAAGTTGTTTTTGTGTCATCTATTTGATCAGCTGTCATAGCTTCAAAGCTTAAAGTATCTGCTTTAATGTTTTCATAAGCTGTTTTTCCCGGGTCAAAGAAGGAAAAATCTTTTGTCTTTAGTACGATTTTTCCACTTATCTTAGGGATTACCACATAGTTTAAAATCACATTTCCCACAAAACCCTTATCCGAGCTTTTAGTATCGTATGATATTTTCGGTGGAAAAAAACTATAATTTTCAGATTCTAAAAGCTCCGGCAGATCCATAGACCGAAAATTTCCTTCACCAGAAATTTTAACTTGCACATCTACTGGCTTACCAACAGTATTGTTTTCCGCAGCATTACAGTTTAGATATAATTTAAAATTACCTATTGCATTTTTAAAATTATCAGGACTGTTGCTAGGTAATTTCTTTACGTTTAAAATTACTTTTTTAGATTTTAAAGTTGCGCTAGATGAGTTGTTCTTAACCATTGCGGAAACTGGTGGAATATCAATTTCTCCACTATCCGGTGTACTGATAAGGAAAATGCCAATAACTTGAGAAGATATTTTTGAATTATCATTTTGCTCTATATCAGATTTCTCATAACTAATCGGATGAAACTTCACCTCACTATTTTTAGGAAATTTAATATGTCTAATATGTCTAAAATTATCGAAATTTTTACTGTAAGCTCTTAAGACTGCAATTGTTGGCTGATTCTTATAAATATTTCGGTCTTTTACTTCCAAGTCTAGATACATTTCATCTGCAATATTTGGTCTTTCGACTACTTTTTTTGGACCTTCTGTTACATAAACATCAAAAGGTTCTGTTTTGTAAATTTTATCATTTGCAGTAATAAGGAAAGATCCAATTTTTATTTTTCCAGTCTGCTTAGGTTCTAAAACTACCTGATAAACAAATTGATTATCAACTTTCTGAGTTTCTAAATTTATATAGGTATTTCTTTTTGAAGCACTTCCTATCATTTCAAATTTGGAAAAATCGGGAAATTTTAAATTTGACTGTTGTGCATCTTCATTACCTCTAATTTCAAGAATAATAGTGACCTTTAACTGTTGATCTGTCCTCAGATCTCGGGTGTCAGAAAAAGCCCTTAGATTTACCTGCCCGTGAATAGAAATCACGGAGATTAAAAATAATATGTAACTTAAAACCTTAGTCATTACCAGTCTTTCTCATTGCTCTGGGGAGATGAGTTAGCATTTTTATTTAAAATTCTTTGGGCCGTTTCTCTCTCTTTATTGGAAGTTCGGTCCAAAATCTGTTTTTCCAGATCTTTCGGGATATTATTTTTACCTGATTCTTTGCCATTATTGCCTTTACCCGAGTTATCTTCAGAATTACCACCTTGTTGCTGGGAAGGATTTTTCCCTTTCTCATCTTTATTATCCTGATTTTTATTTTGGTCTTTTCCACCACCGCCAGATTTGCTTTTTTGCTTTTTCTCTTCGTTTTTCTCCTTCTCTTTTAATTTAGCAATCTGATAGTTGCGTTGCGCACTTTCATTTTTGGGATCTTGTTTAAGCGCTTTCTTATAATATTCTGCAGCTTTCTCAGGTTTTTGACCTTCCATAAAAGTATTACCAATATTATACTGTGCCGCCATTTTATCTGGAAGACTGGTTGCAAAACTTTCCGCTTTCTGAAACTCAGTCCGTGCTTCATCGTACATTTTTCTTTTATAAAGGGAATTGCCAAGGTTATAGTGAGAAGTAAAATCTTTCTCCCTGGATTTTGATGCCTCCATAAATTTTGAAGAGGCACGCTCGTAGTTTTTACTATTAAATGCAGAATTTCCTTCATAGACCAAAGAATTATAACTTTCCTGGGCGCACATGATACCACAAATAAATGAAAATACAACCAATAAATTTTTTCCCATATTCATCAACACAAAATTAATCTTTTAAGTGTTAATATTTGTTTTAAAAATTGTTAAATAAGGGTTAAAGTATTGGTTAAAAAGCCTTTTCGTTCATAATTTAAGACTAAATATTGAAGTCCCGTCTCGGATTAAGTAATAAAATAATAAAGAATAAAAAGATAGAAGCTGCTAATGTAAACTGATAATAGTGAACTGCAGTTTGTGAAGTAACAAAACTTTCCGATGTTGATGAACTTTTTTGCAAAGCATCGTGAATTTTTGCTGTTACCGTTTCTAGATTATTCCCATCAAAATAGAATCCGCCCGTGTTTGTCGCCAAATCTTCAAGGGCTGCTGTTTCTCTTTTTGAAACTACAGTTTCGCCTGTAGAGTTCATTTTATAACCCATCAATTGGCCGAAAATATACTCAGGTATTGGCGCTCCCAGATCAGTTCCTACACCAACGGAAATTATGGAAATACCTTCCTGTTTTGCAAGTTTTAGAGCTTCTTTTTCGTGTCCTTCATTATCTTCACCGTCGCTAATTAAAATTATTTTACGAGAACCTTTTGGTATGTTTTTAAATTTTTGAACTGCAACTTGCATCGCTTTTAGGAAGTCTGTACCCTGCGTAGGCATTACGCTTGTTTCAATCCCATTAATGTAAGTAGCGGCTGCGCCGTAATCTGTTGTTAAAGGCATTATCGATTGTGCTTCTCCTGCAAAAACGACGATGCCCACTTTATCATTTTGCAGTTTAGAAAGCGTTTGAATCATGACGTTTTTAGCTTCTGTAAGACGATTGGGCGTAATGTCTTGCGCATTCATGGAATTAGAAACATCCAACAAAAATAAAACATTACTTACTTTTTGTTTGGATTTAATTTCTTGTGTTCCACTTAAAAAATCAACGATTGATAGAACTAAAAATAATACTGCTAAAAGATAAAGTACTGGTAAAACTGTAGAAATATTTTTACTTTTAGGAAAAAGTTGCGACTGAAATTTCGATTCAGCAAATAATTTTTGACGTATATTTTTCCAACTTATAAAATTGTAAATAAGAATTCCTAGCAGCGGCAAAAGCAACAACAATAATAAGTACCAATAATTTCCTAAATACCAATCCATTTTTATTCCTCTTTTAGATTAGAAATAAGCGCTGGCTTATCCCTATGTAATTGCCTTAAAAAAAGCCCATCTCAAAAGCGCATCAAATAGTAAGACGCCCAACGCTATCCACAAAAAAATTCTAAAATATTCTGTATAATTATAAAGCGTTGCAGTTTTAAAATCCGATTTTTCTAATTGATTAATTTCACTATAAACCTGTTCTAAACTGTCTGTAGATGTTGCACGAAAATAAGTTCCGCCCGTCGCTTTTGCAATATCTCGCAATACACCTTCATCAATCTGTACGGGTTGTTGTGTGAAAATAAGTTCGCCAAAAACATCCAGATTTGTGGGGAATAAAGCATAGCCATTCGTACCAATTCCGATAGTGTACACTTTAATATTGTTATTTTTTGCTAATTCAGCGGCTACTTGTGGCGGCATTGCATTTTGAACATTACTAACACCATCGGTCATTAAAATGATAATTTTACTTTTTGCCTTGCTGTTTTTCAGATGATTTACCGCAACCGCCAGACCTTCGCCAATTGCCGTTCCTTGCTGTAATTCGATTCCATTTAAATCATTTATTTCCTGGATGACAACGTCGTGATCAGAAGTTAACGGTACTTTAGTGAATGCTTCCGCCGCGTATTCTACCAAACCAATTCGATCATTTGGTCTTTTTTGAACAAATTTTTTGGCAATATTTTTCAGTGCTGTAATTCTATCGGGTTTCAGATCTTTGGCGAGCATACTGTAAGAAACATCTACAGAAAGCATGATGTCAATTCCCTTGCTATCATCCCGATCCTGAGAAATGGTGAAAGTTCTGGGTCTAGCAATTGCTATTATTAAAGCGGATAAAATAAAATATTTGGAAACTTTTAGAAAAAATAATACCGCTCCCATACTTCCATTTTCCTTCATATTTTGAATAGAGGGAACTTTCAAACCAGTTTGTTTTTGTTTGCTTAAATCCCTCACAATTAAAGGAATAAAAAACACAAACAGCAGTAATAACCAAGGACTGTAGAATTCAAAATTTAAGTTAAACATCGTTTCTTAAATTTTCAAATTCTATATCCTTGGAAGAACGTTTTACGAAATCTTTAATACCATTAAAGTCTTTTTCCATGATTTCTTTGTCTGGAAAAGTTTTTGCAAATTTCACCAGATCTCCTCGCAAGAAAACATCTTCAACGACGGCTTCATTTTCCTGAGAAATAGTGTTATTTTTTTTCATAAATGTAATTAGATCGTCTGTCAAAAGAACATCCGCTGGAAATCGATATTGTGTTGAAATGAAATTCCTAGTAATTTCTAATAACTCTACATAAAATAAACGATAATTTCCATTCTCAATATATTGTTTCTTTTTTAATAATTCTAGATCTTTCAACGTTTTATTGGTGATAACTTTTGGTGTATTTTTTTCTCTTTTGCTGTAGCGAATAAAATAATAAATAATTATGATTAATGCGATTAGCGCAATAAGACCTAAAATGTAAAATTTATAAAGTTCCCAATAATCTTTAAAGCCAAGGTCAACCTGTTTATTATTCATAATGTCACTGATCTGATCGCCTTTTTTTGCCGTATTTACTACATCTACTTCATAGGGAATCGTTTTGTAAACATTTGCACCAATTTTAAATTCTAGCGCTGGAATTTGGAATTTACCCTCATCAAAAACAGCAAATTCTACTGTTCTATTGTAGGTTTTCTCCTTTTTACTGATCGAGTCTTTTATTGCTTCAAAATGGAAGGGTAGAAGTTCATTTTTTGCCGCAGAAGTCACTTCTTTTCCTTGCAGATCTTCAATGTTTATTTTGAGAACTGCCGTTTCGCCTAAAGCCAAAGTGGTTTTATCTAAAGTAGAAGAAAGCATCTGCGAATTTGCAAAAACACCTATGAATGCTATAATTATTAAAAATACTTTTTTCAAACTAATTTACTTTCTTTGGAAATATTGGTATAAAATTTTTGAGTAATCCTGCGAGGTATTGATATTTAAAAAATGCGCTGAGCTATTCTCAAAGTTTTCCTTAATATTTTTTATTTTTTGTTTCTGTTTCTCTGCAAATTCATATCGCCAGCGTGCATTTGAAGTATTCACCCAAATTTTTTTTCCGGTTTCAGAATCGATGAAATGAGCGAAACCAACATCCGGAATTTCCTCATCCTTTTCGTCGAAAATACGCAGACCTAACAATTGATTTTTCTTCGCTGCAATTTTTACAATTTTATCATTGTATTCATCTTCAAAATCTGAAAGCAAAAAAACCAAGGCTTTTTTCTTAAAAATATTCATCAAATATTCCAGTGCAACATCTATTTTACTCACTGCAGGAATGCATTCTGCACTCAAAATAGAACTAAGAATAGCTAGAATATGTTTCTTTCCTTTTTTTGGCGGGATCACTTTATATACTTTATCCGCAAATAAAATTAAGCCGACTTTATCATTATTTCCCGCGGCAGAAAAGCCCAAACTTGCGGCAATTTCTGCGACAAAATCTTTCTTAAGTTCGTTTTTTGTGCCGTAATTCATAGACGCAGAAATATCAACTAAAATCATCATCGTCAATTCTCGCTCTTCTTCCATCACTTTCACGAAAGGTTCTCGAAAGCGCGCTGTTTTGTTCCAATCCATTCTGCGGATTTCATCGCCACTTTGGTACGGTCTGACTTCAGAAAAAGTCATTCCTTGTCCTTTAAAAGCTGAGTGATATTGTCCCATAAGAGTTGATTCCGTGCGCCGCCGCGTCCGGATTTCAATTTGCCTTACTTTTTTTACAATATCTTTTACTTCCATTTTTTCATTTGCTTTTTTAGGAGCAACAAGTTTTTTTATTTTTTCACTTATCGTCCTGCTGTCCGCTTTATCTTTTTTTGTGCTCGCTTCGCTCGCACAAAAAAAAGATGCCGCTTTCATCAGGGCTAAAAAGTCGGGTATTTTTTCTTTTCAATATCTTCAATTCGCAACATTGCTAATTACTCATTAAAGATTGCTCATTATTTTAAGGCGCTTGCACTTTCCCCAAAATTTTATCTACAATTTCGTCGGACGAAATATTTTCTGCTTCCGCTTCGAAACTTAATCCAATTCTGTGGCGCAAAACATCTTTTGCGATTTCTTTCACATCTTCGGGGATTACGAAAGCGCGACCTTTTAT
>NZ_JBRIIR020000015.1:0-3179 GCF_052976925.2 Halpernia sp. GG3
GAAACCTAAGGAATACAAATTTTTTTAAATTATGTCAGAAACGACAAGCACTCAGGAAGAGGCTGTAGAAAGCCAAAGCCAACACAAACAAAAAAACGATGCGGTTCTTGAAAACCAAAACGTAGCACCAGAAGCGTTTGACTGGGAATCTTTTGAAAGCGGATTAAACGCTGAAGATAGAACAGAAAAGCAAGAATTAGAAGAAATTTACAATGGTTCTCTTAATGATTTGGGAGATTCTGACGTAATTACCGGAAGAGTGGTAAGAATTACAGACAGAGAAGCGATTGTAGATATCAACTTTAAATCTGAAGGTGTAATTTCTCTTAATGAATTCCGTTACAACCAAGATCTAAAAGTAGGTGATGAAGTTGAAGTAATGGTTGACAAAAGAGAAGACAAAACCGGTCAATTACAATTGTCTCACAAAAAAGCGAGAACATTAAAAGCTTGGGATAAAGTGAATGAACTTCACGAAACTGGCGAAATTGTGAACGGTTTAGTAAAATCCAGAACAAAAGGTGGTATGATCGTAGATATCTTCGGATTAGAAGCGTTCTTGCCAGGTTCACAAATTGATGTGAAGCCAATTAAAGATTACGATCAATTCGTAGGTAAGACAATGGAATTCAAAGTTGTTAAAATTAACCCAGAATTTAAAAACGTTGTTGTCTCTCACAAAGCACTTATCGAAGCGGATATTGAAGGTCAGAAAAAAGAAATCATCGCTCAATTAGAAAAAGGACAAGTATTAGAAGGAACTGTGAAAAACATTACTTCTTACGGTGTATTTGTTGATCTTGGTGGTGTTGATGGATTAATTCACATTACAGATTTATCTTGGAGCAGAGTTAATCATCCATCAGAAGTTCTTTCTGACGGGGAAACTGTAAAAGTGGTTATTCTTGATTTTGATGAAGATAAAACTCGTATCCAATTAGGTATGAAACAACTTGAAGCTCATCCTTGGGATGCTTTAAGCGACAACATTAAAATTGGTGATAAAGTAAAAGGTAAAGTAGTAGTTCTTGCAGACTATGGTGCATTCGTAGAAGTTGCGCCTGGTGTAGAAGGATTAATTCACGTATCTGAAATGTCTTGGTCTACTCATTTGAGAAGCGCCGGAGATTTCGTAAAAGTAGGTGATGAAGTAGAAGCAGAAGTTCTTACTTTAGACAGAGAAGACAGAAAAATCTCTTTGGGTATGAAACAACTGAACCAAGATCCTTGGACTAATATTGAAACTAAATACCCAGTTGGTTCTAACCATACAGGAACTGTGAGAAACTTTACAAACTTTGGTGTTTTTGTAGAATTAGAAGAAGGCATTGATGGATTAATTTACATTTCAGATCTTTCATGGACTAAAAAAATCAAACATCCATCAGAATTCTGTAATGTTGGTGATAAATTAGAAGTGATCGTGTTAGAACTTGATGTTCAGGCAAGAAGATTATCTTTAGGTCACAAACAATTACTAGAAAATCCTTGGGATAAATTTGAAACTAAATATGCTGAAGGAACCGTGCATAACGGAAAAGCTACAGATGTTTTTGATAAAGGTGCTTCGGTACAGTTTGAAGATGCAGAAGTTGAAGCATTTTGCCCATCAAGATTATTAGAAAAAGAAGATGGTTCTAAAATCAAAAAAGGGGATGATGCAGACTTTAAAGTAATTGAATTTAATAAAGAATTCAAAAGAGTTGTAGTTTCCCATACCGGAATCTTTAAAGATGAAGAGAAGAAGAATGTAAAAGAAAATAATTCTTCTAATAAATCAGCTACGGCAGCAAGTATCAATTCAGGTAATGAGAAATCTACACTTGGTGATATTGATCAGTTAGCAGAACTTAAAAAGAGAATGGAAGAAGGTAATAACTAATCTTTAACCAAACTTTATAATTAACGCTTCACGATTTTCGTGGGGCGTTTTTTTATTTCTGTGAATATAAAAAATTGTTTTCACAGCCCAAATAGTAATCTTCTTGATTAAATAATTGCAGATTAACATCATTTAATCAATTTTATAAAACTATTTTTGTTAAAAAATCGTAAATATTTATAAAATAAATGTAATTTGGGTAAATTAATTAAATATTCATATATGAAAAATAGAAATTTATCAGTGAAATTGCTACTAATCTTTGGCCTATTTACTTGCGGCAAAGCATATTCTCAAGATTATGAAGGAATTATTAAGAATCATCTTTCCACAACATCAGGAAAACTATTTTCAAAGAGTGAACTAAAAAATTTTGAAATCTCAAACAAAGATTTTTCTGCTTCTATGAATGCAGATGTTGTAAAAATACAGCAAACTTATAACGGCATTCCCATCTATAATTCTCTTGGAACTGCTCTCATAAGAAAAAATGAGGTAAACCATTATTCTGATAATTTTATTAAAGATTATAATACTGCAAGTACTTCAAAAGCGACTTTGAATAAAAATGATGTTTTTATCAAACTATTAAAAATATTTAATTTAAAAGCAAGTGCCTACAAAATCGTAGAATTTAAGAGTGAAATATCTTCAGAAAATGAACTGATGGCAAAAAGCAAATTGGTTTATTATAATACCGAGCAAAATGATTTAAAGCTTTGCTATGAATATGAGCTTGAAGAAAAAGGAACTTCTAACTATTGGGATATATTAGCTGATGCTAATACTGGAGAAATTTTAAAGAAGGAAAATCTTACACTTTCCTGTGATTTTGTACCTCAATCGTACAAAAGTATTTTTACAAAAGTGGATAAATCGATTGTATTTTCTGATTTACAAACAATAGAAAAATCTTCAAAAGCAGCAATAGATGCTAGTTACAGAGTGTTTGCTCTTCCAGTAGAAAATCCAGATTCGGGCGTTAGAACATTAGTGAATAATCCTTGGTTTTTAGATGCTTCTCCAAATGGTTGGCAAGGAGATTTAACTACAAATTATAACTATTCTAGAGGTAACAATGTTTACGCGTATCAGGATAAAGCTGGTAATAATATGATTGGTGCAGTTGCAGATGGTGGCCTAGGTTATAATTTTGATTTTCCATTTGATTACAATGGTTTTCCGAGTGATAATTTAAATGCAGCAACTACTAATTTATTCTATCTAAATAATAAAGTACATGATATTTTTTACAGATTAGGTTTTACAGAATCAGCTAGAAATTTTCAGAGTTTCA
>NZ_JBRIIR020000016.1:0-74651 GCF_052976925.2 Halpernia sp. GG3
GGTTTTCCGAGTGATAATTTAAATGCAGCAACTACTAATTTATTCTATCTAAATAATAAAGTACATGATATTTTTTACAGATTAGGTTTTACAGAATCAGCTAGAAATTTTCAGAGTTTCAATTTTGGTAAAGGTGGTGCACAAAATGATTATGTACTTGCAGAATCACAAGATGGAAGTGGTAAAGACAATGCCAATTTTGCAACTCCTTCTGATGGCTCCAAACCTAGAATGCAGATGTTCCTCTGGAATCCTTTGGTAGTAAATCGATTATTTTATAATGCTCCTGCAGGCGCTGTAACTAGAATGCCCGCAACACAAAATAGCGTTAGTTTTGGAGCGTCATTAAATGCAACAGGTATAACAGCTAATGTTTTAATCTCTCCAGTTTTAGATGCTTGTACGGCACTCCCGACAAATTATTTAATAGGAACAATTGGCTTAGCAGAAAGAGGAACTTGTGCGTTTACTGTCAAAACTAAAAATATGCAAAATGCAGGTGCAGTAGCGGCGATCATTTATAATGCCACAACTTCGGTAGGATTTGGAGGTATGGGTGGTACTGATGCTTCAATTAACATACCTGCAATACTAATTGAAAATACGGAAGGTGAGTATATTAAGTCACAGATCAATGCAGGTATAAATGTTAATACTACTTTGAAATTTGATGATAATTTGGTGAAATACAGAGATGGCAGTTTTGATAGTGGTATTGTAGCACATGAATATGGACATGGAATTTCAAATAGATTAGAGCCAAGTGTAACCTGTCTAAACACTTCTAGTGACAATGAACAAATGGGCGAGGGATGGTCAGATTTTTTCGCTCTGATGCTTACAAATAAACCAAATGATGACGCTACAGTTCCTAGAGGAGTAGGAACTTACGTAATAAGTGCAGCAGCTAATAGTATAGGTATTCGTCCTGCACAATATTCCCCAGACTTTAGTGTCAATAATTATACCTATGGTAAATCAAATGATACTACTTTTTCGACTTATGTTGACTCTGCAAGTGGCACCACTTTAGTTGAACCACACCAAATTGGATTCCTATGGACAACTATGCTTTGGGATCTTCATTGGAAATATGTTGTAAAATATGGATACGCCTCAGATGTGATGGCAAATACAACCAGCGGAAGTGCAAGAGTATTACAATTAATAATAAATGGTTTAAAATTAAACCCTTGTTTACCCACGTTTGTGCAAAGTAGAGATGCCATTATTGCGGCAGATGTTGCTACAACAGGTGGCACAGACAGATGTATGATTTGGGGAGTTTTTGCTAAAAGAGGTTTAGGCTTAAATGCTTCAGCCGGAAGCAAAGTAGGGGCGTCGTCTGGAATTACAGATCAGGTAGAAGACTTTAATGTTCCTGCTGATTGCACTGCACTTTCAAGTACTGAAAATATAAAAGTTAAAGACATCAGTATTTATCCAAATCCTGCTAAAAATGAATTTTTCATAAAAGTTCCTCCGCAGCAATTAGGAAAATTATCCGTGGAAGTTTATGATGCTTCCGGAAGATTAGTATCAAGCGATAAAGTTTTGGGATCAGAAAGTATTTCGACCGCGAAACTTCAAAATGGCGTTTATATTGTTAAAGTCACAGGTTTAGGAGTAGAAAATTCTTCTAAATTAATAATTAAAAAATAAAATAATTAACAATATTTTTAAACCACTTTCAATTGAAAGTGGTTTTTTTTATTTACACTTGAAGGGTAAGCTTTTTTAAATTTTTATGCTAACTGGATTTCAATATCTAAGTTATCAAACAAAAAAACCACCGAAATTCGGTGGTTTTTTCTATCTCTTTGCAGAAAATTATTTTCTTGCAACATCCTTAATTCTCGCTTTCTTACCACGAAGTTTACGGAAGTAATAAATTCTTGCTCTTTTAACTTTACCTCTTCTATCGATCTCGATTTTTTGAAGCGCTGGTAAATTTAAAGGGAAAACTCTTTCTACACCTACATCACCACTCATTTTTCTGATGGTAAAAGTTTTTGTAAGACCAGTTCCTCTTAATTGAATTACCACACCTTTAAAAAACTGAGTTCTAGTTTTAGCACCCTCACGAATTTCGTAATAAACAGTGATAGTATCACCTGCTTTAAATTTTGGGAAGTCTTTCTTCTCAATGTACTTGTCTTGTACGTAATTAATTAAATCCATTGTTTAATATAAAAATTTTTGTCAAGCTAAGCAACGTTCACGGACATCGTCAGAGGTTGGTTAACAGTTTGCAAAAATAAAATAAATTTTCTGATTAACCAACATATTTACATCTTTTTATAGGCTAATTATTTGGGCATGCCCCTTTTCTTTGGAGACGTTTCGCAATGAAGAAAATTTGTCTAAAGAAAAAGGTCGGTCTTCGGTTCCCAATCTTTCTTGCGCGCGGCAAAGCCACGCGCAAGAAAGGATTTCTACCTACGCCCTCATGCGTAAGAATCTCACTATAGAAAATTATATTTTTTAATATATATTTTCTTCATATTCCAAACGACCTCGGAAACGGAGCCGTTAAGAAAATTTAATTTTAAGCCGTCAAAAATTTTTTCTGTTTGAGTGGCGGCAAAAAATAAACAACACATGCAAATCAAAATTTCCGCCCGAGTTCAAAAATTTTAGGTTTAGATTTAAATTTTTAGGTGAGTTTCCAAGCCTGATTTTTTAGTTCTTTTTTATCAAGAAAAAAGAACAGTGAGTAAAAAATTATATTTTATCTTGCTTTATTTCTCTCTTCCCCTAAAAAATCTTAATTTTAAACCAAGAAAAAGAAAATAAGAATGATAGATAAAAGAGTCGCAAACGTAGAAGAAGCTTTAGCAGATGTAAAAGACGGACAAACCATTATGCTAGGCGGTTTCGGACTTTGCGGAATCCCTGAAAATAGCATTTCAGAACTCGTAAAGAAAAATGTAACCAATCTTACCTGTATTTCCAATAACGCCGGCGTTGATGATTTTGGTTTGGGCTTGTTACTTCAAAAAAAGCAGATCAAAAAAATGATCTCTTCTTACGTGGGAGAGAATGCTGAATTTGAGCGCCAAATGCTTTCAGGTGAATTAGATGTAGAACTCACACCACAAGGCACTTTAGCCGAAAAATGTCGCGCCGCACAAGCCGGAATTCCTGCATTTTATACACCCGCAGGTTACGGTACAGAAGTCGCGGAAGGCAAAGAAACCAAAGAATTTCATGGCAAAATGCATATTTTAGAACACGCTTTTGAAGCTGATTTTTCTATCGTAAAAGCCTGGAAAGGTGATCACAACGGTAATTTAATTTTTAAGGGAACTGCCAGAAATTTTAACGCACCAATGTCGGGCGCGGGAAAAATTACCATTGCAGAAGTAGAAGAATTGGTAGAACCGGGCGTTTTAGATCCTAATGAAATCCACATTCCAGGAATTATGGTGCAACGGATTTTTCAGGGTGAGAATTTTGAGAAAAGGATTGAGCAGCGGACGGTGAGAAAGAGAGAATATAGGGGATGAAAATAAAAAATTTACTATTACTTTTCACTTTACTTTATATTGTAAGTTGTAGCGAAATAAAAACCAATGATCCAACTGAAGTTTACAAATATTGAAGTGGTACTAATCCAAATTCTGATTTAAGATTAATTAATGGACAATATTGGCAATCTGCCCATTGGACAAAGGAATATGTTATGTTTTTAGAATTTTCACCAAAGAAAATTTGGTTAAATGAATTTATAAAGCAAAACAACTTAATTCTTGATTCTGTAAGAAATGATGACTTTATAGAGTCAAAGCCAAATTGGTTTAAGCCAACAAAAGATTCAAATAAATATAAAATCAATGGTGATTTTGATCAAGGTTCAAGATATTTTATTGATACAAAAACTGGAATTTGCTTTTTCTACGAAATTCAACTTTAGTTTTTACAACAAACCATTTATAAAGAGCAAAATTATTTAAAAATAATCATAAAAATCCCCGCAAAATCAATTGATTTCACAGGGATAAATTTATTTAAATAAACAGATTTTCTTTAGTAAAAACCTCTACAATCCAGTCATTTTTTCTGCCGCTTCCGGATATCTTGCGCCTTTAATTTCAATTTCTGAGGCTTTTTCATCAATATTTTTCAGATCTTCTTTTGTCAGTTCAATTTCAGCAGATGCAATGTTTTCTTTCAATCTGTGTGATTTCGTCGTGCCCGGAATTGGAACGATCCACGGTTTTTGAGCTAAGAGCCAAGCCAAAGCAATTTGCGCGGAAGAAGCATTTTTCTCTTTACCAATTTTTTCCAAAACTTCGACCAACGCTCTGTTTGCTACCATCGCTTCAGGTGTAAATCTTGGCGTAATTCCTCTGAGATCTCCTTTCTTAAAAGAAGTGTTCTCATCTATTTTTCCGGCTAAAAAGCCTTTTCCCAACGGACTAAAAGGTACAAAACCAATCCCAAGTTCTTCCAGTAAAGGTATAATTTCATTTTCTGGCGTTCTCGTCCACAAAGAATATTCACTTTGCAAAGCAGTAACTGGCTGAACAGAATGTGCTTTTCTAATGGTGTTTGCACCGGCTTCTGACAAACCGAAATGTTTCACTTTTCCTTCTTTTATAAGATCTTTTACCGTTCCAGCAACTTCTTCAATTGGAATATTTGGATCAACTCTATGTTGATAAAACAAATCTATAACGTCGGTTTGTAATCTTTTTAAAGATTCTTCAGCCACTTTTCTAATATTTTCTGGGCGACTGTTTACTCCCGCCATTTTGCCATTTTCAATATTAAAACCAAATTTTGTCGCCAAAACTACTTTTTCTCGAAGTGGTTTTAAAGCTTCACCTAAAAGTTCTTCATTAATATAAGGTCCATAAACTTCTGCCGTATCAAAAAAAGTGACACCTAATTCTACTGCTTTTCTAAGTAATTCGATAGAATCTTTTTTCTCCGGAAATGGGGCATAACCATAACTCATTCCCATACAACCTAAACCTAATGTAGAAACTTCTAATCCGCTGTTTCCTAAAATTCTTGTTTTCATTTTATAAAATTACGATATTAAAAATAATATTAAGAACAATATCAATAAAATTAAATGATTGCTGTCGGCTTTTCTATTACTTTCCGTTCCCCAATTTGCTGTCGCCACATCGCGTAATACAAACCTTTTTCATTAAGAAGATTTTCGTGAGAACCCATTTCTATCACTTTTCCACGCTCTAAAACATAAATTCTGTCCGCGTGCATAATAGTCGATAATCGGTGTGCGATCAGAACCGTAATCTGTTCTTTTTTTCTGGAAATTTCTCTTATTGTCGAAGTAATTTCTTCTTCGGTAATGCTGTCTAGCGCAGAAGTCGCTTCATCAAAAATCAGCAGATGTGGCTTTCTTAGTAAGGCTCTGGCAATGGCAATTCTTTGTTTTTCTCCGCCACTTAATTTTAATCCACCTTCGCCGATAACCGTTTGAATGCCGTTGTCGGCTCTTTCAATTAAACCGGTACAACTGGATTTTTTTAAAGCCAAATTAATATCTTCATCGGTCGCATCAGGATTTACAAAGAGAAGATTTTCTTTAATTGTTCCTGCAAAAAGTTGAGTGTCCTGCGTTACAAGACCAATTTGATACCGCAATTCATCAAAATCAAATTCATTTCCGTTAATACTATTATAGAAAATATTTCCTTCTTTTGGTCGGTATAATCCTACTAATAATTTAACCAAAGTACTTTTCCCTGCGCCACTTGGGCCGACAAACGCGATGGTTTCCCCATTTTTAACTTCAAAAGAAATATCGGTCAAGGCTTTGTAAGTGGAAGATTGATGTTGGAAAGACACATTTTTAAAATCCAATTTTTCAATTCCACCAATTTGTTTTGGTGTCAATGGTTTTTCTTCCACTTTCTTTTTCATTAATTGATCAAAATTAAAAAGCGACGCTTCGGCTTCGCGGTAAGAAATAATAATATTTCCAATTTCCTGCATCGGACCGAAAATAAAGAAACCATAAAATACCAAGGATAAATATTGTCCCGGCGTCACCACATTTTTAAATATTAAAAATAATAAAGTGAAAGTGATAGTTTGTTGTAAAAAATTAACCATTGTTCCCTGAATAAAACTTAGAGAACGGATGCTTTTTACTTTTTTAAGTTCGAGTCCTAAAATTTTGTACGTATTGTTATTCAGTCGTTTAACTTCCTGTTTCGTTAAACCTAAACTTTTAACAATCTCTATATTTCGAAGACTTTCTGTAGTGCTTCCCGCCAAACTATTGGTTTCTGAAACAATTGTTTTCTGAATGGTTTTAATTCTTTTGCTCAATAAATTAGTAATAAATGCAATAAAGAAAATCCCGACAATATAAACCGGCATTATCGACCAATGTAAACGAACAGCGTAAATTGAAACGAAGATGATGCTGACCAAAATTCCAAAAAATACATTGATAAAATTGGTGATAAACTTTACAGAATCTTCTCTTACTTTTGTTAAAATAGACAAGGTTTCACCACTTCTTTGGTCTTCAAATTCCTGATAAGGCAATGCCATAGAGTGTTGTAATCCATCCGTGAAGATATTTGCGCCAAATTTTTGAGTAATTACATTGACCACATAATCCTGAAAGGCTTTTGCAATTCTACTCACCATTGCAGTTCCGATCAATAATCCTAAGAAGTAAAATACGCCATGGTAAATATCTGTACCGTTAAAAAACTGATGTAAAGTTCTTGGAATGTTCTTTTCTTTATCAAAGAAATTTGGATGCGTTACTAATTGATCAAGAATATTCCCCGTAATTGCCGGACCAAATAAAGAAAATACCTGATTTACAGTGGCCAAAACGAGAGATAATATAAGTAACCATTTGTGTGGTTTTAAATAACGTAATAATGTTTTCATTCTAAAAATAATAAGGTGCAAAAATACTCATTAATCTGATTGTTTTGCTCTATTTACGACACTTGTGTTTTTATATTAGATGATTTTTATTTAAATTGCAGCATAAGATTTTACCATGCTTACAAAAGAACAAATTGCCCAAAGAATTTCAAAGGAAGTAAAAGACCGTTATTATGTAAACCTTGGAATCGGCATTCCAACATTAGTCGCTAACTTCGTTTCACATGATCTTTCCGTGGAATTCCAAAGTGAAAATGGGGTTTTAGGAATGGGCCCTTTTCCTTTTGAAGGCGAAGAAGATCCAGACTTAATAAATGCCGGAAAACAAACAATAACAGCACTTCCTGGCGCTTCATTTTTTGATTCTGCTTTTAGTTTTGGTATGATCCGCAGTCAGAAAGTAGATCTAACAATTCTCGGCGCAATGGAAGTTTCTGAAAATGGTGATATTGCCAATTGGAAAATTCCTGGTAAAATGGTGAAAGGAATGGGCGGTGCCATGGATTTGGTGGCTTCCGCAGAAAATATCATCGTGGCTATGATGCACGTCAATAAAAAAGGCGAATCTAAGATTTTAAAAAATTGCACTTTACCTCTAACGGGCGTTAGATGTGTGAAAAAAGTGGTTACGGAATTAGCAGTTTTAGAAATAACGCCAAAAGGTTTTAGACTTTTAGAACGAGCACCAGGCGTTTCTGTAGAAGATATTATAAAAGCAACGGAAGCAGATTTAATTATTGATGGAGAAATCCCTGAAATGCAATTTGATTAATTTTCAAATTTTGATCAGTTCAAATTACTACCAATAAAAAACAGCAACTTCCATAGTTGCTGTTTTAGTGAAAATAAAAAACTTATTTTTTTTCCTCCTTTCGTTCAGGCATTAATTTAGGAATCATTTTACTTAAATCCTGCATATATTCCGTTGGGTTTGTATTTCCGCGATGACACGTAATACAATAGACCATGGTTACTTGTTTTGGTTTGGGATCTGGGGCGTGAGGCAAGAAATATTTTGAATTGATATCGTTCGTCATTTCCAGCATTCCTCTCGCGATTAATTTTGATTTTTTTGTGTCAGATGCAAAATCCAATTTAGTGGCATCATCAGCTTTCGCAGCGTGGCAATAATTACATCTAACTCCCAATGAAGTATTAAATGTCCTCATTACAAAATGCAAACTGTCTTCGGAAATATTCTGAGGTAAAACTTTTAAATTTTTCCACTCGTTCTGTGTTTCTTTTACAGGTTTGTACAGTTTAGTAGAATTGGTCGTGAAAGTGATCACTATTCCAATGATTGCGACAAATCCACAATACGAAAGAATAGATTTAAGTTGGCTGGTTTTCATATAGGTTAATTTTTATGCTATATCTAAGTTATAAATTATTTAGCATTCCTAATATAAATTTGCAAAAAATTTAAGAAATTAAGACAGAATTTTTTGCTCGCCGATTTTATTTAACCACAAATCAAAAGTAGGAGTGTAAAGATTTTTATGATCCAGTATTTGAAGTTTCTCAATCATTTCAAATAATTGATTTTGAATATACTGGTCTTTTTTGCCATAATTCCAGATCGGGACAATGCACTTTTCGAAATTCTCAAAAAAAGTTGAACTTGATCTGTAGATCCTGGCGGTTTTTTATGATCGTAAACTAAATAAGGTAGCAAATGTGTTAGTTTAAATTTTAAAACCGCACCTAAAGCATGAAGACTAAGAACCGCGGTCGCGGGATCGTTAATTCCCGGACTTAAGGCTTTTAACGCAATCTCCGTAAGCTGATGAAAACCATAATCTGCATTTCGCTCAATGGGCTGACCGCTAAAAAAATCTGCAAAATCTGCAATATTTTGCAACATATCTTGGGTAATATTTCCTTTATTATAAACTAAAATACAAAGCGTATCCTGTAAAATAAAACTGCCTTGTTTACAAAGAAAGTAATGAAAAGGTCATTTTTTGTACAAATTTCCTTCAGTGTTTTTAAGTGTAAAACATAAAACAAAGGCTGATATTCTGTCAAAGATCAGTAAATCTTTAAAACGTTACAAGCAGGGAATCATTTTTCTCATTTAAAAATCGTTAAATTTTATTATTTAATAAAAGCGAACATTTATTATTTTTAAAATATAAAGTATGTAAATTTGAAATAATTGTTTTTACGGTTAAAATTGTTCATTTTGCATGCGTGTTAAATTAAATTTTTTAATGGTGAAATTTAATTATCAAAAATGAAAAATGATCAAAAGTATGTCGTCTTTCTTCGCGGCGTGAATGTCAATGGTATATCGATGAAGATGTCGGAAGTGTGTAAAGTTTTTTCTGACAATGACATTGACAAAGTCATCTCAGTTTTAGCCACTGGAAATATTATTTTTAATTCAAGTCTGGGCAAAAATTTTTTAAAGGAAAAATTAGAAAAAGTACTCTCAAGTTATTTCAATTATGACGCTTTTTTATTTCTAAAAACGGCTGAAGAAGTGAAATGTATTTTAGACAAAAATCCTTTCCGAAAAGATTCAGATTTTCATATTTATAGTTTTATAACGAATCCACATTTTGAAGATGAACTCTTAAAAAATTTTATAGAAACTGAAAAATCCGAAGGCGAAGATGCGAAAATGGTAGGCGTAAATTTTTACTGGAAAGTCAAAAAAGGAAATACTTTAGATTCTAGTTTTGGTAAAATTTTAGGTAAGAAAAAATTTAAAGATTCGCTTACTTCCAGAAATATAAACACGATTGAAAAAATTATTGCTAAGTTTTAATTATTTTTGTCTAAATTAAATTCCACATGATACAATACTTAGATAATATTCAACATAAAAATTCTAAAAACTTTTTCTTAATTGCAGGTCCATGTATTATTGAAGGCGAAGATATGGCGCTTAGGATTGCTGAAAAAGTAATAAAGATCACCGATAAATTTGAAATTCCTTATATTTTTAAAGGTAGTTTTAAAAAAGCAAACCGTTCAAGAGTTGATAGTTTTACAAGCATTGGCGAGGAAAAATCTTTAGAAATTTTACGTAAAGTGGGGGAGACGTTTAACATTCCAACTACAACAGACATTCATGAAAATGAACACGCTGCCTTGGCCGCACAATATGTTGATGTGCTGCAGATCCCTGCGTTTTTAGTGCGGCAAACTGATCTGTTGATTGCCGCCGCAAAAACCGGAAAATGCGTTACTTTGAAAAAAGGACAATTTCTTTCCCCAGAATCCATGAAATTTGCGATTGAAAAAATGACGGATTCCGGAAATCTAAAAACAGCGATCATAGAACGGGGAAATTCTTTTGGCTACACCGATTTAGTAGTTGATTTCCGCGGAATTCCAACTATGAAAAATTATGCGCCCGTGATTCTTGATGTGACGCATTCTTTGCAGCAACCTAACCAAAGTTCCGGCATAACTGGCGGAAGACCAGATTTAATTGAAACGATCGCAAAGGCTGGAATTGCTGTTGGTGCAGACGGATTATTTATTGAAACACATCCTGATCCTTCCGTTGCACTATCTGACGGTGCTAATATGTTGCGTTTAGATTTGTTAGAAAATTTATTAGAGAAATTAACAAGGGTAAGAGAAGCAATTTTATAAAGTAAAACAAGTTATTTCAAATGTTCTGAGATATTCTGAAGTGTTAAAATTTTTTAACAGATTTAAAAAATTTCCCTATTTTAGTTGCTTAAAACATTACCTTGAAAAAAATTCAACTTTTCCTTTTTTTTATTCTACCTTTTCTGGTTTTTTCGCAGATTAATCTGAAAATTATAGATGAAAATGGTGCGCCAGTTTCAGAAGCAAAAGTATCTTACAATAATCAAAATTATATTACTGACAATGCTGGTTTTGTAAAAATTCCTTTGGCAAGTTCGGCTAAAACAATTACAGCGGAAAAAGAAAATTTTAAAACCTTTACCAAAATTTTAAAAGCATTTCCAAAAAGCCAAAACGTAAATGTGCTTTTTGCAAGCATTCCAAAAGAAGGTCAGATTCAAGAAGTTGTTTTTCAGAAAAAAGCCAGAACTAAAATTACCGATCTTACATCTGTAGAAATTTCTGCAAAAGAAGCGCAACAAGTCGCGTCACTTTCGGGGGGAATTGAAGGTTTATTAAAAACTTTACCTTCTGTAAATTCTAATTCAGAATTGAGTTCGCAGTACATGGTTCGTGGCGGAAATTTTGATGAAAACTTAATTTACATCAATGATATTGAAATTTATAGACCTTATTTAATTAGAAACTCTTTGCAGGAAGGATTAAGTATCATTAATCCTGATATGGTTTCAAACATCAATTTTTCTGCAGGCGGATTTGAGCCAAAATATGGGGATAAAATGTCTTCTAGTTTAAATATTTATTACAGACAACCAGAGAAATTCGAAATTTCTGGCGAAGCAAGTTTAATTGGTGGTCGGCTTTCCACGGGTTTTGCGTCGAAAGATAAAAAATTATCGGCTTTATTTTCTGCACGTTACAGAAATACGAATTTGGTTCTTAATACTTTAAATGAGCAGACAGATTTCAACCCACAATACCAAGATTTTCAGTCGTATATTAATTATGACATCAATTCTAAATGGGCAATTTCATTTTTAGGTTACTATTCTAAAAATATTTTCCAAGTGATTCCAAAACAAAAAGAGGTCGATTTCGGCACATTTCTTCAGCCGATAAAATTAAATATAGGTTATAGCGGACAGGAAAATGATCAATATAGAAATATGATGGGAACGGCTTCTGTTTCATTTAAACCTTCAAAAAAATTTAAATTCACTCTTGATAATTTTGCGTATCAAAACCGGGAAAAAGAATATTATGACATAGCTTCTGGTTACGAATTACAAACCTTTGATCCTGCAACCGGCGCGCCAATTACTTCTTATGATGTTGGGGGCCAAATCGATCACGCGAGAAATGATTTGTTGGTCAAAACCTACGGCGCACAGTTTAAAACCAGATTTTCGCCAAATGTAAATACAGATTATGAAGTTGGTTTTAAATATGAAAAAGAAAATGTACAAGATTTGACCAATGAATTTCAGTTGGTAGATTCCATTGGTTACGGCTCGCATCATAATTTTGCCAATCCTGGAAATTTAGATGCTTCTCAATTGGCTTTAAAATATAGCATTAATGGCGAAAATCATATCGAACCAACCAGAATGTCGGCTTACGCGCAATATTCTAAAAAATTCTTTTGGGGCGAAAATAAAATGTTTGTAAACGCCGGTGCGCGCTTTGCACATTGGAGTTTCAATAATGAAACGATTTTCTCACCACGGGCACAAATTGCCATAAAACCAAATTGGGCTATCGACATGCTTTTTAAATTATCTGGTGGCGTGTATTACCAAGCGCCGTTTTATAAAGAAATTAAAGATTTAGATGGCAATTTTAATCCGACTATAAAATCACAAAAATCAATACAGATAATTTTATCCAATGATTATGAATTCAAACTTAATAATCGACCTTTTAAATTAACTACAGAAGCCTATTATAAAAAACTAACCGATTTAATTCCTTATTTTCAGGACAATGTAAGAATCCGTTATGCGGGGCAAAATAACGCAAAAGGTTACGCGTACGGTTTAGACGCGAGATTATTTGGGGAATTTGTTCCCGGAGTCGATTCTTGGGTATCTGCAAGCTACGCAAGAGTCTTTGAAAATATTAATGATTTAGGATATGTCCCGAGACCGACGGATCAGCGTTTCAGATTTGCTCTATTTTACCAAGATTACATGCCGCGTTTCCCATCAATGCGTGTAAACCTAACTTTAACTTACGCCAATGGTTTACCAAACGGCGCACCGATTGCCTTAGACGCTAACGGAAAACCAGACTTTACATTTCGCTACAAATACCAAAGCAATTTGCCTTCTTATAAACGAGTAGATATTGGTTTATCTAAAATTTTCATTGATCAAAAAGACAATAAAGTTAACGGCGGTTTCTGGGGAAATTTTAAAGAATTAAGTTTAGGCGTTCAGATCTTTAATGCTTTTAATATCAATAATACGGTTGCAAATACTTCAATTACGGATGTGAATTCTGGATTAATTTATCCAGTTCCAGTAAGATTAACGGGACGTTTTTTTAATGTGAAGTTGGAGTTTAAGTTGTAGGAAAATATTATAGAATATTAATATGAAAGTTAAAAAGTGGATTATATATAATCTAGTTGTTTGTTTCGCAGTTTATTGGCTATCAAATTTAATATTGTGGTTTCCTTGGAGTTTAAATGAAACTTTGGGACAAATTTTAATGCTAACATTAAATCCTATACTTTGGGGTTTTTCGTCGTATTTATGCATAATTAAATACCCGAGTGTTAAAATTTTTAATGGAGTATTATTAAATAGTCTCATATTTACTTTGGAAGCAATATTATCAGATTTAATATTTTTTGTATTAATCAGAAATGCAAAAGATAAATTGATGCATATTACAACAATTTATGCATGGTGTTTCGTTGCGTGTTTACCATTTATCATATACTTTTTATTTAGGAAGTCAATTAATAAAAATATCAAACAACTTGAAAGTTCTGATTTTTTCAGACCAGTCTCCATTGGTTTGTTCTCTCTTATCGCAATTATTGGAATAATATTTTTCAATCTATAACTTTCATAAATGGGTGGAGAGAATTAGTGATCCATTCAAAATAAAGAATTCCCAAAACGGTAGTTTTGGGAATTCTTTTTATTTTTCTGTGTTAAGAGAAATTGTATCATATAAATCTTTACGGCGGTCTGTAATCGTTCTTACAGCGCCGTTGTAATGAAGATCTTTCAAATGGTTAAGATCAACATCTACAATTAACGTCATTTCCGTATTTGGCGTTGCTTCGCCTTTTACACCATTTGTGGGAAAAGAGAAGTCTGAAGGCGTGAGAACTGCAGCTTGTCCAAACTGAATATCCATATTATTTACGCCCGGTAAATTTCCGACGCAACCTGCAATCGCAACATAGCACTCATTTTCTATGGCTCTCGCAGCGGCGCAATTTCGAACTCTTGTGTACGCATTTTGCGTGTCTGTGAGATAAGGAACAAATAAAATTTTCATGCCTTGATCAGCGAGAAGTCGGGAAAGTTCAGGGAATTCTACGTCATAGCAAATAATTAAACCAATCTTTCCACAATCTGTATCAAAGGCTTTTATTTCGTTGCCACCTTTCATGCCGTAATAGCGGCGTTCATTTGGCGTGATGTGAATTTTCTTGTATTCATCAATTTTTCCGTCGCGGTGCATTAAATAAGACATATTGTAAAGTTCACCATTTTCTTCAAAAGGCATACTGCCGGAAATAATATTCACATTGTAACTGATCGCAAAATCAGAAATTCTCACTTTAATTTCTTCCGTTAATTTTGCCAGTTCAAACATACTTTCTCTTTCAGAAAGATGGTTGAATGGTGCGAGAAGTGGCGTATTAAACAATTCTGGAAATAGTACGAAATCGGCTTTGTAATCGCCCATCACATTAACGAAAAATTCAACCTGATTATAAAAATCATCAATCGTCTTAAAATGACGCATTTGCCATTGCACTAAACCAAGCCTGATCACGCTGTCTTGCATTGTGTTCAGATTCTTTTTGCTATAATAGATATTATTCCATTGTAGCAAAACGGCGTTTTCTTTTGACGCTTCATCTTCGGGTAAATATTTTTTTAAAACCCTAATCGGTAAAAAATTATTAGATAATTGAAAACTTAATACCGGATCATAAATCTCTTTATCCCGAACTTTAGAAATATACGCTCGTGGCGAAAGTTCGTGGCTGTGTTTAGAATAATTTGGAATTCTACCACCTAAAATAATAGAACGTAAATTTAATTGCTCGCACAATTCTTTTCGCGCATCATAGAGTCTTCTGCCTAATCGCAAAGTTCTATGTTCTGGAGCAACAAAAACCTCAATTCCATAAAGAACATTTCCAATATCGGTGTGCGTATTAAACGTGTAATCTGCGGTAATATCTGCGTAAGTATGGTCATCGCCAAACAATTCGTATTGCACAATAATCGAAAGACAAGCAGCGGCTAATTTCCCATCAACGGTGATACAAATCTGTCCTTCCGGGAAAACTTTTGTAAGCTTTTGGATGCTTTTTTTCGACCAAACATAGTCTTTCATTTGCGGATAAGCGTCTCGCATGACACTTACCAAAACCTCGTAATCTGAAAGTTCTAGTTTTCTTATATTAATTTCCATTTTTTTTAATTTTTTAATTTATTTTTTTTAGGCAACTATATCCGCTTTTCGTTTCCAAATCGAGGAACGAGTTTCGACGATTCAATCATAAATTATAAATTTGAGTCAATCTTTTTTTTCAAATGCAAAAAAAAGGATTTTCACTCAAGTGGGGCCGCGAAGGATTCGACAATAAAAGGAATATACGATTAATTATTTAAGCAAATTCAAAGCAATTTTTTTATCTGCCAGAGTTAAAAACCTTCGCACCAGTAAAATCGCTGAAATACTAAGCCCTATTCCCAAAGCAATCCAAACGCCAAGCGCACCCAGATCCATACTCACACAGAGGAAATAACCCAGCGGTAAAGTGATGACCCAATAGGCAATAAAGGTAATAATGCTCGGTACTTTCACATCTTGTAAACCGCGCAAACTTCCTAAAGCAGTCACTTGAATTCCATCTGATAATTGAAATAATGCCGCAACAATTAATAATTTTGAAGCTAATAAAATAACTTCTACATCTTCTTTTTTTGTAAAAAATGTAGGCAGAATATGTCGGCCAAGTATGAAAAAAGTGCCACACAATGCCATAAAAATAAACGTGATTTTAATATTATTAATTCCAACTGCTTTTACACCAGCAAAATCACCTTCGCCAATTCGCCGTCCAACCATAATTGTAGAAGCGACACTAAAACCAATACATAAATTAAAGGTAAAAGATGCCATTGACAAAGCAATTTGATGTGAAGCAATATCATTTGCAGAAATTAAACCACAAATAAAAGCCGCCGCAGCAAAAGCCGAAATTTCAAAAAACATTTGTAACGCTGTTGGAAATCCTAAGCGAATCATGGTTTCAAAAATATTTTTTGAGAAACTTTTTATTTTTAAAGAGAAATCTAAAATATATCTTCTTGTAACATCCTTTTTACGAAGAATAAAATAGAGTAGAACCACCATAAAAATTCTAGCAATAAAAGTGGCCCATGCAGAACCATCAACGCCCATTGGTTTAACTCCGAACAAACCTTTTATGAAAATATAATTTAAAATAATATTTACAACGTTTGCGGCGATTGTCGCTTTTGTAACGCCAATTGTGTAAGAAAGTCCTTCAGAAACTTCACGAAGTGTCTGAAATAGCATAAAGGGAATCATCGTTAAGATCATAATACTTAAATAACTTATCGTATTTGGGATAATTTTCGGCGGTTGATCTAAGTGGTAAATTAATGGTAAAGCAGCATACAAAATGGACATTAATAAAATGGCAACTACCATATTAATAACGAAACCATGGCGAAAAACCTGATTTATTTTTTCGTGGTTATTGGTAACATGCGCCTCAGAAACTAATGGCGGAATGGCAAATGAAAAACCTAAGGCAAAAACAAAAATTGAGAAAAATACGCCATTTGCCAAGGCAACTGAAGCCAAAGCATCTGCGCCCAAAAGATTTCCCACAATAATATTATCAAATAAGTTTACGGAAACCTGCCCAACTTGTGTGAGCATGACGGGAAGGGCCAAAATTAGCGAAGCTTTTGTATACTTTTTGTTTAGAAATGACATAAAAAAATTTGCCGCAAAAATACGGCAAATTAAATTGTTAAATTCTTTAAGAATTGTATTAGAAATGTGATTTATTTTCTCACAAAAATATCTACGTCATTCGGTTCTACAGGATTTTTGCCTAAGATCATCAGACGTTCTACGACATTTCGCAGTTCACGAATATTTCCGGTCCAGTTCAGTTTCTGTAAAGAAGTGATAGCGCCATCGCTAAAATCTTTCTTTGGCGTTCCCTGCTCCTCAGAAATAATTCTAGAAAAATGTTTGATTAATAAAGGAATATCATCTAATCTTTCGTTTAAAGAGGGAACTGCAATTTCAATCACAGATAATCTGTGAAAAAGATCTTCTCTAAATTTCCCCTCCTCAATTTCTTTTTTCAAATCTTTATTTGTCGCCGCCAAAACACGCACGTCTACTTTTATTTCTTTATCACTTCCAACAGGTGATACCTTTTTCTCTTGCAAAGCACGAAGAACCTTTGCCTGCGCGCTCAAACTCATATCGCCAACTTCATCCAGAAAAATTGTCCCGCCTGTTGCCAACTCAAATTTTCCCTGTTTGTCTTTAATAGCGCCGGTAAATGAACCTTTCATATGTCCAAAAAGTTCAGATTCAATCAATTCTGATGGAATTGCGGCACAATTTACTTCTACCATCGGACCTTTATTTCTGTCGCTTTGAGCGTGAATGGCATGTGCAACAAGTTCTTTTCCAGCACCATTTGGACCTGTAATTAAAACGCGCGCATCGGAAACAGCTACTTTATCAATGATGTCCTGTATCTCTTTCAACGCAGGGGAATCCCCAATCATCTGATATTTTTTACTTACTTTTTTCTTTAAATTAGAATTTTCACTTTGCAGATTTTTATTTTCTTTTCTTAAAACTTCCCTGTGCAAAGCATTTTTAACACTCGTAATCAAGCGGTTAATATCAATTGGTTTTTCGATGAAATCATACGCGCCTTCGCGGATGCAACCCACAGCGGTATCGATATCGCCAAACGCAGAAATCATAATGAAAGTAGTTTCCGGCTTTAACTTTAAAGTTTGGGTTAAAAGTTCGTTACCGGAAAGTTTAGGCATTTTCATGTCCGAAATAATCAATTCGAAATCTTCTTTTTCTAATAATTTGTAGGCTTCCAGACCATCACCAGCAACTAAAAATTCATATTCTTGCATTTCATCAGATAAAATACTGTGAATTGCGCCAGAAATTGCCGGTTCGTCTTCAACTATTAAAATTTTCTGCTTCATTTCTTAATTTTATTTTATTTTTTTTAAATTCTATTCTGCCGCAACAAAAATCATTCCTTTAGACTTCAATATTTTCTCTCACCAAATATTGCAGAACCTATACGCACAGAATTTGCTCCGCACTCAATTGCCAGCTTAAAATCATCGCTCATTCCCATTGAAAGCATTTCTAATTTTTTAATATTATTGAGTTTGTCAAATAAAGTTTTCAACTTTAAAAATTCACTTTTAACTTGTACTTTATCTTCTGTAAAAGTTGCCATTCCCATCAATCCTGTAATTTTAATATACGGAAAGTCGCCATTTAAATATTCCTGATAAATTTTTTCAGTTTCAGAAATAGTTAATCCAAATTTAGATTCTTCTTCGGCAATTTTTACCTGAAGCAAAACATTGATGATTCGCGAATTTTTTAAGGCTTCTTTATTAATTTCTTTCAATACTTTTTCAGAATCAACACTTTGAATTGTGTGCACAAAAGGTGCAATATACTTTACTTTATTGGTTTGTAAATGACCAATCAAATGCCATTCAATATCTTTTGGTAAGGTTTCATATTTTTCAACTAATTCCTGCACTTTGTTTTCACCAAAGACTCTTTGACCTAAATTATAAACCAATTCGATTTTTTCTACTGGATGAAATTTTGATACAGCGACTAGCTGAACACTTTCCGGAATCTGATTCCGTATTTCTAAATATTGGTTTTCTAAATATTTTTCCATTTTTTTTAATCTCAATTAAAGTAAAACAATTACTTTATTAGGGAATAGTACCAGTTGTAAAGATACCATTTTAAGAAGAGATTTAAAAATAGGCAAATGCTTAAATTTAATATTTTTGAAAATAAATCAGCTATTTTAAAATCGAAAACAAATTTGCTAGTTATCAGTGTTATAAAATTATTTTAACCCATTAAATATCTTCTAGTTTCTTCCTAATTAGCCGCATTCCTTCACTGGCAGACATTTTATAAAAATGGGTATGCCGCACCAATTTTTTTTCAAGATTTGGGTCAATTATAAAAATTTGACAATTTTCTGACGCAAATTCTATCAAACCTGCGGCCGGATAAACCTGTAAACTAGTACCGACAATAATGAAGAAATCTGCCTGCGAAACTTTTTCAGCTGCGTTTTCCAATTCTGGAACCATTTCGCCAAACCAAACAATGTGTGGTCTCAATTGAATTCCGCTTTCATCAAGGTCACCAATTTTCATATCCCCTTTCCAATCGATAATTTTATAAGAATTTAAAATGTTTCGGGCTTTTAACAGTTCACCGTGAAGATGTAAAACATTTGTGGAGCCAGCGCGCTCATGCAAATCATCCACGTTCTGAGTAATAATTTCCACATTAAATTTTTTCTCTAACTCTGCCAAAATTAAATGTGCATCATTCGGGGAAACCTCACTTAATTGTTTACGTCTCGCATTGTAAAAATCTAAAACCAGTTTCGGATTTCTTGCAAAACCTTCCGGACTTGCCACATCTTCTACGTGGTGATTTTCCCATAATCCATTAGAATCACGAAACGTTTTAATGCCACTTTCCGCAGAAATTCCGGCACCGGAAAGTATTACTAAATCCTTTTTTTTCATTACATGATACCTTGTCCGAAAGTTAAAAGGTTATTGTCTGGGTCTAAAATTGAAAATTCTAACTGCTTCCAGATCTTATTTTTAAGTTTTCCATTGGGATGAATTTTAATTCCGTTATCTAAAAAACTTTGATAAATTTCCTCAATATCGCTGGTTCTTATATAAACCATTCCATAATTTTCTTTGGGATTTAAATCTTTATATAGAAATAAATGGATTTCAATTTCATCTTTAGAAATCATCAGATAATCGCCCCAATCGCCAACTTCAGTAAAACCTAATCTATTTATATAAAAGTTTTTAGTTAATTTTTTATCGCGTATCGGTAATTTTGGGATGATTTTTTGCCACATAATTTTAAATTTATATTCTTTTTTTAAGCGTGTTTATCATTTTGCAGGAATCTAATCAGTTATTTTAGAAATGGAAATATTAGAGAAGAAAAAATGGGTTTAAATTCTTCCAAAATGACTTGGTAATCAATAAAATTAATAATTAAAGTTATTTATATTTTAAATTTACTTAATTTTCAGATCAATCGCATTCAATCTCAAAGAGTTTAAAATAACAGAAACGGAACTAAAACTCATTGCAGCCGCAGCAATCATCGGCGACAGTAAAATTCCGAAGAAAGGGTAGAGTAGACCTGCGGCAACCGGGATTCCCAAAACATTATAAGCAAAAGCAAAAAATAAATTTTCTTTAATATTTATCAATAATTTTTCACTTAAAATTTTGGCTTTAACAACCCCTGAGATATCACCTTTTAACAAAGTGATTTGCGCACTTTCAATGGCAACGTCAGTTCCTGTTCCCATCGCAATTCCTATGTTTGCTTGTGCTAAGGCCGGCGAATCATTAATTCCATCACCCGTCATTGCAACAATTTTTCCTGCTTCCTGAAGTTTTTTTACTTCATTTAATTTATCTTCTGGAAGTGCTTTTGCGATATATTTTTTAATTCCTAACTCGTCTGCGACGGCTTTTGCAGTATGTTCGTTATCGCCCGTGATCATAATAACTTCAACATTATTTTTCAATAAATAATCAATGGCGATTTTTGAACTTTCTTTAATTTTATCTGTAAAACTTACAAAACCGATCACTTTTCCACCTTCTGCAACATAAGAAACAGTGTGCGCTTTCTCTTGAATTTTTAGGGCCTTTTCTTTTAATTCTTCTGGTATTTTAATTTGATTAGTTTCCATTAAGCTTTCATTTCCTAATAATACATCTTTTCCACTTAAATTTCCTTTCAAACCTTTACCAGAAATGTTTTCAAATTGAGCTATCTTTTTAATTTCTAAATTTTCAGCTTTTACTTTATTTAAAACTGCGGTAGATAAAGGATGTTCAGAATTTTGATTTAATGCTGCTGCGATTTCTAAAATTGTATTTTTATCACTACTTTCTACCGATTCTATATTTTGTAAACTTGGTTTTCCTTCCGTTAAAGTTCCTGTTTTATCGGTTATTAAAACATTTACTTTATGTAATTCTTCTAAGGCTTCGGCGTTTTTAATTAAAATTCCATTTTTTGCACCTTTGCCAATGCCGACCATTAAGGACATTGGTGTCGCTAAACCTAAAGCGCACGGACAAGCCACAATTAGAACTGCAACGGCATTAACAAATGCAAACAAAGTTTTTTTTCCTTCCGGTCCGAAAATTTGCCAGACAATAAACGTTAAAACTGCGATCCCAATCACCGTTGGAACGAAAATCTTAGCTACTTTATCTGTTAGTTTTTGAATTGGCGCGCGACTTCTGCTCGCTTCATTTACCATTTTTATAATGTGTGAAAGCAGAGTTTCATCGCCCACTTTTTCGGCTTGCATTACAAAACTTTGGTTGCCGTTTATAGTTCCAGAAGTCACTTTTTCATTTTCCTTTTTTTCGACTGCAACTGGTTCGCCAGTGATCATACTTTCGTCAATGGTTGAATTTCCTTCGGTGATTTTGCCGTCTACCGGAATTTTTTCACCTGGTTTTACTTTTAATAAATCACCTTTTTTAATTTGATCTAAACTAACTGCTTTTTCTACTCCATCTGTCATCAAGTGCGCTGTAGACGGCGAAAGATTCATCAATTCTCTAATTGCATTTCCAGTTTTCTGATGTGCTTTCGCTTCCATTAACTGACCTAAAATGACCAAAGTTAAGATAACACTAACTGCTTCAAAATAAAGAGGGGCGTTATTAGAATGACCGCGGATCTCATGAGGTAATAAGTTTGGAAAAATAAGAGAAATTAAACTAAATAAAAATGCTGCTAAACTTCCCAAAGCAATCAAACTGAACATATTTAAATTCCAGGTTTTAAAGGAAATTATACCCCGCTTAATAAGAAACCAACCTGCATAAAATAAAATAGGTAAGGTTAAAATTAATTCCAAATAGCCCGATATTTTTGAGGAAAATGGCAGATTTAGCCACATTCCGCCCATTGACAAAATAAAAACAGGAACAGTAAATACGAGCGCAATTAAAAATTTTCTTTTTAAAATTTTATAAGTTTCATCTTCATCTTCGTTATTGTTCATTGTTAGAATTGGCACCAGATCCATCCCACAAATGGGACAACTTCCGGGTTGATCTCTTATGATCTGCGGATGCATTGGACAAGTATATTGCGTTGTTTTTTTTTCTGGATATTTCACGAGATCCATTCCACAAACGGGGCAACCAACATTGAAATCATAAACTTTGTCACCTTCGCAATGCATTGGACAATAATGTTTTCCAGCATTTTGGTTGTCAGTTGGTGCTTGTCGGTCGGTGGTTTTTTCAGAAGAATTACTGTCAACTGACAACTGAGAATTATCAACTAAATCTTCCGTAATTTCTTCCAAATGCATGTGGCAAACCGGACAGCCGGAATCTGACGAATACGTTTTATCGCCTTCACAAAACATTGGACAAAAATAATCCCCAATTTTATCTTTAAAATTTTCCGGTAAATTAGATTTACTAAAAACTATTTTTTTATTTTTCTGATCATCCCTTTGTTCGATAGGAACTAAAAACATATTACATTTCGGACATCTTCCCGGCGCAAAATAAACTTTTTCACCTTCACATTCCATGGGGCAATAATAAACTGAGGAGGGTGAAGTTTTTTGTTGGTGAGTCTTATTTTCCATTATTCAAGCGGTTTTTCGTGTATTCCATTTGCGTTTTTCCGTGTGCGACGGGATTTCCATTTTCGTCTAAAGCAACCATCACAATTTTTTCAACAGTAATAATTGTTTGATGTGTCATTTTATTCCGAACTTCACATTTTAGGTTTAATGAGGAGTTTCCGAATGATAATATTTCGATCCCTATTTCAATAATGTCACCTTGCTTAGCGGAACTGATGAAATTAATTTCAGAAATATATTTAGTGACAACTTTATTGTTTTCAAGTTGAATAATTGAGTATAGCGCGGCTTCCTCATCAATCCATTGTAATAGTCGACCACCAAAAAGTGAATGATTTGGATTTAGATCTTCCGGTTTTACCCATTTCCTAGTATGATAGTTCATTTGTTTATATTTTTCTATGGCAAAGTTAATAATTAGAAAATGAGAAGATTTCAAAAATCCATATAAAATTCGATTTTCCTATTAATTTTTTATCTTTGAAATCGCCATTGGCAAAATTTGTGAAAAAGCATATCAAGAATGGGCGATAACATAGAACCAAAAAATTTTTACATCTATAATATGAAAAAAAAAATGTTTTCACCATTAATAATAGGAACGATGCGATGGGGAATTTGGGGTGCAAATTTCAGTATTCCACAAACTCAAGAATTTATAAATGCTGCACTGGAAGAAGATTTAACGACTTTCGATTGTGCTGATATTTATGGTAATTATACCACCGAAGAATTATTTGGCAAGGCTTTTAATAAAATGTCACTTGATAGGAGAGAGATTCAAATTATTTCTAAATGCGGTATTGAGATGCCATGTGATAATCGGGATTATAATGTGAAGGCTTATAATTATTCTAAACATCATATTCTAAATTCTGTGGAGAACAGTTTAAAAAATCTGCATACGGATTATTTAGATGTTTTACTGCTGCATCGTCCCTCGCCATTAATGAATCCTGAAGAAATTGTAGAAAGTTTTGAAATTTTAAAATCAGAGGGTAAAGTAAAACACTTTGGTGTGAGTAATTTTTCGGTTTCTCAGTTTGATTTAATTAATCAACATTTTCCTTTAATTACGAATCAAATTGAATGTTCTTTGAATGAAACAAAAGCTTTTAATGATGGTACTTTGGATCAATTAATGATGAAAACATTAAGTCCAATGGCGTGGTCGCCGATGGGAAATTATTTTAGCAAGAAAACTGAACAAAATTCAAGAATAAAAAAAGTGGTTGAAAAACTTTGTGAAAAATATAATTGTTTGGAAGATCAACTTTTACTGGCTTTTATTTTAAAACATCCATCAAGAATTTTACCGGTTTTAGGAACTTCAAAGGTTAAACATTTAAAAAATGCAAAGCAGGCTTTAAAAATAAACTTGGAAAATGACGACTGGTTTTTGCTATTAGAAACTTCGACAGGTAAAGAAGTTGCCTAATTGAAAGTGTATATGTTTTCCTACCGTTGAAAAATAAAAATTAACCTCTATTTAGCCCCGATGGAAGTGGCATCCTTTTTAGCGCGAACAAAGCGCGTGCTTGAAAGACAGAACGTACAGCGGGAAGGGTTTTTGAAAAAAATAAAAGCTTTATTGCTCCTAAGTGCGAAATTTATAATTTTCATAATAAAAATTATTGTTTGTATTATTTTTAATTGTACCTTGCACCTGTTTATATTTGAAATCAATATTTGTTCAGTATTTGTTGTTTTTCCTTATATATACAGCAATTTTTTTTAATTTATAATTTTTTTTACAATGAACATTTTTGTTTCAAACATCAACTATGCAACCAAAGAAGAAGCGTTGCACGATTTATTTTCTGAGTACGGAGAAGTATCTTCTGCTAAAATCATCACTGACAGAGAGACTGGTAGATCCAGAGGATTTGGTTTCGTAGAAATGGGTGACGATGAAGGAAGACAGGCTATCGAGGGTCTTAACGAAAGAGAACTTGACGGAAAACCGTTAAACGTATCTGAGGCAAAACCAAGAGAAGACAAACCAAGAAGATCTTTTGATAACAACCGAGGCGGAGGCAGCGGCGGTTACGGAGGTGGTAACAGCGGCGGCGGTGCAAATCGTGGCGGCGGCGGCGGCGGTCGTTGGTAAGATAAATAAGAGCGGCTTTTAAGCCGCTTTTTTTTTGTTATTTAAACTACAAGTACAACGGCAAGGAACTGCAGGAGACGGGGATGTACGACTACGGCGCAAGGATGTACATGCCAGATATCGGAAGGTGGGGAACGGTGGATCCGCTAGCGGAGAAAGATAGAAAAACTTCACCTTACACTTATGTGTATAATAATCCTGTAGGTCATATAGATCCTGACGGACGTTCTGGAGAACCTATAATCGATAAAAAGCATCATAAAATTACAGTGAATGAACATATGATTTTTTATGGATCTAAAGCAAATAGTAAACTTTCAGGACAAATTGCGAGAGGTGTTGCCTCCCAATGGAATGGAGCCCATGGCAAAGTAAAAATTGATGGTGTTACCTATAAGGTTAATTTTAAGGTTACTTATGAGACAGTATCTGTTGATAAAGCAAAAGAAATGGCTAGTAAAAATACTGATCCCAAAAATAATTTTTATGAAGTCGCAGATATGAATCATAGTAGTACTTTTCAATTAGGGGGAAATGGAGGTTTTCTAAATACTAAAGATGATTTGGCGGATTCTACTACTGGAGCCCATGAGTTCGGACATTCATTAAATTTACCACATACCACCAGTGGAAAATCTAAAGATACGCCGCCGGATATTATGACTGCTCGTTATACACCTGTTAATCAAAGATGGTCTCAAGTTGGTCCAAGTAATGCGATAGATCCAAATTTTAGAAGAGTAACAAATGAAAACGTTAATGACATTTTCAAAAATGTTTACTTCGATGCAAATGGAAAAGGACAAATAGGAACAGTTACAAATACCATATACGATGAAAATGGCAACAAAGACAATTAAAATAATTATAATATTTTTTTCATTACTTTCATGTAATGATAAGACGAAAAAAAGTGTTGTAAAAAATAAAATTACCTCCGATAGTCTAACATATTATTCTAATCATTGGAAAAACGATTCTTTAGGCTGTACTAAATTTAGAAACAAAACTATTTCAAATAAAATTTTATTAAAATATAAACCCAAAAATGAGTCTGATTTTCTCAAAATTTTTGGAAAACCTAATAAAACCGAAAAAAACCTAACCACCACCATCTTTACATATTACTTTGATACTATTTGCTTTAAAAATTCCCTTGTTATTGAAGGAGATAAGTGCTATGTGAAATTTTATTTCAAAAATAATTCATTCAACAGTGCAGATTACATTTGCGAGTAAAAATTTGGTGTCCCCACGATGACGCGGATATCGATCTCGCGGATTTGCAATCTGTGAGCAGTAAATAAGAAAACCAACTTTTAGGAGTTGGTTTTTTTTATGGTCTTTTGTCTGTGTCCTGATTGGCGTTAAAGACTGCCTTTACGAGAATCAAACCGTTGGTTTTATCTATCTGGTAAAAAATAACGAAGGGGTATTTTTTAAGCGGCAGACCCCTAAAATCCCTGTAATAGACTTGGAAGAGGGGGTTTTGCCTTATCTTTTTCAGGGTGTCCCCGTAATCTTTAACAAAATTTTGGGCAACCTTCAGGGAAGCCTCTTTTTTGTAATAAGCCACCGCCTGCCTCACGTCGGCCTTGGCGCTGGGAGAAACCCTTACTTTATAAGCCATATTCCGCTTTAAGTTCCGCCACAAACTCATCGTTGTCTTGGTATTCGGAAAGTTCCAGACCGTCCTGGCTGTCAAGGATTTTTTTCTGCTCATCGGAGAGTTGAAAAACCTCTTTGGGATCCTCGATATGGTATTTTTTCTTCATTTTTTCCCATTCTATGATCGGTATAAAAACACGCTGCGGGAGCATGCGATTGTGCATCCTGTATTACCTGTGTTCTCATTATTTTGCGGTTTGTAGGTTCTGCTCAAAGAAGTTCTGGAATTTTTGTTTGGTAAGCATCGTGTCAAGCATCCTGTAGATAACGTTCTTGTCGTCCTCTTCCAGTTGGTCCATCAGGCGTATTTTTTCGGAGATGGTTTTATCCTCCATAGTTACGGCAGACGGTTTTTTGGAATCTTCCGGGTTTACCAGGTCATCGAGGGAAACATCAAGGATGGCGGATAATTTTTGCAGGACTTCCAGGGACGGTTCACGCCTTCCGTTCTCAATCTTATTGTAGTTGCTTTGGTCAAGACCTACATCTATTGCGACTTGCTTTTGTTGTAAACCCTTGTCTTTACGCAGTTGTTTTATTTTCTCGCTTATTTGCATGTCTTTAATTTTGATGCTAAATTAGTTAATTTGACCATTTAAAACAATAAGTTGTTTTAAATGGAAATTATAACTTGTCAATAATAGAAATTTATTTTTATATTTGCAATGGTCAAAAATGACAAAAAATAAATTTAATCTATAATTTTATGGAAATCCCGCTCATAAAATCCCAGTTATCAATCTCTACAGTCCTGCAGTATTACGGCCTAAAACCCGACAAGAACACAAAAATGTGCTGTCCGTTCCACGAGGACAGGACACCGAGTATGCAGGTCTACTACAAGACGCAGACGGCATACTGTTTTAGCAGTAACTGCAAAACCCACGGCAGGAGTATGGACGTGATAGATTTTATAATGTACAAGGAAAACCTTTCCAAACACGAAGCATTAAAAAAAGCGGAAAGTCTTTTGGGTGGAAGTCCTGCATTGCCCATTAAGGGAAACCCGAAACCAAAGATCCAGAATTTAGAATTATCCCAAACGCAATTTTTAGGCAATATCTTCCAATATTTTAGGAATGCCGTCAACAACTCAAAACCTGCAAAGGATTATTTAACAAAGAGAAATTTAGACCACTCACTTTTAGAGATTGGTTACAACTCTGGACAGTTCCACCACGGGGAACGCAAAACCGAGGAACTCATAAGACAGGCATTGGAAGCAGGATTATTATTAGACAAGGGAATTACGGGAAGAACCGGTGAGAAAGCCTTTAGCGTTTTTGGGAAATGGTGCATCTGTTTTGCGTTAAGAAACCAGGAAGATGAAATTACGGGATTATACTTCCGCTCGACACTCAACAACGACAAAGCGAAACACTTCTATTTAAAGAACCGTAGCGGGATTTACCCAAATTACCCAAAAGCAGAAATCAGGAAACTCATTTTAACGGAAGCGATTATAGACTGCGCAAGTTTACTTCAGATAAAAGAAATCAGAGATAATTACAGTTTAATCAGTTGTTTTGGAACCAACGGGCTTACGGAAGAAATTTTAAAAAGCATTCGTGAATTAGTGGCATTGGAAGAAATAATATTTTGTTTTGACCAGGACGAAGCAGGAAAGAAGGCGGTTGGGAAATACAGCCAGTTGTTACGGGAGCACCTGAGCCGTAATCAGGAGGTTAGGATATCAAGCGTGGAACTGCCTAATAATGACATCAACGAAACCCTGCAACTACATAATGAAGAAATATTTTTGGAATTACTGGAAAAGAGAATTGCTTTGCAATCGCCGAATCCTATTGAAAACAATAAAAACAATGAGGCAAATTTTTTATTTTCAAATGAAAAAGAAGGGGGTTCCAGTCCTACTGACTCTGCAAACAATGCAGGATTTATCAGCAATCAGAAAAACACACCCACGGAATTTGTCCGAAAATTGTCCGCAACAGAATTTTTACAGCAGAAAGACCTACTGAAATCCTTAAACCAATTAATAGAAAAAAGCGGCATCATCGGCGAGGAAAACAGCCGATTATTATTGTTTTTAATTACGATAAGTTACTTAAATAAAAGTCCACTTCACGGAATAGTACAGGGAAGTTCGGGAAGCGGAAAAACGCATATTATCAGCCGGATCGCGGACTTGATGCCACAGGAAGATGTCTTAAGGTTTACGAGAATTACAGAATCAAGTTTATACAACTGGGGCGAGTTCGACCTGTTCCAAAAGATAATCATCATCGAGGATCTGGACGGTTTAAAAGAAGATGCGCTCTATGCCTTGAGGGAATTTATTTCCAATCAGGTATTGAGAAGTTCAGTTACTATTAAAGATAAAAAAGGAAACAATAAATCATCCCATAAAATCGTGAAAGGACAATTTTCCTCACTTTCAGCAACCACCAAGGGCGAATTATACGAGGACAACATGAACCGCAGTTTTATAGTCGCCATCAATGAGGGCGAGGAACAGACCGAGAAGATAATAACCTACCAAAACAAAAGAAATGCGGGGGAAATCGACAAAAACACCCAGGAGAAAGCCATTAATTTTATACAGAGAATCGTCCGGAATCTGAAGCATTATGAAATCATAAATCCATTTGCGACACAGATAAAACTACCGAACAACGTAAAAAACAAAAGGCGTTTGAATGAAATGTTCCAAGCCATCATCAAGCAGGTCACCTTTATCAATCAGTATCAGAGAGAAACGAAAGACGATTATTTAATCACCGAAATAGAGGATATTGAGAATGCCGTGGAGATATTATTCGAGAGCATTATCCTAAAGATCGATGAATTGGACGGCAGTTTAAGACAGTTTTTTGAGCAGTTGAAGAAAGCCTTTAAAGAGGAAAGTTTTACCCGTTTTGATGCGATGGAAGTGACTGGATTTAAGAAAACACAATTACAGTTTTATCTGAATGATTTAGTCCGGTTGGAATATCTGAAACAGATCGGTTTTGCGAACAAGGGATTCAGGTATAAGATCTCTTACAGTGATAATATCCAGAAAGTTAGAAAGGAATTAAAAGAAGCCTTTGCCAAGCAGGTTGAAGAACTAAAGCGTCATAGAATAACTGCCTAACCTGCAAGGTTCGAACACAAGCGAACACCAAACGGAAGCAAAACGAACGCTAAAGCCCCATCTATGACAGCGTAAAGTACTGACAACCAACAAATATCAACCAACAACTGTTTAGCGTTCGGAAAAACTGAATATATTGAGTAAGCAAACCAATCATAAGTATAATAATGAATGAAGAATCAATCTTAAAATTTAGAAAAGAATTACAGAATCTAGGCTATTGTGAATCAGTTGTAAATACCTATCCGAAGGAGATTGAGAGATTTTTAAATTACTGTAAAAAAGAAAAGGAAGACACCACTTCCAAAGATATTTTAGACTACCATAAAAGTTTAGAAACCACCAAAAGCAGGGTTACAAAGAAGGATTTAAGTCAGAGTGCCATTGCAGGAAAAATGCGGTCTATTAGAATGTATTTTGATTATCTGCAAAGAACCGGGGAAGTAAAAACCAATCCTTACCAACTGAAAATAAAATCCCCAAAATATGAGGAAAGGAAAATATTTAGTCCGGAAGAAATCAAAATGTTATACAACAAAAGCAGTCCCTTACAACTCATTATCCTGCATTTATGTTACGGTTGCGGACTGCGCCGGAATGAAGCCGCAGAACTTAAAATCTCAGACATCGACTTAGAAAACAACCTGCTTTACATCAAAAAGGGGAAGGGCAAAAAACGAAGAGTGATCCCGTTTACAAAAAAGATAAAAAAGGACATTATATTTTTTATTTCAAATGAAAATAAAACTGTAAATCTCTTAAATATTACATCCGAAAGAATTTATATGGAGTGCAAATATCTACTTAAAAAAGCCGGATTAAATAATCAAAGATTTACGCTTCACTGCCTGCGCCACACCATTGCGACCCAACTTCTGGACCAGGGAATGGAACTTGAAAAGGTAAGGGATTTTCTTGGCCATGAATGCCTTGGAACAACCCAAATTTACACAAGAATTTATGGAGAATCTACAAACCTATCTACAAAATGAACTGACCGAAAAAACCTGCGGAAGTTATCTCTATGAAATAGAAAAGTTCAGGAAACACTATAAAGATCCTGAAAAACTGAACTATCAGAATTTAATGGAATATGTGGAACTACTGCGCAAGAACTACAATCCGCAAAGCACCAACAGAACCGTTTACGCCCTAAAGAAATACTATGATTATTTAGTGGAAACAGGGCAGATAAAATACAATCCTGCAAAGAACATTAAGATCAGGGACGGAAGGGAAAACCCGATACAGTTACAGGAACTGCTCACGGAAAAAGAACTGCAACAACTCTTAGAACCCCGAAAGGAGCGTTATCCTATGCTAAAAAAAAGAAATCTGATAATCATGAGTTTGCTCGTCAACCAGGCCCTTTTAGTGGGAGATATTGAACGCTTAAAAATCGAGGATTTAGACCTAAAAAATGCTAAAATAAAAATCCAAAAAACCGGAATTACAAACGAAAGAATTTTAAATCTAAAAGCCGATCAGATCTTATTATTTTATCAATATCTAAAGGAAGAAAGAGAACTTTTATCTAAAAACCAAACATTAAAAACTTCTTTTTTTCTATTGAATAAACTCGGTTCAAAAATTACAAATGATGACATTAATTATCTTGTATCAACCTATCAAAAGTCGTTTACAAAGAAGATCACGAGCGTAAAAATCCGCCAGAGCGTAATAAAACTGAAATTAGACCAGGGCGAGAACCTGCGGAAAGTCCAATATTTTGCCGGACACAAGCACGCGGACACGACTGAAAAGTATCGGGAAACCGGAATTGAAGCCCTGCAATCAGCGATCAACCAGTTCCACCCGATAAGATAAACCACAAAAAAAGAAAAGATATTTTTGGAGGACAATCCACCCGCAGCCGCTGAAAAAGACATTTTCCCAACCGCATCCCAACGCCCTGCCGACCCCTGCCAACGAGGCTATTTAACATAAAATAAGGTGTATTATAGTCAGTTTTTCCAGCCCCGGATGCCCACAGCGACAAAACTGCCCATAATCCATTTTATGTTCAAGCCCTAAAGGGAAACAGCCTTCCAGCCGCTTTGTTCACGAGTTATTTATTTTTTTTATTTGAGTTCGCGAATCTCGTTCCTCGATTTGTGCCATCTTCCTTCCCCTTCCTTCCCACCGCCGATAAAAGACTTTTCTGCCGACGCTTCCACCCGGAAAAGGAACAAAAATATTTTTCTTTTTTTGTGGTTACCGAAGGAAATTGCTGAAAGAAAAAAATGTGGATTTGTGGAAAAAGCCACCACTAAAACCCACACCTATTTTTTCCACAACCCCACATTTACAACAGCGACAACACGGTTTTTTATAGAATAAAATTTTTCGGCATTATTCTTTTTTTTTTCAATTGAAAAGGAAAAATTATTATCTTTGAAAGGCAGGAACAGAGCAGACGAAAATTAGAAGTTAGTGCGAGAAGAATGTAAAGTAGCATAATCTCAAAAAGCAGAGCAGGGATATACAACTACAAGTACAACGGCAAGGAACTCCAGGAGACCGGGATGTACGACTACGGCGCAAGGATGTACATGCCGGATATCGGAAGGTGGGGCGTCGTTGATCCACTGGCAGAGAAAATGACACGGCATAGCGTTTACAATTATGCCTTTGACAATCCGATTAGGTTTGTTGATCCTGATGGAAGAAATCCTCAAGAAAATTCAGGAGATCCGATATATCATTTGAATAGTATAACACACAATAAAAAAGAAAATTCCTACACAATAAAAGAATCTGTTAGAACGATTACAACAAATGTTACATATAAGACCAATTCAGACGGTGAAAGAATCAAAGTGACTAACACTTCAGATAAGACAGCTAACTTTTCTACTAAAATTAATTCTGAGGGAAAAGTTGTAAGTAAGTCTAATACAATAAATGATCTTAAAACAACACAAGAAACTAATCTTACAAATGTAGGAAAGAATGATTTTGTCTCTTTCGATGAAAAAAACACTAAAGCGAATGGATTAATTGGTCCTGTTGCTAATTCTTTTGTAGGCAATGTAGATGGAAATAAAGAGATATTATCGCCCATTAAAAATGATCTACAAGTATTTAATGATTTAACAAAAGATTCTAACAATCCTACTGATGGGCCTTCTATAGAGCTTGGCACTCTAAGTTCAATGGTATTAAATAATATAATATATGATAAATCTTTTGAATTTACAGATGCAAAAACTGCCACACAAACCAATGGTAGTTTACCTAATTTTTATTTTAGGTATGAAGATAATTTTACTTATAAAAAAACACTAAAAACATTAAATAATATTTTAAATAAATAATAAAATGGCAAGAGAACCTTTTGTAGCTAAACTTTCAGCTATATGGATTGGAGCAATTTTTTTTTGGATTCTTACAGGCTTTAATAAAAAATATTCTGAATTACTTAATGAAAAATATGAAACAAGAAATCTATTAACAGGCTATATCATTACTTTAGTAGTAACATTTATAATAGTTTATTTTTCCTTTGTAAATTGAAAAATATTTGGAAATTAAGCCCCTACGGCTCCGTCTGATAGCCCTCAATTTAGGTAAACCGAAGGACGCGGATATCGATATCGCGGATTTGCAATCCCCGATGACTCGGATATCGATCTCGCGGATTTGCAATCCGATCTCGCGGATTTGCAATCCGATCTCGCGGATTTGCAATCCGTGAGCAGTAAATAAGAAACCAACCTTCCGATGACTCGGATTTCGATCTCGCGGATTTGCAATCTGTGAGCAGTAAATAAGAAAACCAACTTTTAGGAGTTGGTTTTTTTTATGGTCTTTTGTCTGTGTCCTGATTGGCGTTAAAGACTGCCTTTACGAGAATCAAACCGTTGGTTTTATCTATCTGGTAAAAAATAACGAAGGGGTATTTTTTAAGCGGCAGACCCCTAAAATCCCTGTAATAGACTTGGAAGAGGGGGTTTTGCCTTATCTTTTTCAGGGTGTCCCCGTAATCTTTAACAAAATTTTGGGCAACCTTCAGGGAAGCCTCTTTTTTGTAATAAGCCACCGCCTGCCTCACGTCGGCCTTGGCGCTGGGAGAAACCCTTACTTTATAAGCCATATTCCGCTTTAAGTTCCGCCACAAACTCATCGTTGTCTTGGTATTCGGAAAGTTCCAGACCGTCCTGGCTGTCAAGGATTTTTTTCTGCTCATCGGAGAGTTGAAAAACCTCTTTGGGATCCTCGATATGGTATTTTTTCTTCATTTTTTCCCATTCTATGATCGGTATAAAAACACCTGTGGGAGTTCCGTTGTGATCCTGTATTACCTGTGTTCTCATTATTTTGCGGTTTGTAGGTTCTGCTCAAAGAAGTTCTGGAATTTTTGTTTGGTAAGCATCGTGTCAAGCATCCTGTAGATAACGTTCTTGTCGTCCTCTTCCAGTTGGTCCATCAGGCGTATTTTTTCGGAGATGGTTTTATCCTCCATAGTTACGGCAGACGGTTTTTTGGAATCTTCCGGGTTTACCAGGTCATCGAGGGAAACATCAAGGATGGCGGATAATTTTTGCAGGACTTCCAGGGACGGTTCACGCCTTCCGTTCTCAATCTTATTGTAGTTGCTTTGGTCAAGACCTACATCTATTGCGACTTGCTTTTGTTGTAAACCCTTGTCTTTACGCAGTTGTTTTATTTTCTCGCTTATTTGCATGTCTTTAATTTTGATGCTAAATTAGTTAATTTGACCATTTAAAACAATAAGTTGTTTTAAATGGAAATTATAACTTGTCAATAATAGAAATTTATTTTTATATTTGCAATGGTCAAAAATGACAAAAAATAAATTTAATCTATAATTTTATGGAAATCCCGCTCATAAAATCCCAGTTATCAATCTCTACAGTCCTGCAGTATTACGGCCTAAAACCCGACAAGAACACAAAAATGTGCTGTCCGTTCCACGAGGACAGGACACCGAGTATGCAGGTCTACTACAAGACGCAGACGGCATACTGTTTTAGCAGTAACTGCAAAACCCACGGCAGGAGTATGGACGTGATAGATTTTATAATGTACAAGGAAAACCTTTCCAAACACGAAGCATTAAAAAAAGCGGAAAGTCTTTTGGGTGGAAGTCCTGCATTGCCCATTAAGGGAAACCCGAAACCAAAGATCCAGAATTTAGAATTATCCCAAACGCAATTTTTAGGCAATATCTTCCAATATTTTAGGAATGCCGTCAACAACTCAAAACCTGCAAAGGATTATTTAACAAAGAGAAATTTAGACCACTCACTTTTAGAGATTGGTTACAACTCTGGACAGTTCCACCACGGGGAACGCAAAACCGAGGAACTCATAAGACAGGCATTGGAAGCAGGATTATTATTAGACAAGGGAATTACGGGAAGAACCGGTGAGAAAGCCTTTAGCGTTTTTGGGAAATGGTGCATCTGTTTTGCGTTAAGAAACCAGGAAGATGAAATTACGGGATTATACTTCCGCTCGACACTCAACAACGACAAAGCGAAACACTTCTATTTAAAGAACCGTAGCGGGATTTACCCAAATTACCCAAAAGCAGAAATCAGGAAACTCATTTTAACGGAAGCGATTATAGACTGCGCAAGTTTACTTCAGATAAAAGAAATCAGAGATAATTACAGTTTAATCAGTTGTTTTGGAACCAACGGGCTTACGGAAGAAATTTTAAAAAGCATTCGTGAATTAGTGGCATTGGAAGAAATAATATTTTGTTTTGACCAGGACGAAGCAGGAAAGAAGGCGGTTGGGAAATACAGCCAGTTGTTACGGGAGCACCTGAGCCGTAATCAGGAGGTTAGGATATCAAGCGTGGAACTGCCTAATAATGACATCAACGAAACCCTGCAACTACATAATGAAGAAATATTTTTGGAATTACTGGAAAAGAGAATTGCTTTGCAATCGCCGAATCCTATTGAAAACAATAAAAACAATGAGGCAAATTTTTTATTTTCAAATGAAAAAGAAGGGGGTTCCAGTCCTACTGACTCTGCAAACAATGCAGGATTTATCAGCAATCAGAAAAACACACCCACGGAATTTGTCCGAAAATTGTCCGCAACAGAATTTTTACAGCAGAAAGACCTACTGAAATCCTTAAACCAATTAATAGAAAAAAGCGGCATCATCGGCGAGGAAAACAGCCGATTATTATTGTTTTTAATTACGATAAGTTACTTAAATAAAAGTCCACTTCACGGAATAGTACAGGGAAGTTCGGGAAGCGGAAAAACGCATATTATCAGCCGGATCGCGGACTTGATGCCACAGGAAGATGTCTTAAGGTTTACGAGAATTACAGAATCAAGTTTATACAACTGGGGCGAGTTCGACCTGTTCCAAAAGATAATCATCATCGAGGATCTGGACGGTTTAAAAGAAGATGCGCTCTATGCCTTGAGGGAATTTATTTCCAATCAGGTATTGAGAAGTTCAGTTACTATTAAAGATAAAAAAGGAAACAATAAATCATCCCATAAAATCGTGAAAGGACAATTTTCCTCACTTTCAGCAACCACCAAGGGCGAATTATACGAGGACAACATGAACCGCAGTTTTATAGTCGCCATCAATGAGGGCGAGGAACAGACCGAGAAGATAATAACCTACCAAAACAAAAGAAATGCGGGGGAAATCGACAAAAACACCCAGGAGAAAGCCATTAATTTTATACAGAGAATCGTCCGGAATCTGAAGCATTATGAAATCATAAATCCATTTGCGACACAGATAAAACTACCGAACAACGTAAAAAACAAAAGGCGTTTGAATGAAATGTTCCAAGCCATCATCAAGCAGGTCACCTTTATCAATCAGTATCAGAGAGAAACGAAAGACGATTATTTAATCACCGAAATAGAGGATATTGAGAATGCCGTGGAGATATTATTCGAGAGCATTATCCTAAAGATCGATGAATTGGACGGCAGTTTAAGACAGTTTTTTGAGCAGTTGAAGAAAGCCTTTAAAGAGGAAAGTTTTACCCGTTTTGATGCGATGGAAGTGACTGGATTTAAGAAAACACAATTACAGTTTTATCTGAATGATTTAGTCCGGTTGGAATATCTGAAACAGATCGGTTTTGCGAACAAGGGATTCAGGTATAAGATCTCTTACAGTGATAATATCCAGAAAGTTAGAAAGGAATTAAAAGAAGCCTTTGCCAAGCAGGTTGAAGAACTAAAGCGTCATAGAATAACTGCCTAACCTGCAAGGTTCGAACACAAGCGAACACCAAACGGAAGCAAAACGAACGCTAAAGCCCCATCTATGACAGCGTAAAGTACTGACAACCAACAAATATCAACCAACAACTGTTTAGCGTTCGGAAAAACTGAATATATTGAGTAAGCAAACCAATCATAAGTATAATAATGAATGAAGAATCAATCTTAAAATTTAGAAAAGAATTACAGAATCTAGGCTATTGTGAATCAGTTGTAAATACCTATCCGAAGGAGATTGAGAGATTTTTAAATTACTGTAAAAAAGAAAAGGAAGACACCACTTCCAAAGATATTTTAGACTACCATAAAAGTTTAGAAACCACCAAAAGCAGGGTTACAAAGAAGGATTTAAGTCAGAGTGCCATTGCAGGAAAAATGCGGTCTATTAGAATGTATTTTGATTATCTGCAAAGAACCGGGGAAGTAAAAACCAATCCTTACCAACTGAAAATAAAATCCCCAAAATATGAGGAAAGGAAAATATTTAGTCCGGAAGAAATCAAAATGTTATACAACAAAAGCAGTCCCTTACAACTCATTATCCTGCATTTATGTTACGGTTGCGGACTGCGCCGGAATGAAGCCGCAGAACTTAAAATCTCAGACATCGACTTAGAAAACAACCTGCTTTACATCAAAAAGGGGAAGGGCAAAAAACGAAGAGTGATCCCGTTTACAAAAAAGATAAAAAAGGACATTATATTTTTTATTTCAAATGAAAATAAAACTGTAAATCTCTTAAATATTACATCCGAAAGAATTTATATGGAGTGCAAATATCTACTTAAAAAAGCCGGATTAAATAATCAAAGATTTACGCTTCACTGCCTGCGCCACACCATTGCGACCCAACTTCTGGACCAGGGAATGGAACTTGAAAAGGTAAGGGATTTTCTTGGCCATGAATGCCTTGGAACAACCCAAATTTACACAAGAATTTATGGAGAATCTACAAACCTATCTACAAAATGAACTGACCGAAAAAACCTGCGGAAGTTATCTCTATGAAATAGAAAAGTTCAGGAAACACTATAAAGATCCTGAAAAACTGAACTATCAGAATTTAATGGAATATGTGGAACTACTGCGCAAGAACTACAATCCGCAAAGCACCAACAGAACCGTTTACGCCCTAAAGAAATACTATGATTATTTAGTGGAAACAGGGCAGATAAAATACAATCCTGCAAAGAACATTAAGATCAGGGACGGAAGGGAAAACCCGATACAGTTACAGGAACTGCTCACGGAAAAAGAACTGCAACAACTCTTAGAACCCCGAAAGGAGCGTTATCCTATGCTAAAAAAAAGAAATCTGATAATCATGAGTTTGCTCGTCAACCAGGCCCTTTTAGTGGGAGATATTGAACGCTTAAAAATCGAGGATTTAGACCTAAAAAATGCTAAAATAAAAATCCAAAAAACCGGAATTACAAACGAAAGAATTTTAAATCTAAAAGCCGATCAGATCTTATTATTTTATCAATATCTAAAGGAAGAAAGAGAACTTTTATCTAAAAACCAAACATTAAAAACTTCTTTTTTTCTATTGAATAAACTCGGTTCAAAAATTACAAATGATGACATTAATTATCTTGTATCAACCTATCAAAAGTCGTTTACAAAGAAGATCACGAGCGTAAAAATCCGCCAGAGCGTAATAAAACTGAAATTAGACCAGGGCGAGAACCTGCGGAAAGTCCAATATTTTGCCGGACACAAGCACGCGGACACGACTGAAAAGTATCGGGAAACCGGAATTGAAGCCCTGCAATCAGCGATCAACCAGTTCCACCCGATAAGATAAACCACAAAAAAAGAAAAGATATTTTTGGAGGACAATCCACCCGCAGCCGCTGAAAAAGACATTTTCCCAACCGCATCCCAACGCCCTGCCGACCCCTGCCAACGAGGCTATTTAACATAAAATAAGGTGTATTATAGTCAGTTTTTCCAGCCCCGGATGCCCACAGCGACAAAACTGCCCATAATCCATTTTATGTTCAAGCCCTAAAGGGAAACAGCCTTCCAGCCGCTTTGTTCACGAGTTATTTATTTTTTTTATTTGAGTTCGCGAATCTCGTTCCTCGATTTGTGCCATCTTCCTTCCCCTTCCTTCCCACCGCCGATAAAAGACTTTTCTGCCGACGCTTCCACCCGGAAAAGGAACAAAAATATTTTTCTTTTTTTGTGGTTACCGAAGGAAATTGCTGAAAGAAAAAAATGTGGATTTGTGGAAAAAGCCACCACTAAAACCCACACCTATTTTTTCCACAACCCCACATTTACAACAGCGACAACACGGTTTTTTATAGAATAAAATTTTTCGGCATTATTCTTTTTTTTTTCAATTGAAAAGGAAAAATTATTATCTTTGAAAGGCAGGAACAGAGCAGACGAAAATTAGAAGTTAGTGCGAGAAGAATGTAAAGTAGCATAATCTCAAAAAGCAGAGCAGGGATATACAACTACAAGTACAACGGCAAGGAACTGCAGGAGACGGGGATGTACGACTACGGCGCAAGGATGTACATGCCCGACATCGGAAGGTGGGGAACGGTGGATCCTTTGAGTGAGAAAGGGAGAAGATTTTCTACTTACACATACGCATTAGATAATCCAATTTTTTTTGTTGATCCCGACGGAAGAGAAAGTGCTCCACCAGGAGACTTTTACGACAGGCAAGGCACTTATTTAGGAACTGATGGAAAAACTGATGGAAAAAATTATTTATTAAATAATGGAAAGGAGGCAAATTTTGAAAATAAGGATGTAAACTGGGGCGGAAAACTTGCGGACGCAAGTGTCAAAAATTTAAAAGATAATTCTACAGAAGTAGGTGGGTTAATAATCCAAAATAGAGTTGAAGAAACTAAAGATGCAACAATAAGTGAATTTAAAACGGTTGGAGGTGATAAAAATGTAAAAGGTTATATGTTAGAACCAGCAGGTCCTTCTACAAAAGAAAGCGGGAAAGATAAAAGAATTCCAGAAGGAGTTTATAACGTAGACAATTATTCAAGCGCAAAACATCCTGACAATTTTATATTATCTAACGAAGACGTTTCTAAAGACAGAAAAATTCTATACCATAGTGGAAATACAGGTGCAAATACCGAAGGTTGCAACATGCCAGGCTCTACCAAGGATTCTAATTCAGGGACGGTTGGAGGTAGTAAGCCAAAGATGAATGAGTTGAGAACATTTATAAAATCTGAAGGGGCTAGAAATGTTAAAGTAATTATTAACAATAAAATTAGGTAACACAATTTAATGAAATTACTATTTTTTATATTATTCTGTGCACTATTTTCTTGCCAAGATCATGGTAGTATTACTGTGGAGAATCAAGCCAAAACTCTTACACAATCTTTTAAAAATAAGAATTGTGATGTATTTTTTAATGCTTTTCCAGATACTTATAAAAATTTTACAGCCTTATATGGATATGATGATAAAACAGGGAAAAAGCAACTTTACGATAGTTATGAAGAGCAAATAACATTTCTTTTTGAGTGTAAGGAAAATATTAAAGAAACGCGTTTTTATAGTAAATTAGTAAAACTTGCAGAATCAAGTAAATGGGAAGCCGATGCAGTTGGTTTATTTCAAACAAATTTATCAACCTTAATCATTAAGACCCCTTCTTCATTTATAAATTTATTACATAATGAAAACAAAATTGAAGTAATAAAGTTTTGGCATTTTGTTTTTGATGGTTCAAATAAGAATGATAAGCAAAATAATGAAAAATTTAAATTAATATATTCTAAAATCTATAATTTAGACAGGGCTCAAGCATATTTAATAAAAGAAGAATTTAAAAAAATGTATAAAACCCGATAGGCGAATCTTGACTCCCGCACCGATCTCGCGGATTTGCAATCCGTGAGCAGTACATAAGAATAGCAAAACCAACTTTCAGGAGTTGGTTTTTGATTTACAGCACCGCTACATTTTATTAAAGAAATCTTTAGATTTTATTTTTCAACTGAAAAAATTTTTATCTTTGACAAGCGGGCAAGCGCAGAAGTTCACAGTGAAAAGCCCCGCACGAGAAAAATCCCAAAGTATACAAATCCTGACAAAGTAGAGTGGGGATATACAACTACAAGTACAACGGCAAGGAACTGCAGGAGACCGGGATGTACGACTACGGCGCCAGGATGTATATGCCCGACATCGGAAGGTGGGAAGTCGTTGAACCGAGCCGGAAAATTACTATTTTAGTAGCGCAAGAAATTATGCAGATTTAGAAAGCGCGCTCAATGTGGAAGTTGTTTTTATGGGATGGGAAAACGATCATATTTAATGAAATAATGTTGGTCACGGATTGCAAATCCGCGCCATCGGGTTCTATCTAACAAATTAACAAGTTGGGAACACGTAATAGGTTCCGGAACAACGAGAGTTTTGAAGGCTCATAGAGTTATTTATGACAAAATTGGAGAAAAAGCAGTTGAAAATTATGATGAAAGAAATTATAAAACAATTAAACCCTAATTTATAACAAAAAATACTATGAGTGACGAAAGAAAATTTGGACTATTTTTATTTTTATTAGGTGTTGTTTTTCTCTATTCCTCTTTAAAATGGATAAAAAAATTAAGAGCGGAAAAATATAATCCATTTAAAGATAATACGTCAATTGCAAAACCATATACATATTTTCAATCTTATGGAAATTTTATACTGGGAATATTATTAATTTTATTCTCAATTATTTTCATTTTTTTCATAGATTAAAGCATCCGATGTCGCTGATATCGATCTCGCGGTTTTGTAATCCGTGAGCAGTAAATAAGAAAACCAACTTTTAGGAGTTGGTTTTTGTTTTACAGCACCGCTACATTTTATTAAAGAAATCTTTAGATTTTATTTTTCAATTGAAAAAATTTTTATCTTTGACAAGCGGGCAAGCGCAGAAGTTCACAGTGAAAAGCCTCGCACGAGAAAAACCTTAAGTAGGCAGATCTGAAAAAGTAGAGCGGGGATTTACAACTACAAGTACAACGGCAAGGAACTGCAGGAGACCGGGATGTACGACTACGGCGCAAAGATGTATATGCCCGACATCGGGGTGTGGGGAGTCGTTGAACCGAGCCGGAAAATTACTATTTTAGTAGCGCAAGAAATTATGCAGATTTAGAAAGCGCGCTCAATGTGGAAGTTATTTTTATGGGATGGGAAAACGATCATATTTAATGGAATAATGTTGGTCACGGATTGCAAATCCGCGCCATCGGGCGAATAGAGGAAAATTGAATAAAAACATGCATTAATAAAAATGATAAAATTTTTTTTAGCAACCCAATTCCCAACCCTTGATACAACAGAATATCAATATAAAGTTATCAATGAACAAGGAGAAATATTTAGAAAATTTTTATGGGGAGTTGAAGGTTTAGACAAATCACTTTATAGCACTGAATTAAAAAATTATAGTTCAGATATAAATCTCATTTTATTCGAATTTTATTTAAATCCAATTCCTGAACAAAAAATCAAATATGAACAAAAAATTATTGATTATAGGAAGAAAGAAAAAGCGATTGGAATTAGATTTTTTATAACGGATAATAATTTTTTTAAAAAAAATGAAAGTGAAAGATTATTTTATATAATCGAAATGATTTTAGAAAAACTATATTCATTAAAAGAGTTTTGTTTAAAGAAAAAATTAAGTTTAAATTTTCCAGCATTAATAACAGAAGTAGAATTAAAATTAAAAACCTGATAGAAATATTCCTAAAACCCGATAGCGCGGATTTTCAATCCCGATGACGCGGATATCGATCTCGCGGATTTCCAATCCGTGAGCATTAAATAAAGAAACTCCGATGTCGCGGATATCGGTCCCGCGGATCCGATGGCGCGGATTTGCAATCCGTCCTGATGACGCGGATATTGATCTCGCGGATTTGTAATCCGTGAGCAGTAAATAAGAAAATCTGACCCCACTGGTTTATTAGAAACTAATCAATTTGCTTTTCCTGTTTATGACGGAAATAAGAAAGGTGAAACTTATGATGATGCTGATGGACATTTTGTTTGGGATGGTAAAAACTGGAATGACGGAAGTGGAAATGTTGTTCAAACCGGAACAAAAGATATTAAAGAAGCTACACTTGTTGGCAAGAAAAAAGAGGATAATACATTAGAGGATTTTGGTAAGGTAAATGATGTTGTTGGAACGACAGCAGATTGGATGGCTCTAAATAATAAAGGTGGATCATTTGCTTATTGGACTAAAACTATTAAAGCGAGAGATTTCGATGGAGTAAAATATAGTGAATTAAAATATAGATATTCTCCAACTAATACTGGTTTTAATCAATTTACAGGAAAAGGTATTATGGTTTCACACGTACTTAAAAAAGGTACAATTGTAGCAACAGTTATATTAGGGGCAGTAGAAGTAGGAAAAGGCGTTATTGCTGACGTTAATGACTATAATACTAAAGGTGAAACTAAAGGCGAAAATACTGCTGTAGCTGCGGGAAGCGTAGCAGGGGGTATTCTTGGAGGCTTGGCTGGCGCAGAGTCTGGTGCAACTATCGGTGCTGCTGTGGGATTTTGGTTTGGTGGCGTTGGGGTTGTACCAGGAGCGCTAATTGGAGGGATTGTTGGAGGAGCTATAGGAAGTTGGGGTGGTTCAGATATTGGAAGTAGTACAATTAAAAATATGTATAATAGTCACTAATTTTAAATATATGAATGAAATAACAATAAACTTAAATAAAAAGAAAAGTTTTATTATCTTTTTAGGAAGCATTAGTTTTACAGTAATTAGTCTTTTATTTATTTTAAATCCAGAAAAATTTAAATCCTTTATATTTTTTAAAAAAGAAATGATTCTCTATTCTGGTATTTTTGGGTTTGTATTTTTTGGTTTCGGTTCGCTTTATATAGTTTATAGATTAATAGCAAATACAGTTGGTATTAAAATTAATGAAAATGGTCTATTTGAAAACACAACTGCCAGTTCTGTTGGATGGATAAATCGTGAAGACATCATAGGTATTAAAATCCATAAAATCCCTATTGGTTTTGTTCTTGAAAATTCGGTAGAGATTATTTTAGTTGAAGTAAAAGAACCTAATAAATATATTAAAAATAAATCTTTTTTTAAAAAATATATTTTAAGTTTAAATTATAAGAATTATGGCACACCTATTACAATTAATTCAAATAGTTTAAATTGTTCTTCTGTAGAATTGTTCAAATTATTAGTTGCAAATTTTGGCACCCGATAGCGCGGATTTGCAATCCGTAAGTAGTAAATGAGAAACCCCGATGTCGCGGATATCGATCTCGCGGATTTGCAATCCGTGAGCAGTAAATAAGAAAACCAACTTTTAGGAGTTGGTTTTTGTTTTACAGCACCGCTACATTTTATTAAAGAAATCTTTAAGTTTTATTTTTCAACTGAAAAATTTTTATCTTTGACAAGCGGGCAAGCGCAGAAGTTCACAGTGAAAAGCCCCGCACGAGAAAAACCTTGAGTAAGCAGATCTTAAAAAGTAGAGTGGGGATATACAACTACAAGTACAACGGCAAGGAACTGCAGGAGACGGGGATGTACGACTACGGCGCAAGGATGTACATGCCCGACATCGGGGTGTGGGGAGTCGTTGAACCGAGCCGGAAAATTACTATTTTAGTAGCGCAAGAAATTATGCAGATTTAGAAAGCGCGCTCAATGTGGAAGTTGTTTTTATGGGATGGGAAAACTAATATATTTAATGGAATAATGTTGGTCACGGATTGCAAATCCGCGCCATTGGGTTAGCAAATAATTTGTATGGAAAAATTTAATATATTGTTCTTTGATAATGAATTTAAGACCGTTTGTCATAGATTGCAAAACTTAAATTTGAAAAGTAAAATAGTGGAATTGGACTTTAAGGAAGTTTCACATACCGTATATACTATTGATGGTAAAAAAATTAATTTTGAGCCATTTAAACTAAATATTGATTTTAATAATTTTTACGATTTTATTTTTTTAGACGATGAAAACGGTGTTTCGAAAGATTGGATTTCACTGAATTTATTTATTGTATTTCCCGAAGATAATTTTACATTAAACTTGAGAACTAAGGATGATTCGATAATTATTTCTACAAATCAAATATCGCAATACAATTATTTGCACAGTGCTTTATCACCTTATTCCGAGATTCCATTAGGAGAGAAATTAAAAAATTTTAAATTTAGAGAATCAAAAAAGTTTCTTCGATTGTTAACCCTGATGGCGCGGATATTGATCTCGCGGATTTGTAATCCGTGAGCAGTAAATAAGAAAACCAACTTTTAGGAGTTGGTTTTTTTGTTTAAAGTGCCGCTACATTTTTATTAAAGAAATCTTTAGATTTTATTTTTCAACTGAAAAAATTTTTATCTTTGAAAAGCGGGCAAGCGCAGAAGTTCACAGTGAAAAGCCCCGCACGAGAAAAACCTTGAGTAAGCAGATCTTAAAAAGTAGAGCGGGGATATACAACTACAAGTACAACGGCAAGGAATTACAGGAAACAGGAATGTACGACTACGGCGCAAGAATGTATATGCCCGACATCGGAAGGTGGGGAGTCGTTGAACCGAGCCGGAAAATTACTATTTTAGTAGCGCAAGAAATTATGCAGATTTAGAAAGCGCGCTCAATGTGGAAGTTGTTTTTATGGGATGGGAAAACGATCATATTTAATGGAATAATGTTGGTCACGGATTGCAAATCCGCGCCATCGGGGGTTTAACTATGAAAATGATGGATCTATTTTAGGTTTAGGTGACGGCGGTGATAGCCACAGAACTGCGGCAGTTAATCTTTCAATTGGAGGTTTTGGTGTGGGATTTAGTTTATTTACTGGCAAACGACTATATGATGATGAAAACGGGTCAATTTCAAAGCATAGAGATCCTCTTTGTATTGATAATTATAATAGAAGAATGCCAAATGGTAATGTATTAGAAACAGGACAAAAATACCGTTTTGGGGGTCTATACTTAAGTTATAAAAATTACAGAATTGGAGTTAATAGTGAACACGTGCGACATGCAATACAAGATCAAGCCATACATAATCTAAGAATTCCGTGGTTCAATGAAAAATCAATTTTAGATAAAAGACAAATGGGATTTGAAAATCAATCATGGAATTGGAAATCGTATTTTCAATACAAGACAACAAATAAATTCACATCATGGTAAACAAAATTTTATTGTCAATTTTATTTAGCAGTTTCTGTATTTCGTGTTGTTATAATGGTTTATTATCCGAATATGGCTTGCCGCGAAAAAACTTTAATAACTTTAAAATAGATGGAAGTACATTGAAAAAAATTGATACTATGGCTGTTTATAAATTAGATGCCCATTTTGTTAAAGAAAAAAACTCAAGTAAAAATTTATTTTATGAAAAATTTAATTATACAAGTCAAATTTTTTTAAAATTTTATTCAAAAGGAAAAATGGGACATTTTCGAATTCATAATCAAGATTTGGTAAAATTCGACCTATCAACTTTTGACCCGCGTAAAGCAGAAATGGGTTATTATTCAGAATATAAACAGAATAATATAAAGATCAAATTTTCTTCAATATTTGAATGTAAAATGAAAATTTCAGAATATGAAGGATATTTTGAAAAAGACAGCCTCGTTCTATTTGATCAAAACAACTACGGTAGTATTTATAAAAAAGTTGAGATCCAAAATAATTTTGTTAAAGATAAAAATCCTGATTGGTAAATAATGTTATAAATTAATTATGAAAAAAATAAATTCAATTTTAGTATTTGCAATTTTAACCCCTGATGGCGCGGATATCGATCTCGCGGATTTGCAATCCGTGAGCAGTAAATAAGAAAACCAACTTTTAGGAGTTGGTTTTTTATGTTTTATGGTCTTTTGGCTGCGTTTTCGTGTAATCGGTTTTGTAACTTTCAGATTAATACAATAATTTTTTCTAAATATAACTTTTGTTTATATTTCTTCCTCGCGGTTTACCATATCCATCGAAAACGCAGGCAAGCAAATTGCCATATATTCACAAGGATTTTCAAAAGGATTGCTGTACCGAACTCTTGCACCTTTTTCAATTTTTATACTTTGTCCTTTTTCTAAAATAACGATTTCACCGTCTATTTCAAATTGCTTTTTACCTGAAATAATGTAGGTAAATTCGTCAAATTGAGGCGTCTGGAAAGGTTCTTTCCATTTAGGTGGCGCAATCATGTGCGCAATAGAAACTTCAGAATTCCCCGTAGATAAGCCCCAGATTTCTTCTATTAATTTGCCGTCAGTTGTCGGAACGATAAAAGGTGATTTTTGTATTTTAAATTTCATATTTATTAATTTTTAGTCAGGATTTTCATGAATGGATTGGTTTTTCTATTTTGATAACCTTGGATCATAATTACAAAGAAAAGTAGTATCGTAGCGATTATAGCAACATAAGAAATTAATTTATGACTTTCATAATTTGGCACTGCAATCGCAATTAGCGCCCAGATCCCAACAGTTGCGAATTCACGTAAATTACGCGTATAAACGACCGTTATATTTATGATAGTCGCAATTGTTATCATTATAATCGTCCAGATTTCTGATGAAATACCGAAACCATCCCAATTAATTTTAACCAAAAATGCAGAAACATTCGCAATACTCGCCACCGTCACCCAACCAGCGTAAAAAACAAAAGGCCACCAAAGAAATAAAATAACTTTTGCTGGAGCATCCCATATTTCCATTCGATTATTCATTATTATTTTAAGCAGAGAAAAAAGTAGAAGGAAAATAAACAAACATGAAATTCCGGTATAACCAAAAAGCCACAAAAAGACCCAACCGCTGTTTGCAATACAGGATATAATAAACCAAGGCCCAATTTTTTCTATAAAATCATCTTCTGCCTTTTTGTTAAATAGACCTCTTCCTTGGTAAATAATAAATCCAATTAATAGTAAATATATAAATCCCCAAATTGAAAAAGCATAGCCTGCTGGCGTAAATAAACTGTGAATGTTGTTAGAAACATCACCAATCGATTTTCCATTTAGAATTCCAGTATTAGACAAATAATTAATTAGAATAGTCGAAACTAAGGCGATACCATTTGCAATTTGATAGAATTTTTTCATTTTCATTTTTTAATTAATAGTTAAAAATAGCAATTTTAAATCTTAAATGATTTTTTTAAATAATTTTGTGCTTTGCTCTACAAAAAATCCGAATAATAAATGAGAACCAAATTCCCAAACCCACCAGGATTTTGGCATTTTTCTCAAATCATCCTGCAAACCTAAAGCGGGAACAATACTTCCATGCGTTAACGCAAACATAGTTGCACCAGCCGGAAATCCGGCAAATACAGCTGTTTTTTTATCTTTGGAACGCATAAAAACATAGGCTAGCGCAAGAGCAGTTCCTAAAGTGTAATGAATATAAGGCATTGTTTTCACCGCCGCAGAATCTGATAATTTATTTCCAGTTAAATTATGAAATACCTTTTTCACCATTATCGCATTTGGCATATTTTCCGGATGATTCATTAAATCCGCACCTTTTAATTCTAATTTTTCATTTGAGGCAGGAAAATATTCTAAGCCTAATTTTTCTAACGGCGGTTCGACCAAAGATTTTAACCAAGAGGAAAGCAGTCCCGTCGCAATTCCAATCAATAATATTTTGTGAGTTTTCATTATTCAAAGTTTTGTACCAATTTTAATGCCTATCGAAATAAAATATTTTTGTAAAATATGAGATAATTTTTAAATAGGAATATTATCTTAGCACCTTTATACTTTATTTAAAATTTACCTATGTCACCAGAACTCGTTCTTATTTCTTTAGTAATTATTAGCGCAGTCATAAGTCTTTACGGTTCTTTGGTTGGTTTTGGCGGCGGTATTTTTATGGTTCCTATTCTTATTACTTTTTTTAAATATCCGCTTCATTTGGCAGTAGGGACCTGTATGATTTCTCTAGTTGGTTCGGCTTTTATCTCTACTTATTATAACCGAAAAAATAGTTTTGTCGATTTTAAAATGGGCACTTTATTAGAAATCCCAACAATTATTGGTGTAATCATAGGAAGTTTACTTTTAAGTTATATTGCTGCAGATAAATTAGAATATCTTTTTGCAGCGATGGTTTTTTTTCTAGGACTTTCGTTCTTCGTTAAAACTAAAAGTAAAAACCAAAGTAAAGATGGATTTTTTGTCCGACTAAATAAAATGAAGCCCAGAATAGTAATTAAAAATCATAGAAATTTTGTCGCATATAGAGCAAGTTTAGCGATGGTTTTATTTTTTGGAAGTGTTTCCGGTGTTTTGGCGGGACTATTCGGAGTTGGTGGCGGATTTATGAAAACGCCTATTATGCTGAAAGTTTTTAAAATTCCACCAAAAATAGCGACGGCAACAGCATTATTTATGATTGTAATTACAAGTGTTACAGGAAGTGTCAGCCATTATTTACAAGGCCATATTGATTTCAATAAATCCTGGCCGGTTATTTTGGGTTTTGCATTAGGTGCGATTGGAGGAAAAAAAATAAATACCCATTTACAAGATAAAACTTTAGAAAAAATGATTGGGAGTGGTTTACTGATCGCCGCAATTGTAATGACAGCGAACTTTCTTTACAATCATTAAAATTTATTTTTTGATAAATTTTTGTACATGAGTTTTTTTATCTGTAGTAACCTTTAAAAAGTATACCCCTGAAGACAAATTATTTACGTTATTTGAGGGCAAAGATCCCAAATTTCGAATGAATCTTCCTAAACTGTCATATAACCCCTCTGAGATAATTTTTTCCGTAGTTTGAAAATTTAAATTATCCTTAACAGGATTTGGATATATTTTTAAATCATTGGAAACTGATACTTTGTTGGTAAGTAACAATTTACTTAAAACATTTCCGAAATTTAATATTCCATAACCTTTTTGATCATCATGACCTGGATACAAAGAAGAATTTTGGCGTAGTAAATTTTTTAAATCATCACGGTTCTCCGAACCCATTGCCTGAAGCAAGCAAGCAATTCCACCCGCAGCTAGCGGTGTCGCAAAAGAAGTTCCGCTGGCAGAAGTTACGTTATTGTTAAATCCCAGATAAGTAGAAGAACCTCTTGCAATTGCATCAGGTTTTATATCACCAGTTGAATTGGGACCGAATGAAGAAAAATCAGATGAATTTCCGTTTGAATCCACGGATCCAATTGAGAAAACATTTTTATTATCTGCCGGCGTTACCAAATAATGCCAGGAATGTAAGGCTTCATTTCCATTAGCAGCTACTACAAAAATACCTTTTGTTGTGGCAATTTCTGCACCTCTTGTAATAAAGGAAGTTTTACCATTCATATCTGAATAAAGTAAATTATACCGGGAATCATCAAATTTATTATAACCAAGAGACGTTGAAATAATATCAACTCCTTTTCTATCGGCTTCTTCAGCCGCTTCTATCCAATAAAGTTCTTCCTGCGGGATTTCTTGCGTTGCGTCTTCCGATGCATAAAGGTAAAAATCTGCGTCCGGGGCGGAACCAACAAAACTATTTGCCACATAAGACGCAATAACACCCAAACAATAGGAACCGTGGTTATTTAATGCTGTATTATAAATATCAGTATTTTTTTGAACAAAATTATAACCGCCTTTTATTTGATTATTATCTCTAATTCTTGCATAAACTGAACCAGTATCCACCGTTGGGAAACCCGTGTCAAGTACAGCTATTGTGATGCCACTTCCGGTATAACCAGCGACATGAACTGGCCGAAGATTGACCTGATCAATTTGCGCCGCGCCACTTCCATAGTTAAATGTGGTCAAAGCATTTTTATTAAACAATTCAAATTTGTCTGACTTCGTATAATTTTTTTTAGTCACCGCAGAGTTATGCACTACAAAACTTTCAACTGATCTCACATAAGTTTTTAATCTCAGATCTACTACTTGAGCAGCGTTTGCTTCTATAACAACGCCATTTAACCATTTAGAATAATCTGTAACTGTAAAGCCTAAATTTTTAATGTTTTGAATGTAACTTAACTCGATTGGTGCATCTTGGTCGTTTAAAGCAATACCTAATTTTGTCCTTCTGTCTAAAGATTTCTGAGTTAATTCTGTCGTAGGATTCGCATAAAACGCGGCTTTATTTGGTTTGTCTTTAAAATAAACAAAGACTAATTCAGTTTGAGCGCTTAGAGATACTATGCAAACGAAGGCACAAAAAAATAGAATTTTTTTCATTTGAAGTAATTTTGGTTAAAGATATGCGTTTTGCAATTTTAATTAATATATTTTAAAAACTGAATTTTTAATTTTCACTAAAATTGAAGTAAATCCTATTTAATATCATAGATTATCTGCATTTTATGCCTTTAAGATTTAAATTAAAAACAATTAAAATACGTATTTTTGTAAAAAATAGTTATATGAAACCAATTCAGATGGTTGACTTACAAAGTCAGTATTACAGAATAAAAAGTGATTTAGATAATGCCTTATTAAACGTTATAGATTCTGCAGCATTCATCAATGGACCAGAAGTAAAGGCTTTTCAGGCAGAGTTAGAAGACTATTTAGACGTAAAGCATGTTATTCCTTGTGCAAACGGGACGGATGCTTTGCAAATTGCTTTGATGGCTTTAAATTTAAAAGAAGGCGACGAAATTATTACCGCAGATTTTACGTTTGTAGCTACCGTAGAAGTAATCCATCTTTTAAAATTAAAATCAGTTTTAGTAGATGTGGATTATGACACTTTCACAATGGATATCGAAAAATTAAAAGCTGCGATTACGCCTAAAACGAAGGCAATAATTCCAGTTCATATTTTTGGTCAATCTTCTAATATGGAAGAAATTATAAAAATTGCCAAAGCGCATAATTTATATATTATCGAAGACAATGCACAGGCAATCGGTTCAGAATTTACATTCTCTGATGGCACAGTAAAAAAATCTGGAACGATGGGAATTATTGGAACGACTTCTTTTTTTCCTTCAAAAAATCTTGGTTGCTATGGCGATGGTGGTGCACTTTTTACAAATGACGATGAACTCGCACACAAAATTAGAGGCATCGTAAACCACGGAATGTATGAGCGTTATTACCATGATGAAATTGGCGTTAATTCCAGATTAGACAGTTTGCAAGCAACAGTTTTAAGAAAAAAATTACCGTTTTTAGATTCTTACAATGAAGCGCGCAGAAAAGCAGCTGATTTCTATGACGAAGCTTTTGCCCATCTACCAAATGTTTTACTTCCAAAACGGGCAGAATATTCTTCACATGTTTTCCACCAATATACATTAAGAATTACCAACGGAAAAAGAAATGAATTACGCGATTTTTTAGCAGGAAAAGACATACCGGCGATGATCTATTATCCCGTTGCGCTTAGAAAACAAAAAGCCTATTTTCAAGATTCTGATCCTAAAGACTTTGTAAATACCGATCAGCTTTTAGATGAAGTTCTCTCTTTGCCAATGCACACAGAACTTGATGAAGAACAATTGAAATATATTACAGATTCTGTGTTGGAGTTTTTTAAAAAATAATTTTTTTACTTTTAAATCATAAAATGACCATACTCGTAACTGGCGGACTAGGCTACATCGGTTCGCACACTGTTGTAGAACTTTTAAATAATAATTTTGAGGTTGTTATTATTGACGACTTTTCTAATACTGAAAAATTTATTTTAAAAAATATTGAAACAGTTTCAGGTAAAAGACCAATTTTTTATCCTTTTGATTTAAAGAGAAAAGAATTGCTGCATCAGGTTTTTGAGGCACATCAAATTGATGGTTGTATTAATTTTGCTGCTTTTAAAGCAGTGGGAGAGAGCCAGAAAAAACCAATCGATTATTATGAAAATAATTTATTCACTCTAATTAATATTTTACAGGAATTTAAAACGCGACATATTTCTAATTTTATTTTCAGTTCTTCTTGCACAGTTTACGGACAAGCTTATGAACAGCCAATTAACGAAAATTCGCCTTTAAAAACACCTGAAAGTTCTTACGGTAAAACGAAGCAAATGGGTGAAGAAATTTTAAAAGATTTTGCCTCTGCGCATCACAGAAAAGTATCGCTATTAAGATATTTCAATCCAATTGGTGCACATCCAACCGCACTTTTGGGTGAGTTGCCATTGGGAATACCAAATAATTTAGTGCCTTACGTGACCCAAACTGCGGCGGGAATCCGAGAGAAATTAAGTCGACTTTGGAGGGCGATGTGACATCCTACACCCGACGGTACTGCGATTAGAGATTATATTTATGTGGTAGATTTAGCAAAAGCACATGTAAAAGCCTTAGAGAAATTAATTAACGAAAAATCTGAAACCGTCATTGATATTTATAATCTTGGAACTGGAAAAGGTTCTTCTGTTTTAGAAGTGGTCACTGCTTTTGAGCTAGCAAATAATGTAAAAATTCCCTATCAGATTTGTGAAAGAAGAGCTGGTGATATTACCATTGCTTTTGCAGACGCCTCAAAAGCTGAAAAAGAACTCAATTGGAAAGCAGAAACTTCCTTAGAAGAAGCTTTGAGAACAACCTGGGAATGGCAGAAATATTTAGAGACAAGAGAAAATTAATTTTAAATAAATATTTACAATGATAAAAAAATTTCTTTTATTGGTTTCGGTTTTTATCTTTAGCAATACATTATTTTCTCAAAATAAATCTGAAAATGTAGTTTATATTGTTGATAATATTACCGTAAAAGACGATCCTGAACGAGGAAATGAAATTAATAATGATGATATTGACAAAGTAAACGTTGTAAAAAATAAAGATTCTCTTAAAAAATATAGTTTTGAAAAATTCGATGAAGCCATTTTCGTTTACACTAAAGAATTTAAGATAAGACCTATTGAAAATAAAAAAATTCCCTCAACGAAACAGATGGAAATGAAAAACGGAAATGTTTGGTATTTCAATGATCAAATTTATACCGGAAAATTTATTGATTATTATTACAGCGGAAGAATACAAGGAGAGGGCTTTTTAAAAAACGGAAATTTGGATGGTTTAAGAAAAACGTATTTTCAAAATGGAAAAACTTCATTAGAAAGAATTTATACAGCCTCAATTCCAAATGGCTTAGAAAATGAATATTTTGAAAATGGTTCTTTGAAGCAAAAAGGTAATTTTATAAATGGAAAAGAAGAAGGAATTTGGGAAAATTATTTTCCGAATGGAAATTTACACCAACAAAGTAATTTTAAAAATGGAAAAATGGTTGTTGAATCTAAAATTTTTCATTCTAATGGGAAAATTTATAGAATTGAAAAAATCATAGAAGATAAAATTCTTCCCGATCAAAGTTTTGAAGAAGTTGATAATCAAATGAGTAAAGCAAAGAAATCCGCTGAAAATGGTGATGAAAAATTGTCTCTAAAAATGCTTACAAAAATTATTGAAACAAATCCAAATTATAAAGATGCTTATTTTTCAAGAGGAACAATGCTTTTAAACCAAATGAAATTTGATGAAGCGATTTCTGATTTTGACAAAGCAATAGAAATTGAACCTTATTACGATTTTGCACTTGCCAATCGTGCTTTTGCAAGAATAAGAAAATATGAATTAGGAGGAAATCGTAAATTAATTGATAATTCAGAAATTACTGTTTTGGCAGGAAAAAAAGACGCTGAAATTCCCGAAAATGAAAAATCAAAAATTTGTTCTGATTTAAAGATGGCAATATTTCTAGGTGATAGAAATGATATGAATTATGACGCTTTAGAAAAATATTGTAAGAAAAAATAAACTTCTTCAAAGCGATGAAATTACTATTTTTAAAATGCTAATATAAAAGAAAATGAACTCAATTGGAAAGCAGAAACTTCCTTAGAAGAAGCTTTGAGAACAACCTGGGAATGGCAGAAATATTTAGAGACAATAGAAAATTAATTTATATAATTGATACAAAAAAGTCCTGAAATATAAAATTTCAGGACTTTTTTTATGCACCAATGATCGTCTATAACTATTACGCTGGACCTTGGTCTTGATCGCCAGAATAAGAGTTGTTAATGTCTTTTTTCTGTTTTGGCTGATCAATTTTAGTACCTTGTTTGAAGCGGTAAGTAAATGATAATGTAAACTGACGCGGTTGGTATTGGTTATAAGAATATTGCGTGTAAGTTAAACCCGTGAAACTATATTCTCTGGCTCTGGTATTAAAAATATCCTGAATATTAAAAGCCAAAGTACCGTCGCCTTTCATAATAGTTCGGGAGGCACCAAAATTAATCACGTAAGAAGATTTCCTGTCAGTGCTAACACTTTTTTCTGCCCCACGGTAAGATCCCTGAAACTGAAAAGAAGTATTTTTATCCGGCTTAAAAGTGGTAGTTAAACGAATTCTGCTAGAAAAACCAGTTCCATTGAAATTAAACCCTTCGTAGTTTCCCGTATTATTGTAACCATACAAATCTAAACTTCCCATTAAACGAAACCATTTAAATGGATCATAAGATCCGTTTAAATCTAAACCATATTGCGTATCAGACCCTGCATTAACTGGCTGTGTAGATATCGAAGTTATCCCATTTACAATTACTGGAACTTGTATAAAATTTACTTCATCTTTTGATTTTTTATAGTAAAGGGTTGGGTTAAAAGTTAATTTTTTAGAGGATAAACTGTAGCCCAATTCGAAGGAATTTTCATAAGTCGGGTTTAAATCTGGGTTCCCTCTGAATAAACTTCTGCTGTCATAAGAATTAAATGGCACAAGGAAGAATGATCTTGGACGCTGAACTCTGCGCGAATAATTTAAAAGTAATTGATTGTTTTTACCTAAATCATAACTTAGAAAAACACTCGGAAAAAAACCAGTGTAATTTTTATTTTTTGTAACACGTTCGCCAGTCCCAATATTTTTATAATCAATATTGATGGCTGTGTTTTCTACACGTGTACCAACTTGGTAGCCGAAATCACCAACTTTACTTTTAAATTGTGCATAAGCGGCGGCAATTTTTTCAGAATAAAATGTATTGCTTGTAAATTCGCTCAATGGGCTAAAAGCTACATTGTTTAAACTTTGATCTACCGCATAATTATAGACGTTTTTAGTGTAATCATATCTTGCACCAGCATCAATAGTAGATTTATCACCCAATGGCAAAGTGTAATCTGCTTTAGCCAAATAGGTTCTGTTTTCAGAAGTGCTAAAAACATTACTTGCAGTGGTTGAAGTTTTGTTTAAGGTAGAAAAACTATTCTCTCTTAAAAGTGAATTGTTATCGCTTTTACTATTTTGCAAACTTCCGGAAAGTGAAAACACTTGTCCTTTATCGCCAATTTTTTGATCAAATCCTAAGTCAGCTTGAAAAGAATTATTTTTTCGTTCGCCAGTATTGTTTTGCAACGTTGTCAGATCATATGATCCTTTCGTTCCGGCGCCATTTTTAGTGAAATACGTTTCAAAATAATTACTTGTATCGTTAGATGTATAATCGTAATTTCTAAACATCACAGAAGCATTTAAACTGGCTTTCGGAGTTAAATCTACTACAAAACCAGTATTCACATTATAAGATTTACTTTCGCCTTTACTTTCCGCATCCTGTTTTCTCAGTATTAAATTTTGATCTTGCAGCGTATCTTGATTTAGTAAAGTTTGATACAGTAAATTATTTTTAGATTTATTTTTACTATAGCCGCCACCGCCGTTGATAAAATAGGTCCAATCACCTTTTTTCCAACTAAGGTTTGTATTTAAATTTGTTTGCGGAAGATATCCAATAGCTCCGGTGACACTTCCATTAAAACCTAATTTTTTAGATTTTTTAAGTATGATATTTAAAATTCCTGCAGTACCAGATGCTTCATATTTAGATGACGGATTTGTTATCACTTCGATCCGGTCAATTTGATCAGCCGGAATTGTTTTTAAAGCATCCGCACCGTCATTAATTCCTAGCAATGCTGAAGGTTTACCGTTAATTAAAAATTTAATATTGGTATTCCCTCGCATCGAAACCGTGCCGTCAACATCTACAGAAATGGAAGGAACATTACTTAAGACATCTTGTAATGTGCCGCCTTTGCTTAGTAAATCAGATGAAGGATCATATATTTTTTTATCTAATTCTACGCGGTATGGTTTTGGTGCCGCGGCCAATATTACGACTCCAGCAATGTCTTGCGTTTTAGTTACAGAACTTTCTGGTGAAATAATAAAATTTTTGGATATGATGGCAGAAGTTACAACGAAAGTAGAAGTTAACTTTGCAAAATCAATTGCTTCCACTGTAACAGAATAATTTCCCGGGGCTAACGTAATTTTATACTGTCCTTTTTCATCCGTTAATGCAGCGTCTGTATTAATTTTGTTTTCATTATTTATAAAAGTGATAGATGCATAAGGAATTTTTGATCCTTGAGATCCACTAACATCACCTGTAACTATTGTTTTTTGCTGTGCAAAGGCTAAACTGGCGGCCCCCAAAATGAAGGTAAGACCCAAGGTTCTTTTTTTGATAATTGAAATAAATTCAAATTTAGAGATCATTTATATAATTTTACTAATTAGTATCTTATTTTTCATTATTGTTAATAAAGACAAAGTTAAATTTATCTTAATTTTTTTTTACTTAATTTGTCTTGCATTTAGCCACTCTTGGTAAGCTTTCGCATTGATAGCGTGTTGTGCAGGATCATCTGTAAATTTATGAAACCCAAAACGTTCTGGATCTGCACACATATAAATGAAATTGTTTTTTTGCGCATTTAGAACCGCATCAACAGATTTTTTATCAACCATACATATTGGACCAGGTGGAAGGCCAAGATTTGCATAAGTGTTGTATGGAGAATCTTGTTTTAAATCTTTAAAATAAACCCTCTTAATTTTTTTTGAATAATTACTCGCTTTATTTACTGCGTAGATTACTGTAGGATCACTTTGCAGTTTCATTCCTTTGTGATAACGGTTTAAATAAAGCCCGGCAATTGTTTTCATTTCATCTGGTTTATCGCCACTTTCTTTAAAAACTATTGAAGCTAGAGCATAGATCTGATTTCTAGTTAAGCCAGAATTTTTTTCCTTCTCTACTCTTTCAGAGGTCCAAAAGTCAATATAGTCTTTTTCAAATTTTTTAAAAAATTCTTCAGGTTTTACCGTCCAGAAAAAATTATATGTATCAATGAAAAAGTAAAATTTCAAATCTTCAGGCGAAGTAAGATTTTTCGAAGCTGCTATTTTATCAAAACCATTTACAAACTTTAGGGAATCAAGTTCTGTTTTTTTTGTTACTTTCCCGATCATTTGGTAAACATCATCAAAATCGCCTATTCTAAAGGAATTTTCGGTTTGGTTTCCCGATTTTATCATATTTACCAAATCACTACTTCCAGTGCCAGATTTTATTTTGTAACGACCTGCAAAGTATGTTTTTTCTAATTTTTTAGCTCTTGCAACCTCTATAAATTTACTTTTATCCTTCAAATAGGGAGAAATAGAATCTATTATTTGGTTAAAATTGGAATTATGAGGTATTAAAACATAGCCTTCCTTCGCAACATTATTTTCAAAATTTTGACGATAATATCTGAATCCGAAAACAGTAATAAGCACTAAAACAATAAATGCTACTAATAAACCTGCTTGTTTCATGTAATTTTAAATACTAATTTTCCCCTTAAAAACTTGTTTAGCCGGTCCTTCCAGCCAAATATTGACAAAGCCCTTGTCTTTTTTTTCAGCAGAAACTGTTAAATTTCCGCCAATCGTTTTTACTTTTACTTTTTTATTTTCGTTGATAAATGGCAGAGCTGCAGCAGTAACACCTGTTCCGCAGCTATAGGTTTCATTTTCCACACCACGTTCATAAGTTCTGACATAAATGGAATCTGATGCTAAAATTTGAACAAAATTAACGTTGACACCCTGCTCTAAATATTTTGTTGAATTTCTAATTTTGTAGCCTTCTGCAAAAACTTTATAATGCTCTAAATCATCTACAAACTTTATAAAATGTGGAGATCCTGTATTAATAACAAAATTTTCTTCGTCTTTGAAAATCTGTTCAACATCAATCATTTTCAATTTCACAATTCCATTATTGATTTCCGCTTCATGAACTCCGTCCACAGCTTCAAATTTTGTATGGTCTTCAAAAAGATCTAGAAAGTGGGCAAAAGCTACTATGCATCTTCCACCATTACCGCACATACTCTCGCCCTTACCATCACTATTGTAGTAAACCATTTTAAAATCCAAAGATTCATGATTTTCGAGAAGAATTAAGCCATCAGCACCTATACCGAAGCGACGTTCACAAAGATTTTCAATTACTTTTTCATCTTTCAGAAATTGTTGATCACGGTTATCAATGATAATAAAATCATTTCCAGTCGCTTGATATTTATAAAATTCCATAATTAATTTTAAGTTTGCAAATTTAGTTATAAATAGTAGTATTTAAATTAAAAAAAATAAATCGTTAAAACAATGATTTATAAAAGTTTTATTTCCATGACTTTTTTTAAAAAAAATTATTTTGGCTCTTCTCTCGTAATATCTGTTTTTACACGAACCTCTCTCTGCTGTGACGAATTACTACTTCTAAAGCCGCTATCATCAGTATTGTTGTGGCTTCGAATAATATTTTCTGTGGTCACTTGCGGATTATTTTGAATGCGAGGAATAACAGATGGGGCAGGTGAATTTCTAAATCCTGCGCTGTTGTCGATTCTGATCTGAGGGTTAATTTGAATTCTTGGTCTATATGATGGTGAAGGTGTATTTCTAAAACCATCATTAGTTGATTGGTTCCCTCGAGTATTATTTCGGATAATTACCCCGTCAGAGTTACCTCTGTCATTTCTTACTGAATTTTGATCACGCTGAGACTTACTTCTTTTTTCCAGATAAATTCTTCTTTGATTGTTTCCATAATAGTAAGGAACATTATTTTCATATTGATAATTCATGTTATCTCTATAATAATATCCATCATTCGCGTAATAACCGCCATTTCCATAGTAGGATGATGGGGCATAATAATTGCCGTTATTGTAAATGGCATTGTAATACCCGTTTTGGTTGTTATTAGAATATGCATCAGGATAAGCAACACATGAAGTTAAACCTCCCAATATAACTGCTCCAAAAACTATTTTATTTATTAACTTTTTCATGATATTTTCGATTAAATGTTTCATTTAATTATACTGATACCAAAACTTTGCCGAAAAGATATATTGCTTAAAAGCAGCTGTTTACTATTAAAACAGTCTTAATATTTATGAGTTGACTTTTTTAGGTTGAATGCTTTTTTTCCATTCAAAATAGCCGATGACTGCCATAATTGTAAAGATTAAATATTGTAAGGAAGTGATTCCCAACCCTCTGTAAACAAGCATCGGAATACAGATGAGATCACCCACGATCCAAAAAAGCCAGTTTTCTATTTTCCTTTTTGCCATCAACCACATGCCAACCAGAAAAATAGAAGTTGTGAACACATCCATCCAATTACCTTTATCCATATGATTTAGATTAAGTTTGACACCGTTCATTGAAAAATGATTGTCAATATAAGGTTTAAAATAATATATAAAAATCACCAAAACCATACTTACAGCAAAAAGAATAATTGAGTACTGCCAGGTTTCTCTATCAGCTTTTTCTACTTCAATATGTATGTGATCTTTGGAATTTTCTGACCACAAAACCCAGCCATAAATACTCATAACTGTATAATAAAAATTGATCATCATATCTCCGAGATATCCGGCATTAAACATTATAAAAATATAAATTCCGGTAGAAATGATTCCCGTCGGATAGACCCAGATATTTTTTTTAACTGAAAAATAAACACTAAGAATTCCAAAAGAGGCTCCGATAAATTCTAAAAATATTTGATAGACAGAGTAACTTTCATAAGGTTTTAGAAAAAGATCGTGAAAATTCATATTTCCAAAGATAAAAATTTATATGATTTAAAATTATGAATTAATTTAAATATTTTTTTATTTAGAAACTTATTTAAAAAAGTAATTAAAAGTTAAAAAAAGTTAATACTTATAATTTTTTCCTATTTTCGTAGCTCGTAAAAACAAAATATATATAACTATGTCGAATATTTGGAAGACAAAACCATTATCACAACTCCTTGATGAATCCGAAGAATCGGAGGACGGTCTAAAAAAAACGCTCTCTGCTGGTGCGCTTGTTGCGCTAGGAATTGGGGCAATTATTGGTGCCGGATTATTTTCAATTACTGGCTTAGCGGCCGCAGATTATGCAGGTCCTGGTATTATGATCTCCTTTGTAATAGCAGCAGTTGGCTGTGCTTTCGCAGGATTGTGTTATGCGGAATTTGCCTCAATGATTCCTGTTGCGGGAAGTGCTTACACATATTCTTACGCGACAATGGGAGAATTCATCGCCTGGATTATCGGTTGGGATTTAGTTTTAGAATACGCAGTTGGTTCCGCCACGGTAGCCTCCAGTTGGTCTGGTTATCTCGGTAAATTATTCAGTGCTTTTGGCGTTGCACTTCCACAGGGACTTATGAATACGCCATTTGACACCTATACTTTATTGAATGGAACAGTGCACAGTGGTTTTATAAACTTACCTGCAGTTTTCATCGTTTCAATTATGTCTTTAATCTTAATTAAAGGTACAAGTGAATCAGCAATGGTGAATAATTTTATTGTATTTCTTAAAGTAACGATTGTATTTGTCTTTATTTTCGTTGGTTTCAAATATGTAAAAGCAGAAAATTTAACACCATTGATCCCAGAAAATACAGGTAAATTCGGAAACTACGGTTGGTCTGGAATTATTAGGGCTGCAGCGGTTGTCTTTTTTGCCTATATTGGTTTTGACGCGGTTTCTACAGCAGCGCAAGAAACTAAAAATCCTAAAAAAGCAATGCCGATTGGGATTATGGGTTCACTGGTGATCTGTACAATTTTATATATTATTTTCGCTTACGTAATGGTTGGTGTCGTTAATTATAAAGAATTTACTGCAGGATCCGGAGCAGACCATTTAGCACCGGTTGCCACCGCAATCGAACATATGGGAAAGATGGTAAACGGGACAATTGTACCTGAATATCCATGGTTAAATACCACCATCATTTTCGCAATTTTGTTAGGCTATTCTTCTGTGATTTTAGTAATGCTAATGGGGCAAAGCCGCGTGTTTTATTCGATGAGTAAAGACGGATTATTACCAAAAGTATTCTCAGAAATTCACAAAAAATTTAGAACGCCTTATAAATCAAATTTATTTTTTATGGTATTCGTAAGTCTTTTTGCGGCTTTCGTCCCGGGAAGAGTAGTTGGTGAAATGACGTCAATCGGGACTCTATTCGCATTTATCTTAGTTTGTATCGGTGTTTTGGTTTTAAGAAAAACACAGCCGAATGCACCAAGAGCTTTTAGAACACCTTTGGTTCCTTTAGTTCCTATTTTAGGCGTTTTAGTGTGTTTAGGAATGATGGTATTTTTACCTTTAGATACTTGGATTCGTTTAATAGCTTGGATGATGATTGGATTGGATGTTTATCTTTACAGAGGTATTAAAAACAGTATTTTAGGTAATGCAGACGGAAATGGAAATGACAATAAAACGTACAGAATTACCGCTTATGTTGGTTTAGTAATGACCGTTTTATTAGGAATTTTAGGATATTTCCATCATTTAGATGTCGTTGCTGGTGGCTCTACCGCAAATTTAATTGCATTTTCGGGTGCGATGGTTTTAGTTCATTTAGCAATTTATATTTATTACTTGGTTAAAAAATCAAAATAGAAATATGTAAAAATCCCGCAAATTATTTTTGCGGGATTTTTCTTTTTAATCTAAATTTTTAATGATGAAAAAACAATTTGTTGTATTTCTTTTGATATTTATCGGATCTTTTTTGAACGCCCAAACCTTAAAATTTAAAACTTTATTGCAAGATAAAATTAGCATTCGTGCGTTGCAAATTTATGACGGTAAAGTTTGGTATTCCGGTACCGATTCGAAATTTGGTTTTGTGGATTTAAAAGATTTAAAAAAGCAAAAACAAATAAAATTATCAGATAATAATTTGCAATTTCGAACATTAGCTCAAGATAAAAATAATTTTTATGCCATTAATGTCGAGAGTCCAGCATGTTTTTTTAAAATTAATAAAAAATCTTTTGTTTCTAAGATTATTTATACAGATGCATCAACAACGGCCTTTTATGACGCCCTACGTTTTATCAATGATAAAGTAGCATTTGCATTTTCTGATTCTGACGATTCTAAGAAATTAAAATTGTTCATTTACAATAACGATAAGTGGAGTCATTTTAAAAATCCTATAATTTTAAATGAGGGAGAAGCCGCTTTTGCTGCAAGTAATACGAATCTAGTTTCTTCTAATAATTATTTATGGATTGCAACTGGTGGAAAATTTTCCAGAATTATTAGAATGAATTTTAAGTCAAATAATTTTGAAGTTTTTAAAACACCTTTCATTCAGGGGACTTCTTCTACAGGAATTTATAGTATTGATTTTTATAAAGATAATTTTGGAATTGCGGTTGGGGGAGATTATGCCAGACAATCTGATAATGTCAATAACATTGCAACAAGCATTGACAAAGGAGAAACTTGGCAAATTCAAGCGTCTGGAAAAAATGCAGGCTATATGACTTGTGTTAAAATCCGTCCCGGCTCAAAAGGAAAAGAAATTATTGCCGTTGGCGATCAACATATTTCATACTCAAATGATTTCGGCAAAAGTTGGACAAAAATTTCAGATGAAAAAAACCTTTATGTCTTTACTTGGCTTGATAAAAACACCTTGGTCTTTGCTGGAAAAGATAGAATTCTAAAAGCGGAACTGAGTTTATAACCATTATTAATTTAAGATAAAATTCATAATTCACAAATCAAAATTCAGAATTCATTTTCGTAATTTTGCCTAATGAAAAATTCTTTAGTAGATAAATATAATATTCCTGGTCCGCGTTACACGTCTTACCCTACCGTTCCTTATTGGGATGAAGCAGGTTTTAGTGAAAATGCCTGGGAAAAATCAGTTATAAAATCGTTTAACGAAAGCAATTCTGAAGAAGGTATTTCAATCTATATTCATCTTCCTTTTTGTGAAGCACTTTGTACTTTCTGTGCGTGTCACAAGCGAATTACCAAAAAACATTCCGTAGAAACACCCTATTTAGAAAGTGTTTTAAAGGAATGGGATTTGTATTTAAAATTATTTAATGGTGAAAAACCAAAATTAAAAGAACTTCATTTAGGCGGCGGAACGCCTACTTTTTTCTCACCAGCAAATCTAAAAACTTTATTAGAAGGCTTATTTTCTACGGTTGAAATTGCTGAAAATCAAGAATTTAGTTTTGAAGGTCATCCAAATAATACGACAAAAGAACATCTTCAGGTTTTATTTGATCTGGGTTTTACACGTTGCAGCTTTGGCGTTCAAGATTACGATCCAGTTGTGCAAAAAGCAATTAACAGAATTCAGCCGTTTGAAAATGTGAAAAACGTGACGGAGTGGGCGCGGGAAATTGGGTATAAAAGTGTCTCACATGATTTAATTTTTGGTTTGCCACACCAGACCTGGGAAAAAATGGAGCACAGTATTCATCGAACGATGGAATTAAAACCAGATCGTTTGGCGTTTTATTCTTATGCGCACGTGCCGTGGATAAAAGGAGTTGGTCAACGTGGTTTTGATGAAAATGATTTACCAAGTGGCGAAGAAAAAAGATTCCTTTACGAAAACGGAAAAAAATTATTAGAAGATTTGGGTTACATAGAAGTTGGAATGGATCATTTTTCTTTAGAACACGACGATCTGTATCAATCTCTAAAATCTGGAAATATTCACCGAAATTTTATGGGTTATTCTTCCAGTAAAACCCAATTAATGATTGGTTTAGGTATGTCTGCCATTTCAGATTCTTGGTATGCTTTTGCCCAAAATGATAAATCCGTAGAAGACTACCAAAAAAGAGTAGAAGATGGAAAAATTCCTGTGGTAAAAGGTCATATTTTAGATGAGGAAGATTTAAAAATACGCCAACATATTTTGAATTTAATGTGCCGTTTAGAAACTTCATGGGATCTGCAAACAGCTTTTCCGGAAATTGAAAACGCTATAGAAAATTTAAAGGAAATGGAATCTGATGGATTAATTAAAATCACTAAAAATCAAATAAAAATTACTGAAAAAGGCCGTGCTTTTACTAGAAATGTCGCAATGACTTTTGATCTCAGAATGCTTAGAAACAAACCAGAAACTCGAATTTTTTCGATGACTGTGTAAGTTTTTTTAACTGTATAATTCTGAAAATAAAATTTTATAAAATCAAAGTTTGAGTCTAAAGCTCAAACTTTTTTCATTACATTAAAAAAATATAGTCAGAAAGTCTTTTAAATTTGTAATTTGGATAGAATTTTTCCCTTAAATTATGAAATAAATTCATATTTAACAAGATTTTAAGTATATTTGCCGCCTATAATTTTTAATGTTGTAAATACAAAACAATGCAAGGAAAAGGACTTATTGTTACCATCGCAGTTATTTTAGGACTCATCTGTTTAAGCGCGCTTGTGCCTACATTTTATGCAAGTAACATAGAAAATCGTGCGGAAGCTATTGCCGGAAATGATCCAGTGAAATACAAAAAAGAATTAGACAGACTTGCAAAAGACACTCTAAATCTGGGCATTAAAAAATTAGATTATAACACGGCCAAGAAAAATGAAATGAAGTTAGGCCTCGATTTAAAAGGAGGTATCAACGTTTTATTGGAGATTAACCAAAAAGATTTAGTGAATGATTTAACTAATTATTCTGTAAATCCGGTCTTAATTGAAGCCTTAAATAGAACTGATCAGGTTCAAAAAAAATCAAGTAAAAATTATATAGAGGATTTCTTTACAGAATTTTCTACGGTAAATAAAGAAAAAGGAGCAAATTTAAAACTTGCAGATCCTGAAATTTTTGGAAATCAGGGTTTAAGTGAAATTAAATACAATACTTCCGATGAAGAAGTAAAATCTATCGTTAGAAAAAAGATAGAAGCATCAATTGGAACTGCTTATGAAGTAATACGGACAAGAATCGATAAAACGGGAGCTGTACAACCAAACGTTCAACGTGTTCCGGGAACTGCACGTATTTTCGTTGAAATGCCGGGCATAAAAGATATTGACCGTGTAAAAAAATTGCTTCAGTCTTCTGCAAAATTACAGTTTTGGGAGGTACAGCAAATCAACGAAGTTGGACCTTATTTTCAACAGCTAGCTCAAGTAATTGCTACGAAAGGCGATTCTATGGGCGTTTCAAATAAAACAAATCTTATCAGTGTTTTACAGTTAACAGGCGCGCGCTCTCAAGGTGCAGCAAATGTAAAATTATCAGATACGGCAGTTGTAAATAAAATTCTTAACAGTAAAATTGCGCAGGATTTAAGACCGTCAAATGTAAAATACACACAGTTTATATGGGGTTACAAACCGGAAACAACTGATGCTAATAATTTGGTTTTATATGCCATTCGAGGTAATATTACACAAAGAGCTCCGGTTGACGGCGCTGTAGAATCTGCCCGTGTTAACTATGACGATCTGGGTAGAGTGGTTGTAGATATGCAAATGGACCAAAAAGGTTCCAAGGAATGGAAAACTTTAACGGAGAAAAATGTTGGAAAACAGGTTGCCGTAACTTTGGATGGTCGCGTTTACACCGCACCGAATGTACAGGGAGTAATTCCGAATGGAAGAACACAAATTTCTGGAAATTTCTCACCGGAAGAAGCAAAAGATCTAGTTGATGTTCTAAGCGCAGGTAAATTGCCGGCTGGCGCAAAAATCGTTCAGGCAGATGTTGTAGGACCATCTTTGGGTGCAGAATCAATCCACGCAGGATTTTTATCATTTATAATCGCGTTTTGTATAATCATTGTTTATATTATATTCTATTATGGTGGCGCTGGGATTTTCGCGGTTATTGCAATGATCATCAATTTATTTTTCCTCTTTGGAATTATGAATTCAATTGGCGCAACACTTACACTTCCTGGGATTGCTGGTATCGTTCTGACAATGGCTTTAGCGGTCGACACAAATGTTATCATTTATGAAAGGACAAAGGAAGAACTCTTTGCCGGTAAAAATATTTTAGAAGCCTACAAAGACGGATTCAAACATGCTCTTTCTGCAATTATTGACGGCCATGCAACTACGTTATTGACAGCGGCAGTGCTGTTTTTCTTCGGAACAGGACCAATTAAAGGTTTTGCAGTTACTTTGGGAATTGGTTTGCTAATGACTTTCTTTACTTCTGTACTTTTATCAAGAGTAATGATTTTTAGCCGTTTGAATAAAGGTAAAAAATTATCCGTTTGGACAAAACCTACTAAAAATCTTTTCAGAAATGTATGGTTAGATTTTATTGGTAAAAGAAAATATACTTATATTTTCTCCATAATTTTAACGGTTGGAAGTTTAATCTCTATTTACACCAATAGTTTTAAATTTGGTATTGACTTTACAGGTGGTAGAAATTATGTTGTAAAATTTGAAAAACCTGTTGATGCAACTTCTGTAGAAAAAAGCTTAACAAAACTATTTAAAACGGAAAGCGGCCAAGAAAGTTCTGTCGAAACAAAAACATTTGGTAAGGATAATCAACTAAAAATCTCAACAGATTATTTAATTGATGATGCGTCTTTAAAGGCCGATCAAACAATAGAAGCGAAATTATATGAGGGCTTAAAACCAAATCTTCCGGCAAATCTTACTTTACAAGAATTTAAAGCAGCGGATGTTTCTCATGCAGGAATTGTATCTTCTACGAAAGTAGGACCAACCGTCGCAGATGATATTAAAACTGGCGGAACTCAGGCATTTATTTTAGCAATTGTAGGTATTTTTATCTACATATTAGTAAGATTTAGAAAATGGCAATTTTCTCTGGGGGCGATTGTAGCCTTGATCCACGATTCAATTATTATTTTGGGAGCCTATTCATTATTTTATAAATATGCCCCGTTCAACATGGAAATTAATCAGGATTTTATCGCCGCAATTTTAACAGTTCTAGGTTATTCTATTAATGATACAGTGATTGTATTTGATCGAATTCGGGAATATTTACGTGAGAAAAAATCAATTTCATTGGCTGGATTATTTGATGATTCAATTTCAAGTACTTTGGGTAGAACTTTTAACACTTCGTTTACGACATTGTTGGTGATTTTAGCCATCTTTATCTTTGGTGGTGAAAACCTTCGAGGATTTATGTTTGCGTTGCTTTTAGGTATTGGTTTCGGTACTTATTCATCCATATTCATAGCTTCTGCAATCGCTTATGATTTGCTTAAAGGAAAAGGTAAATCATCAGACGAAAAATTACATGGAATTACAACTTCTAGTGTTGAAGTTCCTGTGAAAAAATAAATTTAAATTTATAAAAGTAAAAACACCATTTCACTAGCTGAAATGGTGTTTTTACTTTTATAAAGAATAGTTATTACTTTGCTTCCCATAAATGCGTCAGTTCCAGAAATTCTATTACAGAAAGTTCTTCCGCCCGCTGCGTCATAAAACGGTGTTCAAATAAATTTTCAGGAATTCCTATAACTTTTAAAGAATTGCTTAGCTTTTTACGTCTCTGTCCGAAACCTGCTTTTACTATTTTTTTAAACAATATTTCATTTCCTTCTAAGCCTTCCGTTAAATTTCTGCGAAGTTTGATCACGCCAGATTTCACTTTTGGCGGCGGATCAAAAACATTCTCATGAACTGTAAAAAGATATTCTACGTCATAATAGGCCTGTACTAAAACTGATAGTATTCCGTAATCTTTTGTTCGTGGAACCGCTGCAACTCTTTCTGCGACTTCCTTTTGAAACATTCCAACCATTTGTGGAACTTTTGTGTAATTTTCAATTATTTTGAACAAAATTTGAGAAGAAATATTATACGGGAAATTTCCAATGACGGCGACTTGCGAATCAGTTTCAGGAAAGTTAAAAGTTAAAAAATCACCGATAAAATTGCTGTCATTTAGATTTAAATAATTTTGTTTTAAGTAATCAACAGATTCTTCATCAATTTCTGCCAGAAGCAATTCTTGATTTTTTTTTATCAGATATTTCGTCAATACGCCCATTCCGGGGCCAACTTCTAATATAACTTCATCATTTGTAAAATCTAGAGATTCCACAATATTTTCTGCAATACTTTCGTCCGTTAAAAAGTGCTGTCCTAAATGTTTTTTTGCTCTTACGCTCAAAGTGATTTTTTTTAAATTTATTTGAAAACTAATAATTTGTAAATCATTATTTATGATATGTTAACACTCATTTTTTGATTTCTAGGGCAAATTTCGGAAGATTTTTTCTAATTTAGCGCAAAATTGTAGATTTAATGGCAAAGACAGTTGAAGATTTTAATAAAAGCAGACTAAGATCCAGCAATATAACCGTAGTAGTGAGTATTGCGCTCGTTTTATTTTTAGTGGGACTTTTCGGTGTTATCTTATTAAATGCACAAAAGTACTCAGATTACTTAAAGGAGCAATTGGTTGTTAATGCGTATTTTGATCAGAATTTCACTGCCAAAGATTCCATTAAAGTTGCGGCACAAGAACAGGATGCTTTGAAAAAAATTGAAGTTTTACCAAGTGTTCGTCGTGCCACGTACATTTCGAGAAAGCAAGCAACTGTAGAAGCTAAGAAAAGTTTGGGAATTGACAGTCAGGCCTTGTTTGAGGCAGATATTTTTCCATCTTCTGTAGAAGTTTCTTTAAAACCCGAATACACAGATTCTATCCATGTAAAAATTGCAATCAAGCAATTAAAAAGTATTCCTGGAATTGTAGATGTGAAGAATGATTCAGATTCTGCAAAAGTATATGGAAAACTTGATACGATTCTAAAATGGGTTTTGGGACTGTCGATTTTATTTCTTGTTTTAGCAATTGTTTTAATTAATAATTCAATTCGTTTAAAAATATTTTCAAAAAGATTTATTATTAAAACGATGCAATTAGTTGGCGCCAAAAGGCGATTTATTTTAAAACCTTTCATTTTGGAAGCAGTTATTTTGGGTGCGGTTGGGGCAGTCTTAGGCTTACTCGCTTTATTTGGAGTTTGGTATTATTTCACTACAAATATTAAAACACCTTTTGTTCAGGAAACAGATCAGTATATTTATTTAATTTTAGTCGTTTTTTCAATTGGTATTTTTATAACTGTACTGAGCACAATCGTTGCCACATGGCGTTTTCTCCGTTCTAATGCAGATGATTTATATTACTCATAATGGCAAAAAAAAATTATAAATTTTCCGCTGATCAGTATGGTCAAAAGGAAATAGTTCCCGACAATAAACAGGAATTTTACTTTGGTAAAAGCAATTATAAATTGATGATCATTGGCTTTGTGATAACCGTGATCGGATTTATTTTAATGATGGGTCCCGATGCGAATACAGTTGATGGTAAATTCGATCCAAATGTTTGGAATGACGCTATTTTCTCCATAAGAAGGGTAAGAATTGCACCTTTATTTGTAATTGCTGGTTTCGTGATTCAGATTTTTGCAATCATGAAAAAAAATAAAGTTTAAAGAAATCATTAAAACGAAAATTAAATAATTTGTCAAGATTAAAATTTTTGGCAATTTTTTTTGAAACAAAACTATGGATACAATACAAGCAATTATTCTCGCAATCATAGAAGGTTTAACAGAATTTTTACCAATTTCTTCAACCGCACATATGGGATTTGCTGCCAATTTAATGGGAATGCAGGAAACAGAATTTTTAAAAATGTTTCAGGTTTCCATACAGTTCGGAGCTATTTTAGCAGTTGTTGCAGCCTACTGGAAAAAGTTTTTTGATTTTTCTAATCTTAAATTTTACTATAAACTGGTTTTCGCTGTAATTCCCGCTTTGGTTTTAGGATTTTTATTTAACGATAAAATTGAAGTTATTTTGGGCAATCAAATAGCGATTTCATCGATGCTCGTATTGGGTGGAATCGTTTTACTATTTGTGGATAATTGGTTTAAAAACCCCACTGTTCATGATGAAAAAGAACTGTCCATAAAAAAAGCAGTCATAATTGGTTTTTGGCAATGTCTCGCCATGATGCCTGGAACAAGTAGAAGCGCGGCTTCAATTATCGGTGGGATGACACTAAAATTAACCCGCAAAGCAGCTGCAGAATTTTCTTTTTTCTTAGCAGTTCCCACGATGGCTGCCGTTACAGTTTTCTCAGTTTTTGTTAAAACCTGGGGAAAAGGAACAGCAAATCCTATGAAAGGTTATCAAATGATAATGGCTGATCATCAGCATATTTTACTTTTTTTCTTGGGAAATATTATCGCATTTATTGTGGCTTTAATTGCTATAAAATCTTTTATTTCTCTGTTAAATAAATATGGTTTTAAACCGTGGGGTTGGTATAGAATTATCGTGGGGATCGCACTTTTAATTTATTTCAATTATTCCAAATAAATTATTTTGGGCAGCTTTTTCCGCCTTCCGTTCCCAATCTTTTTTTATTGCCTTTCATGTGAACTGCCTTTATAAAACATTAGTTAACCGCAATAAAAAAAGGATTTTCACTCAAGTCGGGCTGCTTAAAGTATATTTTTTTTCAAATTTTAGTTTTTAAGTATGACGGATCAAGATATTTTAGACGGGCAAATTATTCTTATAGATAAACCTTTAGACTGGACGAGTTTTCAGGCGGTAAATAAATTGAAGTATAAACTTAGAAAACAATTTGATTTACCTAAGAAATTTAAAATTGGTCACGCGGGAACATTAGATCCAAAAGCGACAGGTCTACTTATTGTGTGTACTGGAAAATTCACTAAAAGAATCTCAGAAATTCAGGACGCGCCAAAAGAATACCGCACAGAGATAAAACTTGGCTTTCAAACAGAAAGTTACGACACGGAGAAACCTGAAATTTTACCAAAAGACATTTCGAAAATTACTGAGGAAAATATTTTCGAAGTTTTAAGTCAATTTATCGGTGAAATAGAACAAAAACCACCTATTTTTTCTGCAGTAAAAATTGACGGAAAAAGAGCTTACAGTTTAGCAAGAGCAGGTGAAGAAGTGGTGACGAGAAGTCGTACAATTATTATTTCTCACCTAAGTGAAATAGAAATTGATTTGCCCTTTGTCAGTTTTACTGTGGGTTGTAGCAAAGGAACTTACATAAGAAGTTTAGCAAATGATATTGGTGAAAAATTGGAAGTTGGTGCCTATTTAACTAAACTAAGGCGAACAAAAATTGGTGATTATTTCATCGAAAATGCAAATGAAAAATGTTTAGAAAATGAGTTTGAATTTTAAGTAAATGCAGGAAAAAACACGCATAAACAAATATCTCTCAGAAGTAGGATTTTGCTCTCGCAGAGCAGCTGACAAACTATTAGGGGAGGGGAAAATCACCATCAACGGTGAAGTTCCTGCGATGGGAACAAAAGTTTCAGATGAAGATGAAGTTCGGGTTGAAGGAAAATTAATTAAAGAAAATACTGAAAAGCCTGTTTATATTGCGGTAAATAAACCAATTGGTATTGTTTGCACGACTGATCAAAAAAGAGAGCAAAATAATATCGTAGATTTCGTCAATCACCCAACAAGGATTTTTCCTATTGGAAGATTAGATAAACCCAGCGAAGGTCTAATTTTAATGACGAATGACGGCGACATTGTTAATAAAATTTTGCGCGCTAGAAATAACCACGAGAAAGAATATTTGGTTCGCGTGGATAAACAAATTACGCACACTTTTATTGAAAAAATGAAAAATGGCATTCCAATTTTAGATACCGTTACAAAAAAGTGTGAAGTTGAGAAATTAGATAATTTTCAATTTAGGATCGTATTAACACAAGGTTTAAACCGACAAATTCGTCGTATGTGTGAATATCTTGGTTACGAAGTTAAAAAACTTAAACGCCTTCGGATCATGAATATTAAACTGGATCTTCCTTCCGGAAAATGGCGGGACTTAACTGAGGATGAACTTCGTGATTTAAATAAGCTATTAGAAGATTCTGACAAAACTTTTAACTAAATTATCAGTACTTTTCGATTAAATAATGGTACGCTTTCAGGTACTTGTTTAGTCTTTTTAAATCTCTTTCCGTCATTAATGTTATAAAACGGGTCAAATCCATATTGTCTTTTAAATCATTGATTTTGACAGCAATCGCGAGGGGTGACTGTTCTACCTTTTTAATAAAGTTATCATAATCCATTAAATCGTCAGTTTTTGTTAGACAATCAATTGCGAAAACAACTTCTTCAGAAAAACCCTCAAATCTTAAATCATCCAAAGAAACTTCCGGGCAATCTTCAATGACATCGTGCAAAACTCCCACAATTTTTTCATCAATTGTTTTTCCTGAGTTCATTACGCGCATAACGTGTCCGATATACGGAGCATCAAATTTGTCAGTTTGTTTTCTGTGGGCTTTTTCAGCGATTTTTACGGCTTTGTAAAGTAGCTTTTCTTTCATTTATTAAAAGTGATTGATAGTAAAATAGGATGTAAATTTTTCATTAGTCTTTTGCAAAATTGCTTTCTCAGTACAAATATTTTTTAAATGTCAAAACCTTAACAAAGTCTATTTTTAATATTTAATTACTGGCTTGTTCTTTCACATTTCCTGTTCTTTTCAAGACACCCCAGTTTTGAATTTCACCTTTCAAAGCTTTCCGGATAGATTTAAATAAAATATAATACATCAGCTGGCGGTAAACCAAACGCTGAGGAATCATCCAGATCAATTTTTTAAAATCTTCTCTTTCAAAAGCAAACGCAATGGCAGCGCCTAAAATATCAACCAAAGAGAAAATGATATAATATAAAATAATGTGATAGGGATCTGCTACAATAAGTCCAAAACCGGAAAGCAGTAAACTCAATACCAAAAGTAAATCTGCCAAAGGTGCTAGAAAAGGTAAAATAATTTGATAAAGTAAAATGTTGGGTAAAGCGATTCTACCAAAATTTTTGTATTCCGTACGGAAAATTGCATCCCGGTGTTTCCAGAAACTTTGTAAAATACCAAAACTCCAGCGGAATCTCTGTTTTAAAAACTGACCAATTGTTTCCGGCGCTTCAGTATAAGAAAGCGCATCATTACAATTGGCGATAATATAACCTGTTTTATGCAACCTCATAGTTAAATCACAATCTTCTGCTAAAGTATCCGTCGTAAAACCACCCGATTCAATTACCGCATTTCTTCTAAAAGCACCGATCGCACCTGGGATTACCGTAATACAGTTTAAATAACCAAAAGCCCTTCTATCAAAATTTTGTGAGGTAATATATTCAATACTTTGCCATTTGGTTATCATGTTGATTTCGTTACCAACCTTAACATTTCCGGCAACAGCACCCGTTTCCTGTGGTAAATTTTCCATGTAAAAAGCGTCCATCAATCTTGAAACTGCATCTTCTTTTAACTGCGTATCTGCGTCAATACAAACTACAAATTCTGATTCTGTATGTGAAATTCCAAAGTTTAAAGCAGAGGCCTTTCCTCCATTTGGTTTAGTTAAAACTTTTACCTTCGAATTGCCTTCAAATGCTTTCTTTACATTTTCAAAGGTCAGGTCTTTACTTCCATCATCAACAAAAACGATATCAAGAAATTCATAATCCTGTTTCAAAAGAGAATTGACTGTTCTTACGGCATTTATTTCCTCATTATATGCGGGCACAATAACACTCACTTTTAAACCTGAAGGAATTCCTCGAAATTTTTCCTTAT